>JBKQMS010000009.1:0-141748 GCA_052326485.1 Thermoplasmata archaeon | reverse complement strand
TGAGCTCGATCTCGAGGGTGGTCACCATGTCTTCCCCGGATTCTCCTAAGCCCGGCCTCGGTGAAGAGGGGCGCTGAGCCAACCAACTAGGGGTCGGTCGGGTATTTAGAACGAGACTAGAGGGGGGTTCCGAGCAGGTAGGTCGACCGAGCGCCCTCGACCCGGAGCTCGACATCGGACCCGAGCGGCGGCCGACGGTCGAGAACGACCGGAAGGTAGTTCCCGAGCCGAGCGACGGAGCTACCCCCCGGTCCGTGCTCGAGGACCCGACCGACGGCCCGGGTCCCGATCCATCCTTCGAGCCGAGTTCGCGAGATCCGATGGCGCAGCGTGGCCAGGTCCCGGGACCGCCGCTTCGCCACCCGCGGGGGCAGGCCCGCAAGACGGGCGGCGGGGGTCCCGGGACGGGAAGAGAACCGGGTGACGTTCACCGTCTCGGGGCCCGTCTCCTCGAGCAACGTCTCGGTCGCCCGAAAATCTTCCTCCGTCTCGCCGGGAAAGCCGACGATGACGTCCGTCGCGAGATGTAGGTCCGGAAGACGTCGGCGGGCGACGTCGACCTGCCTTCGGAACAGGTCGGCCGAGTAGCCCCTTCGCATCGTGTCGAGCACCCTGTCAGAGCCGCTCTGAAGCGGCAGGTGGAGGAACCGGTAGGCCGACCCCTCGGCGAGCGCGTCCAAGTACCGGTACAGCAGCGGTTCCAAGCTTTGGGGGCTCATCATCCCGACCCGGACGCGGAATCCGCCCGGGACGGCCGAAACCGCTCGGAGGAGGTCGGGGAGCCGTTCCGGCCCCGGGAGGTCCTCGCCCCACGCCGCGGTGTCGAGACCGGTGAGGCGGACCTCCCGGACCCCCCGGGTCATTGCCTCGCGGACCCGTCGCACAACGTCGGGGATAGGCACGCTCGTGAGGTGGCCGCGAGCGAGGCGGCTGAAGCAGTAGGCGCAAGCGCTCGTGCATCCCTGGGCGATGATCACCTCCTCGGCCATGAGGGGCAGCGCCGGGGGTTCGGTCGCGGGTGGGAGCACGGAGGGCGCCTCCGATGGGGCCCTGGACCACGTGTCGAGCAGCTCGGGAATGCGGTCTTGTTCTCGGATCGGAACGAACGTCGTGCGCTCACGACCCGGTCCGCTTATGAGGTCGGTGCGGAGGGGGACGAGGCAGCCGGTCACGACCACGCGAGGTAGGCAGGCTGAGAGCGCCTTCCATCGGCGCACCATCCGACCCTCGGTGGGGCCGATGACCCCGCAGGTGACCAGGATCCCGACGTCCGCCTCCGAAGGGTCGTGGGCGAGCCCGTGCCCATGGGAGGAAAGCTCCCGGGCGATGCCGGCCCCCTCGCCCCGGTTCTGGGAGCACCCGAACGACTCGACGTAGACCCGCACGAACGCCCCGGAGGGCCTGACCCCTAGAAGACCGATAGCTTTCCGGTCAGGAGGAGCCGCGGGATCGAATCGATGTCATCGAACCACTTCTCCGCCACGGTCTCGGCGTTCGGCTTCACCTTCGCGAGCTTCACGCCGGTCGCGGGCAGGATCTGGATCGAGGCGACCTGGGGCTGGTCGGTCGGCTTCCCGATCTGGGAGAGGATGCGGACGTGGACCTCCCGGACGTCGCCGCCGGCCTCCTTCACGATGTCGTTCGCGATCAGGTTGCCGAGCAGGTTGTAGATCTTCCCGACGTGGTTGACCGGGTTCTTCCCGGCGGACGCTTCCAGGCTCATCGGGCGGCAGGGGGTGATGAGGCCGTTCGCGCGGTTCCCCCGTCCCACGGACCCGTCGTCCCCGGCTTCCATCGAAAGGCCGGTGACGGTGAGATAGTAGCGCCCGAGCTCGGGGTCGTCGGCCGTGTTGACGTCGATCGTCACCTTGCGCCGGGTGAGCTTCGCGGCCTGCTCGGCGAGCTGGTCGTGGATCTCCTGGCAGGCGGAGGCGTACTCCCGGGCGTCCTTGAGCTCGCTGTCGATCAGAGCGGCCGCGACGGTGAGGTGGATCGCCTCGCCCTGGCGGTACCCCATCACCTTGACGTCCTCCCCGAGGGCGTGGAGCTTCTTCTTGAGCTTCAGCGTGAGGAATCGTTCGCTCTCGAGCACTAGCCGCTCGGTATCCGAGAGGGGAGCGAACCCGACCCCGAAAGAGGTGTCGTTCGAGAGGACCGCCTTCTGCTCGAAGACCCCCCGCAGGTCGACCGACCCCTGGCCGATCTTGCAGTCGAACTCGACGTGCTTGTCGATGTCGAGGTGAGCGCAGACCGACTGGACGTACTTCCGGGCGGCCTCGACGGCGACGTCCCGGTACGGGAGCTTCTCCCCGTTGACCTCCGTGGTGGCCCGTCCAACGAGGAGGATGTAGATCGGGCTCGTGACCCGGCCTCCCCCGAACTTCGGCTCAGAGCCTCCCCCGACCACCTGGGTCTCGTCCGTGTTGTGGTGCAGGATCCTCCCGAACTCGTCCAAGTAGAGCCGGCAGAGCGCGCGGCTCACCGATTCCGAGACCCCGTCGGCGATCGAGTCGGGGTGCCCGAGACCCTTCCGCTCGACGAGTTCGATCCCTTGCTCCTCGATGTGGACGGTGCGCAGTGGTTCAACCTGGATGTTCCGGTCCATGGAGGCTTCCTTCTGTCGGCGGAGCCGGGGGTGGGTTTAAGGGTTGCGCGACCGGCGGAAAGCGAAACTGTCGCACGGCCTCGTCAGAGATTGTGCCCGGCGAAAAGACTCTTCGCCATGTGCGGGCCGGCCCGTTCGTACCCCCGACGCCGGTAGTACTCCCGAGTACCGACCGCGCTCGTGACGTAGACGCGCCGGAACCCCTCCGCCCGAACGCGCCCTTCCGCGACCTCGAGCAGGGCCGCTCCAAAACCGCGATGCTGGTACTCGCTCGGCCGCGACCCTTCGCGCCCGACCGGGACCTCGGTCCCCACCACCTTGAGCTCTCGAATGACGGGGGCGTCGAGGCCTCCTGCGGTGCCGTCCGAAGGGAAGCGAAGCCGAAGGAACCCGACCACCGTGTCCGTCACGGGGTCCTCCCATGCGAAGAACCGTTCACGGCCACCCGCCGCTCCGTACTCGGTCTCGGTCAGCTCGAACGCGTCCGGTGGTGGCGTCGCCCGGCGACCCGCCTCCCGGCAGCGCAGGCACCGGCAGTGGGCCCCCTCGTCCCGGAGGCGAGCGAACGCCTTCTCGCGAAGGTTGCTCGACCGGACCCCGGCCGCGATCAGGCGCGCGGGAATGTCCCGCTGGATGCGCTGGATCCGGACCCACGGCGGGAGGCGTCGTTTCATCCGGGCCAAGAGCTCCGCCGCTACCTCGGTGTCGTACGGCTGGTAGCGGCCCGCGCGCCAATCGTCGTAGAGTGGGGTTCCGGGAATCACCAGCGTCGGGTAGATCTTGAGGAGGTCCGGACGGTAGTCGGTGTCGTTCCATAGCCGCTCGAAGTCGGCGAGGTCCGAGCCCGGGTCCATTCCCGGCAGCCCGAGCATGAGGTGGTAGCAGACCTTGAGGCCGCGGTCTCGAGCTTCTCGCGTGGCGCGGGCCACATCCTGGGACGAGTGGTCCCGTCCCACGGCCTCGAGGACCTCGTCGTGCAGGCACTCGACGCCCACCTCGACCCGCGTCACCCCCGCATCGAGGAGGAACGGGAGGACCTCACCGCCGCACCAGTCCGGTCGGGTCTCCACCGTCAGCCCCACGACCCGGTGGAGCGCGCTCTCGTTCTGGGCCTGAGCATCCGAGAGCGAGGTGGAGGACGTCCCGTTGAGGCCGTCGTAAACGCCGCGGAAGACCTCCTCCTGGTACGACCGGGGGCGGGAGGGGAACGTCCCCCCCATCACGATCACCTCGATCTTGGAGGTCGAGTGGCCGATCGCTTCCAGTGTCTCGACCCGATGGTGGACGATCGCCCGAGCATCCCAGTGGAACTGCGCCCCCCGAAGGGCCGACGGCTCCTCCCCGGTGTAGCTCTGTGGGCTCCCGTTCTCGAGACCTCCGGGGCAGTAAGTGCACCGTCCGTGCGGACACCGAGCCGGCGCGGTCTTGACCGCGACGACGGCGACCCCGGAGAGCGTGCGGGAGGGCTTGCGGCGAACGGAGCCGTCGTACCGAGCCCGTTCCTCCGGAGGGAGGGCCGCTACCCAGTCGACGTTCGAAGGCAGGGGACCGCTCAAGCCGGCCGTCCGCAATCCCGCGAGCTTCGCTCGGTGGATCTCCTCGGGGGTGGGGGCGGCTACCGACGGCGCCACATGCGACTCTCGCCGGTAAGGAGGTAGGGCGCTTTCTGGAGGTCGGCGACCGTCCTCGACCCCGTGAGGAACATGGCGACCTTGAGCTCGTGGATCAGGAACTCGAGCTCCTTGCGGGTCTGCGCGAAGTCGGTGGCCGCGGCCCGCAGCATCCCACCGGCGGTACCCGCGGCGGTCGCTCCGAGCGCCACCGCACGCGCCACGTCCAGGCCCGAACGCACGCCTCCGCTCGCGATGACCGGAAGGCCGAGAGGAACGAGCTCGAGGACCGAGATCGGGGAAGGGATCCCCCAATCCCAGAAGGTCTTCCCGACGCGTGCCTGCCGTTCGTCCCCCTGCTCGACCGCGCGGTAATGCTCGACCGCGGCGAACGAGGTGCCTCCCGTGCCGCTCACGTCGAACGCCTTCACCGAACGAGCGCGAAGCTCTTCCGCGACCTCCCGGGAGAGACCGGCCCCGGTCTCCTTCACGAGGACGGGGAAGCGAGCGGCGAGCTCTCCGATCCGATCGAGGCAGCCCTTCGCCCGTCGGTCGCCTTCGGGCTGGACGATCTCCTGAAGGAAATTGAGATGGATCGCAAGCACGTCCGCGTGGATCAGCTCCATCGCGGCCCGGACGTCGTCGGGCCCGACCACCCGGTCCCCGGGCTTCTGGGGGACAATCTGGGGGGCTCCGATGTTGGCGAACTTGAGGGGTACCGCGTGGCGGGCCACGCACGAGTAGCTCTCGGGGTACTGGCCCTTCAGGATCGCGGCGCGCTCGCTCCCGACCCCCATCGCGACCCCGAGCTCGGCGGCGGCCTGGGCGAGGTTCTCGTTGATCTTCGCCGCGTCCGGGAACCCCCCCGTCATGCCGGTGATGACGATGGGCGCCGCGAGGCGATGGCCGAGCAGGGTCACGGAAGGGTCGATTTCCTCGAAGTCCACCTCGGGGAGCGCGCGATGGAGGAGCTGGACGTCGTTCCAGTACCGGTACCGTCCCTCGACGTCCTTCCCCAGGACGACCCTGACGTGTTCGGCCTTGCGGTGGCTCAAGTCGAGACCGCCCGGTTCGGACGGATCAGGAGGATCTCGCACGAACCCAGCTCCCGTACCCCATCCCGCCCCGAATGGCGCGCGAGACCGCTCCATCCGTGAGTCCGCTAATAAGTCCTGCGTCCGCGCCGGCGGCCGCGATGGCGAGCATCGCGGTCGCCTTGCCTCGGATCCCGCCGGTCACGTCCGCCGCTCCCGCAGGAGGGCGGAGCGCGGCGACGGTGTCGGGAGTGACCTCCCGCACCACGGACCGGCGACGTCCCGCCGGTCCCTCGAGGATCCCTTCGACGTCGCTGACGAAGACGACCCGCTCTGCCCGAAGGGCCGGGACGAGCGCGAGCGCGATGGTGTCGGCGCTCAGTATAGACGACCCCCACGCTTCGTCGGGAACCACATCGCCGAAGGAGACGGGAAGGAACCCTCCGTCCAAGGCCGCTTTCACGGGGGAGGGGTCGAGGTGGACGAGCTCTCCGGCCCGGTTGCGGGCATGGGTCGACATCGGGATGGAGGCCGGGACGGCTCCCGAGTGGACCAGCTCGCGGACGACCGCGAGGTGCAGTCGGCGCACCTCGGCGGCCACGATCGCCGCGCCTCGGGTCCGTTCGGCTCCCGAGGTGCCTTCGCCGGGGGGAACGGCCAGCCCGAATCGCTTCGCGCCGGGGTGTCCGAACGAACCGGCGCCGTGCAGGACGACCACGCGGCGGTCCCGGACCTCGGCGACCTCGCGGGCCAACCGGGCAAGGACCTTCGGTCGGATCCGTTCGACCTCCCGCTTTCGCGTGATGATGCTCCCACCGAGCTTGACGATAACCACCGGGGCCGAAGGGTCGGGCAGGCGCACCATCCTAACTAACTCCCCCGAGGCAAGGTCGGTTCGGAGTCCGGTCCGCGCGCAAGGCGTCGGCTCGTCCCGAGGAAGGCCGGATTCCCCGTCGGAGCGAGCGCGGAACGGTCGCTCGACCTCAGCTCCGGCATCGTACAGGCGACACCGGCGCTCCTTCAAATGGATTCGGGCGACCGAAACCGCCCTCCCAGACCGATTCGACGCCGTTCGTCGCGTTCGTCGCGCTCTCCGGGGCTCGTCGCGGCAAAAGGTACATATGGCTCGCCCGTCTCGCACCGCTGCCCGAGGCCCGGGCAGGCTTCGACGGTGTCACCTGCTAACGAAGATCAGCCGGTCGACGCGCCGGAACCCCTCGAAACCAGCCAAGCCACGAATCCGGCGGTCGCGCCCGTCAGCGACCGCCACCCGGGCGCGGAAGGCGCGGGAGCACCTATGCCGGTCCCCGCACCGTCCGCGCCCGGAACCCCTCCCTCCTCGACCGGCGGGATCCTTGACGCGATCCTCTCCTCGAAGAGCGAGCTGTTCCGGGGCAGTCGGGAGGTCCTCAGGGACTCGTACATCCCGAGCAGGCTCCCGCACCGAGAGCAGCAGATCCGCCAGGTCGCCGAGATCATCGCGCCGTCGCTGCGCGGGGACCTTCCGTCGAACCTCCTCATCTACGGCAAGATCGGTACCGGCAAGACCGCGGTCGTCGCCCAGGTCCGGCAGGACATCCAGCGGCGCACTGACCTTGCTTCGCACATCTCGTTCATCACACTGAACTGCGGCAACATCGACACGCCGTACAGTCTCTTGCAGACGATCGGCAACCACTTCGCGAAGAACGAGGCCGACCGGATCCCGACGGGCTGGTCGCTCGACCGCGTCCAGGGTGGGATGCGACGGATGATGGACGCGAAGGGCGGCATCCTCCTCCTCGTCCTCGACGAGGTCGACCGGTTGGTGGCGCGTAGCGGCGACAACATCCTCTACACCTTGAGCCAGATCAACACCGAGCTCGAGAACGCCCGCCTCGCCATCATCGGGATCTCGAACGACCTCAAGTTCACGAACCACTTGGATGCCCGCGTTCGCAGTCGGCTCAACGAGGAGAAGATCCTCTTCCCGCCGTACGACGCCACCCAGCTCCAGGACATCCTACGCGACCGCGCCCGCGAGGCATTCCGAGATGGGGTCGTCGACCCGGGCGTCGTCGAGCGGTGCGCCGCCTACGCGGCGCTCGAGAACGGGGACGCGCGCCGTGCGCTCGCCCTCCTCCGACTCGCCGCCGAGATGGCCGAGCGGGACCACGCGAAGCGGATCACCCCCGACCACGTTGTCAAGGCGAAGAACCGGCTCGAGCAGGACATCATCATCGATTGCTGCCGCACGCTCCCGCCCCACTGCAAGGTGCTCCTCTACGCGATCCTCCAGTCGTTCGAGCGCCGGCGGACGGGTGTCCTCACCGGCGAGGTGTACGACAGCTACCGACGGCTCGCCGAGCGTCTCGGTCTCCAGCCGCTTCATGCCCGCTCTATCTCGAACTACGTCTCCGAGCTTGAGTCGCTCGGGTTGATCCGCGCGACGATCGTCTCGCGGGGCCGTGGAGGACGGACCCGGGAGATCATCGTGGACGTTCCGATCTCCGAGACGATGCCGGCCCTCGAAGAGGACCCGCTCATCGCGCCGGTAGGTCGCCCCAAGCCGCGGGGTCAGATGCTGCTCACGAACTTCGACAACCCCGCGGGCGCGGGCCCGTTCTGATCTCGCCGGTCAGCGATCGGAGGTCGACCCCTCGGCCGTGGCGGGCGCCTCCGTCGAGATCATCTCGGCGGCCCGCGCGGCCCGGCGGGCCCGTTCCCTGCGGAGCTCGCGCAGCTCACGGTCGATCTCGTTCAGCTCGGCGCTCGCACGTCGCAGCCGGACCCGGGCGATCTGCTCGAGCGTGACGATCTCCCGGTCGAGCTGTTCGTCGGTGGCGCGGTAGGGGCTCATGGAGGGGGGTTGGTGTCGATCTGGGCCTTTTGGAGCTTGCTCGAGAAGTCGACGAAGACGGTCTTGATCTCGGTGAACTCCTCGATCGCCACGCTGCCGGCCTCGCGGCCGCCGTTCCCGGTGTTCTTGATCCCGCCGAAGGGGAGCTGGACCTCCGCCCCGATCGTGGGGGCGTTGATGTACGTGATCCCGGCCTCGAGGTCGTGGATCGCCCGGAACGTCCGGTTCACATCTTGCGTGTAGATCGACGAGGAGAGTCCATAGTCGACGTCGTTCGCGACCCGCACGGCCTCCTCGTAGTCCTTCACGCGGATCACGGAGAGGACCGGGCCGAAGATCTCCTCCTTTGAGATCCGGGTCCCATGCTTCGTCTCGAAGATCGTCGGTTCGAGGAAGAACCCACGGTCGTAGGCTCCTCCCGTCAGCTTGCGCCCGCCGTACCGGAGCTTCGCCTCTTTCTTCCCGACCTCGATGTACTCGAGGATCTTCCGCTCCTGGTCGGCCGATGCGACCGGTCCCATTCCGGTCTTCGGGTCAAGAGGGTCGCCGACCGGGAACCGGCCCAGGCGCTCCGTGAGCATCTCGAGGAACCGGTCGTAGACCTTCGTGTGGACGATCAGCCGACTGGTCGCCGTGCAGCGCTGGCCGGCCGTGCCGAAGGCGCCGAACAGGACTCCGTCAAGCGCGAGCGGAAGGTCGGCATCGTCCATGAGGATGACCGGGTTCTTCCCGCCGAGCTCGAGGTGCACCATCTTCAGGCCCTGGGCCCCCCGGACGTAGACCTCCCGACCCGCCTCGACCCCACCGGTGAACGAGACCGTCCGGATCCGCGGGTCGGCGACGAGCGCGTTCCCCACGACGCTCCCGGACCCGGTCACTAAGTTGAGGACCCCCGGAGGCAGCCCGGCCTCGTCGTAGATCTTGACGACCTCAGCTCCGCAACGAGCCGTGTTCGTGGCCGGCTTGAAGACCACGGTGTTCCCCGTGATGAGCGCCGCAGCGATCTTCCAGTTCGGGATTGCCGTCGGGAAGTTCCACGGCGTGATGCACGCCACGACCCCTTTCGGCTGCCGGATCGTCATGCAGAACTTCGACCGCAGCTCCGACGGGATGGTCTCGCCGGCGAGCCGGCGTCCCTCTCCGGCCATGTACTCGATGAAGTCGATCGATTCCTGAACGTCCCCGAGGGCCTCGCTGATCACCTTGCCCATCTCTTGGGTGACGACCCGCCCGAGGGCCGGTTTCGCCGCCCGCATCTTTCGGGCGATCTCGAGGAGGAGCTCACCCCGCTTCGGAGCGGGGGTGTCCCGCCAGCTCGGGAACGCCTTCGCCGCCGCCGCGACCGCCGAGCTCACGTCTTCCGGGGTGCCGACGACGAACGACCCGACCTTCTCGCCGGTGGCGGGGTTCACGGTCTCGAACCGCTTCGCTCGGGCCGGGACGACCCATTTTCCGTCGATGAAGTGACCGAATTCCTCGACCTTGACCGGCATGGCTCCTCAACCGGAGCGCAGGAGAATGGGGCGGCTAAAAGGGTGGCTACCGGACGGCCCCGCGGAGGACCTCGGTCGGGTCGCTTTCGGGGAGGGCCGCGGCGAGGGTTATAACCCGCCTTCCGGTCGTCGGGTCGATGGAGCATCGGCTCGAGGCCGAGCTGACCCTCAGTGGAAGCCTGCCGTCGTCCGTCCATCCCGACGAGCTCATCCCCCGCGTCGCGAGCGAGGCCATCGCCCATACGATCGGCGTCCGTGGGCAGGGCCGTCTCGCGGAATGGAAACTGGAAGGAGAGCGACTCCGTGTCGTCCTGGAGTCCTCGGGTCCCCGCCCCCATCAGGCGTTGCTCGCGTTCGTTCGCCGCCTGAGCGAGGAGCTCGGTCGCGCGGCTAGGGTCGGGGTCCGGTCGTTCGTCGCGGCCCGGTATCGGACCGAGTTCTCGCTGGACGCGGCTCCGAAAGCGGAGATCACTCTCCCCCTGCCACACCACCTTACCGTGGAAGGAACGCTGGCCACCCTGTCGCTAACCGCCCTCCCCGAAGAGGGACTGCGGGACAACTGGATGGACCGCGCGGTCGCGCTCGTCCAGGAGAAGGTGCGACGCCAGACGTACGAGGGCAAGGAGCAGTTCTGGTCGCTCCTCTCCTCGAGCCCCGCCCGGGAGCCCCTCTTCCGTAGTGACCCGACCGAGGAGATGCTGAAGCGTCACTGGGTGCGATCGGGACCGACCAAGGGCAAGTGGTTCCTCGGGCCGACCGCGGCCCACCTCCTCCGGACGATGGAGCGGGTCGCGGTCGAGGAGGTGCTGCGGCCGCTGGGGTTCCAAGAGGTCGTCCAACCGCACCACGATTCGTTCGATATCCTCCTACGGACCGGCCACCTCGAGGGGCTGCCGGGCGAGTTCTACTACGTCTGCGAACCGAAGACGCGGGACCCGGCCGCGTGGGAGCGGTTCACTGACCTCGTGAAGATCACACGCCGGGTTCCCGAGGAGGAGCTCGCCCGGCTGGTCACCCGGCCCACGGCGGTCTCCTGCTACGCTCAGTGCCCGACGACCTACTGGTGGCTCTCGGGCCGCACCCTGGCCTCCGAAAGCTTGCCGCTCAAGATCTTCGACCGAGCGGCCGTGTCGAACCGCTACGAGAGCGGCGGCCGCCACGGGCTCGAGCGCGTGGACGAGTTCCATCGGATCGAGCCGGTCTTCCTCGGAGCGCGGGAGGAGCTGCTGGCCCTCCGGGAGCAGCTGCTCGCCCGGTACCGGCACGTGTTCGACGACGTCCTGGAGCTCGAATGGCGGACCGCCTGGGTCACTCCGTTCTACCTGCAGCAGAGCGGCCGAGTCGGGGTCGAGGATGCGGAGGCTCGCGTCAAGGGCACAATCGATTTCGAAGCCTATCTTCCCTACCGGGGAACCCGCGAGCAGTCGGAATGGCTCGAGTTCCAGAACCTCTCAATCGTCGGCGAGAAGTACACGAAGGCGTTCTCGATCAAGGCGCAGAAGGGAGAGCTCTGGTCGGGCTGCACGGGCATCGGACTCGAGCGGTGGCTGACCGCGTTCCTCGCTCAGAAAGGCCTGGACCGGTCCGGCTGGCCGGCGGAATTCCAGCGCTACGCGGGCGAGCTGCCGAGCGACGTCCGCTTCCTCTGACGCACGCCGGCGGGAGGGGAAAGCCCCTAAGGCACCGCGGTCGCTGGGCGGGTCGAGGTAGCTCTCCTTGCCCCGACAGCGGCTCCTGGACGACTTCACGGGCGGTGCGGGCCCGGTCGCGGAGCCACCGCCGGTCGGGCGCCCTCACCCGCCGGCTCTCCCCGGCACATGGGAGGTCGTCGACGGCCACGTAGTCCATCCCCTCGTGAAGCCCGGAGAGGTCCGGGCCCTGCCCTTCCAGCTCGATATGGCCCGCATCGGGCTCACCGAGGACCTGCTCGTGGTCCTCCCCACGGGCTTGGGGAAGACGATCATCGCCGCGTTGCTCGCCGCCGAAGCGCTCCGAAGGTCGGACGAGAAGGTCCTCGTGCTCGCTCCGACACGACCGCTCGTCCAGCAACACGCCGACTCCTTTACCCGTTGGCTCACGCCACTGCGGTACGCGCGGTTCACGGGGACGGTGAAGCGGCCCGTCCGGGAAGGCGCCTGGGAGACCGCCGACGTCGTCTTCGCGACCCCCGAGATCGTCGTGAACGACCTCGCCGCCGGGCGCTACGGGCTCTCGGATGTGTCGTTGGTCGTGTTCGACGAGGCCCACCACGCCGTGGGGAAGTACGCCTACGTGCCCCTCGCCGCCCGCTACCGCGCGGACCGGCCCCACGGCGGCCGGGTCCTGGGCCTCACCGCCTCGCCGGGCGGCAAAGACGAACGGATCGAGGAGGTCGTCGCCAACCTCGGGGTCGGACGGATCGAGGCGCGGAGCCGGGAGGACGACGGGGTCCGGGAGTTCGTCCAGCCTGTCGAGATCGACTACCGGTGGGTCGACCTCCCGCCCGAGGCCCAACGGATCCGCGGGCTCCTCGAGACCGCCGCGCATGCCACTGCGCGCAAGCTGCAGAAGATGGGCTATCTGCGGAAGAAGCCGATTCGTTCGCTATCGGTCAAGGACCTCATCGCCCTGAGAGCCGAGATCTTCGCCCGACCCGGACCGATGGTCCGCCGGTTCGGGCCGCTCTTCCACCAGCTGGTCCTGCTCCACCTCCACCACGCCCAGGAGCGGCTCGAGACCCAGGGGATCGCCCCGTTCGTCCAGTACCTGGACCGGATCGCGGGCAAGGAGAAGCCGAGCCGGGGGGACGCGGCCGTCCTCAAGATACCCGAGGTGGTCACGGCCCGACGGGAGGCCGAAGAGTTCCTTCGGTCGTCCCGCGAGTCCTCCCATCCCAAGCTCGACACGCTGGTCGAGCTCGTCCGGGAGACCCTCGACCGACCCCGGGTACATCCGCCTCGGATCCTGGTCTTCGCCCAGTACCGCGACACGATCCAGACGATCCAGTCGATCCTCGAGCTCCAGGGATGGACGACGGGCCGGTTCGTCGGCCAAGCGACCCGCGACCCGGACGACAAGGGGATGAATCAGAAGGAGCAGGGACGCATCCTCACGGGGTTCCGGGAAGGACGCTTTCCCATCCTGGTCGCCAGCAGCGTGGCCGAGGAGGGGCTGGACGTCCCCGACGTCGACCTGGTGGTGTTCTTCGAGTCGGTGCCGAGCGAGATCCGTGCGATCCAGCGACGGGGGCGGACCGGCCGTAGCTCCCTCGGACGGGTCACGGTTCTCCTGACCCGGGAGACCCGGGACGTGGGCTACCAGGTCGCTGAAGTGCGCCGCGAACAGGCGATGCGTCGGATCGTCCGCAGGCTCTCGCGCGAAGCCCGGAAACGGTCGTCTAAGGCCGCCGAGCAGGGGGGTCCGGGGACGACCCCCGGCGCGGAGGGCCCAGTTTAAGCCTTCGGCCACCCCGTGTGACGTTGCCTCCCGGTCAGCGAGGCTAAATAATGAGGTCCCGGTCCAACGTCTCAGGGCGTCCGATGGGACCGCTCGGTTGGGTCGCGCAAAACCTGGGGCTCGTCAGTCTGACGCTCATCTGCGTCGTTCTAACCTTCTACCTCGTCTATTGCATGATCCACCCCGAGCGATTCTAACGAAGGGGGTCGATGGCGTTCGACATCCGATCGCTTTGGGACGTACTCCTCGTTCTCGCTCTGGTACTCGCCATCGCTCCCTGGTTCGGGAGCTACCTCGGCCGCGTCTACATGAACCGACCCGTGTTCGGGGACCGCCTCCTCACCCCGGTTGAGTCGGCCATCTACCGCCTGCTCGGGACCTCCCCCCGGCGCTCGATGCGGGCCCGCGAGTACATGGTGGCTCTCCTGCTCGTCAACGCGGGAACCCTGCTCATCCTGTTCTTCTGGTTCTTCTTCCAGGCCCAGCTTCCGTTGAACCCCCTGGGGATTCAGGGCATGAGCTGGGACCTCGCGTTCCACTCCTCGTCCAGCTTCACGACCAACACCGACTTCACCCACTTCACGAATGAGTCCCAGCTCAGTCTGGGTTCGCTCACGGTCGCCTGGCCCCTCGCCCTCTTCGTCTCCCCTGCGACCGGCCTTTGCGTCCTGGCAGCGATGGTGCGCGGGTTCGTCCGCAAGGACGGGACCCTCGGGAACTTCTACGTCGACATGGTCCGTTCGATCACTCGACTCCTGCTCCCGTTGGCGCTCCTGGGGGCCGTGGTGTTCATCCTCCTCGGAGTGCCCGAGACGGTCACGGCGTACGTCGCCGCCCATCCGCTGACCGGGGGCACCCAGACGATCTTCCTCGGGCCCGTGGCGAGCTACCAAGCGATCTCCCTGCTCGGCTCCAACGGGGGCGGCTTCTACTCGGCGAACATGGCGTCCCCGCTCGCCAACCCCTCGGCGCTCTCGAACCTGTGGGGGATCGGGCTGATGCTGATCTTCCCGTTCTCGGCCCCGTTCGCGTTCGGCGAGATCGTTCGGCGAAAGAACGAGGCGTGGCCGTACGTCGGGACCATCCTGATCATCCTCGCCGTCGCGCTCGCGCTGTTCATCGGGTTCCAGGCCGCGACCAATCCTGCCCTCGCGTCGGTGGTCGGTCTCGGGTCTCAGACGAACGGGTACCCCGTGGGTCAGGAGACGCGCTTCAGCTTGCCGGAGTCCGCCACCTTCCAGGTCGTGAGCGTGTTCTCTAACGTCGGCGCGAACAACCTGCAGATCGGGTCGCTATCGCCGATCGCGCAGCTCGACCTGCTCTTCGGGATGTTCACCCAGAGCACCCCCGGCGGGGTCGGTACCGGCTTCGCGATGTTGTTGCTCTTCGCCATCCTCGGGATCTTTGTCGCGGGTCTGATGGTGGGAAGGACCCCGGAGTACCTCGGGAAGAAGATCGGTACTTCCCAGGTGAAGTGGGCGGCCCTCGCCCTGCTCGTCCACCCGGCGACCATCCTCCTGCCGTTCGTCGTGGCGGTCGCCGGCAACTTTGTGGTGGTGGACGGGGCCACGATCGGCGCGACCTCCCACAACTTCACCTCGGTTCTTTACGAGTTCACGTCCGAATCCGCGAACAATGGGAGTTCCCTTTCCACCGGGGCGTTCAACGATACGACGCTCTTCTTCAACGTCACCGGGGCCCTCGTCATGCTCGTCGGCCGGTTCGTCCCCATCCTGGCGATGCTCATGGTCGCGGACCTGTTCTCGCGCCAAGAGGCGCTTCCGGCCGGAGTCGGCACCCTGAGGACGGCCAGTGGCACGTTCACGATCTACCTCTGTCTGTTCCTGATCATCGTGACGGCGCTCCTGTTCCTGCCCGTGATGGCGATGGGACCGCTGGCCCAGATCTTCGGAGGGATGTAGCGTGGCGGCCGAGCTCACCCTGGAACCGGGCGCCCATGTGTCGGTCCGCAAGGTCCCGCACACCTCCTGGCGGCGAGTCTTCGCCGCGTCGTTCCGGGGATTCGACCCCCGCCGGGAGATCCACAACCCGGTGATGTTCTCGGTCTACCTGCTGTTCCTCTTCCTCGTCGTGCTCACGGTCGTGCCTCAGGCGTTCCCGGACATCGCCCACAGCTACAACGCCGATTACTACCTGGTCGTGACCCTGATCCTGTTCCTCACCCTGTGGTTCGCGAACCTTTCGGACGCGATCGCGGAGGCTCAGGGGAAGGCCCAGGCCGACAGCCTGCGGGAGATCCAGAGCGGGATCCGGGCGCGCCAGATCCGCCCCGACGGGGCCGCGGCCTGGGTCGCCTCCGACGTGCTCCGGGTGGGCGACACGATCGAGATCCGCCCCGGAGAGCCGATCCCGATCGATGGGGACGTGATCCACGGGGCGGCGCTGATCGACGAATCGATGATGACCGGGGAGTCGGACGCGGTCACCCGCGAGAGCGGCGGGGACAAGACGAGCGTGCTCGGGGGCACGCGCGTCCTCCAGGGGACCATCCGGGTCCGGGTCACCACCGTCCGGGGCGAGTCGTTCCTCGACCGGATGATCCGCCTTGTCGAAGGCCAGGGACGGGACCGAACGCCGAACGAGCTCGCCCTCGGAGTGCTGCTCTACGCCTTCACAATCGCGCTCTTCAGCGTGGTGGTGACGTTCATCTTCCTCGCCGACTTCACGAACATCATCTACATCGACATCGCGACGATCGTCGCGCTGTTCGTCTGCCTGATGCCGACCACGATCGGCGCGCTCCTACCGGCCATCGGCATCTCGGGGATCAACCGGGTCGCCCGAGCCAACGTCATCGCGAAATCGGGCAAGGCCGTAGAGGCCGCCGGCGACCTCGATGTTCTGATCTTGGACAAGACGGGCACGATCACCGTCGGGAACCGCCTCGCGGTTCAGTTCGTCACGGCGCCGGAGGTCACGATGCCCGAGCTGCTCGACGCGGCGATGCTCAGCTCGAGCCTCGACGACACACCCGAGGGCCGCTCGATCGTCCGGCTCGCCGCCCGCCGGGGCGTCCCGGCTCGCCGTCTCGAGCCGGGGACGTTCAAGGTGCTTCCGTTCACGGCCGAGCGGCGCATGAGCGGCATCGTCCTTTCGGACGGACGGGAGGTCTACAAGGGCTCCCTCCAGGCGATGGAAGCGTACGGGGCGATCCTCCCCCTCGAGCTCCGCCGTCGGGCGCAGGAGGCGTCCCAACAGGGGATGACGCCGCTGGCGATCTCGAGCGGCCGACGCACGATCGGTCTCGTCTACCTCAAGGACGTGGTCAAACCGGGTATCCGCGACCGTCTTCGCGAGCTCAAGACGATGGGCATCCGCACGATCATGTGCACGGGAGATAACCGGCTCACCGCGGCGGCGATCGCTCAGGAGGCCGGGGTCGACGATTTCGTCGCGGAGGCGAAGCCCGAGGCGAAGCTCGTCCTCATTCAGCGAGAGAAGGCCCAGGGGCGGCTCGTCGCCATGACCGGAGACGGAACGAACGACGCCCCCGCGCTCGCGCGAGCGGACGTGGGCCTTGCGATGAACAGCGGGACGAGCGCCGCGAAGGAGGCCGGCAACATGGTCGACCTCGACAGCGACCCCACGAAGCTCATCGAGGTCGTCTCGATCGGGAAACAGCTCCTGATCACCCGCGGGGGGCTCACGACGTTCTCGATCACCAACGACGTCGCGAAGTACTTCGCGATCATCCCCGCCGTCTTCATCGCTGCCGGGGCCGGCACGCTGCCCGGCATCGCGTTCCTGAACCTTCTCGGGCTTTCCAACCCGGACCTCGCGGTGATCTCCGCGCTCGTGTTCAACGCGGTCATCATCCCGATCCTCATCCCCCTCGCGCTGTTCGGGGTACCGTTCCGACCGCGGAGCGCGATCGAGCTACTTCGCCGGAACCTCCTCCTGTACGGGGTCGGGGGCCTCCTGAGCGCGTTCGTCGGGATCAAGCTCGTCTACATCTTCCTCGCATGGATGGAGACGTTCCCATGGGTCCAGTACCT
This sequence comes from Thermoplasmata archaeon, assembly GCA_052326485.1. Taxonomy (GTDB): domain Archaea; phylum Thermoplasmatota; class Thermoplasmata; order Lutacidiplasmatales; family UBA184; genus Lutacidiplasma. The sequence goes on along the minus strand of JBKQMS010000009.1, from coordinate 124,716 downwards.
CGGGGCCGTCGTCGCCCACCTCTTGCCGCTGGGAGGCCTGTGAGCGCGCCGTCCCAGCCGCGGATGCCGTCGCCTCCGCCGGCGCACTCCGCGCTCGGGCATCTTCGGGCGATGGCCCTCTTCCTGACCCTCGCCGTCCTCGTGTCGGGGGTGGCCTATCCGCTCGTCGTCTCGGGGATCGCCGAGCTGGTCAACCCCGGAGGGGCGAACGGCTCGCTGCTACGGGACCCGAACGGAACGGTCGTCGGTTCCTCGCTCATCGCCCAGAACACGAGCGCGCCCTACCTCTTTTGGGAACGGCCGTCCCTGACGGACTGGAACACGACGCTCGGGGCGCAAACGCCGCCCGGGCCGAGCGACCCATATCTGGGCGCCCTGCTCAACGAGACGATAGCCTACATGAACGTGGCCTGGAACTTTAGCGCCAACCACACGCTGCCGTACTGGCTCGTCGCCCCTTCCGCGTCGGACCTCGACCCGGACCTTGTCCCTGAGGCGGTCCTTATCCAGGTCCCGCGCGTCGCCGCGGCCACGAACCTGTCGATCGCCTTCCTCACCGACTTCGTCAATGCTCATATCACGAACCCGGTCATCCCGTTCGTCGGGGTCCCGTACGTGAACGTCCTCCAGCTCGACCTCGACCTTCTGCCGCACATCGGGAAGTGAACATGTACCACCAGATCCTCGTCCCCGTGCAATCGCCCTCCGAGGTCGAGCCGATCCTGCGGTTCGCCTCGATGCTCCTCGACGCCGACGGGGAGATCCGGGTCCTGCACGTCATCCCCACCACCACCCTCCCCGAGGTGACCCGGGAGTGGCGCGCGTCGGTCAACATCGTGGTGCCGGCGCACGAGACGGGGGCGGCGCTCGACGTGCGCGTCGACCCGGAGGTCCGGGCGGCCACGGACGTGCCGGGCGAGATCCTCGAGAGCGCGGAATCGCACAACGTGGACGCCATCGTGCTCACCCTGGGGGGGGACCGCCGGAGCCCGCGGTTCTTCGTCGGGCACACAGCCACCGGCATCCTCCAGCACGCCCGCGCGGACGTGCTCGTCCTGAACCGCCTCGCGCTCGCCGCCCCGAAGATCCCTCGCATCCTCGTGTCGACGTTCCGCGAGCAGCCGGCTCCGAAGCCGATGATGCTCGCCGAGGAACTGGCCGTCCGCAACCCCCCCGCACCGGTCATCGTGCTCACTCTGGGGTCCCGCGGCCAGCCGAGCGAGGCCGTGGGCGAGGACCACGAGGAGACCAGCTCACGGGGGGTGCAGGTCGTGCACCGCCACTCGCTCTTCTCCGAGGCCATCCTCGGTCGCCGGCGACGGCTTCCCGAACTCCTGCTCCAGGCGGCCCAGCGCGAGCGCTACGGCCTCCTCCTGGTCGGCGAGGAGGAGCGGGCGGGGAGCGCGCTCCTGACGCGCCGGTTCCTCGAGGAGCTGTTCCGGTCCGCCCCTTGCCCCGTGCTCGCGTTCCGCGACTAGGAGAGGTTCGACCGATGGGCGAGCTTGCCTTCGTGGGCCTTGGACTCACCGACGAGCGGGGCGTATCGGAGCGAGCGCGCACCGTTCTCGCGTCCTCCGAGGTCGTGTTCGCCGAGGAGTACACCGCGGTCGCGCCGGACGGGACGCTCGAGCGGCTCGGCCGCCTCGTAGGGAAGCCGATCCGTCGGCTCGACCGACCGCTCCTCGAGTCCGAGGAACCGATCCTGGAGGCCCTCGCGAAGCACACCCGTGTCGCGCTCGTCGTGGTGGGCGACCCGTTCGCCGCGACCACCCACGTCGCGCTGCGTCTCGCCGCCGAGCGTGCCGGTCACACGTGGACCTACTGCCCGAACGCGAGCATCCTGACCGCGGCCGCCGGGTTCCTCGGGCTGATGCACTACCGGTTCGGGCGCACCGTTTCCCTGCCGCTGCCCTCCGAGGATTTCGCCCCCACGTCCCCGCTCGAGCACATCGCGGCGAATCGGGCGCGGGACCTCCACACGCTCGTGCTCCTCGACCTGCGACCCGAGGAGGGACGGTACCTCACCGCCACCGCGGCCCTCGCGCTGATGCGCGAGCGCGACCCCGAGGGCTGGTTCGTCGCCGACACCGACCGCGTGGCGGTCGTCGCTCGGGTGGGGCAGGAGAGCGCGCGAGCCTGGGTCGCCCCGTTCGCACGCCTGCGCACCGTCGGGTTCGGGTCGCCCATGCACACGGTGGTCGTGCTCGCCCCCACGCTCCATTTCGAGGAGGAGGCGGCTCTCAAGCGGTACGCGGTCCCCGACGAGAGTGCGCGACCCGCCCGACCCTAGTGGGCCACCGGCGCGCCGACCGTCCCTCCGAGCGCGAGCGCCTCCGCGAACTGCCGGATGCGGAAGGGTCGCAGCAGGACGGCGTCCGGCCGTTGGGCTGGGTCGGAAGGGGGAATCGGGGGCCGCGACGCGGGCGCGACCAGGATCACTCGGACCCCCGGGACCAGGGCACGGGCTTGGCCGACCAGCGGGTTCGCGCTCCCCTCCGCGAGGCTGGCGTCCACGACCAGGAGCGTCGGGCGATGGACCCGGATCAGCTCGACCGCGGGGGTCACCCCCTCGGCCTCCCCGTCGACCCGAAAGTGATGCAACCGAAGGAGCCCTCGCAACAGCACCCGGGTCTCCTCCTCGCCGGCCACGACAATAGCGCTGGGTGTGGAGGTGACGTCCTCGCTCACGGCCCTTGAGCCCGATGGGGACCGGGTCCCACCTCCCAGGTGGCGAAATGGTACCCACACGGCCCTATTTCTCCTAGCGTTTCGACCCCCATACCCATCCGGGGCCGGGGCGGGGGGTCCGGGGGGGTTTTCGGCATCATGCCCGGCGAGGTGCGCTCTCGCCCCAATCGGCCACGCCCGCCGCCTGCAGCAGGCGGTCGAGGGCGTCGTGGTACTGGGCCGAAGGGGCGCTCAGGAGCTCCCGCGCGCGATCGCTGAGAGAGGCCCCGAACTCGCGTTCCGTGGGAGAGAACTGCCAGGCGTGGGCATTCTCGCGACCCAGGGCCGATAGGAAGGCGAACGCCAAACCCCGCTCCTTCCCCTCGCTGGGGAGGGACTGCACGATCGCCCGCTCCGCCCCGGCCTCGTGGTGGGTCCTGTACGCTCGCGCGACGTGGTCGACCCAGGCCGCCTCTCGGGCGAGGCGGGAGTAGCGCGGCAGGGCCTCGAGGAGCTCCTTTTCCTCGCTCGACCGCTCCGCCCGCTTCAGGAGCTCGACGACCCGACCGGGCGAGGAGCGGGTCTCCTCGATGAGGCGACGGGCCTCCTTGGGGTCGGGGACGATCGATTGGACGATCGTCTCGGCGTGGTCGCTCCAGAGCTTCTCGAGCGCCCGGCTCGCGCGCGGTTCGTCCACCTCGAAGGGGCCTTCCCACGAGGAGAGCACGGCCTCGAGGGCCCGACGTTCGACGGGGGTCGGTTGGAGCGAGTCCAGGAACGGCTTCAGCTCGTTCCCGAAACAGACCCCTCCCGCGAGGAACGTCGTGCGGCCGGCCCGCTGGATGCGGCTGTCGAGCTCCGAGGCGAAGGCATCGAGGAGCCCGGCGTCCGAGAGCTTGCCGAGCTCGTAATCGCGTCGGAGCCCGCGAGAAAGTGACGGGAGGGACGCGTGGACGCACTCCGGTCCCCCCCGACAGCGGACGTTCAGCTCCACCGTGATCGGAAAGTCCGCCGAAGGGTCGGGTCCGGCGGTCCCGTCCGAGAGGCTCGAGAGGAGGTGCCGGTCGCTCTTGGCACAGCGCCGACAGACCCGGAACCCGGTACCCGCGCCCGGCCAGCCTACCTCGAGGAACGGCCTCGGCTCGCCGGCCTGTAGATGGGAGCACTCGAAGCGGGCCGCTCCCGGGTTCTCGATGAGCCGGTACGGGAGGTCGGCCACCTTCTCCGTCCGGAATTCGGGAGGGGGGAGCGCGGAGAGGCCGGAGCAGTGGAGGGTCTTGCGGGTCGCGAAGAAGTGGAGGCCCTTGCGGGCCCACTCGAGGTACCCCAAGAGCAGCCGGTCCGGGTCGTCCGACTGCTGCACCGCGACCTCGGCCTCCCGGTCCGTCCGGGCGAACGGGGCGTAGGAGACCTCCCCGCTCGGAAGGGCGAAGGCGACGACCGAGAGGGGCTTCGGGTCGAGGTAGAAGTGGAGGAGGCCGGCGTACGCCCGCGCCAACGGGTCTCCCCAGTGCGAGAGCTTCTCGAGGCGGCGCGGGTCGTCCCGCGCCTCTCGGACCGCCTCGAGCTCGGCGCGCCGACGGTCGAACCGCTCGCGTGGACACTCCGGTCCCAGCCGGGGCAGGAGCGGGTCGACCGACCCCCTCAGGACCTTCGCCCGCGCGGTCAGGTCGTGCTCGCGCACCCCGGACGCTCTGCGGACCCGTGCCACCCTCAGCCTCGTTCTCCGAACGGGCGGCTGTACTTATTCCCGGGGGTCACCGGTGGCACGTGTCGAGGAAGTGCCGGAACATCTCCCGACCGCCCTCGGTATGCTCGACCTCGGGATGGAACTGGACGCCCCAGATCGGCAGGGACGGGTGTGCCATCGCCTGGACCGGACACGCCGCCGAGTGGGCGAGAACGCTCCAGCCCGGTGGAGCGACCGACACCTGGTCGTTGTGGCTCGACCAAACTCTCAGGTGCCCGGGCAACCCCCGGAAGATGGGGTGGTCGGCCCGGTCGACGGTGAGCTCGACCGAGCCGAACTCCGGGGCGCCGGCCCGGTCGACCCGACCCCCAAAGTGACGGCCGAGGAACTGGTGGCCCACGCAGATCGCGAGCACCGGCACCTTCCCGGACCCGATCCATTCACCGACCCGCCCGAGGGGGGCGTCCGTCCCCTCGAGGCTGAGCGCGCCCCCGGACAGGACCACCCCGTCCGCGTCCATCTCCTCGAACGGGGTCGTGTTCGGTAGGATTCTCGTCTCGGCGCCGAGGTCGCGCAGGACGCGCCACTCGCGGTGCGTCCACTGGCCTCCGTTGTCGAGGACGGGGACCTTCACGAGTCTTCCTCGTCGAGCGTCGTGTCGACTTCGGGGGGGCTCGTGGCCCCGGTCCCGCGGCGCAGCTCGGCCACGTCCCGCTTGACCTCCCGCAGGTCGGAGCGCATCCGGAGCATCTCCTCCTCGAACGGGGTGAACCCGGCCGTGCTCAGGAGCCGGTGCGAAAGGAAGACCCCGATGAAGATCGCCCCCACTAGGGCGAGGAGGGTCGTGAAGACGAGCGCGACGACGAACGTGAGGGGGTCTGCGATCGCGTTCTGCAGAGGGAGGGTGAAGTTGTGGGTGATCTCCGCGAGCTCCACGACCAGCAGTACGGCGATGAGCGCGATCCACAGCAGGATCGCGACGCGGCTCGCCCTCACGATACCCCTCCCGAGCCTACGTTCGCGAGCAGGATCGGCACGGGAAGTGTGTCGTTGGATACCGCGAGGGGGGACGCCACCGCCACCCCCGAGGTCGCGGTGGCTGAATAAAGGCTCTCACTGCCGGACGGGAGGGATGTGAGGACGTAGAACGAGAGTACCCCCACGTACCAGGTGCTCCCGGAGGGGCTGACGTAATGCGCGGAGATGTTCAGCGCGACCGGGTTCGCGGTCGAGGCGAGGATCACCGAGAGCACGTCGCTGCCGTTGTCCCACTGGGTCCAGTTGAGCTGACTCCATACCGGCGACCCCCCGCCGGTCCAGTTGAACGAGGTCGCGACGCCGACGTGGATCTCGTCGTAGCGGATCGTCTCCCCGAGCGCCCAGATGTAGAAGTGGAGGGTGGTGTTCGCGGGGATCTTGTCGACGATGAGCTCGGCCTGCGTAAGGAGGCCCGGGCCGGGCTGGTGGCTGTTGGAGATGAGCTCCGGGGTGAACACGATGAGGGCCACCAAGAGGAGCGCGATCCCGACGAGCGGCCACGGAGCGAGGACGCCCAGCTTCCCCGGAGGTCGCCGCCGGGAAGCGACCGGGGCTGCGTCGGCCTCGCTCATGCGGTCCCCGTCTTCCAGCCCCGATACAACCGATGGGCAATGCCGAGGTGGTCGAGGACCTTCCCGGCCAGGTAGTCGGTCGTCTCCTCGACCGACTTGGGCCGAAGGTAGTACGCGGGAGAGGCGACGAGCACGACGGCCCCGAGCTCGCTCAGCGTGGTCAGGTGGCGCAGGAGCGTCGTGGAGAGCGGGGTCTCCCGCGGGACCACGATGAAGGGGCGGCGCTCCTTGAGGTGGACGGCCGCCGCCCGGGTGAGGAGCGTGTCCCCCAGTCCAAGGGCGATCTTGGCCGCCGTGTTGGCCGAGCAGGGGACGACCACCATTCCCCGTGTCGGGACCGACCCGCTGGCGATCGGGGCGGCTAGGTCGTCGTCGGGGTAGAGACGCGTGGCCCACGGGCGGAGCGCGTCGACGTCGAGGTCGCACTCCTCCCGAAGGACCGTGCGCGCCCCGTCCGAGACGACCAGCGACACCGCCACTTGTGCCTCCTTCAGGGCCTTCAGGACGCGGATCGCGATCGGCGCTCCGCTGGCGCCCGAAACGCCCACGACAATAGGTGGCTCCTCCGTCACGGCAGGTTCCTAAGGGTCAGGCCTCCAACGAGTCGGTTCATACATAATACGGTTCGTGGGGCGGGAGCCGACCCCCTGGCACGGTGAGGACCCCCGCCGCCGCGACCCGCGAGGGATGCGCCCAGGCGTTGAAAGCCCGATCAGTGGCCTGACCGCGGCGCCCACGGGCTGCCGACCCAGCTCTCGTAGACCTTCCGCTCGAGTTCCGAGGGTGATTCCACCGGGGTGAAGGCGTACTTGCGGGGGGGCGGGACTCCCGTGGTGAGCGAGACCCGATGGAGGTACCCCCGACGGAAGATCGTGAGCTCGACCAGTGTCCCGGGGGGGCACTTCTCGAGCGCCTTCTCGAGGTCCGCGTAGAGGACCTTAGCCCCGTTGATCGCGATGATCTCGTCGCCCGGCGTGAGGCCGGCGGCCCGCCCTGGCCTCCCCACGAAGGAGGCGCGGACGCGGGTGAGGCCCCCGACGTCCTCCACGGCGACACCGAGGTCGCCGGGCTCGGGCTCGTCCGCTTGGTCCGGTCGCTTCGCCTTCGGCGCGAGCACGAGGCCAGCGTGGCGGGCGAAGGCGGGTAGGTCCAGCTCCTCCGTTCCCCGTACGAAACGGTCGAAGAACGAGGTGAGGTCGAGCCCGGTCGCCCGGTTCACCACGGGCAGCAGCTCGTCCTCCTCGAGCCCGCGTCCCACCTTGCCGTACTCCTTCCACAGGAGCCGGAGGACGGTCTCGAGCGAGGCGCGGGCATCGCTCTGGTGGCGGATCTCGAGGTCGAGGCACATCGAGACCAGGTCGCCCTTGCGATAGTAGGAGACCGACTGGTTCGGGGTCTCCTCGAACGGCTGATAGTGGTCGATCCAGGTGAGGAACGACGACTCCTCTAGGGAGACCCGGTTACGGCCGGGGATATCGAGGTACTCCTTGACGACCTTCGCGCGTTGTTCTAGGAACTGGTCCGTAGTGTAGAGGCCGGCCCGCCGGAGGACGAGGTAGGTGAAGTAGTCGGTCGTCCCCTCCATCCACCAGAGCAGCCGCGTGTAGTTCTCCCGGGTGTAGTCGAACGGACCGAGGACCTTCGGGCGGATCCGCTTCACGTTGTAGAGGTGGAGGTATTCGTGGGCCGTGAGGGCGAGGAAGTGGCGGTACGCCTCCGGTGACCGGAAGATCGTCCGCGACACCACGCAGGAGGTCGACGAGGCGTGCTCGAGGCCCCCGTCCGGGACGTTCGTCAGATGGTAGAAGAAGGTGTACCGGGAGAGCGGGGAGTCGCCCACCAGGGCGATCGCCGCCTCGACGACCTTGGAGATGTCCTGTTCGAGGGCGTGCGCTTCGTAGTTCCCCCCTTCCCCGCAAAGGCAGATCCGGTGCGGGATGCCCGCGGGCCGGACCGTCAGCACGATCGGTCGGCCGACGTCGATGGGAGAGTCGACGAGCTCATCGTAGGTCCGGGCGCGGTAGCGAGGAGGGGTGCCGGAGAGCTCCTCGAGCTCGGTGATGACCGTCCAGTCGGCCGGTACGTCCAGGGCTACGCTCGAAGGTTCCGATAGGTGCCCGTCCACGTACGGCAGGCAAAGGGCCGCATTGACGAACAGGTGCTCGGATGTGAGGTCGAAGCCTTCGGTCACCAGCTGGTGACCGTAGACCGTGTAGTCTACGTGGACCCGGGAGGCGCCTTCGGTCTCAATCCGCCATCGAGCCTTGTCGACCCGCTCCGTCCGGAGCGGCGCTCCGTCCGCTCCTCGTCGCGCGACGAGGTCGCGAAACCCGCGACTGTAGTTCAGAATGTGGTAGGAGCCGGGCACCCAGGAGGGCAGGACGAGGTCAACGGTGGGCGACGAAACGGGGTCGAGGTCGATCGAGAACCGGGCCCGGTGCTCCGAAGGGGAGTCGGCCCGGACCGTGTAGGCGATCTCCATCGGTCCGCCTCACGCGAAGCCCGAGCGGTCGCGGTCGGCCGAGGGATTGCTTCCCTTGGAGACGTACGGCTCACCCGCGATGCCGAGGTGAGCGGCCAGGATGCGGAACGTCTGCACCAGTTGGCGGACCGACTGGGCCATCTCCTTCTGCTCGGTCCTGAGCTGCTGGAGTTCCTCACGCAGGTTCCGCAGCTCGACTTCCCAGCGCGCCTCGTCGGAACCGATCGTCAATTCCCATCCCCCGAGCGGTCGACGGACGCTCGGTAATTACCTTGTCTCGGAGGAACACCCTCTCCCGAACGACGTCGTTCGCCTCCCTAGCGACCTGCGGTCGATCCCTCGTCGCCATCCGCGGAGGTGGTCACCGGCGGTGACCGACCCTTAAGGGCAAGGCCACGGCTCCGACGGTGAACGCTCGATGACCGCGCTGGCTCGACCCGGAGAGCTCCCTCACGCGCGGCGACGTTGGTGGCCTCCGCGCAACCTCGGGAGCAACGCTCATGAACCCTCGCTCGGCGGGGTGGGGTAGAACGGACCATGGCGGACGCGATCGTCGCGGAAGGGCTCTCGAAGACGTTCAACGGCTCGGTGAAGGCTGTGGACGGGGTCTCATTCTCCGTCAAGGAGGGCGAGGTCTACGGGTTCCTGGGACCGAACGGCGCCGGAAAGACGACGACGCTGTCCATGCTGACCGCGGTGATAGGGCCGACGGCCGGCCGTGCGACCGTGGATGGCCTAGACGTCTTCCACCATCCTCACGAGCTCAAGCAGCGGATCGGGCTGGTGTTCCAGGAGTCGACGGCCGACCAAGACCTCACGGGACGTGAGAACCTCGAACTGGCGGCCGCGCTGTTCGGAGTCCATCTCCGGGATACCTCGAAGAGGGTGGACGAGCTCCTCGACCGCCTCGCGCTCGCCGATTCGGCCGACCGTCTGGTGAAAACATTCTCGGGCGGCATGCGCCGGCGGCTCGAGCTCGCGGTCGGGATCATCCATTCGCCCCGAGTGCTGTTCCTGGACGAGCCGACGCTCGGATTGGACCCTCAGGGAAGAGCCGGCTTCTGGAAGATCGTCGGCGAACTCCGAAGGGAAACCGGGATGACCGTCTTCCTCACGACGCACTATCTTGACGAGGCCGACGGCGTCTGCGACCGGATCGCGATCATCGACCATGGCAAGATCGTCGCCGCGGGAACCCCCACGGAGCTCAAGGACCGGTTAGGAGGCGATATCGTCACGGTCCGCCCGCTCGGGGACGCGGCGGCGCTCGAGCCGGCGTTGAGGGCTCTCCCCGGGGTCACGGCCGTGACCTTCCAGGACGGGACGCTCCGGGTGAAGTGCCCGAGCGGGGACACCCTGATACCGAAGGTCGTCGGGGCCGCCACCAGCCTCGGCATCGGCCTCGCTGGCGTTTCGCTGCGGCGGCCCAGCCTGGACGAGGTGTTCCTCGAGTTCACCGGGCGGGAGTTCCGGGAGGACGAGGGGCCGACCGGGACCGACCGCGCGGTGTTCCTGACCCGGGTTCAGGCGTCGCGGAGGGGGCTGCGATGAACGTCCGACGGTGGAGCGCCCTCACGAAGCGCGAGCTTCTCAAGATCATCCGGAACCCCGCGGCGATCGCGACGGGGCTGCTGCTCCCGATCCTCTACCTTCTCCTCTTCGGGCAGGGGTTCAACTTCACGAGCTTCCTCAACTCCCCGTACCTGACGCCGGACCAGAGGACCCAGCTCCTCCACCAGTACCTGTTGGGGGCCCCCGACTACTTCTCCTACTTCTCGGCCGGCATGGTCGGGTTCGTCGGAGTGACGGCGACTCTCTTCGTCGGCGCGAACGTCATCTTCGACAAGCTGTTCGGCACCCTCAAGCGGACGGCGGCGTCCCCGGCCACGGCCGCCGACATCTTCGGTTCTCGCCTCGTGGCCGGGTCGATCCAACCGGTCGGTCTCGCGTTCCTGGTTCTGGGATTGGCGATCCTCCTAGGGGAGGTGGGCCTCGCGGGACTCCACGTCACCGCCGCGGTGACGGTCGTGGGAGCGGCGGAGATCGTCGCGGCCATCCTGCTTCTCTCCCTGATGTTCGCCTCGCTCTTCCTCGCCCTCGGCTTCACGATTGAGCAGCCGCAGACGTACTTCGCCCTGGTGAACGCGATCAACCTGCCGGTCCTGCTCACGTCGGCCGCACTGTACCCGTGGGGAGCGATGCCGGCCTGGCTTCAGGGGGTCGCTTCGTACAACCCCGTCACGCTTGCGGTCGAGGTCCTCCGCATCGACCTCTTTGGCGGAGGTTTCTACCCGTACGCCGCCTGGGTCTACCTGCTCGGGCTCATCGGCTGGGCGATCGCGATGTTCGCCATCGCGACATTCCTCACCCAGCGGGCGCTCGCCCCGAAGGTCTAACGGGTCACGCTCAGCCGCCCGCGGGACCGAACGGGGAATCCGCGCTGCCTTTCTCCTGGAACGGCGCCCAGGCACCCTTCGCGGCGGAGTAGTCGACCCGCTGGAGCTCGAGGACGAAGCTCTTCAGGAGCTCGGAAGGAGCCGGGCGGATGGAGATCGCATAGACGTAGATGCCGAATCCCATGAACTCCAGGACTCGACGCAGGACCTCCGGGAGCGCCTCGCGCGGGACCACGACCCGGATCGAGGTCCCCCCGAGCAGGGTCGAGAACTCATCGGCATCGAAGGGACGCTCGAGGGTGATCAGCGGCTGGGCCGGCCCGCCCGCGGGGGAGGCGGGAGCAGGAGCGTGAGGGGTCGGGGCGGTCGCGGGGGTCGACGGGAGCGAGACCGGGAGCGGGCCCCTGGGCGAGGCGCCGACCACCCGGGGGGGATAGTGGTCGAGAACCGGGCTCGGGTCCCGACCGACGAACCGTGGGGTCTTGGCCATCGAACGACGGGTCGGGCGGGTCGCGGCCTTCTTCGTTCGGGTTCTCTTCTTCGACGCCATGGGATTCAGCGGGGCGGAAACGCGGGGGCCATAAGAGGTCACACTCGATGGTCGAGCCGACCCCTTGAGGAGCCGTATATCATTCGTTTGTAGCGAGGCGTACCGTGCGACTCCTCGTCACTGGGACCGACTTCTGTCGCTCCTACGACGACACATGGGTTATGTAGGCAGGCATAGGTCAGAGCTCCAGGTCCAAGCCGTCCAGGCGGGGCCCAGGAGAAGAAACGAGAATGCCGGCACGTGTGATGATGGAATTCCAGGCGCCTCGTGGCCTACCTCGAAAGACCGCCTCGGTCTGCCCCGAGTGCATCAAGGTCATTCCCGCGATCGTCCGCGAGAAGGAGGGACGGGTCATCATGGAGAAGACCTGCCGCGCTCACGGATACTTCTGGGACATCATCTCCAACGACGTCGACCTCTACCTCCGGATGGAGGCGTACGCCCATGACGGGGTCGGCTACGAGAACCCCTACTACGACAAGTTCCGTGGCTGCCCGACCACCTGCGGCATGTGCAGCCACCACAAGTCCCACACGGGACTCGCCCTCGTCGACCTCACGAACCGATGCAATCTGAAGTGCCCGGTCTGCTTCGCGAACGCGAACGCGGCGGGGTACGTCTACGAACCGACGCGGGAACAGATCCACTTCATGCTGAAGACCCTCCGAGAGCAGAAGCCCGTCGGCACGGTCGCGGTCCAGTTCTCGGGCGGCGAACCGACCCTCTCCCCGCTCTTCCTGGACGCGGTCGCGATGGCCCGTGACCTCAACTTCAAGCAGATCCAGGTCGCGACGAACGGGATCCGGTTCGCGAACGAGCCCGGCTTTGCCCAGGCGTGCCGGGACTCGGGCCTCCACACCCTGTACCTGCAGTTCGACGGTCTTGACGATGAGATCTACCGAAAGGTGCGCGGGGTCCCCCTGCTCAAGATGAAGCACAAGGCGATCCAGGCCGCCCGGGAGACCCACACCCCCGCGAGCGAGCTCGCCGCGGGCAAGTCGGACAAGCCGATCTCCGTCGTTCTCGTCCCGACCCTCGTGGGCGGGTTCAACGAGAAGGAGATCTGGCCGACCGTGAAGTACGCGATCGACAACATCGACGTCGTGCGCGGGGTCAACTTCCAGCCGGTCGCGCTCACCGCGCGGATCCCCGACAAGGACCGGTTCCAGATGCGGTTCACCCAGTCGGACCTCGTCCGGATCCTCTGCACGGAGGGACCGTTCGAAAAGTCGGACTTCTTCCCCGTCCCGTCGGTGGCCCCGATCTCGGAGCTGACCTCGATCATTCACGGCGAGGAGAAGATGACCCTGACGACCCACCCCGGCTGCGGATGCGCCACCTTCGCGTTCGTCTCGAAGGACGGCCAGAAGATCACCCCGCTTCCCCGGTTCATGGACGTCGACGGGTTCTTCGAGAACGTCGAGTCGATGATCGAGAAGTACCGGGACGCCCGCTTCTCGCGGGTCCGCACCGCGGTCGCCGGGGCCCGGCTGCTCCACGACGTGGCGAAGTTCTTCGACTTCTCGAAGGCCCCGGAGGGCCTGAGCGAGAAGAACTGCGTGAGGGTCATCGCCGGGATCTTCACCGGCGGTAGCAAAGAGGCGGTCGCGAAGTTCACGTGGCAGACGATGTACATCGGGAACATGCACTTCCAGGACGCCTACGACTACGATATCCAGCGCCTGATGCGCTGCGACATCCACTACGCCGTTCCGGACGGACGGGTCATCCCGTTCTGCTCGTACAACTCCGGCCCGATCTACCGGACGGAGGTCGAGCAGAAGTTCTCGATCCCCATCCCCGAGTGGCAGGCGGCGAAGAAGCAGAGCGGCCTCGCGCTGAAGACGCTCGAGACGATGGGCGTCAACGGCGAGGTCATCGTCGACCCCGAGTACTACAAGATCCGGGCGCTCAAGGGCGCGCCGGGCATGACGTCGACCTAGGTCGAGCCCGGACCCCGGGACGAACCCTTTCCTTCTCCCTTTCTTTCTCGGTTCGCGCTCTAGAGAGCGGTCTCGAAGAGGGCGGCGCCTGCTTCGCGCCATCGGCGGCTAGGGGGCAAAGAGCCTCGTCCGGGCCTCTCGAGGCGTCGGTCGATCTCCTTCCAGACGATGGCCGGGCGCACCAGCGGTCTCGGTGGGGGGGAAGGGGACGCGTCCGGGTGGTGGGCCAGCCACCGGTCGGCGGCCTCGATGTGCTTACAGGTCCCGAGGCCACGACGCGCGAAGTCGGTGCACGTGCACAGGTCCGCCCACCGTTCCGGATACGCGGGCCGCATGACCAGGTACGTGGTCCGGTGGAGCGGGTTCCGGACCTCGATGAGAGGGTAGGGGTCCCGCTGGCGCAATCGGAGGTCGAGCGGTTCCTCGAGCGCCCGGGACCTTCGCTCGCTCACCTCGTCGGCGAGTTCCTGGGGATCTAGGGGAGCTCTCGGGGAAAGCGCTCGACGACGGTCCACGGAGCTGCCACGGAAGCCGGCTACATACGGCTTCGGGGCGGAAGAGGACGAACGCCATCTCGGACCAAAGGTTGTTAACGTCCGCCGAGGTCCCCCCGTTCAAGCGCGCCGGGTCCGTCGCACCACCGCCCACACCTTCGCCGGGGGGGTTGCCGGCGTCGGATCGCGGCGACGTACGGAGAACGCGGGGACCACATGGACACGACCACCGAGTTCATCGTGGCCCTGTTCCTGCTGATCACCGCCGCCATCCTCGTCGGGGAGCTGGTGAGCCGCTTCGGCATCCCGGCGCTCGTCGGGCAGATCGGCGTCGGACTGGTTCTCGGTCCGACCTTCCTAGGGGGGCCCCTCGGCCTCACGAGCATCTCGGGCGAGTTCGTGGGGATTCAGTTCCTCGCGACGTTCTTCATCCTCATGATGGCCGGCCTCGCGGTAACGCCTGCCCAGATCCGGGCGACGGGCGCCTCGGCCGCCGCGTTGGGGGTCGCCATTTTCGCCGTACCGTTCGCGATCGGGGCCGGCGTCGTTCGCCTGCTGTACCCCGGGATCGGGGTGGATACCTCGCTCTTCATCGCGCTCACCATCTCGATCACCGCCCTCCCGGTGCTCGGCATCATGCTGCGAGAGTTCGACCTCGCCGACAGTCGCTTCGGGGCGTTCCTGATGAACGCCGCGGTCGTCAACGAGCTCGCCGCGGTGACCACCTTCGCCATCCTCCTCCGGCTCGAGGGCGGTTCCGGAAACCTCTGGTTCGATATCGCTACCTCGCTCGCGACGGTCGGCCTGTTCCTCTCGACCGTCCTGGCCATCCACATGGGGCTTCAGAGCCTGCGCCAGCTCCACGTCTGGGACCGTTGGGTCGACCGCTTCCGCCTCACCTGGCGGTCCCGCGAGGCCGGCTTCGGCTTTCTTATGATGGCGGGGCTAGGCGCCGCGCTCTACTCCCAATTCCTCGGCCTCACGTTCATCGTGGGGGCCTTCTATGCCGGTCTCCTCGTCACCCCGGAGAGCGCCGGCCGAGCGGGACATCGGACGATCAGTCTCGTATTCAACGCCATCACGTGGGGATTCTTCATTCCCCTCTTCTTCGCGCTCGTCGGGTTCGGGATGGACTTCACCACCCTCAGCTTGGCCGACTACTCCATCCTCGCGCTCGCCTCCCTCATCCTCTTCGCGTTCTTCTCCAAAGTGTTCGTCGGGACCGCGTTCGCCCGCCTGCTAGGCTGGTCGGGGAACGAATCGCTCTGCGCGGGGATGCTCGTCTCGAGCCGGGGCGCGGTCGAGCTGGCGATGGCGGTGATCCTGCTCGAGCAGGGATACTTCACGGTCCACATCTACACCGTGGTCGCGGCCGTCGGGCTGTTCACGACCTTGTTCGCGCCGATCGGTGCGAGGCCGTTCGTTCGCTCGATCACCGCGGCCCGTC
Source organism: Thermoplasmata archaeon (assembly GCA_052326485.1). Lineage (GTDB taxonomy): Archaea > Thermoplasmatota > Thermoplasmata > Lutacidiplasmatales > UBA184 > Lutacidiplasma. The sequence continues at coordinate 109,437 of JBKQMS010000009.1, read as the reverse complement.
GGGCCACGGCGGAGCGCGCCGCGGCGATCGCGGGGAGCTTGCCGCCTCGCCACATCCTCTCCGACGGTGAGATCAACCTTCCCCGGTAACGGACGCGAACGGACCTGGACCCCGCCACCACGGTTATCTCCCGGCCGCTGGCTGAGCGGGCGTGGGGATCGAGGGAAAGCCCCCGGTCTCTGCCGAGGATTCGCTGCCGTCGCCAACGAGGTCACACGTGGATCGAGGGTTCCCCTGGCGTCTCGTCACCGTCGACATCGACGGCACGTTGACGCGGACCCACGGATGGAGGGAGGTCGCGGTGGCGTTCGGTTCCCTCGGAGCGTTCGAGGAGAGCCAACGCCGTTTCTCCGCCCACCAGATCGGCGAGGACACCCACCTCGCGGACCTCCTCGACCTCGCGACCGGGCACACCGTCGCCGAGGTGGAGGTCGTTCTCGACCGGACCCCGAAGCTCGCGGGGATCGCCGAGGGGATCGCTCAGCTGCACGACCGCGGGACCCGGGTGGCGTTGCTCACCCACAATCCCACGTACGTGGCGGACTGGTACCAGCGTTCGTTCGGGTTCGACGACGCCGAATCCGTGGCGGCGCAACCGGTCCGCGCGGGACGGATCGGCCCTCCCGTCGGCGTCCGGGCCGATAAGCCCGGGGGCCTGCGTGCGCTCCTTACCCGTCATCCGACCCCGACGGCGCTGGTGGCGCACGTGGGCGACGGTTGGTCGGACGCCGAGCTGTTCCGGCTCGTGGGCGGCGGGATCGCCCTCAATTCCCCGTACCCCGAGGTGAACCGAGCGGCCGACCTGGCGCTCGCCACCCAGGACTTCCGGGACGTGGTGAACGGGCTCGCCGGCCTCACCCCCCGCAGGTGAACGGCGACCGACCACGGTGCACAGGATTCTTATAGCGCCCCTCCGTCGAACGCCCTGCGATGGAGTACGTGATCGTCCGGGCGACCCACCCGTCCTGGCTCACGCTGCAGCTCCCGGCGGAGGTCGCCGAGCTGATCTGCTTCCGGCCCGAGACGGGACCGCACCGGGACTCGAGCCGGACGATCTCGTTCCTGGCCCGGGGCGCGGGGGTCGTGCGGGTCATCGCCTCGCACCCGGCCCGGGAGGCCCTCGCCATCGAGACGGTCCGCAACCGGTTCATCGCGTCGGCTCGCCCGGGAGAGCGTCATCTGTTCACCCTGCCCACCCCGGTCGTCCAGCACCTCGGCCTCCAGGTCTACGCGCGGGGCCCCAAGCTCAAGGGGACGGACGACCGGATCATCTGGTTCGTACCGGCGCCCGAGTACTACGAGTACCGGTCCATCGTAGAGGCCGGAAAGACCTGGAACGGCCCCTCCGGGGGACCGTTCGCCCGGGTCTACGTCGCGAAGTCGCTCTTTCCGTTCCCGAAGGAGTTCCAGCCGCTCGCGGAGCTCGAGTATCGGATCGAAGAGGAGGAGTGGCGCCCGGCCGTCGAGGCCCTTCAGCGCGTCGGGCGGAGCCGACGGGTGGTCCTGTAGGGCTCGGGCCGTTTCTGGCTCCCCCAGGGACCCGTTTTCCAGCGTCCCAGTAGGGGTCCGTCCCGGGTAGGCACGAACCGCGGAAACCCGCGGTTTTCCATAGTTACTTATACCGGTCCGAAAGATAGATTCCACCCATGCGGGGACCGGCCAGCGGGACCTCCAAGCAACCGGCTCCGAAGCCCTACACCCTTCGCAACCCGGTACCGCTCCGCACGGGACAGGACGTGACGACAACCCGTGCCGGGATTCCTACCGACGCCGCATTGTCGTACGCCGCCGGGCCCGTGGATTTCGACTCCCTGGCCAAGGCGATCCGACGGTCGGTCGGCCACGAGGGGATGCGCCCCGAGGACGCCCGGTCGATCGCGGCCCACGTGTTGAACTTCTTCGGCTTCAACGAGAGGATCATCGACAACGTCCTGGAGCCGGACGACCGAGACACGTTCTACATGCTCGAGGACACGGGGATCCTCGAGACCGAGCGGGACGAGACGACCCTCTACGATGGCCGCGAGTGGAGGATCCACTACTGGATGTTCCGCAAGGAACGCATCTTTGAGCTGGCCCGCGAGGAGTCGGCCGCCATGGCCGCAGCGGGTGAGGCAGAGGTCGTCTTCTCGTCCAACGCCAACCGATCGGGAGGGTTCCTGCTCCCCCACGGAGAGACCGGCACGGGGTTGGCCGCCCATGCTGTATATCATGAGCTGGGGGACGAGATCTGGCTCGAGCGCCGCCAGAATCCGATGCCGGCGCCGCCCACCCCTCCGAGCCCTCACCGACGGGGTCCGACCCCGGAACCGTGAGCTCGACCGCGTTCGCTTCGAACCGTCGCTGACCGATCCTCGGACGCGCTGAGCCTCCCATGCGCCGGTTCCTGATCCTCGCGCACCGGGTTCCGACCGACGGCCAGTTCACCCTCAACGACCTCGCCGGCGGGGCCGGTCGGATGGATGAGGTCGCCCGGGCGGTGTCCACGGCCTTCACCCTCTCGAACGACCTGCGCCGGGACACCGAGCTGACCGTGCTCTTCGTGGCGGACCCCCCACCGAAGGCTCGCCGCATCGTTCTCTCCGGTGCGAGGCTTCGCTTCCTGAACCCCGATGAACGGTCGACCGCCGCCCTCCTCAAGAACGCCCTGGTCCGGTCGGTCGACTTCCCGCAGCCGTTCGAGTCGTCACCGGGCCTTTCGGTGGCTCCGACCGACCCCCCGTCCGAGCTCCGAACGTTCCTCACCCATCCGAACCCCGTTTGGCTATGTGAGGACGGCAGCCCGATCGAGGGATGGCCCTCGCCGGGCGGCCACCTTGCGGCGGTCGTCTCCGACCCGTACGACCCCACGCCCGGAGAACGCGACCTGCTCACTTCGACCGGCGTCCCCCGCGTCTCCGTAGGTCCCCGGTCCCTGAGGACGAGCCAGGTCGTCGACCTGGTCCACCACGAGCTCGACCTCCGGGAAGCCGGTCGGACTGCGAGCGGTGGCCCGAACGCCTAGTCAGTGGACGAAGACCGGCCGCGTGACCTCGGCCGTGCTCTCGAGCGCCTCGTGGACGGACCTCGTCTTGAGGCCCCCGATCACGGCGGTCAGATGGACGACCTCTCTCGGCTCCGGTCGCACCCGGGTCCCGAAGACGAGCCGCTCGGGCTGATTGAGGCGCTGGCTGATCGTGCGGAGGACGCGGTCGAGCGTCCGGAGGGTCATGTTCGAGCCTCCGTCCAAGTGAACGAGCGCGGACGGCCGGTCCGATAGGTGGAAGTCGAGCAGCGAGTCGGTCAACGCCTGCTGGACGAGCCGTTCGGGCTCCGAGATGTGGTACTCGCCGACCAACAAGGTGGATAGCCCGGCGTCCCGCAAGTGGTTCTTCAGGCTCGCGAGGTCGACATTGAGTTGGGAGGGGTTCTCGACCATGTCGACCAAGCTCGAGACGAGCGAGTGGAGGTAGGCGTTCCGGACCTGGAACACCCGGTGGATCGGCAGCGTCTCGAACCTCCGGAGCTTCTCGTTCGCGAGCGCGACCAACAGTCCGCCCATCTCCTCGAGCTCCGACACCGTTGCCTCAACGTTGTCCCGCCGCGTCCGGTTGTTGTCGATCTCGACCTGGAACGGAAGGAAGACTACCGGAACGGCGAGCGTCTCGGTCGAGCGGAGGGCGCGCGATAAGAACGGTAGCAGGGCGCTGCCGGTCCCGCCGCCGAGACCGGCGAGCAGGAAGACGATCTCGAGCGGCCGTAAGCGGCGCAGGAGCTCCTCCTTACCCTCCTCGGCGGCCCGAAGGACGAGCGCCCGGTCCCCTCCGCTGCCCCGGCCCCGGAGCTCCCGGTGGCCGATCAGGATCCGCTCCTCGACCCCGGTGTGCAGAAGATGGGCTGCGTCGGTGTTCACCGCGATGGCGCGAACGCCCGGGATGCCGAGGGAGATCAGGTCCTGGACGGCCTCGCTGCCCGCCCCGCCGAGGCCCACGACCCCGATGGACGGCGCCAGGGCGAGACGGCCCCAGGCATTAGGAGCGGTCGTTTCGTCTTGCATCGGCCCCCTCGCCACCTAGGGCGGAGGGGACCCCTCTGCCGCGACCGGTTCCCCCTCCCGACGGTGGGTCCGGGCGGACGGGCTAGCCTGCTCGATCCGACTCCGGATGTACTCCCGGACCGCCGAACGGACCGCGTCGTCGACGCTGACCGAGTTCCCCTCTCGCACGAACTCCTCGAGCCGGCTGTTGTCCTGCCGAGAGAGCTCGACCACGACCTTGCGGATGTTCTGGGGAGGAAGGTTCAGCTCGATGTACTGGTCGAGCCCCTCCCGGATCGTGTCGGAGATCGTCGGGGTCTCCTTGAGCTGCTGAATCTGCTTCAGCTTCTCGAGGAGTTCCTGCGGGATCCGAACCGTCACCCGCTCCGACGTGTCGACCATGCCCGTCAGACAAGACCCCTATCTTTGTCTGACGAATGACATATCGGCTAGCTGGTATATGAAACACACTGGTCGTCGGTACTGTTCAGTAATCGGGAGTTGCCTGTCTGACGTCTGTCTCAGTTCCAAAGTCGGGAGTCGGCCGCGCAACGCTATGGCGTCGCGGGTGTCGAACCAGTCGGTGGTAACCCAACTTTGGCGATAACACGCTGGAAGCAGGGGTCACACTCTGCCAGAATCTGTGCCACGAGAGAGGCGTTGCCAGATGCGAACCAGGCGCCTTTTTCGATTCTCAGTCGAGACATGGTGGTCGTGAATCCCGGCAGGTTCATTTTCAAGCCGGCTTCGTGAATTCGGTCCCGGATGGTGTCCGCGGACACCGAAGTTACGATAATCGGAATGACACCTCCCACTGCTTGGAGGGCCGCAACATACAGCGGAGCGTGCTTGGATGGCACGGCAGTCTGGAGATCTACCAGTCGGGTGAACGAGTAGACCGCCGCGAGGACCCGTGGCAGTGGCTCCCGGCCGGTACCTCGGGCCAGCTCCTTGAACTCCAATCGCACCTGTTCAAGGGTGGACGACGCGGTAACCAGAATCTGCCCGGACGACAGTCCCCTCCGCCAAGTGAGGTAACCGAGCAGCCATTCAGCGTGAACGTTCGGCCCGTAGGACTTCCGAAACATGTCGTGGAAGAGAGTACGGTCGGCGACGAGGACCAGAGGGAAGGACTTCCCTTCGTGCTGGACGCAGAACTCGTCGCTCATATTGAAGAGGAACGGAATGGGTTAGCGTTGGTCGATCGCTTAGCGGACCCTACTCACCGGAGAGCGTCTTCTTGGCAAGCTCATCCAAGTTCACGCCATCAGCCTGCGCCAGCTGCTCGTAGTAGGTCTTGATTTCCTGTGGAGTGGAGCCTACCTCATCGAACTCGAACTGAGGTGGTGACGCGACGAATGTCTTCACCGCGACAAGTCCACTCCGAAGGTGCCGGCCTTGGCGCTCGGCCTCGGCCTTCAGTGGGCCGGGCAATTGTTCGACGTCGTAGAAGTCAATAGAGACCAGTGCTCCCTGTGCAGTGCTCACGCTGGGGTTCGCCTCCCGGGTGTCGCGCATCATATTTGTCACCCCTATAAGGTCACTCGCGCCCACAGTACGACACCGGAGAAGATAGCCATGCCGTAACCCGTGCTGTCCCGTCGCCCGGCGCCATGAGTCGGCGACCCTAAGTGTACCCGACCTCTCTTAAACCCTCGCCCCGGGAACACGGATGGGTCGGTGGGGCTACCGAGAGTCCGTAGCCTAATTTGGAGGGTGGAACGTCCGCCGATCAATCGTGCTGGTGTGCCCGATCCATGCGTTCCGTGACCACTCTGATCACTGTCTCTCCCGTTGGCGCTTGGGTCGCCATCCGTAGAATCTCCGACCACCGGAACCCGTCAATGGGCGGGATTCCCGCGACCGATCCCGGGGTCGCCCCGAGCGCCATGTGGTTTCGGACCATGTTGTAGTGAACCCGGAACCCCTCTGCCAAGGCCGAGGTCCCTTCCAAGGTATCGAAGCCACGCATGACCTTGATTCGCTCCTTCTCCGTCCCGTGAAGTCGCTCCACGAGGTTGTTTGACTCGGCCGCCCGGATGCTTGGGACCCGGTGGTGGGGCGAGTACCCTCCCCGCCCGAACTCATTGTGAACGGCTCTCGGGTAGGCCCTCATTCCATCCGTGAAGACCTCGGTCGGAAGGGTCTCAGCTACCTTCTTGGCCTTGTGGAGCGGGGCGCGAGTGTCCACCATCCTCCGGTCACGGCTGACATGTGTCGCGAGAAGGAACCGGGTCTCAGAGTCGAGGACGTTCCAAATGTAGTGTCGGTCCCCATCAACCGAGACCACCGTCTCGTCGACGTGCCACCGCTCCCCGACTGTCGCGCCCTGAGCGTCCATCCATCTGGCAGCGACACGGGAGAAGTGAGCGATCCAGTTGTACACGGTCGTCGGACTGACCTTGAGATTGTGAACCTGAGCGAGATGCTCCGCGACCTTCCGGACGCTCATACCACGAAAGTACAGGTCCAGAGCCAGGGCGATCTTCTCCGGGTCCGAGCGCCGGTGCTGGAACCCATCGCGGCCGGTGAACCGAAACCCGCACGTCTTACAAAGATAGCGTGAGATTGTCCCGCTCTTGTTCCGACGCTTGCCGGAGAGAGCCACGTCTCCCGAGTGGCACCGCTCACATCCGGGCTTCGACGGAAGGGTGACCATCGGCCCGGACTGAAAACCCTCCCTGAATCGGACCGCGAGAATGTGAATACACGTCTGCTTACCCTCGGCGTAGAATCCACACTCACACGACCACCGCTCGCGCAGTACCGTGACCTTGTACGTGGTTTCCGGGTGGCTCTGAGAGCGCACCGAGTACTCCGCCGGCGTCACCGTCCGAATCTGGTCGCCGCGAGCCACAATCGCAAGAGCTGGGGTCCGCGCATCCTGCCACACTGCTGTCATCGTACAATGTATATCACCGTAGATATATAAGCGTGATGTATCAACGGTGATAAGCACAGGGGTTATATACGGTGATAACCCTTGCCCGTACGTATGCCGAAGTGGCAGAGGGACGCAAAGGAGTTCACGGTCGGAGTGAGCTTCAACGAGAAAAGGGGCTACCAAGCGGTAATTCCCAAACCGGTCATGGCCTACCTCTCCGACCCGGACCATCTCACCTTCGTTATCGGGAAGAAGAGGGTCGAGATTCGGGCAGCGGGTCCGGCGCGGTAGGTATGACTGACGCGCCGCCCCTCTGTTGAGGCTCACATGCCTTTCTGAAGCTGGTTCAACCGGTCCAACAACGCGGCGTAGAGCCGGCTCAAGAATGACGTGCGCTGCGGGCCGACCAACTTTGGAGAGAGAACGTCAAGGAAGAAATTGTCAATCGCGAGCCGGCCTACTGTAAAGTCCTGAAGCTGGTCCATCACTGATGGAAACTCTGCCTCCTTGAGGCTGTCGAAAAGCAGCTCTATCTTCTCGATCTGTGTCGGAGTGAACGCCGAAAAGTCCGGGAACCGAGAACTCAACATCCGATGCTTGTCGACCCGACCCCATGACCCTCGGGTCTCGGTCCGGAATGAGAATAGCTGCGCGATAAACAGGGAGGAGTTCAGCCACAACACCATGGCTCTTTCTATCCACGGTTTTGCGTCAGGGGCGGTAATCAGCCAGTAGTCCCCCGCGACCATAGGGTTGGATGAGGAGTAAGCGGCGATGACCGATGTTCCCGGCGCGGCGAGGTCGAGTTTGCGGGACATGAGGGCGCGCGCGCGACCCTTGGCTACCCGCTCCGGCCATCGGCTCTTGATTCTGTTGGCAAACACCTGGACCGGATCGCCGGGTCCTGCGGCGGCGGCGAGAGGGGGATTGGTCTCCACTACTCGTTGGATGATTTTGTTCAGCGACCGGAACCACTCAGCGACGATGAAATCGACTTGATCGGAGAAATCGACTCTCCGGAGCCCGGAGAGTCGGCGGCATAACGGAATTACATGGTCCCGAGGCACCTCGAAGGACTCTCCGGTCAATGAATCCTGAACCGTCAGGCGGGTGCTGTCGGCCTTGACCACTGAGAAGCGGTCGTCCTTCTTGGTCTGGCGTTCGGGGTCTGAGAAGTACGAAAGAGCGCTTACACAGTAGAATTCGCGTCCACGACCATGCGGCCCCTCCTGCTCTTTGGTAGAGAGGGCTCCGACACGGAATCCCAACTCGGCGTTCTGTTCGAGTTCCTTGAAAGTGACCGTACTCGAACGGAGAATCTGTTCCAGCTCGTCCGTGACCTCCGACCACCCGGCCTGCACCTTCTGGGAAAGAGACTGCAATCCCTCGATGCCGGGCGACAGTCTTCCCTGTTCGAACACCTTGGTCGTGTACATCCCCGGGACCGACTCCTCGCGTCTCTGCTGGACCGCTTCCGCCATGGTTCGAATCATCGGCTGGTCCCATTGTGTCGGAGACATCTCGGTCGCGAGCAGGACAAACTTGTTCGATTTCCCCGCCGGTGGAGGAGCCTTTTCGGCCACGAATAGACACTCGGTAAGAAGCGTGTTCTCTGAGAACGCCGCGCGTCCGATGCCGACGACTACCGCTCGAACAGTGTAGTTGTCGACTATGAAGTCCACCCACTTGCCGAATGCTTCTCCCGTAAACGTCGTGATGGGTAGGACGGCACCGATTCGACCGCCATCGGTGAGGAGTTCGTCAGAGAGGAGCAAAAAAGGAAGTTGCAGCGAGTACTTCCCTTGGAGAAGTCCCCTCAATCGGTCCGAATTAAACCGTGCGACAAGGCCCGCCTTGTAGTCATCGGGGATGCGGTCCGAGTCACTAAACGGGGGATTCATGAGGACAGCATCGGCTTGGCCTTCGCCGACGTTGAACTCTCCTCCCAGTCCTCCTTCTTGGACTTTGTAGGTCCCGTCCTCGGAGTACGCGTCAATCCGCCGATATCCCGGCCGGGTGGCCCGCTGTAGTCGGGTCCGTGAACTTTCTACAGGCTGGTCCATGGACAAGTGCAACGAGTCCTCGATTCCAATTCGAACCTTCTCCAGCTTGTGTTGGGGTGCTTGTAGCGCAAGATTCACTACCGCGAGATGCGCGGAGAAGACCATGATGTCCACGCCGGTTATCTGCTCGCCGACGAACTTCTCGTGGACACCTGCATCGACCTTACGACCTCCCCGCTCGTACAGTTCCTTCTTTGCCTCGTACGCGGCGACCAGCATGGTGCCACTACCGCACGCTGGGTCGATTACTCGGTCGTAATCTCGGTCCACCGCCAAGTGCGCGAGTAGGTGAGCCGCGTTCGAGTTCGTGTAGAATGCCCCGAGGGGCTTCCGCTTTGGGCGCGGAATCAGGTTGTGGAACACCTTTCCGATTACGTCATTGCTGATCTGGCTGGCCCGAATCACCTCGAACGCCCGGACCAGCCCTCGGAGAGCCGGTACGCCATCGTCGGGCCGCAGGTGCTGAGCGATGTCATAGTCGAAAATGGGTTTGTAATCGATCTCCAAGACTTTCGCGAAGTACTGAGGTTTGAGCGAGCGGGGGTCGAATCCCTCCGGGTCCAGCTTCTCGAGCTTGAGGTCGGCGTGAGAGGACAGGATGTGGTAGAACAGCACTTGGTTCACCAAGACATAGGCTGCCGCTGTGCGTGCTTGGGCTTCCGAGACCGGACCCTGACCGGCCGTCATCACGACTGAGGCCATCAGGGGACTATCGGCTCCCAGAACCTCCGTGAGCCGTTTCGCCGATTCGCGTGTGAAGGCCCGTGAAATCCGTTCGACCGACGACCGGAGAAGCCTGAGCATGAGCACCTCGGGCGCCTCAGGTTCGGGCTCACGACGAACAAGAATGCCCTCAATCGCGGTGGCGACCGCCTCTAAGGTCTTCAGTTCGTAGGAGCGGAAAGGATGTGTTCTCGACGGAAGCGCGTACAGATGAAACTCGGGGCCCTTTTCCGGATAGGTGACCCCGAAGGCTTCCTCGACGGGCTCTACATTGCCGATGTTCCTCTGATACTCTCCCGCCGTATTGATAGCCTGCTCGATCTGGCGGGCTCCCATCTTCCCGCTGAATATCCCGAGTTTAGCCTGATCATCTCGCGAGAAATGCCAAGCCCCATCGGGTTTGTTCTGCCCGGGGATGTCCCACTTCCGAGCTTCGACTGCTGTCTTCAACCGTTCGGCAAGGACCGACCGGAGCTTGCCGTTCCAATCGTCCTCGATTCGCTTTGATGTGGGTGCGGATTCGATGCCGGGCGGGCCCTGAGCCCCTATTCGGAGGACTCCGGACACGGACAGTCCTACTCCCGGCGATTGGTTCAAAAATGTATCCTTGGTAACGCAAGCTCCGGCCGCCGCGCTAACTGACTGCCCTTCAGCGAACGGGCTACCTGGTGCCTCCCGACTTTGAACGGCGGAAAGGCTGGCCTCCTTCAGCTCCCGCATTTTAACAGAACCCTGGTCGTCCGAACACCGTTCCTCGACCCTAGTCCCTCGGGTAGACGCGACCGATCCGGGAGGCAGCGCGGCGGAGCCGACCGGGACGTCCAACGCTAGTGGACGCCGAGGACCTGGCCGTCGGGCGATAGGTCGATCTCCTCGGCGGCGGGGCGCGTCGGGAGCCCGGGCATCGTCTCGATCGTCCCGAGGTAGACGACCGTGAACCCCGCCCCAGCCGACCGGGTCAGACGGTCCACGGTGACGTTGAAGTCGTGCGGCCGACCGAGGACGTGCGGGTTGTCGGAAAGGGAGAGGGGGGTCTTCGCGATGCAGACCGGTCCTGAGAGTTCCCCGATCCGCCTCAGGAGCTCGAGGTCCTCGATCGCCTCGGGGGTCCGGTTCACGTGCGAGGCGCCGTAGAGCCGCCTCGCGATTGTCTCGACCTGGTCGAAGACGGGCGTCCCGGGAGCGTTGACCGGGTGGCTCTGATGGCCGAGCGCCGCGGCGGCCTCGACCGAGCGAGCGAGCTCGATCGTTCCCTCGCCCCCGTCCGAGAACCCCTTCGCCTCGACGACCTCCACGCCCCGGGCTCGGCAAAAGCGTCGGACGAGCTCCGTCTCCTCGGCCGTGTCCCCGGGGAACCGGTTGAGGGCCACGACCGCCGGGACCCCGAACGTCGCGATGTTGTCCAGGTGCTGCGCCAGGTTCTCGAGGCCGCGCTCGAGCGCGGCCTGGTTCGGAACCGACGCCTCCTCGTCGGAGACTCCTCCCTGGTAGCGCAGACCCCGTTGCGTCGCGACCAGCACCGCCGCGTCGACGTTGCGCCCGAGCGTCGGGGTGACGATGTCGACGAACTTCTCGCCGCCGAGCTCGGTCGCGAACCCGGCCTCGACGACGCAGTACTCGGCGGTGGCCAGACCGAGCTCGATCGAGAGGCGGCTGCACGTTCCGTGAGCGAGGTTGCCGAACGGTCCGGCATGGACCAGCGCCGGCGTGCCCTCGGCGGTCTGCACGAGGTTCGGCTCGAGCGCGTCCCGCAGGAGCGCGGCCATCGCTCCCGCTCCCTGAAGGTCGGACGGGCGAACGGCGGCGCCGTCGGTCGTCAACGCCGCGACGACGCGGCCGAGCCGGGCCTTCAGGTCGGCGTAGTCGCGGGCCAGGGCGAGGATGACCATCACCTCGCTGGCCGCGGTGATGACGAACGAGCTCTCGTGCGTCACGAACCGGGGGTCGTGGCCCATCCCGACGGTGACGCGGCGCAGGGCCCGGTCCTCCATGTCGAGCGTCCTCGGCCAGAGGATCCGGTTCGGGTCGATCTGAAGCGCGTTCCCGTGGAAGATGTGGTTGTCGAGCAGGGCCGAGAGGAGGTTGTGCGAGGCGGCGACGGCGTGGATGTCGCCGGTGAAGCCGAGGTTGATCTCGGCGGATGGTTCGACCGTCGAGCGGCCGCCGCCGGTGGCGCCCCCTTTCACACCGAAGATCGGTCCGAGCGACGGTTGGCGAAGACAGGGGACGGCCGTGTGGCGGAGCCGAGCGAACCCGTCGGCCAAGCCGATCGCCGTGACGGTCTTTCCTTCCCCATGCTTGGTCGGGGTCATCCCCGTGATGAGGATCAGCTTCCCGGACGGTTTCTTCTCGGCGCGCTCCCGCACGGCGGACACGGGGACCTTGCCGACCCACCGGCCGGCGGGATGGACCTCGTCCGGTCGAAGACCGAGAGCCGTGGCCAGGTCGTTGAGGCTCCGCATCCGTTCTCCCGGATCCCTCGACCGCTCGTCCGGTCCGAGGGGCAGTACCTCTCTGCAAGGGGCGCCCTTTATAGAAGGCCTCTCGTGGACGGGACGTGACCCTCGCCCTCGTTCCGTTCCCGCGGGACCTACCGACCTCGCTCGCCCTCGCGGCGGACGCGCTCCGGGTGCGACTCGCTCCGGGAGAGGACCTCCGTGACCTGCTTCCGCCCATCGAATCCTCGGTCCGCTCGGCGCGCGCGAGCGGAGGGCTGCTCGTCTCGGAGGGGGAGGCGCGGGGGATCGTGCTCTGGGAACCGGCGGGTCCGTTCGGGGTTTCGGTCCGCCTCCTCTACCTCACCCCTCCGAACGCCGACCGAGAACGGTATCGTGCCGCCCTTGACCTGACCGGGCGCACGGCGGGGCCGATCGCCTTTGCGCCCGGGCCTCTCGCCGGGCTCTCGGACGAGGAAGAATCCGAGGTGATGGGGGCGCGGGGATTCGCACCGTACGGCCGGTCCGAGATGGCGTTCCCGCCGGCCGCCTCCGTGCCGCTCGTTTCGGTCCCGGCGGGGGCGGACGTGCGGCCGGTCCGCCCGGCCGACGAGCCCGCCCTTGCCCGCCTCCACGAGAGGGCCTACGAGAACCACCTCGACCGGTACCTCTCGCTGGAGGCCCTCGACCCCGCGCACGACGCCGACCGTCAGGTACGGCACTACTTCGCCGGCCGGTGGGGCGAGCTCCTGTTGCCCGGCTCGTCGGTCGTCACGCTCGACGGGCGCGTCGTGGCTGCGACCATCGCCGTCCGACGCACGGCCCACGTCCTCATCCTCGACGTGATGAGCGACCCCGCGCTTCAGGGGACAGGGTTCGGACGGGCGGCGCTCGCGGGCGCGGTGCGGGCGCTGCGGGACCGGGGCGAGAGCGCCATCGTCCTCAACGTCACCGAAGGGAACGAGCGCGCGCTCCGTCTCTACGCTCACCTCGGGTTCGTTCGAACGATCGGCCCTTCGAAAGAGTGGTTCGACGCCCGGCGGATGCCGGTCGAGATCCCCCGACCCGCCTCCGGTTAGCCGTTCGAGGACGGTGGGGGTTCGGCGGGGCGGTAGCCGAGACGCCGCAGGGCGCCGAACGAAGCGACCATGATGAGACCGAAGCCGATGATCGCCCCACCCGCGCTCAGGTAGGTCCCCTGGACGCCCACCGCCACGGTGAGGAGCCCTCCGGTGTACTGGCCTGCCGGGACGAGGGCATAGCTTCCGACCTCATCGGCCGAGAAGACCCGGCCCATCACCTCATCCGGGACCGTCGCCTGGACGGTGGAAAGGAAGATCGTCGTGATCATCCCGGGCATGAGTCCGTAGAGGAAGATGATCGGGAGCGCGAGCCAGATCGACCGAACGAGCCCGAGGGCGATCATCGCGAGCCCCATCGCCAGCATGAACACGATGATGGCGCGACCGGCCCGGGCCTCGAACCGGATCCGAGGCGCGAGGAGGAACCCCGCAGCGACCCCGAGGGTGAGGACCCCGGTCATCGCCCCGTACCAGATCCCTTCGCTCAAGTTGAGCCAGCTCGCGACGTAGAGCGCGAGCTCGACGAGCGCGACCGCCGCGAGGAAGTTCACGACGAGGGCCGCGACCGTGATCTCGAGGAGCCCTCGCCTTCGAACGAGGTAGCGGTACCCCTCCGTGGCGTCCTTGAGGACGGAGCGGCTCGGTCCGCGCCGAGCGACCGAGAGGTCGACTCGGACGAAGATCAGCGCGACCTGCACCGCGAAGAACAGGAGGAACGCCACGCTGATGGCGTAGGCCGGGGCCGCGAAGGTGAGGACCACCCCGACGATGAGGCTCCCGATCGCGCTCACCACCGCGGCGATCGCGTAGATCGCTCCGTTCGCGGTGGGAAGCTCGGTGGCGTCCACGAGGCGCGGCACGGACGCGTTGAACGCGGGTCGGAAGAGCGTGGTCGTAGCGGCGACCGCCGCCCAACCCGGGAACAGCAGGAGGACCCAGAGCGGGATGTAGAACCCCGCGGGTCCGGGGAACGGCACCCGGCCCGAGGGAAGGAAGACGAGGTCGCTCGCCAGCGCGGCGGTCGCCAGGAGGGAGGCGAGGTTCACGGCCTTCATGAGGGCCCCCCGGTCGAACCGGTCGGCGAGGGCCCCCGAGAAGAACGCGCACGCGAGGGTCGGGAGCGTGGAGGAGAGGCCCAGGAACGCGAGCGCGAGCGCCCCGTAGGTTGTGCGCTCGTCGGCGGGGTAGGCGAACGTGATGCAGTAGAGCAGGACGACCAGGGCCGCGGAGGGCGCGGCGAACTGGAGGGCCCCGGCGGTCAGGAACGCCGGGAACGAGCGCTGCCGGAAGAGCGCCCCGAACCGGCTCAGAGGGTCCCGCCTCCTGACGAGTCGGACCCTCCGCCTCGACAATAAGCCTGTCGGCGGGCAGGTCGCCGTCTGCGAAACCCGCTTGTACTTCCCGCACGTCCTCGACCCTTCGGAGAGTACCGTGCGCCTCCTCCACCGCGACCCTTCCACCGGAGTCCACCGGCTGCGGCTCGAGACGCCGAGCGACCTATGGCGCATCGCACGCCTCGTTCGACCCGGCGACCTGGTGGGCGCCTCCACGACGCGCCGGGACCCCGAGGCACCGCCCGACGTCGCGGGGGCGGAGCGGGCCCGACGTCGCGTCTTCCTCACCGTGCGCGCCGAGCAGGTCGAGTTCCACGGGTTCTCGAAGCACGTCCGTGTCACCGGCCCGATCGTCGAGGGCCCGTTCGACCTCGGCCGTCACCACACCCTTGACCTCACCGAGGGCGACGAGCTGGCCGTGACGAAGCCGAGCTGGACGACCGGCGACCGGACGATCCTCGAAGAGGGGCTCGAACGGAAGGGCGACACCACGATCCTCGTTGCCGCCGTGGACTGGGGGGACTCGTCGCTCGTCCGGCTGCGAGGCCGCTCGGTCGAACCGGTGGTCGACCTGCGACGGACCATCGCCGGGAAGCGATACGAGGGAGGGCAGGCCGAGAAGGACCGCAGCGCCTACGTCGCGGAGCTCGTAACGCTCCTGCGCCGCGAGGGGGCGGCGGCGAACGCGCTCGTCCTCGCGGGCCCGGGCTTCCTGAAGGAGGAGCTCGCGCACCGCCTGACCGAGGAGGATCCCGCGCTCGCGCGCAAGATGCGTGTCTATCCGACGGCCGAGTCCGGCCGTGTCGGGGTCGACGAGCTCCTGAAGAGCGGACGCGCCACCGAGGTGTTGCGCGGCAGCGTGGCCGCGGAGGAGGCTGAGGTGGTCGAGCAGCTCGTCCGAGCCCTCGCCGGGGGAAAGCGCGCCGCCATCGGACCCGTGGAGGTCACGGAAGCGGTCGAGGCCGGCGCCGCCGAGACGATCCTCGTCTCGGAATCCCTCTTGCCGGACACCGGCATCGCCTCGACGCTCGACCGGGCTCGGGAGGCCCGGGTCCGCCTGTTCGTGGTCCGCGACGAGGGTGAGGCCGGCCGAAAGCTCACGGCGCTCGGGCGGATCGCGGCGCTCTTGCGCTACGACTGGGTGAGCCCGTCGCGGCTCACGAGATCGCCTGGATCGCCTCGCGCAGCTCCTCGAAGCGGCGCTTGAGGTCTTTCAGCGAGAAGCGCAGGGCCTCGCGCGCGGTCAACGACCCGTCGGTCTCGAACCGGAGGAAGAAATCCTCCTCATCCGCCGTGACCTTGATCGACCCGTGCTCGCAGACCTCCTCGCACGCCTTGCAGAAGATGCACTTCGGCTCGTCGGTGACCGAGAGCTTCCCGCCGGCGAACTCGAGGATCTTGACGGGACAGGACGCGGCCGTGCGCTTCAGGCAGGCGTCCGTGCACCCCTCCTTCCGGGCGATCTTCACGTGGGGGCGAGGGAACATCCCGATCCCGTGCGCGACTTGCCACTTCGCATGCTCGCGCGCCGTCCCGACCACGGCCGTCATGTAGGCGAGCAGCGCCTGTCGCGCGCCGAGGCGGACGATCGGCACGTCCGGCTCGAGGATGGCGAGGCTGGGGTCCCCAAGCGGGACGACGTCCTTCGCGTAGACGGTGCACGGTCCCTTCTTGTCGACGGAGAACATCAACTGACAGTGGACGCAGCCGGCCCCGCCGCACTCGCATTCGGACTTTCGTCGGAACTGCGAGAGGTCGGTGGGAATCGGAAGCAGTCCGAGCCGTAGCGCGACCGCCTCGTCGAACATGCTGGTCGACGAATCGTAGTCCTTGCTGGTCGCCTCGTCTCGGATCGGGCCGAGGTGGAACTCGACGTCCTCGATGGCGAGCTTCGGTACGTCCGAGAGGAGCGTGCGCCGGATCGCGTTCACTTGGGACGCGGTCATCCCCTCGATCTCGAGGGCGGTCGAGCGCGGCTTCAGCTCCTGGACGGTGATCGTCATGGATTACACCCGCCGGCCCCGGCGGCCTCCCTTCGGCTTCGTACCGTCGTGGGGGACCGGGGTGACGTCCTCGATCCGCTGGATCCGGACGCCGGCGCGGGCGAGCGCTCGGATGGCGGCTTGGGCGCCGGGCCCGGGCGACCGAGAGAGATTCCCGCCCGGCGCGCGGACCCGGACGTGCAGCGTGTCGTACCCCTTCTCCTTGATGACCGCGGCGACCTGGTCGGCCGCCTTCATCGCGGCGTAGGGACTCGACTCGTCCCGCGCGGCCTTGACGACCATCCCGCCGGTCGCCTTCGCGAGGGTCTCGGCGCCGGTGATGTCGGTGACCGTGATGTGGATGTTGTTGTAGCTCGCGAAAATGTGAGCTATGCCGACCTTCGCCATGGCCTACGCACTCCCGGCCGGAGGCTCGGGCGTGGGCGGGGGCGTCGGGGCGGCGCGGGCCTGGAGCCGCTCGCGCAACGCGACCCGGACCATGTGGTCGTCGTTCGCCAGGGGGCTGGTCGGACAGTAGGTGATCAGGGGCTCCTCGGCCGAGGGGACAAGGTATCCGGGGCGCGTCACGCGGTGGTCGCCGATCGACATGTGACCATGCGAGATCCACTGCCGGGCTCCGTTGGCCGTCGGGGCGAGCCCGCGGTGGAAGACGATCCACTCGAACCGGCGCTGCAAGAGGTCCTCCGTGGTGAGCGCGAGGACGTCGTCGATGGTCGGGGTCCCTACGGGCAGGAGCCCGAGGCGGGTCAGTCGACCGATGAGCTGATCGGTCTCCCGCCGAGCCTGGGGTTCCCCGGCTCGTAGGCGGGCCTGGAGGTCCCGGGCCTGGCCGCGGAACCCTCGGAGGATCGACTGGGCCTTCCACAGCTCGCGCTTGTTCTTGAGGCCGTACTTCTGGAGCAGCTTGCGCTCCTCCTCCATCCGCGCGGCTTCCCACGGATGCTTCGGAGTGTCGTACGTGCGCCTCAGGAACTTCGGGTCGCCCATCGCTGATCCCTCACACCTTCTTCGCGGCGGGCGCCGTCGCCGCCGGGGTGGCCGCCGGAGCCGCGGCCGGAGCCTCTTCCTTGCCGGCGGCGGCCGCGGCTTCCTTTGCGGCCTTCTTCAGAACGCCCGCGGCCATGCCCGTCCGACCGTTGGACCGGGTCCGCTGTCCGCGGACCTTCTGGCCCCTCTCGTGGCGGACGCCGCGGTAGCTCCGGATCATCTTCATCACGTTGATGTCGTCCCGACGCCGGGTCTCGAGGTCGGGGCCGAAGAAGTGGGGCGATTCGCCGAGGAACGGCTCGTGCGGGTGGTTGACCATCCAGGGAGGCATCTTCGCGGCCAGCGACCCGAGGGTCGTCTCGAGCGCCTCCACCGTGGTCTCGGGTAGGTTCCCGATCATCTCGCTCGCGTTGACCTCCGCGATGCGGCAGGCGACCTCGCTGATCCGCAGCCCCACGCCCCGGACCCCGGTGAGGGCGAGGGCGGTCGGGCGGGTGCCGTCCAGGTCGGTGTTGGCGACGCGGACGATGTAGCGGAAGTTCGGGTTGTCCGGGATGATCTTGGTGGTCTTGCCCGGCGCGCCGGGCTTCGACTTGCCCTTCGACTCCTTGGCTTCTTTCGGCTCCTTCCCCTTGCCCGGCTTCTCCTTGCGACCCGTCTTCTCCGGAGCGGGCCCAGGCCCGGCGTCCGCGGCGGTCGCGGCTGGTTCGGCCGGGGCTTCCTTCGGTTCCTTGGGCGCGACGGTCACTCCCCTAGGGGTGGAGCCTTTCCGGAAGAGGGCGAACGGTCGGACGGATGCCGGGTTCGACCCCCTCCATCGAGGGCGCGGCCGCCGAGAAACCCGTGCCTCTTAACGGCTTCGGCCGATGAAACGGCGGAAACCCCGCCGCACCGCCTCCGCCTTCAGTGGGTGGGGTCGGTTCGCGCGTGTCGCGCTTCCAGCACGCGATAGCCGGACCCTCGGCCGAGGACGGTGACCGATCCGGGCCAGTGCGCCTCGAGCCAATCCTGGTAGAAACGGATCCCCTGGCTTCCCTTCCCGACGAGGACGAGACGCCCGTCGGGGGCGAGGTGGTCCGGGGCCTCGGAAAGGATGCGGAGAACGAGCGGGCGACCGGCGTGGAAGGGGGGGTTGGTCGCGATCACATCGAACGTTTCGCCGGCGACCGGCGTGAAGAGGGACCCGACCCGCACTTCGGCGTTCCGGACGCCATTCCGCTCGACGTTCTGTCGCGCGAGCCGTGCGGCCCGCCGGTTCACGTCGGTGAGGACGACCCGGCCGTCCCGAGCCGACTTCGCGGCCGCGACCCCGACCGCGCCCCACCCGCAGCCGAGGTCCAGGACCCGGTCGGTCCGTCGGAGCGTGAGGTTCTCGATGAGCAGCGCGGTACCGGGGTCGAGCCCGTGGGAGGCAAAGATGCCGGTGTCGACGACGAAGGTGAGCAGCTCCCCCTGGTAGAGGAACCGTCGCTCGGTCCGGTCCGACCGGGCGCGCGGCTGCTCGGCGAAGTACTGTTCCGTCTCCGGCTCTTCGTCGTCCGTCATCGTCAGGAGGAGCGCCGGCGGAACGACCATTCGCGCTTCGTGCCGGACGGGGCGCCGGCCCCGAAAGCCTCCCGGAGGAGCTCCTTCTCCCGCCCGGAGAGCGAGCGCGGGACCTCGACGTGGACCGTCACGATCTGGTCGCCGCGGGAGGAGCCACGGAACCGGGGGAACCCGTGGCCGCGCAGACGGAACTGGGTCTCGGGCTGGGTCCCGGCGGGTATCTTGAGAGCCGCCCGACCCTCGATCGTCGCGACCTCCACCTCTCCTCCGAGGAGCGCCACCGCAAGGGGGACGGTCGTCTCCGAGAACAGGTCCGTGCCTTCACGGCGGAAATCGGCCGAGGGCTCCAGCACGACCTGAACGAACAGGTCACCGGACCTTCCTCCTCGCGGGCCGGCGGTCCCGTGTCCTGGGACCCGGAGGACGGAGCCGTCGTCGACGCCCGGCGGGACGGTGAGCTCGATCCGTTCGACCGAGGTCGTCCTCCCGTTCCCGTTGCACGTGGGACATTTCTCGAGGACCCGCTGCCCGAGGCCGTGACATCGTGGGCATTCGGCGATCGTGATGAGCTGGGTGTAGCCTCGGTTCTGCACCCGCCGAACCTGACCCTCCCCGCGACATTCCGAGCAGGTCTCGAGAGCGGTCCCGCTCCGGGCGCCCGTGCCGCGGCAGTCGGCGCACGGACCCGTGTGCGGAACCTCGACCGTGGGGTGAGCGCCCTGTACGGCCGCCAGGAGCGGCAGGCGAATGGTGACCTCGACATCGCTCCCCCGGTACGTTCCTCCCGCTCGGCCTCCCCCTCCGAACGGCATGCCGAACCCGGCGAACACCTGCTGAAAGAGCGGAGAGGCTCCGAGAAGGTCTTCGAGGTCGCCCATGTGGGTGAAGTTCTGCCAGTTGAACCCGCCCGGCCCGAAGTCGGTCTCGACGCCCGCGAAGCCCATCTGGTCGTACTTCTGGCGCTTCTCCGAGTCCGCGAGGACCTCGTACGCCTCGGAGAACTCCTTGAACTTCTCCTCGGCGACCTTCGGGTTCTCCTTCGCGACGTCGGGATGGTACTGACGGGCGAGACGTCGGTACGCCTGGCGGATCTCGTCCTCGGTGGCGGTCTTGGGAACGCCGAGGACCTCGTAGTAATCGCGTTTGGCCATGAGATGCCCGCCCGGAGTCTCCGGTCCGTTAGCGCCGTTTCCTAGGTCGCGCGCTATTAGCCTTTGCACCCCGGACCGCGGGCCGCCGACGCCAAGCGATGGTGACGGGCGAGCCGACGCCCGCCCCGAGGCGGTCCGTGGCCCGTCCTTCTCCTATAGCGACCTCGACGAGGCCGAAGCTCGAGCCGAGCGCCCCCAGGGCGCCGCGACCGAGCGCTTCGTAGCTTCCCGTCCAAGGTACGGTGCGGAGCCGGCCCTTTCCCGATGCGAACCGGAGCTTGGAGACCTGCGACCCGATCCATCGAGAGGGGACGTTGGTGATGAGGTTCCCGAACCGGTCCACGTGGAGCACCTCGCCAGTGGCTCCGAGCGGCGTGCGCACCGCTTCGGGGACCGAGTAGGGGCTCGGCTCCACGCGAGGGCCGAGCGCGCAGGGGCGTGCGCCCTCCGCGAGGAGTGCGGCGGCGGGAGCGAAGAGGTCCCGGCCCTCGAACGTCGTCCCCACGGGGGGTCTCCGTCGGAGCCCGCCGGGCTCGATCCGGTAGGCCGCCCGCACCCCGAGCTCCTCGGCGAGCGGCACGAGGAGGCCATTGTCAGGGCCGACGAGGGTCGGGCCCGCCTTCGTCTCGATGACGATCGGCGCCCGACGACCCCCCACGCCCGGGTCGACGATCGCGAGATGGACCGTGAGCGGGGGAAACCCCCTCGCCATCTCGCGGAGGAGGAACGCGGCCTCCCGAAGGCCGTGCGCCGGCAGGTCGTGGGCGAGGTCGATGATCCGCTCCGGGGCGAGGCCCGCGAAGATCAGCGCCGCTTTCAGTTGGGCGGCGTAGGCCGACCCCACGTCGCTCGTGAGGGTAACGAGCCTACTGCCGTCCGCCCCCGGCCGACGCGCCAAGGGGTTCCGACCGCGCCGGAGTGCCGCCTACGACTTCATGATCGCGATCAGGAAGATCCCGATCGCGGCCAGGGCGCCGATGACGGCGGCGACGATGACGAGGATCGACTGGAAGACCAGCGAGCTCAGTTGGTCCGAGGCTGCCCCGAAGTCCCCCGCGTGGTACAGGTAGGCAATCAACACACCGACCACCAGTCCCACGACCAGGAGCGCGACTCCGATGGTCCGGCTCTTCCCGCTCCCGAAATAGGCCGTGAAGATCCCGGCCAGGATCAGGAACAAGGCGAAGACCAGCAACAGCACCGCCACAAACGCGTACCACTTCGAGAAATCCACCGAGGTTACAGCCAATAGATCGAACATTTTCCACCTTTCAGAATTTGATGCCCGTGAGGGTCTTGGTATCGATTACGCCGGGGACCGACCGGATCTTGTCGACCACGAGCTGGCCGAGCGCATTGAAGTCCTCGGCCTCCACCTTGGCGATCAGGTCGTACTCCCCAAAGAGCGGGTGCAGCTCGACGATTCCCTTCACCCGCAGGAGCTCGGTGTAGACCTCATGCTCCTTGGCCGGGGCCGTGCTGATCAGGACGAATCCAATCGCCACTCGGAAACTCCCCTGAAGGGCGGCGAGATGGTCCCCGCCTAATAAGCGTGTCGAGGAGGAAGAGACCGCGCCTCCTCGGGAAAACCGTCCGCCCACCCTCATCGCCACTCGAAAGAGGGCCGCTTAAGTAAGCGCTCTTTAGCACCGGGTTCGGAGATGGCCCTCTCGCTTCGGACCTGGCCGAGTCGTTTCCTCGCCCGGCCGTGGCTCCTCGCATTCGTTCCGATCAACGCGGCGACCGCCGGCTTCGGAGTCGTCCTTCCGCTGCTCATCCTGATCACGCTGCATGGGTCCTGGGCGGACGTCGCGGTGGCTGCGACCCTGTTCAACAGCGCGGTCATCCTGATGTCGGTGGTCTGGGGCCACCTCTCGGACCGGTACCCGGTTCGCCGAACCTTCCTCGTCATCAACTTCGCCGGGTACGGCATCCTGTACGCCCTCCTCGCGGGCGTCCACTCGATCACCGCCCTCTACCTGCTCTACGCCGTCATCGGCGCAATCGCTCCCGCGGGGGCGAGCGCGTCCAACCTCCTGATCCTCGAGAAGTTCGACGAGCGCGAGCGCCCGAACGCGTTCGCCTCCTTCCAGGAGATGAGCATGATCGGGTCGATCCTCGGGGTCCTGATCGGCTACTTCTGGACGCTCGCCTCCGAGGCGCTCCTCAACCTGCTCCTCCTCCTCGCGGTCCTCGCGTTCGTGAGCGCGGTCGCGATCTGGTTCGGGATCGGGGAAGGTCCGGAGAAGCTGAAGCCCGACCATGTCGCCCGTCACCCCGAGAGCCTCCTCTCGCGGATCCGGACGGTCACCGCGTTCCGGATCCCGATCCCGTTCTTCCCGACGCGGCCGTCGCTCGGCCCCGGCGCCTGGACCCGGTTCCGTCGATGGACCCGCGCCGAGCTCCACCACGAGTTTCCCCTCATCATGATCGCGTCGTTCCTGTTCAACCTCTCCGGGAACCTGTTCAACATCTCCTACACACCCTACCTCTACTCGGCCGGCCTCGCGGCCTCGTCGATCTTTCTCGTGAACGTCGCCAACAACTTCGCGCAGACGCTCATCTTCCCGTTCACGGGCGGGATGTCGACGCGCTCGGGCCCCGACCGCCTCGTGCAACGGGCCGCCTACGTCCGGAGCCTGGGGTACCTGGCCACCGCCGGGTTCACGTTCGCCGCGTTCTCCGAGCCGGGGGCGTTCGAGGCGAACCTGCTGATCTACGGGGTCTTAGGCGGCGCCATCGCCGTCTACACGACCGCGAGCTCGCTCATCCTCTTCCGGAGCCTCGTCGGGCGGGACGCGGGAAGCCTCATCGGGATCAATACGGCCCTCGGGGGCGTGGCCGCGGTAGGGGGCGCCGCGCTCTCGGCCGTGCTCTCCCTCGTCGGGAGCTTCCGACTGGTCTTCTTCGTCTCGGGCGGCCTGCTCCTCATCTCGCTCCCGCTCTGGACCGCCGCGTCGGTCGCCTACACGCGTCGCAAGTACGGACCGGTACAACGGGGCGGAGCCCGGCGCGAGGCAGGCGTCACGTCCGCGGTCGATGCCGGGGCCGCCGTGAAGGTTCCCTAGAGCGGCGGCGGGCCGATCGCGCCCCGCGGACGGAGACGCGCTCAGGGTCGTTCATCCGTACGACCTTCATGAGCGGATACCGAAGGTCGGGCCGGTGCTGGAGGCGCGCCTCCACGGTTGTCGGCCCGTCAACGAGCTGGACGCTCACGTCTAGCATCTCCGGAATGAGGTACCGGTAGGCGAACCTCCCGCGACCGAGCGGCCCGCCCCGCTTCGGATGGATCCCGACGGTGACCCGGCGCACGAACGGCTGAAGTCCGACCGCCGCCTCGATCGCCCGTGCGAGGGAGGCCGCGGTCCGCTCCGAGACCGGGATGCCGAGGTACTGGTGGAAGACGCCTCCGAGCTTGATGCCGGCCTCGAAGAGGAGGGTCTCCCGGCTCGAAAGCCGGGGCGCGGTCCCGGGACGTGCGGGCGTCATCGGCTCGGAGGGTCCTCCGTTCGCTCCCGAGAGACCGTGAACGGTCCGAGGAGATAGTAGCTCGCCACGCCGATGAGGAACGCCAAGGAAGCCCCGTAGGCGAACTCGTAAAGGACCGAGCCCGTCGCGAGGTGGAACTGGAGCGGCACGAGGGCCAGCGCCGCGAACGCGGCCGTCGCGACCATCGGACCGCGGAGCGGGCTTCCGCGCCGGATCTTCGGGTACCGGACCGGCACGACCATCATGACGGAGAGCACAGCGACCCCGACGAGCACGCCGACCGGCAGCACGCTCTCGAACGCGGGCGTGTCGAGGAACAGGAGCAGCACCACGAGCCCGAGAGCGCTCTGCGGGGTCGGGACGCCGAGGAAGTCCGGCCGGTCGTGGGCCCGGGCCGTGAAGTACGTCAACCGCGCGACGGCCGCCGCAAAATACACCAGCGCGAGCGCGAGCGCGACCGGCGCCCACGGCTGCCACGTCGCCACGTCCCCCGTGTGGACGGCGATGAGGAACGCCGGAGCGATCCCGAAGGAGACCGCGTCGGCGACCGAGTCGGCCACGCGACCGAACCGGCTCGCCGGGGCGGTGCTGCGGCGGGAGAGGATCCCGTCCAATCCATCGAACCCGATCGCGCAGACGATGAGGAACATCGCCCAGAGCTTGTTGCCCGCGAGGACGTAGAGGACCGCGCCGACCCCGAGGACCGCGTTCGAGAGCGTCGCGAGGTTCGCGTAGACCCGCCAGCGGTCGGTCACGGCCCCTCCCGGGCGATCGGGCTCGTCCCGGCCCGGACCCGGTCCCCCACGCTCACGACCGGGCTCGCCCGGTCGGCGGGCAGGAGCACGTCGACCCGCGACCCGAGCACGATCATCCCGAGCCGTTCTCCCTTCTTCCCGAGGGAGCCCACCCGGACGAACGAGACGAGCCGGCGGGCCACGACCCCGGTGATCTGGACGACCTCGACCGGCCCAAGTGCGGTCGAGAGGCGGTAGCGTCGCTGGACGTTGCGGTCCGCGTCCGGCCGGTACGCGGCCCGGAAGCCGCTTCCGCTGCCCTCGATCTCCGTGACGCGGCCGTCGAGGGGGAATCGGTTGACGTGGACATTGGTGACGTTCATGAAGACCGAGATGCGCCAGACGCTCCCTTCCCGGTCGACCGCGCGCACTCGGCCGTCGGCGGCGGAGACGACCCCTTCGCCGGGGGTCCGCTCGGGGTCCCGGAAGAAGACGGCGAAGAACCCCCAGACAAGAACGCCTGCGAGGAGCCCGACGGTGAAGGGGAGCGAGAGGGGGACGGCCCCGACCGCCGGGAGAGCGGCGAGGAAGAGGAGGGCCGCGGCCGCCGCTCCCAGGTATCGGCCCGCGCCCGGCGCGAACACGCGGTCAACCGGTGAGGACGATCTCGATGTTGACGCCGTCGGGCACCTGGATCCGCATCACCTGGCGGAGCGCCCGCTCGTCGGCGTCGATATCGATCAGCCGCTTGTGGATTCGCATCTCCCAATGGTCGATGGTGCTGGTGCCGCCGCCGTCCGGGCCCTTGCGCACGGGCACCTGGAGCTTCTTCGTCGGGAGAGGGATCGGTCCGGCGATCGCGACCCCGGTCTTCTGGGAGATCTCGCGGATCTGCTTGCAGATCGAGTCGACCTTGCGGGAGTCGGTGCCGCTGAGCGAGATGCGGGCCTTCTGCGGCATCGATAGTCCCTCCCTCTAGGTCGTCTGTCCGAGCCCGAGAGGTCTACTCGCGCTTCTTGAGGTCGACGACGACCCCGGCAGCGACCGTCTGCCCCATGTCGCGGACGGCGAACCGCCCGAGCTGGGGGAACTCCTTGTACTTCTCGATGACCAGCGGGCGCTTCGGCGTGATCTTGACGACCGCCGCGTCCCCGGTCTTGAGGGTCTGGGGGTTCTCCTCGGCGACCTGACCGGTCTTCGGGTCGAGGCGCTTCAGGAGTTCCGTGAACTCGCAGGCGACCTGGGCCGTGTGGCAGTGGAAGACCGGCGCGTAGCCGACCGTGATGACGCTCGGGTGGTTCAGCACCTGGATGTTCGCCGTGAAGCTCTCGACCACGGTGGGTGGGTTCGAGACCGGCCCGGCGACCTCGCCGCGGTGGATGTCGTTCTTGTCGATGCCGCGGACGTTGAACCCGATGTTGTCGCCCGGAACGGCCTCCGTGACCGCCTCGTGGTGCATCTCGATCGACTTCACTTCCCCGGACTTGCCGCCGGGAAGGAAGATGATCTTGTCGCCGACCTTGAGCGTCCCCGTCTCGACCCGTCCGACCGGAACGGTACCGATGCCGGTGATGGTGTAGACGTCCTGGACGGGGAGCCTTAGGGGCTTGTTCGTGGGCTTCTCGGGGACCTTGAGCGAGTCGAGAGCCTGGAGGAGCGTGAGCCCCTTGAACCAGGGCATGTTCGCGCTCGCCTTGTTGATGTTGTCGTCCTTGAACGCCGAGATGGGGAGGAAGACGACCTGCTCGGCGATCTTGAAGCCGATGTTCTTCAGGAGCTTCGTCAGGTCCTCCTTGACCTCGTTGTACTTCGCCTCGGAGTAGGCGACCTCCTGCCGGTCCATCTTGTTGATCGCGCAGATGATCTGGCTCACGCCGAGCGTACGGGCGAGGAAGATGTGCTCCCGGGTCTGTTCCTGGACCCCCTCGGCCGCGGAGCAGACGAGCACGGCCGCGTCGGCCTGGCTCGTCCCCGTGATCATGTTCTTGACGAAGTCGCGGTGGCCGGGCGCGTCGATGATGGTGAAGTAGTACTTCTGGGTGTCAAAGCGGCGGTGAGCGATGTCGATCGTGACCCCGCGTTCCCGCTCTTCCTTGAGGTCATCCATGACCCAGGCGAACTCGAACGTCGCCTTCCCCTTCGCCTCGGCCTCCTGACGGTACTTGTCGATCTCTTCCTGCCGGATGTAGCCGGTATCGAGGAGGAGACGGCCGACGGTCGTGGACTTCCCGTGGTCGACGTGTCCGATGAAGACGATGTTGAGGTGGGGCTTCTGCGCCATTTTCTCGGGCTCCGGGCGCGCCCAGTTGGTCCTGCTATATAGGCGTTGTCTCCGCGCGCCTCCGAGAGAGACGGGCGGTGCCGGTTTCCTCGGCGGTGGCGGGTCTTTGTCGCACGTCCGGGAGGGAAAAGCCCGGGCCCCGTTGCCGGTCGGAGCTCGGGCGTGGGTCGCTAAAGGTCCGGCATCAGGAACAGTTCGTTACCGTCCGGATCGCGCACGGTCGCGTACCAGCCCCAGGGCTCCTTCTTCGGCCCCTCGGTGAACTCGACCCCGTTCGCCTTGAGCTGTCCGCACGCGGCGACGAAATCGGTCCCCGGGATCCGCAGCGTGATGCCCGAGTTCCCCGGCTCGAGCGGAGCGTTCGGTTCGAACTCGGACATCTGACAGAGGTGGAGCATGCCTCCCTTGCCCTTGCGGCCTACCGCGACCCAGTGGTCCATACTCTCGACGAGGTCGAGGCCGAGACGACCTGTGTACCAGTCGGTCGCCTTCTTCCGGTCGGAGACCACGACGGCCACGCTCGCCACGTGCGCCTTCGGAAGCGATCCCTTTCCGCGGCTCGGTCCCTCTCCCTGGCTCGTTCCCTTGCTCTTGGTCGGCATCGATGACCTTCCGGTCGAAGGATGACCGCCACCCACTAATCAGGATTCGGTAGGGTGGTGAAACGGTCCCGCGCCTCCGGAACTCCCCGGGAAGGCTTATATCGAATAAGCGATATCGGTATTCCGACTATGTGGGCGTATGGCTGGGGTTCGAAGCGTCACCGAGGCCTCCGGGTCTGGGTGCTTCAGCTTCTGGAGCGGGGACCGATGAACGGGGCCGAGATCATGGAAGAGATGGACCGCATGACGATGGGTTGGTGGAGACCATCTCCGGGCTCGATCTACCCTCTCCTCGACCAGCTCGCGGAAGAGAAGCTCATTCGGAAGCTCGACAACGGCCGGTACGAGGTCACGGAGGCGGCGCGAGGAGGGCCGGAGTGGACCCGGGGATGGATGGGGCGCGGACCGCGTACCCCCCAGGACGCGCTCGCCGAGGTCGAGGCCTACATCGCTTTCCTCGAGGACATCGGCCGGGGCGAGAAGGGTGACCTGAGCGCCATGACCCCTCGGCTCAAGGCCGTGGCGAAGCGGCTCGACGACCTGGTTGACCGCTCCAGTCGGGGGAGGTCAGCATGAGGACCGTAACGGACCGACCCTCGACACTCGGTGGGGTGGGTCGATGATGGGCCCGGGGTTCCGCCCTGGGCCTGCAGAGGCCGTCCCGTTCTTCCGTGGCCTCAAGATCCGCATCGCCGCCACGCTCGCCCTCCTCGTCGGAGGGCTCTGCTGGGTGATCCTGTACCTCGCGTTCCTTGCCGGACGGTTCGCCTGGTACCAGAACCTCGCTATCGTCCTGGTCTCGTTCATCGTCTTCCCGGCCGTCGTCGTGGTGATGTGGGTCTTCTGGGGGATGTCCGTGGGTCGTCGGTTCCGGCGGGCATTCTGGGACGACGACTTCCCCTGAAGGAACGGTCCGAGAGCGATCCCGCCGGTTCACCGAGAGGTCGAGCATGGCAATCGGATACCGACCATCCCGCCGGGACCGGTTCCGCATCCGAGCGCGCCGAGCACTGCTCGAACGGATCCGGTCGTTGGTCGCGCCGGAAGGGACACGGCTTCTCGACCTCGGCGGAGGCACGGGGGCCACCACGGCGGTGTTCGGAAAGGGGGCCCGGGAGCTGGTCGTGCTCGAACCGGACCTGCGGAAGATCTCCCGCGGACGCGACGCGGGCGCTCCCGTGACGTTCGTTCCGGGGGGCGCGGAGGCGCTTCCCTACGGGGTGGAACGGTTCGACCGGGTGGTTTCCCTGATGTCGTTCCATCACTTCCCCGAAGGGGACGACGCGCTCCGCGAGGCCGCGAGAGTGCTCGCTCCGGGAGGCCGGCTCGTTGTGTACGACTTCGACCGGTCGACCCTCTCCGGTAGGTGGGTCGCCTTTTTCGAGGGGCACCTAGCCCGCCACCCGATGCAGTTCGTGACGGCGGTCGAGCTCGAGCGGCGGGTCCTCTCCGCCGGGTTCCTCCGAGCTCGTCGGGAGTCGTTCGGGTCGGGCGCGTTCGTGGTGGCGGAACGGTGAGAACGTTCGGAACGGCGAAACCGCTTTAGCGGCCTATCTCGGTGCCGCCGCTCGTCCCCCAGAGCGCGGAGGAGCGGCTCCGGTTCGAGGAAGGCCAGCGGAGAATGGAAGAACGCCGGCAGCCTCGACCCCCGCGCCCGGAATAGGAGAACACGATGCTCTGTGAGATGTGTGGCAAGGAAGTCCCCTTGACGAGCCGGGTCCGCCTCGAGCGGTCGGTCCTTTCCCTCTGCCCGGAGTGCGCCCGGTTCGGCACGCTCGTCGACCCGGTGCCCGCCCCGGCGACAATGCCCTCGACCGAAGGGAC
The DNA here is from genome assembly GCA_052326485.1 of Thermoplasmata archaeon. Lineage (GTDB taxonomy): Archaea > Thermoplasmatota > Thermoplasmata > Lutacidiplasmatales > UBA184 > Lutacidiplasma. The sequence continues at coordinate 80,285 of JBKQMS010000009.1, read as the reverse complement.
CCGTTTCCGTCCGGGGATGGCCGTCACCCGTCCCTCCGGTCCCCGACGCCGGCTCGAGGAGCGCGACCTCTACCAGGAGATAGGGGAGATGGAGCTCGCCCCGGACTGGAACAAGCGGATCCGGCTCGCGCGGGAGGCCCGGCAGTGGACCCCCGAGGTGTTCGGGAAGAAGCTGAACGAGAAGAAGTCGGTCGTCCTCAAGATCGAGTCCGGGAGCTTCCGGCCCCCCGACGCGCTCGTGCGGAAGATCGAGCACCTGCTCCAGGTCCGCCTGCGAGCGGAGCCGGAGACGCCGGGTCCCACCTGACCCGGTCCTTACTTCGTGGCGTGCGACGGCTCGTCCTCGTCCCCGGAAGACCCCGGGTACCGCCGCCGAGCGTGAGGGGAAACTTCGGTGGGGCGACCGACGTCCCGGTCGAGTCCGACCGACGACCCCACCTCCGCGCGGACGAAGCCGTCCGTCTCTCCGCCTTCCCGCGAGAGGCGGAGGTCGGTCGCGTAGCTCGACAGCATCCCGTCGGACCACCCGACGTAGGCCACCCCGAGAGCGCCCAGGGCCACGACCGCCGCGAGGCCGATGAACGGGAACGGCACGCCGAGGCCGACCCCGGTCAGGGCCACGACCGCGGCGACCATCGTCCAGAGGGCCCGACGGACGTCCCGGTGGGCTCGCCGATCCCGATGGGTATAATCGGACACCGACCGGACCTGGTCACTGCGCGTGGCTCACTTCGAGCGCCGGGGTTTGGCCCGGGGAAGGAGCAGGTACTCGAGGATCGCCTTCTGGGCATGGAGCCGGTTCTCGGCCTGGTCCCAGGCGGCGGAGCGGGGCCCGTCCAGGACGGAGTCGGTGATCTCCAGGCCGCGGTGCGCAGGCAGGTCGTGGAGCACGAACGCGGACGGTTTCGCGAGATCGACCAGCGCGTCGTTCACCTGGAACCCGTGGAACGCCGCCTCTCGGGCCGCCGCCTCGGCCTCCTCGCCCATCGAGACCCACACGTCGGTGTAGAGAGCGTCCGCTCCGCGGGCCGCCTCTTTGGGGTCGCTCGTGAACGTGATCGTCGCCTTCGATCCCCGCGCGAGCACCTCCGCGGCCCGGACGTACTCGGGCTGGGGCCGGTATCCGGGCGGGGTTGCGACCGCGAGGTCGAGCCCGACCGCCGCCGCCCCGAGCAGGAGCGAGTGGAGGACGTTGTTGCCGTCCCCGATCCACGCGAGTCGGTGACGGGCAAACCGGCCGCCCCAGCGCTCGCGCATGGTGAGAAGGTCCGCTGCAATCTGGCAGGGGTGCTCCACGTCGTCGAGCGCGTTGATGACCGGTACCGTGGCCCAGCGCGCCAGCTCGACCATGTCGACGTGGCGGAACGCGCGATAGCAGACCACGTCCACGAAACGGGAGAGGACGCGCGCCGTGTCGGCGATCGTCTCGCCCCGCCCCAGCTGGAGGTCCTTCGAGGAGAGGTAGAGGGCGTGGCCCCCGAGGTCGTTCATCGCCACCTCGAACGAGGTGCGCGTGCGCGTGGAGGGCTTCTCGAAGATCATCGCGAGGTTCCTCCCCGCAAGGGTCGGTTTCCGGACCCCCCGGGCCCGCTCGGCCTTCAGGGCCGCGGCACGCGCCAGGACCCGGTCGAGGTCCTCCGCGAGGTCGGAGATCGAAAGCAGGTCCTTCGGGACGGGATGGGTCGGCATCGAAGGGAGCACCGTGCGTCCGCGTTAAACGGTTCTGGGGCCGCCCGCCCGCGAGCCGCCGTGCGAAGGTTATGAGGTCCACCGGACTGGCGCGAGCCGAGGGAGTTCCAGTGCCCGCCCGCTCGAAGAGGAGTTCGAAGAGTCCACCGGCCCGACCGACCCGAGCCCGGACATCCCCCGCCCGAGGGCGGCGGGTCTACGTCGTCACGGGAGGCGTCACGAAGTTCGCGAAGGCCCACCCCGCGATGGACTTCCGGCTGATGGTCCGGAAGGCGTACGATTACGCGCTCAAGGGGGTCCCGAACCTCACGCCGGACCGGATCGACGGGACGCGGATCTCCTACTTCTCGGACCATTTCGCCCGGCAGCTCAAGGCCGCGAGCATGGTCCAGGATTACCTCGGCCTGAACCCGAAAGGGTCGGTACGGATTGAATGGGGCGGGGCCACCGGCGGGGAGTGCGTCCAGGCCGCGTACGAGGCCATCGCGAGCGGGCGGATGGACGTCTGCCTCGCGGCCGGCTTCGAGACGATGAGCCGGGTCCCCACCTGGAAGGGGAACGAGTTCATCGCGCTCGCCTCCGACACGAACTTCGACTTTCCGCTCGGGGGGTTCTACACGGGCTACTACGCGCTCATGGTCATGCGCCACATCTACGAGTACCTGCGGCTCGGGAAGTTCGCGAACGTCCGCGACGAGCGCGAGGCCCAGCGCCTCGCGATCGCCGAGGGCAGCCGCATCATGAGCCTCGTCTCGGTGAAGAACCACCGCAACGCCCTTCACAACCCGTACGCGCAGTACCCGAAGCGCCTCACGGTCGAGGACGTGCTCAAGTCGGAGATGATCAGCTACCCGCTCACGCGCGAACAGATCTGCACGATGAGCGACGGGGCGGCGTGCGTCATCCTGTGCGACGAGGCCCGCGCGAAGGAGTTCACCGACAAGCCCGTGCAGGTCACGGGCGTCGGCTGCGGCACCGACACGATGCGTCTTTCCGACCGACCGTTCGGCCGAGTTCCGCTCCTCCCGCACGAGGAGGCGAAGGAGTACGAGAACCTCCCCTACCCCGGGGTCCACTCGTTCCGGGCCGGCCGTACCGCCGGAATCGAGGCATACCGGATGGCGGGGATCACGAAGCCGAACCAGGAGCTCTCCTTCATCGAGCTCCACGACGCCTATGCCTCGAGCGAGATCCAGACCTACGAGGACCTCGGTCTCTGCCGGTACGGCGAGGGGTACGAGTTCGTCGAGCGAGGCGACCCGTTCCTGAAGGGGATCGACTACGGGTTCCCCGTCCCCCGGGCCGGCGCCACTCCCGTCAATCCCTCCGGAGGTCTCATCGCCTGCGGCCACCCGGTCGGGGCGACGGGCCTCATGCAGGCGGTCTTCGCCTTCTGGCAGCTCCAGGGAACGATCCCGAAGCACTTCGGCGACCCGACGCTCCAGCTCGCGAACCCCCGTCGCGGGGCCATCCACAGCCACGCGGGGACCGGATCGGCGGTGACCGTTTCGATCCTCGAGAGGGGGTTCCGATGAGCGCGCGCCCCCGCAGCTACACGAAGTTCCGCGAGGTCCAGGCCGAGCTCGAGCGCTCTGGTGCTGCTATCTTCCGGGACGGCGACGGCGTGGAGAGCCTGATCATCAAGAACCCGTACGCCATCAACTACGTCCATAGCTACGCCGAGGACTCCCCGTTCTTCCTCGGGCTCGCCGAGGGGCGCCTGCGCGGGTCGAAGTGCCGCAAGCCGAAGTGCGGCTTCGTCTACGGGACGCCGCGGAGCCACTGCATGGTCTGCGGCGCTCCGACGGAGTGGGTCGACCTTCCGACGAAGGGCCGCGTGCACTCCTGGACGACCTGCCACTTCGCGGGAGAGGTGTTCCTGAAGGAGACGCCCTACAACCTCGCGCTGGTCGAGTTCGACGGGGTCGGGAGCCTGTTGCTCGTTCGGCTGCGGGACTGTGTCGAGTCGGAGCTCTACGTCGGGATGCCGATCGAGGCACGGTTCGACCCGAACCCGAAGTACGCGATCACGGACGTCTGGTTCGTTCCGACGCGCTAGGGTCGGTTCGGGGTCGGCCGAAGCCGGAGGAGTCTGGACTTCGGTCGGCTCAACCGGCGGGTCCCCGCTGGTTCGCCGCAACCTCGTGTCGGGAAGGCACGCCACCGTTCCCGGGGTAGTCTTATCGGCCGAGGGACCCTTCCGCCGTCACCCCGACTTCGGGGCGCGCAGGGGAATCCGATGCAGCTGATATCAGTGGAACGATGGACCTTCTGGGGCGCCGTGGTTCTCGCGGTCGCCGGAGCGCCGTTGAGCACGGGCGTGGGGGTTTGGTACAACCCGAACACCGGCGTGAGCGAAGGGATCGGGGCGTCCATCGCCGCGCTCGTCTTCGTGCTGCTCTTGGTGAGCGTGGTGCTCGGCGGCTCCCGTGACCCATCGGTCCGAAGCATCCCCGCGAGTCCCGAGTCATGAGTGCGGCAACGCCGGGACCTGGGGCCGAATCCACGGGTCCCTACGGAGCTCACCGCCCCCGCATCGGACCCCGGATCCCCCGACGCCGACGCGGAGAGTTCCTCTTGGGAACCGCGTGTGCCATTGCCGTGCCGGTGAGCCTACTCTTGGTGACGGGGTTCGTCCCGGGCGTCTACGCGGCGTCCCCCCTCACGTTCTCCCAGCAGTTCCCGACCTGCACCTTCGGGGGGTCCGCGATCCCGATCGTGACCCACTACCTACCGGCGTGGGCGAGCGTCTCTGTGCATTGGGTCGTGCTGCAACCGAGCAATGCTCTCATCCTCTACAACGTGCAGAACGCTGCCGGTTCGGTCCTCTTCCAAGGAGGATCGAACGGGACCGGTTCGTTCATGTCCCGCGGAGGCCTGTACGCGTTCTGGGGCGAATGGGTGGGGTTCGGCCTTGGGCCCGGAAACGGGAACTGTTCGACAGTGGACGTTCAGGTCACGGTGAGCTACACGCTCGTTTGAACGAGGCTCTCCTTTCCCCGACGGGCCGCCGTTCCGCACTTGGTTCCCGAGGACTATCCTCTCGGTTCAGACGTGGGGAGGTGCCGCGGGCCGGGCTTGAACCGGCGGCTTCAAGATCTTCAGTCTTGCACTCTCCCAAACTGAGTTACCGCGGCGCCGGTCGCCCCGACCGGCCGGCCCGTATAAAGAGCCGGAGGGCGTGCGGGACACACCGCCGGCGCGTCGGCGGCGGCCGTCGGGCTTTCTCTCCCCGGTCGAACGCGCGCGCTCACGTTCGAAGCGGCCGACCGCCGTCAATCACCCCCTGATTTTATCTACGGCGCCCGGCCTGATAATCGGGCCGTGGTTCGTACTCTCGTCGTCGCGGAGAAGTTCAACACCGCCCTCCGGATCGCCATCGTGCTCTCCGACGGGCGCATGAAGCGCGCCCGGCTCGAAGGGACGAACGTCTTTCGGTTCGACCGTCCGGAGGGGCCGTACGCCGTCGTCGGGCTGCGCGGTCACATCGTCGAGCTCGACTACCCGAAGGAGTTCTCCGAATGGACGCTCGCCGGTCTTCCGAAGCTCCTCGAGACCCGGCCGCTGAAGCGGGTGACCGAGACGGGGATCGTCGCCGCCCTCCAATCGATCGTCCGCGAGTTCGACCGGGTCATCATCGCCACGGACTTCGACCGCGAGGGCGAGCTGATCGGGCTCGAGTGTCTCGAGCTCCTCCAGCGGGTCCACCCCCGCATCGAGGTGAAGCGGGCGCGCTACAGCGCGCTCACCCGCGACGCGATCGAGACGAGCTTCTCGCACCTCGAGGAGCTCGACCGGGCGCTCGCCGAGGCGGCCGAGTCTCGCCAGGAGATCGACCTCGTCTGGGGCGCCCTCCTGACCCGCTACCTCTCGCTCACGGCGCAGCAGCGGGGCAAGAGTTTCCTCTCCGTCGGCCGCGTCCAGACCCCGACGCTCGCGCTCCTGGTCGAGCGCGACCAGGCGATCAAGGAGTTCGTTCCCTCCCCGTTCTGGGAGATCGTCGCGACCGCAGAGAAGGGCGGAGAGGAGTTCCGGCTCCATCACCAGCACGGTGTCTTCGAGAAGAAGGCCGACGCGGACCGGGTCTTCCGCCTCGTCGCTCACGCGAAGAGCGGAGTCGTCCGGGAGTTCGCGGAAGAGGAGACCCGACGTCGGCCGCCCGTCCCGTTCTCCACCACGCTCTTCGTCGCCGAGGCGACGCGCCTGGGCCTCGGCGCGGCACGAGTGATGCGGATCGCCGAGGACCTCTACACGCAGGGCCTCATCAGCTACCCGCGGACGGACAACACCGTCTACCCGCGGGGGCTCGGTCTCCGAACGCTCGTAGAGAAGTTCCACGAAGGCCCCTTCGCGGAGGCCGCCGCGTTCGTTCTTGAGCAGCCGTCGTTCCGACCCACCCGGGGCCGCACGGAGACCACCGACCACCCGCCGATCTACCCGACGGGCGTCGTCGACCCGAAGAAGCTGCGTCCGGACAACGCGGCGGTCTACGAGCTCGTGGTCCGGCGGTTCCTGGCGACGCTCGCTCCCGACGCCCTCGGGGTCGGACGGACCGCTGCTGTGGAGATCCACGGGGAGCGGTTCGAGGGCAAGGGGCAGTTCCTGACCGAGCCGGGATGGTACCGGATCTATCCGTACTCGAAGCCCGACACGGTCCCGATGCCCCGCCTCGTCGTGGGCGAGACCGTCACGGTACCGAAGGTGGAGCTCACCGAGGACCAGACCCGGCCCCCGCGTCGCTACTCGCAGGGTTCGCTCATCCAGGAGATGGAACGCCTCGGGCTCGGGACGAAGAGCACCCGGCATGACGTCCTTCAGAAGCTGTTCGACCGTCACTACGTGAACCCGCGCCAGCTCGAGCCGACCTCGACCGGGGTCGCGGTCACCGAGGCGCTGAAGGCCCACGCTCCGGTCATCACGCGGCCGGAGATGACCCACCGCCTCGAAGAGGACATGGAGCTCGTCGCGGAGTCGAAGAAGCCCAAAGCGGAGGTACTGGAGGAATCCCGCGAGATGCTCCGCGAGGCGTACGCTCTCCTCTCGGCCAACACGAAGGGAGTGAAGGAGACCCTCACGGGGGCGCTCGACCGCCAACATTTCATCGGGCCGTGCGCGAAGTGCGGAGGGGCGCTACGGCTCGCGCGCAGCCCCCGCGGGGCACGTTGGGTCCAGTGCGTCAACAACCCCGGCTCCTGCACGGCCACCTACTCGCTCCCCTCGGCCGGCTTCGTCGAGCCGGCGCCCGAGTTCCTCTGCGCGACCTGCAAGGTCCCCCGGGTGAAGATCACGTTCCGCGGCGTCCGCCCGGACCTCTACTGCGTCAACCCGGAGTGTCCCGAGCACCACAAGGCGTTCCGCATCGGGATCTGCCCCAGCTGCGGCAGCCCGCTCCAGATCCGGTACTCGTTCGCGGGGAAGCGGTTCGTCGGATGCTCCGGCTATCCGACGTGTCGGGTCACCTACCCGCTTCCGCAGCGTGGAAAGCTCGAAAAGGACCAGCCACCGTGTCCGGTCTGCCGCGCGCCGGTCGTGACGGCCATCGAGGCCGGCCGCCCGCCGTGGACGCTCTGCATCAACCCCGAGTGCCCGACCCGGCTCCAGCAAGCCGAAGACAAGGCGGCTCGGGCGACGGCCCGGACCGAGGCGAAGGCCGAGCGAGCCGCGGCGGCGAAGGCCCAGAAAGCGGCCCCGGCCCGGAAGGCGGGGAAGGCGAAAGCGCGAACCAGCGCGAAAGCGACGAGCTCGTCACTCCCTTCCCCGAAAGCTTCGGCCGAACCCCACGGCACGGCCGAAAGGCCAGCGCCCGTCCGGAAACGCTCTCGCCGCGCGCCCTCCGAGGCGAGGTCGACGGACGGTCGGTAGCCGGCCGGACCCTCGTCCCCGCCCAGACCCCTGCGTCGGAGCGAAGCCGAACGGTAGGCACCCGCCCTCTAAGAGCCTCCCTACCCCGAACCGGAGGGTCGACCGTTTCCTCACCTCCCGGCCCGCGTTAAATACGCTCGCTCGGTCCTTCCGAACGTGAACCCTCCCCGCCGCCTCCTCGACATAGACTACCGTTCGTTCGAGCGTCGGCTCGCTTCGAACCCTCTCGTGATCGTCCCCGTGGGAGCGTTGGAGGCGCATGGCCCCCACCTGCCCCTCGGCTCGGACCAGATCCAGCCGGAGGCGACGGCCCTCTCCCTTGCCGAGCGCGTGGACGCGCTCGTCGCTCCAACGATTCCGTACGGATCGGCGCCGGGGGCTCGCCGATTCCCGGGCACGGTCTCGCTTTCGATCGCTCAACTCGAAGACTACGTCGAGGGTGTCCTGTCCGAGCTCGCGCGCTCGGGGGTCCGACGGATCCTCGTGCTGTCGGGTCACGGTGAGCGCGGGCACATGGCCGCGCTCCGGGAGGCCGCCGATCACGCGGTCCAAGCGCACCCCGGGACCCGCATCGTCGTGCTCTGCGACTACGACTTCGTGTACGAGCTAAGGGGAAAGGAGTCGCCGCCCAACGACGGGCACGCGGGCCTCCTCGAGACCTCCCGGATGATGGCGATCGCTCCCGAGACCATCGGCCCGGCCCGTCCCGTGGTCGAGTACCGACACAGCCCGTTCGTCCCCGGGAGCCCGACTGAGGAGGACTGGCCGGACAGCGTGATCGGGGACACGAGGAACGCCTCCGCCGAGATCGGGGCCCGGGTGCAGGCCCACGTCCTCGACCGCCTGGTCGAGACGGTCCAGACGCTCCTGCCACCGTAGGCCCGGAGCATGGCCGACCCATCCGACACCATCCGGGTCCGCGGCGCGCGCCAGCACAACCTGAAGAACGTCTCGATCGACCTCCCGCGCGGGAAGTTCATCGTCATCACGGGCGTGAGCGGCTCGGGCAAGTCATCGCTCGCGTTCGACACGCTCTACGCCGAGGGCCAGCGGAGGTACATCGAGAGCCTCTCGTCGTACGCCCGACAGTTCCTCGGTCAGATGGACAAGCCGGACGTCGACTCGATCGACGGCCTCGCTCCGGCGATTGCGATCGAGCAGCGGGCCGGCAGCAAGAACCCGCGCTCGACCGTCGGCACCGTCACCGAGATCCACGACTACCTGCGCCTCCTCTTCGCCCGCATCGGAGTCCCGCACTGTCCGAACGACGGGCAGGAGATCACTCCGCAGTCGGTCGACCGGATCGTCGACGCCGTGAAGGCCCGGGCGAGCGGGGAAAAGGTCGACCTATTGGCCCCCGTCCTCCAGGCGAAGAAAGGCGAGCACCGCGAGGTGATCGACAAGCTGCGAAAGGCCGGTTATCGCCGATTCGTCATCGACGGAGTGGAGGTCCGGCTACCGGGCTCGGAGATCCGGCTCGAGAAGAACAAGAAGCACACGATCGAGGTCGTGGTGGACAGCTTCGAGGTCTCGCCGGCCGAGGAGAGCCGTCTCGCGGAATCGGTGGAGCTGGCCCGAAGCCTCGGCGATGGTCTCGTGGTCCTCCGACGGCCCCGCGGGGAGCGACAGATCTTCTCGAGCCGTCGGGCGTGCCCGATCTGCGGTTTCTCGATGGACGAGATCGCGCCCCGGATGTTCTCGTTCAACAACCCGTTCGGGGCCTGTCCGGAGTGCCTCGGGATCGGAGCGACGCTGCACGCCGACCCGGACCGTATCGTCCCGAACAAGGAGAAGCCGCTTACGAAGGCGATCAACGTCTGGGGGCTCACCCCCGCCACCTCGTCCCTCGTCCGGTTCGGCCAGCTGTACGACTACGACCCGCGTCACCCCGTCCGGGAGCTTTCCGAGAAGGGGTGGAAGGCGCTGATGTACGGTGCCGACAAGAGCCTCGGTCAGTCGACCCACCGCCCCGAAGAGTGGTGGGTGAACGGGTGGTTGCGCGAGGGTCTCGTCGCGGCTCTCGAACGCCGGTGGAGGACGACGAAGAGCGAGGGCGCGAAGGAGTACTACCTCGGATTCCTTTCCTTCATTCCCTGCCGGGCGTGCGGGGGGCGCCGGCTGAAGCCCGAGAGCCTCGCGGTCACGGTCCAGGGGAAGTCGATCGCCGACGTCACCGCGATGACGGTCTCGGAGTCGGTCGAGATGTTCCGCTCGCTCGCGCTCTCCGAGCGGGACGAGCAGATCGTCGGGCAGGTAGTACGGGAGATCCGGGCCCGGCTCGGGTTCCTCGAGAACGTCGGCCTCACGTACATCACCCTCGACCGCGCCTCGGGAACGCTCTCGGGCGGCGAGGCCGAGCGGATCGCGCTGGCGACCCAGATCGGCTCGGGACTCGTCGGGGTCCTCTACATCCTCGACGAGCCGTCGATCGGGCTCCACCCCCGCGACCAGGCCCGCCTGCTCTCCACGCTCAAGACGCTCCGCGACCTCGGCAACACGCTGCTCGTCGTCGAGCACGACGAGATGACGATGCGGGAGTCCGACTGGCTCGTCGACCTCGGGCCCGGGGCCGGGACCCTCGGGGGCGAGCTCCTCTACTCCGGTCCTCCCGACCAGATCGCCGGGACCCCTCGGTCGCTGACGGCGGCGTTCCTTTCGGGAGCCCGTTCGATTCCCACGCCCGAACGACGCCTGTCACCCGGCCGCCGGTTCTTGACGATCCACGGCCCCCGCGAGCACAACCTGAAGGGGGACGACGTGGCGATCCCGCTCGGTCTCCTCGTTGGCCTCTCCGGGGTCTCGGGAAGCGGCAAGTCGACGATCCTCCAGGAGATCCTCTACCGAGCGGTGCGTCGGCACCTCGGGCTGGGCCGCGAGACCCCGGGACGCCACGACTTCATCGAGGGGATCGACGAGGTCGACCGGGTCCTGCTCATCGACCAGGCCCCCATCGGGCGGACCCCCCGGTCGAACCCGGCCACGTACACGGGTGTGATGACCCCGATCCGGGAGCTGTTCGCCGGTCTCCCCGAGGCGAAGGCGCGAGGGTTCGCTCCCGGACGGTTCAGCTTCAACGTCGCCGGGGGGCGGTGCGAGACGTGCGAGGGCGACGGGGTGCTCCGCTACGAGATGCACTTCCTCCCCGACGTCTACGTGGTCTGCGAGGGTTGCCGCGGGAAGCGGTTCAACGCCGAGACCCTCGAGGTGAAGTTCAAAGAGAAGGCGATCGCGGACGTCCTCGACATGTCGGTGAGCGAGGCGCTCGCCTTCTTCGCGCACCACCGACGCATCGCCTCCCGGCTCCAGCTCCTCTCCGATGTCGGTCTCGGGTACATCCGGCTCGGACAGAGCGCGACCACGCTCTCGGGCGGGGAGGCCCAGCGGATCAAAATCGCCTACGAGCTCGCCAAACCCCCGACCGGCAAGACCCTCTACCTCCTCGACGAGCCGACGACCGGCCTCCACTTCGCCGACGTCGAGCGCCTGCTCGAGGTGCTGTTCCGGCTGCGCTCGGGCGGGAACACCGTGGTCGTCATTGAGCACAACGTGGACGTGCTCAAGTCGGCCGACTGGCTGATCGACCTCGGCCCCGAGGGCGGGAACGAGGGCGGGCACGTGGTGGCCCAAGGCTCCCCCGAGGAGGTGGCGCGCGCTCCTGCCTCCCACACGGGGCGTTTCCTCCTCCCGCACCTTCCACCGCTCGTGCCCACCTTGCGACGCGCGCGCCTATGACCGAGAACGGCCGGGCCGAGCTCCCATCGTTCGTGCCGGCGAGCCAGCTCGCCGCCGAGACCCGCGACGGGTTCCGACGGGGTCCGGACGTCACGGGGGTCTACCTCTTCCGCTCGGCCCGCGGCGAGGTCGTCTACGTCGGGAAGGCCCGCAGCTTGCGCCGTCGCGTCCTCGACCACCTTAGGGCGCGCATCGAGAAGGACGGGACGATCCTCGCTCAGAGCACGAGCGTGGAGTTCGTCCCCACGGCGACCGAGCGGGAGGCCCTTCTCCTCGAGGCGAACCTCGTCAAGCAGTACCAGCCGCCGTACAATGTCCTCTTGAAGGACGACCGAAGCTACCCGTACCTCGCGGTGACGGTCGGCGAGGAGGTCCCGCGGATCCTCCTCGTCCGCCGGCCCCGGCGTCGGCCGGGCCTGCTGCTCTTCGGCCCGTACACGAGCGCCCGCGAGGCCCGGGGCGTCGAGAAGCTCTTGGGCGACCTCTTCCAGCTGCGCCGCTGCGTGCGGCTGCCGAAGCAGGCGTGCCTCTACTACCACCTCAAGGTCTGCAGCGCTCCCTGCATCGGGGCGATCAGCCCGGAGGCGTACCGGGCGCAGGTCGACCGAGCGACGCAGGTGCTCCGAGGCCAGGTCACCCTCGTGCGCCCTCTGGTCGAGACGGAGATGCGACGCGCCTCCGAGCGCGAGGAGTTCGAGCGCGCGGCGATGCTGAGGGACGCCCTCGCCGGCCTCGGGGCGCTCTCCGAACGTCAGGCGGTCATCGGCCCCGGGACGGGCCGCGCGGACGTGCTCGCCCTGGCGTACCCGCAGGACCCCTCGACGCTGCGCGTGGCGGTGGGGCTCCTCCGGGTAGAGGACGGCGAGGTCCGCGAGACCGAACCGCATCTCCTCGAGATCCCCGCGAACGACGTCCCGGAGCCGGGGGAGCTCTTGCGCCAGTTCCTGACCCAGTACTACGGCGCGCAGTTCGAGCTTCCCGACCGGATCTACATCGCGGCGCCCCGACCTGCCGGGATCGACGCGACGCTTGACGAGCTGTTCGGTCCCCGCGGCGTCGAGGTCCACTTCCGCCCCACGGGACGGTACGCCTCGCTCGGCCGCCTCGCCGAGCGCCTCGCCCGCGCGACGGTCGACCAGGTCGTCGCCCGCCCCGCGCCGCGGGAGGTGCTCCTCGCCGTCCAAAGCCTCCTCGAGCTACCGACGATCCCGAACCGGATCGAGGGCGTCGACATCTCCCTCTTCCAGGGGTCGGAGGCCGTGGGCTCGCTCGTCGTCTTCGAGCGGGGCCTCGCCAAGCGTTCCGAGTACCGCCGCTACCGCATCCGCACGGTCGAGGGGACCAATGACTTCGCGATGGTCGCAGAGGTCGTCTCCCGCCGCTTCGCCCGCCGCCTCGCCGAGAACGAGATCCTGCCGGACCTACTGCTCATCGACGGCGGCGCCGGCCAGCTCTCGGCCGCGACCGGGGCGCTCGCGGAGCTCGGGCTGGCCGACCGGATCCCCACGATCGGCCTCGCCAAGCGGGAGGAGGAGGTCTACCGGACCGACCGCACCGAGCCGATGCACCCGAACCCGAACGCGGCCCCGATGCTGCTCCTACGTGCGGTGCGCGACGAGGCGCACCGCTTCGCCATCACGTACCACCGCACGCGGCGGCGGATGCGCCTGCGCGGGGAGTTCGAGGCCGCGTCCGCGACGCGAAGGGTCTCGTCGCGAGGCTAGGCACGTCGGCGACGCCGCGCCGCGGGCCGTCCGACCTCGATCCACGTCATGTCGGGAGGCTTGCGGCCGTCCTGCCAGAGAGCGGCAATGATCTCGCCGAGATGATGCGCTTCCTCCATCGTCGCTTGAAAGAGCGCGTCCCGGACCGTGTAACGACCGCGCATCCAGAACGCACTCACCCGCCGGCCCAGCGAGCGCGCGGAGAGGCCGCGCAGGGTCGCGTCGATGCCCGTCCAGACCCGCGTCGAGTACTCGTCAAACCCCTTCCAGGTCGTCGGGTGCCGTGAGGGGTCCCGGAAGAGCTCGCCCAGCACCCGGTCCGAGTTCCGCCCGTGGACGATGTAGACGAGCCACACCTCCTGCACGTTGAGAATGTGCACGAGGGTGTTGAACAGCGATTCGTGACCGATGCCACGCTTGCGCGTCGCTTCCTTCCCCGGGAGTCGTCGAACCTTGCGAACGAACCGGTCGAACACGGCATGGTTGTAGTCGGAGATCGCGCGCGCGTCTTGCGGGGAGAGGCGGAGCGAGCCGGTCATGGCCCCGGCGAGGCCGCTCGCACCCATTGAGGATTCCGACGCCGGAAGGTTCCCCAAACGATCATCGGGAATTGGGTCGGCGCTCGGGCGCTCCGATGAACGGCATCCCCTGCACGCGGCGGGCGACATCGCCCACCGGCAGGCGACGCAGGTCGGTCTCCGGCTCCAGGATCGCCACGTCGAGCGCCTCCGGTTGGAACGGAGTCGGCGAACCCTCGGCGACCGCCTGGACCGCGAGCTTGAACGCGGACTCCTCGGTGAGGTGCTCAGGGAGCTTCTCTTCGAGGAAGTCAGCGACCGCCCGGCGGTTCCGGCCGATGGCGTAGGCCTTCCACCCGATCGTCGCGCCGCTGGGGTCGAGCTCGACGAGCCCGGGGGAGGTCCCGTTGAACCCGCCGAGGAGGAGCGAGACCGCGAACGGTCGGGTCCCACCGAATTGGGTGTACTGTTGGAGGAGCGTGCCGAGCGCGTGGCCGAGCAACGTGAACGGTGGGGGTTCGCCGTACGTCAAGCGGTGGCGCTGGGCCTCGACCCTCAGGAACTCGACGAGGACGCGGGAGTCGGCGATCAGACCGGCGGTGACGCAGCCGAGTCCCTTGTCGATCGCGAAGCTCTTCTCGATCGAACCGGCCTCGGCGAGCGAGCTCACGGGAAGATTACGGTACGCGACGAAGACGATCCCGGTCTCGTAGGCCACCGCGACGGCGGTGCCGCCCATCTGGATCGCCTGGAGGGCGTACTCGACCTGGAACAGTCGTCCGTCCGGCGAGAACACCGTGCTGGCCCGGTCATACGCCATCTGGCCCGGTTGCATTTCCATCGGCGACGTTCCTCCGCGAGTGGGCCGTCCAACCAGGTGGGGGATTTGAGCCTACGCCTTCGGCCTCCCTCCATCCCACTTGGTGGCGAGAGGCCACCACGGGAAACGAGCGTCGGCGCCCGGGCCGGTCGACCCGCGAGCCGTTCTCCGGCGCGGGAAACGCTTATCCTTCGGGGACCGGCTCCGCCCCCCGATGAACGCGAACGGCCTCCATCTCCTTCCGATGGCCTCGAGCCACCGGGGACCGCTCTCCCCCGCGTGCATCCAGTGCGCGGAGGGGCGCAAGATGGTACTGTTCGTGACCGGCCTGTGCCGGTTCCGTTGCTTCTACTGCCCGGTCTCGCCGAACCGCAACCAGCTCGACGTCATCTATGCGAACGAGCGCCTCGTCCGGTCGGATGACGACGTGCTCGAGGAAGCCCTCGCGATCGGAGCGGCCGGCACCGGGATCACGGGCGGGGACCCGCTCGGGGTCGTCGACCGCGTGGAGCACTACGTCCGCCTCCTGAAGCGCGAGTTCGGGGCCGAGCACAACATCCACCTCTACACCCACGAACCCAACCCCGAGAAGCTCGCCCGGCTCGCGCGCGCCGGGCTTGACGAGTTCCGCCTCCACATCCCACACTACCTCTGGGGCCCGTTGTCGAGCGAGGGCGGGGCGTACCGTTCGGTCCTCGAGCAAGCTCCCCGTTGGGGAATCCGTCGGGGTGTCGAGATCCCGGTCCTACCTGAGAAGGAAGCGGAGCTTCGTCGGCTCCTGAAGACCCTCGACGCGATCGGGATCGACTTCGTGAACCTGAACGAGCTCGAGTTCTCCGAGACCAACGAGACGAAGATGCGCGAGCGCCGCTATCGCGTCGACCCGCGCAACGGCTGGGGGGTCCGGGGCAGCCGCGCGGTCGCCGAGCGGCTCGTGCGAGAGCTCTCCCTCTCGGTACCGGTTCACTACTGTTCGTCCCGGTTCAAGGACGGTGTCCAGCTGCGTCAGCGCCTCCTGCGCCAAGCCGAACGAACGGCGCCCGGGTTCGCCGAGCACACGGGGGACGGCACGGTGGTGCTCGGGATAGTCGAGCCGGAGGGCGACGAGGGCCTCGGTCGCTGGTCGGCCCGGGTCGTCCGCGCGCTCGGCGCCGCCCCTGGGGACTATCGACTCGACGAGGCCCGCCGCCGCCTCGAGGTCGGGCCAGCCGCCTTGCGCCGGGCCGCCCGTCGGCTTCGCTGGGCCGCCTTCGAGGTCGAGGTGTACCCGACGGCTGACGCCCTCGAGGTGGAACGGACCCCCCTCAACCACGCGGCCCGCGCGAAGGTGGGCCTCACGCGCGGCGGAGAGTAGTCCTCGTCGCACGCGTGGCCTCCCCACGTGAGATACCGTTCATCGCCCCGCCGGTTCTTGATCGAGCACGGACCCCACCCGTCGTCCTCCGCGCCGTACCACATGGGACAGTCCCGGCAGCGCAGGGGCGGAGGCGTCGCACCGGGAGCGCCGGGGTGGTGGCGACTCAACGTCCTTCCTCCGCTCCCTCTGCTCGCAAGAGCCGATAGGCTTCGAGCGTGTTCGCCATCAGCTTCGCGACCGTCACCGGTCCGACGCCGCCGGGAACGGGCGTGACCCCTGCCGCCCAACCGTCGAGGCTCGCGAAGTCCGCATCGCCCGTGGTCTTCGAGTTCCCCGGCCGGGCCGGGTCCGGGACGGTGGCCACCCCCACGTCGACCACGAACGCCCCTTCCGGGACCGGTTCCCGGGTCAGCATCCCGGGCCGGCCCATGCACGAGAAGATCGTACGGGCGTTCGCAAGGGCCCCTTTCAGGTCGTGGGTCTTCGAGTGAACGACGGTGACGGTGGCATTGATGCCGATGCCCTTTCCGGCCAGCAAGAGAGCGAGAGGAAGTCCGACCGTCTCGGATCGGCCCAGGACGACGACCCGCTCCCCCTCCATCGGGAGCCGGTAAAAGCGGGCGATCTCGACGGCCGCGAGGGCGACTGCCGGGACCTGGACGGGGGCCTGGGCGACCAGACGGCCGAGGTTCGCGGTTCCCACGCCGTCGACGTCCTTTGCGGGTCGCAGGGTCGCGACCGCGCGGTAGAAGTCGAACGGGGGAGGCAGGGGATGCTCTAGGAGCACCGCATGGACGCTCGGGTCTCCGTCCAGGGTGGCCAGTCGATCGACGAGTTCCTTAGGCCCGTCCCCGGGGCGCAAAGACTGGTCCCGGAAC
Organism: Thermoplasmata archaeon; assembly: GCA_052326485.1. Lineage (GTDB taxonomy): Archaea > Thermoplasmatota > Thermoplasmata > Lutacidiplasmatales > UBA184 > Lutacidiplasma. The sequence continues at coordinate 63,705 of JBKQMS010000009.1, read as the reverse complement.
GTGATGCCCAGCGCGGCGGCCGCTTTCGCCTGACGCTTCAGGTAGTAGCGGAACGGGCTGTCCACGCCCCGATGCACGCTCGCGAGGCACGGGGGCGCCGCGCTGGCCGGGACCGACGTTACGGCCTTTCGGGTCGCCTCGTCGATCCGGTCCGCGACCGGCTTACCCTCCAGCCGAACCGTCATCGTGGGTCCCGGCATGGTCGAGCCCGGTACGGTAGATAACGGCCGACCCCCGCCGGGCTCGAGCCGGTCCTGAAAGTGAAAACCGGTCCCCGGAACCAGGGTACGCCGGATATACTGGCACGAAGGGCTTTATATGGACCTCCCCATGGATTGATTGGCGCACCGGTTCTCGACCATCGGGAGCCGCGACGCCGCCATGGCAGAAGGAACGGGAGCACCGGGCACCGGGAGCGCGGACGCCGCACCGGTGAGCGAGCTCGAGCAGTGGGCGCGGACGCTGCCCTACACGTCGAGCGCCCAGGTCGAGGTACCGCCCCGCCTCTTGGACCAGGTGATCGGTCAGGACGACGCCGTCGAGGTCGCGCACAAGGCCGCTACCCAGAAGCGGCACATGATGCTGATTGGCGACCCCGGGACGGGGAAGAGCATGCTGGCCCGGGCGATGGTCGACTTCCTTCCCAAGGAGCAGCTCCAGGACATCCTCGCCTACTCCAACAGCGACGACCCCAACGAGCCAAAGATCCGGGTCGTCCCCGCGGGGAAAGGAAAGGAGATCGTCGCGGCACAAAAGATTGAGGCTGCCCAGAAGAAGGAGCAGCGGACGATCCTGTTCGTCGTCGTCGCCCTCGTCATCATGGCGGTCACGCTCTACATCGTGATCGTTCAGAAGGACCTGACCGCGATCCTCTTTGGCGTCCTGATCGTGCTCATCATCTGGGTCCTCGCTCGGTTCTCGGGCGGCCGCACGGATACGGGCAACGCGGTCGCGAAGCTCCTCGTTTCCCACACCCCGGACGACAAGCCTCCGTTCGTGGACGCCACGGGCGCCCACGCAGGAGCTCTGCTCGGGGACGTGAAGCACGACCCGTTCCAGTCGGGCGGCCTCGAGACGCCTCCCCACGAGCGCGTCGAGGTCGGCGCCATCCACAAGGCGAACGGCGGCGTGCTGTTCCTCGACGAGATCAACCTCCTCAAGATCGAGAGCCAGCACTCGCTGCTCACCGCGCTCCAGGAGCGCAAGTTCCCCATCGTCGGTCAGTCCGAGCGTTCCGCGGGGGCGATGGTCAAGACCGAACCGGTCCCATCCGATTTCGTCCTCGTGTGCGCCGGGAACGTCGACAGCGTCCAGACGATGCATCCGGCGCTCCGGTCGCGCATCCGCGGCTACGGCTACGAGCTCTATGTCAAGACGACCATGCCCGATACGCCGGACAACCGACTGAAGATCGTTCGGTTCATCGCCCAGGAGGTCACGAAGGACAAGAAGATCCCCCACTTCGACATCGGGGCCATCGTCGAGGTCATCCGGGAGGCCCAGCGCCGCTCGGGTCGCTCGGGCCAGCTCACCCTCCGCCTCCGAGAGCTCGGGGGCCTCGTCCGGGTCGCGGGCGACATCGCGCTCTCGGACGGTCTCTCCGTCGTCCACGCCGAGCAGGTCGTGAAGGCAAAGAAGGCGGCCCGCTCTCTCGAGCAGCAGATCGCCGACCGCTACGTCGAACACCGCAAGGAGTACCACATGTTCTCGACCGAAGGCTCGGCCGTCGGGGTCGTGAACGGGCTCGCGGCGATCAATGCCCAGACCGGCATGGCGGAGTTCTCGGGGATCGTGCTTCCGATCGTCGCGGAGGTGACCCCGGCCCAGACGCGGAACGGCGGGGTGGTGGTCGCGACCGGGAAACTTGGCGAGATTGCGCGGGAGGCGGTCCAGAACGTCAGCGCGCTCATCAAGAAGTACACGGGCGAGGACATCTCCCGATACGATATCCACATCCAGTTCGTCGGCACGTCCGACGGGGTCGAGGGCGACAGCGCCTCGGTCTCGATCGCGACCGCCGTCATCAGCGCCCTCGAAGGCGTCCCCGTAGACCAGTCGGTCGCGATGACCGGATCGCTCTCGGTCCGGGGCCAGGTCCTGCCCGTGGGCGGAGTCACGGCCAAGGTCGAGGCGGCGGCCGACTCGGGCATCAAGCGCGTCCTCGTGCCCGAAGAGAACCTGGACGACCTCGTGCTCGAGTCGAAGTACCGCGGCATGGTGGAGGTCATCCCGGTCTCCACGCTCCGCGACGTGCTGAAGTACGCCCTGGTCGGCCAGGGCACGCAGAAGGAGTCGCTCCTCGAACGCCTATCCGCGATGGTCCGCGCCACGGGCCGATCGACCGAAGAGATCCCCTCGCCCACTCCGCCGGCCGCTGCGCCGGCCCGGCCGACCGGTTCGTGAGAGGAACGTTCCGCGTTCCGGCGCACGGGCCGGTGGTCTCTCGACCGTTCCCGACCCCCTCGCTCTCCGGGGAGGACGAGGAGGAAGACCGGTTCGTCGACCGTCCGTGCTATGAGTTCAATGACGACCTGACCACCGCCTGGAACGACCGTCACTGCTCGCATTGCCGGCACTACCTGACCGCCCGGTGCCCGCACATCGACGAGTTCTTGGACGACGTGGAGGATTTGACCCCCGAGTGATTGCGAGGAACCTGTGCGAGCCCTTCTCATCGGTCGCTTCCAGCCGTTCCACCGGGGTCACCTCGAGGTCGTCCGCAAGATCCGGGCGGACCGCCCGACCGCCTCCCTCCTCATCGGGGTCGGAAGCGCCGAGGCGTCGTACACCTGGGAGAACCCGTTCACCGCGGGCGAGCGGCTCGAGATGATCGGCCGCGCCCTCGCCGAGGCGAAGGTCGAGAACACCCTCGCCCTCCCGATCGCAGACATCTCCCGCCACGCCCTCTGGGTGACGTACCTGGAAGGACTCCTGCCGAAGTTCGACCGGGTCTACACGAACAACCCCCTGACCCGGCTCCTCTTCGAGCGGTCGGGCCACGAGGTCGAGAGCCCGCCCCTCTTTGACCGGGACCGCTTCGAGGGGGCCCGGATCCGCGAGCAGCTGGCGGAGGGGAGCCCCGGTTGGAAGGACGCCGTGCCCACGGCGGTCGCCGCCTATCTCGACGAGATCGGCGCGCCGGCCCGTCTCAAGATCGTGAAGCAGGCGACGCGGGGTCTCGGTCGGAGCCTTACGTGACCGACCCGGAGAAGTCGCAGGACCCCGGCCTTCGCCCGCGTCCGCGCTTTGACCCGGTCCCCGAATGGGTCGGCCCGTCGACCCGCCTCGTCCACGGGGCCCGCCGTCCCGAGTACAACGCCGGAGCGGTCGTCCCGCCGATCTACCAGTCGACCACCTATCACTTCCCGTCGGGGTTCTCCGAAGCGGCCGACCGGGGGGGCGTGTACCTCTACAGCCGCCTCGGGAACCCCACGGTGGAGGTCCCGACCGAGCTCCTCCGCCAGCTCGAGGGCGGGGAGGCGGCGCGCCTGTTCGGCTCCGGTATGGGGGCGTTCACGAGCCTACTGCTCTCGCTCGTCCAATCCGGGGACGAGGTGGTCGCGCTCGACGTGCTCTACGGGGGCACCCTGACCGTCCTCTCCGAGCTCCTGCCTCGGTTCGGGGTCTCGGTACGGTTCGTGAGCGAGCGCGAGGCCCGGGAGCCCGAGAAGCTCCTCACCTCCAAGACACGGCTCGCGGTCCTCGAGAGCCCCACGAACCCCCTGCTCACCGTCCACGACATCGCTCGCTGGGGGAAGGCCGCCGATGCGGTCGGAGCGATCCTCGTCGTCGACAACACGTTCGCGACCCCCATCAATCAGAGCCCCCTCGCGCTCGGCGCGGACCTCGTCTTCCACAGCGCCACAAAGTACCTTGCCGGCCACAGCGACCTCGTCGCGGGCGGGGTCGTCGGGCCGAACGACCTTCTCTCGCGGGTCGACACCAAGGGGGACTTCGGCTCCGCGCTCGACCCGTTCGCGGCCTACCTTTTGGCACGGAGCCTGAAGACGCTCGCGCTGCGCGTCGCTCGCCACAACGAGAACGGACACCGGGTCGCAGAGGCACTCTCGGCCCACCCCCTCGTGCGGCGCGTCTACTATCCTGGCCGGGCCAGCGCCGAGGAGGAAGCGATCGCCTCGCGCCAGATGCGCGGGAGGGGCGGCATGGTCACGGTCTCCCTGAACGGTGGGGCGCCGATGGCCGAGCGGTTCCTGCGACGCCTACGGTTCGTCCACGTGGCGTCCAGCCTCGGGGGCGTCGACAGCCTCGCGAGCGTGCCGAGCCTCACTTCGCACCGGCACCTCTCTCCCGAGGAACGGGAGCGCCGGGGGATCGACGACGGGCTCATTCGGTTCTCGTTCGGGATCGAGGACCCCGAGGACTTGGTCCGCGACCTGACCGAGGCGCTCGACTCGCTCCGGTGACCCTCTGCCGCCACCATTATAGGGCGATTCCCATCGACCGTACGTTCACGCCACTGTAGCTCAGTTTGGCAGAGCGGCTGATTCGTAATCAGCAGGTCGGGGGTTCAAGTCCCTCCAGTGGCTGGCCCAACCGATTCGCGCCGTCTCACGCGCCTTTTGGGAAGGACCGGAATCCAAAGCGTCCGAGCGGCCGGAAGGTCTTCTCGCCTCGACCACCTTGCTCGTTCCGGTGGCATAGGTGCACTCGACCCTCTGGCCGGGGCGCAGGGCATGCGCTGTCCGTGAATGGGCACGAGTGATACCTGAGGCGAGGGTTCGCTCCCCACTCTCAAGACTCAACGCCGCAGGTACCCGCACGGGGGCGGCCGACTACAGTTACTTGTGCAAGAAGGCGTTCCACACTCGAGGAATCTATGGCCGCATCGTTAGTGAAACTCCCCATGTGGTACCGCACCCTGGCCGTCATCGTCGGAGTGATGTCGATCGCGCTGGCCCTTATCGTGCTGGTCGAGCCGCTCCTGGCCGTGTGGCTGCTCATCTTCTTCCTCGCCCTCGCGCTGCTCTTCATGGGCACGGACCGATTGGTCGCAGGTATCACCGGCCACCCGTTCGGCCAGATGATGTCAATGATGCCGGGCTTGGGCAGCGGATCGGACGCCAGCAAGTCTAGCGGGATGGCCCCGGGTCAGGGCCCGCCATCGAAGCCCTGATACTGGATTGCCGACCTATCGCCGTTGACCGTCTCGGGCCCTTCCGGGCCGCGCCGCCCCTCGAGTCAGGGGCCCGGACGCAAGGGTTGCGACCGCTCGAAGGACTCCGGTCGCCGAACCAAACCGTGGGTCAGGCCGCCTTAGGGCGGGAACGGAGCCGACGATCCGCTTCGGCGTCGGTGATCCCATCGGCCGACAGCAGCTTCGAGCGCGAGGAGCCTGCCTGCAACCAGGCGACCGAAGAGCTCGGCAACCCGAGCCAGTCCGCCATCAGGAGCGCCACGGCGCGATTGGCCTTCCCGCCCTTGGGCGGGGCGCGGCAGGAGACCACCCAACGCCGGCGCCACGGGTCCCAAGCGAGAGCATCCGTAGAGCTACCGGCCTTCACCCAGAGCGGGATCTGCGCCATGAGGTCTGTGTCACCGCTGGTGGTATCCGTCCCTCACCTCGGAGGACCGAGGAGGTGCCGCTCGAGGAAGGAGAACGCCGGACGGAACGTTCGGAGGATCTGCTCGCGGTCGGCGCTGAAGTGGCCCTGGTCGGAGAACTCGAGGTACTCGAAGTCTCGTCCCTCTTTCCTCCCGAGTCGGAGGAGGGCGTCCCGGAACACCCGCGCCTGACTCACCGGGCATCGGGGGTCGTTGAGACCGTGGATCATTAGCATCGGAGCCCGCACGTGCTCCGCGAAGTGGATCGGGCTTCGGTCGTGCCAGAGCGCCGCGTTCTCGACCGGATCTCCCATCAGCTCGAGGTCGTAGTGGCGTAGGTCCGGCATCTCCTCTTCGTATCCGAGCTTCCAGTCGGTGACCCCGGCGATCGCGACCCCGGTGGCCCAGAGCTCGGGTTGCCAGGTGAGGGCGGCGTAGGTCAGGTAGCCCCCGTAGCTCACGCCGTAGATGCCGAGGCGATGGCGGTCCACGTACGGCTGGCGGCGAAGGTACTCCGCGGCGGCGGCCACGTCCTTGAGGTCCCCGCCTCCGAGGTCCCGGAGATTGAGGTCCCGGAAGCTCGACCCGTAGCCGGTGCTCCCCCGCACGTTCGGTTTCAGGACGACGAAGCCGAGCGAGACGAGGTACTGCGTCAGGCCGTCGAACCCGTCGAAGAATTGCCAGGTCGGGCCGCCGTGGACCTCGACGACGGCGGGGGCCGGGCCCCCGTCGGCCCGCGCTCGGGGACGGTAGAGGATTGCCTCGATCTCGCGTCCGTCGAACGAGCGGTACCGGATCACCTGGGAGGGGACAACGTCGCCCGAGGGGATCGGACCGTAGTTCGTGGGGAGTACCTCGTCGATCGGGCCTCCGGCCGGATCCCAGGTGACGATCGTGGTAGGTCGGTTCGATTCGTTCCGGACCGACAGGACCCGTCGGCCGTCCGCCAGGAATCCCGCTTCCCCCCAGAAGTCGAGGTGGACGGGGACGACGCGTTCTCCGCCGGTCGCGAGGTCATAGACGACCGGTTGGGCGGAGACCCCGTGGGAGCGGATCGCGAGGAACGACCGGCCGTCGGGGGAGAAGTCGAGGGGGGTTTCGTCGGCGGTCCCGGGGCCGAGCCACCGCACGTCGTGGGAGACGACGTCGAGCAGTCCGGTCCGAACGAAATCGGCCGCGTCGGATTGGACGGCCACAAATCGACCGTCCGGGCTCCAGGTCACGGGGATCTCCTTCGAGCCCTTCTTCACGGAGAGAACCCGCTCGGACCCGCGGAACTCCGGCCGGGTCAGGAACACCTCGGTATCCCGCGGGTCGTCCTGGTCGCTCGCCGCGTAGGCGACCCGCGTCCCGTCCGGGGAGAACAGGGAGCGGGAGGCCCAGGCGTTCACCGGCTGGCGGTGGTGCGTGATGCGTTCGGGTTCGCCCCCGCTCGGGGGGATGCGCCAAAGGTCGAGCTGCCGCTCCTCCCCCGGGCGGCCCTGGTCGGACACGTAGAGGAGCCACCGTCCGTCGGGACTGAAGGAGATCACGATGCGCTGACACGTCGGGTCGTGGGTTAGCTGCGTCACGGAGCCGGTCGCGCAGTCGATCCGGAACAGGTCATGGAGCTCGTTGCCGTCCCGGTCCTTGGAGAATACGATAGCCCGGTCGTCCGGAGACCAAGCGAACGGGTACGGGGACTTGGGTAGCTCGCCGTGGGTGACCTGAACCGGTGGGCCCCCTCGCACGTCCACGATGTACAGTTCGACCCGTCCGTCGGGGTCCCACAGGAAGCCGACGTGCTCGCGCAGCGGGGAGAGGCGAGGGAAGCCCATCTCGGGCACGGAGACCCATTCCCGGAGCGTGTCGCGGTGTTCCTCGGCCATCGCGCTAGGTCCCTCGGCCCGAGGGGCTCACCGTGCCCTCTCGAACATCTACTTTGTGTCGCCGAGCTCGGAAGCGCGAGAAGAACATCCTTTCGTCGGGCTCGATAGGTTTTCAAGGGGGAGCCGCGCGTCTGAACAGCGGGGGGTCGCGAGTGGCCGCGCTGGTCGTTCCCACGCATCGGCAACCTCCCGTGATCTATCGCCTCGCGCGAGCGCTGCGCTGGGTCAGTACGATCGTGCTGGTCGTCCTCATCATCTTCGCCGGGACGGTGGCGTACTCGGCGGTCGAGGTCGCGACCTCGAGCGCGCAGTCCCGCTCGCTGTCGGCGTCGTTCGCGTCGAACGGAACGGTGGAGATCACCGGATCGTTCACGCTCTCGAACCCCGGGCTCTACCCGATCCAGGGGTTCGCGCTGACCGCTCGCGTCACGAACGGAGCGGGGGTCCTCCTCGGGACGCTCGGCGTGAGACCGACCGAGATCGCACCCTCCACGACCGGGATCTTTCCGATCGCGCTCTACCTACCGGTGTCTGCCTCCGGCCCGGCGGAGTCCCTGCTCACGGAAGACCAGTACCTCGGCGTAAACGCCTGGGGGAACGCGACGTACGCGTACCTGTTCCCCCTCTCGGTCTCCCTGTCCGAGACGCGCTTCTGGGGAGCCCCCTTCGAGGACTTCCAGGCGAGCGTCGGGACTCCCTCGATCGCTGGCGGGACCCTCATCGTCCCCGTCACGCTGACGTTCGCGGACCACGCCGCTTCCCCAGACTCCGGAACGCTCACGTTCGTGCTCGAGTCGTCGGACTTCGCTGACTGCGGCGGAGGCTCGTTCTCGCTGGCCGTCCCCTCAGGAGGGTTCTACGACCAGACCCAGAACGTCGTCCTAAGCCCGGGGTGTCCCCTGTCGGGGGGCGAGCTCCTGACCACGTACTCGAACGGAGGCGGGGCGATCCCGCTTCCCCCGGAGGCGCTGCCGTGAGCGGCCCGAGCCGAGCCCCGGTGGTCTCGGGGGAGACGAGCGGATACCACATTCCGTCGCTCGGCTACCGAATCCTCGTCGCGTCGCTGCGTCTCATCCCGTCCTTCTTCCTTCTCGTGGCCCTCCCGGTGGCCGCGCTCACCTTCGTCCATTCCCGGGGGATCGCTCTCCCGATCTCGACCACCGCGGTGCTGGTCTGGGGCCTCGTGCTGCTCGCACTCGGAACCGCCCGGTACATCGCGAAACCGACGCGGGCCTACGGGCCGCTGTCGGTCGCCGCGTCCTTCGTGTCGCTCCTGTACCTCGTCTATGCGCTCGGGCTCTCCCCCTACCGGTTCGTCGTCCCCGGCGGGTCGGCGTCCATCACGGCGGGCTATTCGATGTTCCTCGAGGTGGCGATGATCATCCCGGTGATCGGGATCGTCGTCGGGCTCCTCACCACGGTGGAAGACGCCCGTGCGCCCGAGGAGCGGTTGCCGTTCGACTTCCCGGCGTGACCGGGTCGGTGCTATACGCCCGCGACCGTCGCCTCGACGATGCGCACCGGCGTCCGCGGCCGGTCATTCCCGTCCCGCGGGACCGCCGCGATCTTCTCCACCACGTCCTGGCCGGAACGGACCTTGCCGAACACGGCGTGCTTGCGGTCGAGCCAGGGGGTCGCGGCGAGGGTAATGAAGAACTGGCTGCCGCCGGTGTTGGGCCCGGCGTTCGCCATCGAGAGGATCCCAGGTCCTTCGTGCTTGAGGGTCGGATCGAACTCGTCGGGGATCGTGTATCCCGGGCCGCCCGTCCCGTCGCCCTTCGGGCATCCGCCCTGGATCATGAACCCGGGGATGACGCGGTGGAAGGCGAGCCCGTTGTAGAATCCCTTCCGGACGAGCGAGACGAAATTGTCGACGGTCTTGGGAGCGCGGTCGCGGAAGAGTTCGATGCGGATGTCCCCGAGGGTCGTGCGGAGGGTCGCCGTCGGTTGTGCCATACCGGCGGGACATCGGTCGAGATGAAAAGCGAGACCTCCAGCCATCCGGTTTAAGTGGAAGTCCGTCCGTCCGAGGCTCCGAGGACCGGAGGAGCCCGCCGGCAGGTCGGATGAACCGGTCGATCGTTCTCATCGGGGTCAGCCTGATCGGGTTCGGGTTCGCCCTCGTCGCCTACCCGATCGCGTTCACCGGCGCCGAGCAGCTCGACATCGAGCAGGAGCTCGGGTTCCTCGTGGCCCCGGTCGGTCTCGTGGTCGTGATGCTCGGAGCCCTCGCGCAGGACCCGACCCGCACGACGGTCGGAGGGGCGTTCGGGAACCCCTATGCCGAGCTCGAGCGTCCGACCCGCGCTCCGCCGGTCGAACCCCGGGCCCGGAGGCTCTTCAACCCGCACCAGCCGGCGGACTGCCGGTACTGCCGAACGGTGATCACCTCCGACCTGGCCCAGTGTCCCCGATGCGCGCGGGCCCGCGACTGCCGGAACTGCGGGCGCCCTCTCGGAATGGTGAACGACCGAGTGACCTGTCCGACCTGCGGTCGGATGGAGGCGTTCTGCAACTGTCCGACGCTCGCCCGCCCCGTCGCGACCAGTCGGCCGAACGTTCCCCCGTCTCGGAGGCGGTGAGGACCGTGGACGTGGACCCCGTGATTCCCCGTGGGATCGCCCTTCCGGACGCGTCCGCTCCCGTGCGCGTCCATTTCGACGGGTCGTGCCAGCCTCCGGGCGGTGGGGGCGTCGCAGGATGGGGGTTCGTGATCGAGGGTCCCGGGATCCACTTCGAGGAGTGCGGGCTCGCGACCCGGCCGTACTCGCCGCACTCCACGAACAACGTCGCCGAGTACGTGGCCGCGATCCGGGCGCTCGAACAGCTCCGCTCGATCGGCTACGCCGGCGAGGTCGTTGTGGAGGGGGACAGCCAGCTCGTGGTCCGCCAGATGAACGGCGAGTACGAGGTCCGGGCGGAGCACCTGAAGGCCTACCATGACTGGCTCGGCCAGCTCGCCCGTTCGTTTCCTAAAGTCGAGTTCCGCTGGGTGCCCCGGGAGGAGAACACGGTGGCCGATGCGCTATCGAAACGTGCGGTCGAGGAAGCCCGGGAGGACGCGAAGCGCCACCGCCCCGTGCCTCCGTTCGTCGTCGCCGAGCGGGAGCAGGGTCGAGAAACAGAGCCGCCCTGAGGCAGGCGTCGCGCCTCAGCCCCAGCGCACCGTGTAGACGAGCGTGCGGCCTTCCATCGCCGCGCGAGCCCGCGCCGGGTCAACGTAGGTGGCGAACGCCGCGGCCGCTTCCGGGGTCAGCTTCGGTCGGACCCCGTAGCCTCGCGGCTCGCCTTGGCCGAGGAAGACTCGAGAGGAAGGCATCTCGATCGGCGGTTCGGGCGAGGGCAGGGACGGTTTACGGATCGCCACGCTCATGCGACCCAGATCCCCTCGCGCGATGCGAGACGGGCTTCGAGCCGAAGGCACGGGAGGACCGCAAGGGGGACGTCCAGATCCTCGATAGGCGGCCCGAAATGCGCGGGCAACGCCGCAAGAATCGCCCGGCCGTCGGGGTTGTCGGACACGTCCGCTGAAAGGTGTCAGACGCACGTCGTACATAAAGCTGAAAGTTCGACTGGAAATGGAGGGGTGGATACCCTACCCCTGAGGTAAAGCCTTGGCGGACATCGGGCGGACCGATTGCGGTCGCAGCGCGGCTTTCGGTCTCCCTTCTTAAAGGGGGGACCGTTGAGCTCACGGTCGCAGGGGAGGGGACGGTGGCGGTGTCGGAGATGGGGGAGTTCCTGCGGAAAGCGGAATCGAGGATCCTCGACCTCACCGTGGAGTCCCAGAAGGCCGACTGGGTCTACGACACGTACATCACGCCCGATAGCGAGCTCCTCGCCGCTCGGGCGTACTCCCGCCTGATCGGCGCGACCGCCGAGCTCGCCAAGGAGTCGACGGGATTCTCGACGAGGGACCTCTCGGAGCCCGATGCCAGGAAGGCCAAGCTGTTGCGGCTGATGCTCCCGCTGGTCGCTCCGTCAGGCCCCACCGAGTCCGAGGAACTGTCCCGCCGGGTAACGGCGATGCGAGGGACCTACTCGACCGGCCGGTACGCCCCGAGCTCCGCGCGGGAGCCGCTCGACCTTCAGGGTCTCTCGAGAATCTTGAGCGAGAGCCGGGACCCCGTTCTGCTGGAGGAGGTCTGGACCGGGTGGCACGGCCTCGGCCGGAGCATCCGCCCGGATTTCGTCCGGTACGTCGAGCTCGCCAACCGCGGGGCGGCCGAACTGGGGTTCGCGGACACGGGAGCGATGTGGCGCTCGAAGTACGACATGGACCCGACCGCGTTCACGCGGGAGGTCGACCGGCTTTGGTCGGAGGTCGAGCCGCTCTATCGGGCCCTCCACGCCTACGTCCGACGCCGCCTGCTCGAGCATTATGGGGAGGACCGGGTCCCCGCGCAGGGACCTATCCCCGCGCACCTGCTCGGGAACATGTGGGCGCAGTCCTGGGAGGGGACACTTCCTCTCCTCGCTCCCCCATCGACCACGCCGGAGTTCGACCTCACCTCGCTCCTCGTCCGACGCGGTCTCTCGGAGACCGACCTCGTGCGGACCGCGGAGCGATTCTTCATCTCCCTCGGGTTCGACCCGCTCCCGGCGAGCTTCTGGGAGCGCTCCCTGTTCGTCCGACCGCGCGACCGCGAGGTCGTCTGCCACGCGAGCGCGTGGGACGTCGATTGCGTCGACGACCTGCGGCTCAAGATGTGCATCGAGGTCACCGGCGAGGATTTCATGACGGTCCATCACGAGCTGGGCCACAACTACTACCAGCGGGCCTACGCCCGACAGCCGTTCCTCTTCCGGGATAGCGCCCACGACGGGTTCCACGAGGCGATCGGGGACACGATCGCCCTCTCGGTCACGCCAGAGTACCTGGTCCAGATCGGTCTCCTCGACCGGCCGACCGACCCGAGCGGGGACATCGGTCTGCTCCTGAGCAGAGCTCTCGAAAAGGTGGCCTTCCTTCCGTTCGGCCTCGTCGTCGACAAGTGGCGGTGGAACGTCTTCTCGGGCGCGACCCCACCGTCGGAATACAACGCGTCGTGGTGGGAGATGCGTCGGCGCTTCCAGGGTGTCACTCCGCCGAGAGCGCGCGGCGACGACGAGTTCGACCCCGGGGCCAAGTTCCACGTGCCGGCGAACGTGCCGTACATGCGTTACTTCCTCGCTCACATCCTCCAGTTCCAGTTCCACCGCGCCCTCGCCCGCGAGGTCGCCGCCTCCGGGCCGCTCCACCGGACGTCGATCTTCGGCTCCCGAGAGGCCGGTCGTCGGCTCGCCTCGACCCTCGAGATGGGAGCGAGCCGTGAGTGGCCCGACGCGCTCGAAGCGCTCACGGGAGAGCGTCGGATGGACGCGAGAGGGCTTCTCGAGTACTTCGCGCCGCTCCAGCAATGGCTCGACGAACAGAACCGCACGAGCCCGATCGGATGGTAGCGGAGCGTCGGGCCCCGTGGGCTGAGACGGAACGCGGTCGGATCCTCCGGGAGCTGCGGGCCGAAAGGGGACCCTCCGGAATCGAGTCGCCCCGTTCGTATCTCGGGTCCCCGGTCCCGGTGCTGGGGGTGAGCGCGCCTGACCTGCGAAGGGTCGTCCGGGCTACCGTGTCCCGCCTCGGCACGAGGTCGCGCGCCGAGCAACGCGAGCTGGTCCGGTCCCTGTGGGAGGGCTCGTTCTTTGAGGAGAAGATGGCGGCGATCGAGCTGCTCGGCCGCCCGCCGCTCGCCGACGACCCTCTCGGCTGGCGCCTCGGGGCACGATGGGTGGACGCCGCGACCGGCTGGGCCCTCTCGGACAGCCTCGCGTCGGGTCCTCTCGCGAGCTGGGCCGCGGCCCGTCCCGAGCGGTTCGGGGAGCTCCTCGATTGGACCAGCTCGAAGAACCTCTGGCGCCGGCGGGCCTCGACGTACGCCCTCCGAGCGTGGGTCCGAGCCGGCGAGCTCGAGCGACCGTTCGCGCTCCTCGTGCGCCTCTTGGACGACCCCGAGCGGTGGGTCCAGCGAGCGGTGGGAACCTGGCTCCGGGAGTGCTGGAAGAAGGACCGCGCCCGAACCGAGCGATTCCTCCGGCGGGAGGCGCGCCGCCTAGCTCCCGTGACGATCACCGTTGCGACCGAACGGGCCCCGAAGCGCTTCCGGGACGAGCTCCGCCAGGCCCGCGGGCAGCGGACGGTCGGGCGGCGAGGGTATTAGATTCCCGACCTTCTCTCACCGGCGATGCTTCTGGGTCACGGGGAGAGCGTGCTCCGCAGCGCCTACGCGGTCGCGAGCCCCGGGGATGGGTCCGACGGCCCCCCGAAGGGCCCCGGAGTCCTTTACGTGACGACCCTGAGGATCGTCTTCGAAGCTCCGGCGACGCGGAGGGGAATCGGGCGAAGGGGACTGGGCGAGACGGAGACCCAGCTCGACGCCTCTCTTCACGAGCTGAAGAACGTAGCCGTCCGCCGGGGACGCATCGGCCGACCGCGGCTCGTCCTCGAGCTTCCTCACGGCCGCCCTTCGTTCGACGTCCTCGAACCGGAGGCGTGGACCGGGACGATCGCCCAGGCCAAACGGGCGCTCCCGCCGCCGACCGGACCGGGATGGAGCTCGCTCCACACCATCGAGCGACAGGTCGTCAAGGTACGGTGTCGGTTCTGCGGCGCGTTGGGCAACGAGGTCGACGGGAGATGCCCGTCATGCGGCGCGCCGCTGTAGAGGCCGCGGGGTCCGTCAGAACGGAAGCTCGGAAAGGAGCCGGCGGAAGCCCGAGTAGGTCCACAGGACCGCGAGACCCCCGACCCCGACCGCCAGCGCGGCACACGCGAGCGCGAGCGGGACCGATGCCATGGAGGGCGAGAGCAGGGCGAAAGTTCCGGGGACCAAGATCGCAAAGAGGAGCACCATCCCTGAGCCGGTGGCGGCGAGCATCCCTCCCGGGCGCAGGAACTGGGGCCGAGGTCGTTCCTGGAAGTCGGAGAACCGGGAAGCGAACATGAGCCCCCAGAACGTGAGTACCACCGACGCGGTGACGACGAGCAGGAGCACGCCGAGGACGTCCCCCACCGGGAGCCCGAAGTAGAAGCCGACCACGAGCCCGAGCGTGAGGGCCACGACGACCGACGGCAGCAGCACGAACGCGGCCTTCGCGCGCACGAGGCTTCCCGCCGAGATCGGAGAAGCGAACAGCGATTGGAGGGCCCGTCGTTCCTGCCCGACCGACGTGCCGGAAATGAGCAGCGCGAAGAAGCCAGCGACCCACCCGATCCACAGCACCGAGACGAACCCCCCGAAGGCGGTCCCCTCCACCAGGACCAGAACGACGAGGACGATCGGAACGACCAGTGTGGGAAGCATCTCGCGACGGCGGACGAGGCCTTTCAAGTCCTTCGCGACCAGCGCGGACTCCGCGGCGCTGAGACCGAGCAAGGCGAGGAACGGGTTCCGGGCAGCGTACCGGTGCTCCTCCAAGCGAACCTCGGCCGACGAGGGGACCCAGTAGCGGACGCGGAGCTCGCCCGCGAGGTAGACCAAGAGGGCCACGAAGGCGACCTGCCCGGCGGCGAACGCGGCGCCGAGGACGAGGTTACTACCGACCCACTGCGTCAGCGCCTCGGTCGACCAGAAGAACGGAATGGCCGCAGTGACCAATCCGACCGCCGAGAGCCGCTGCGCGAGCCCCAGGAGGAACACCGGATTGAACGCGAGCTGGAGCGCGAGGATGACGACCACGAGTACCAGGGCCCGGAGGACGAGGCTCACCTGGCCCCGACGACCGGCACCGACCGAGCTCGCCCGTTGGGTGGCGGAGCGGATCATCTCGATGAGGACCGCCCCCTCGAAGAGCGCGACGACGCTCAGGATGGCCGCGAGGAGATAGGCCGCGACGGTCCCTCCGAAGAGAGCGAACGGTAGCAGAACGCCGAGGACGAGAAAGACCGCCGGGGAGTAGGTGTACGCGATCGCCGCGGCCGACGCGGCGACGTACTCCGTCGGTGTGAGCGGCAACCAGTTCGCGGCATCGCTCCCCGCGAACTTCGACGTGGTCGTCAGCTCGAACATGACGCCGGCCACCAGGACGACCCCCACGGCCACTAGGGGGAGGAACGGGAGGAGCGCGTTCGCGAGCGCCGCGACCTGATGGCTCCCGAGCGAGCTCGCGCCCACGGCCCCGAGCGTGAGCCCGAAGGCCGCGAGGAACAGGACGACGTCCACGGCCGCGATAAGCTGGGGTTGCCCGAGGAAGCTCCTCGGGTCGGACGAGCTCCGCCCCGAGCGGAGCTGCGAGGCGACCAGGGTCACTGCGAGGCGTCGGACGCGGTGGAGGTCCATCGTCCTCCTAGCGGCTCAGCGCGTCGACCACGTCGCGAAGGTCGCCCGTGCCGGTGAGCGAGAGGAAGACCTCCTCGAGGTTCCGCCCCGCGAGCCCGGTGCGGTCCCGAAGCGCCGCGACCGTGTCCGAAGCGAGGACGCGTCCGCGGTGGAGGATCACGACGCGGTCGCAGATCGCTTGGGCGATCTCGAGGACGTGGGTGCTGAAGAGGATCGCGACGCCCTCGTTGGCGGCCAGGTTCCGCAAGAGGTCCTTGGTCACTCGGGCGGACCTCGGGTCCAGGCCGTTGAGCGGTTCGTCCAGGAGCAGCAGCCGCGGTCGATGCGCGAGCGCCGCGATGAGCGCGACCTTCTGCTTCATCCCCTGGGAATAGCCGCTGATGAGCGAGTTCTCGTGGCCGGCGAGTTCGAACCCCGTCAGGAACTGCTGTAGTCGGTCCCGTCGGGTCGATGGGTCGAGGCCGTACATGTCCGCCACGAAATCGAGGTACTCGGCCCCTGTGAGGAACTCGTAGAGGGCGGGGGACTCGGGGACGTACCCGATCTGGCGCTTGGTCTCGACGGGGTTCTCACGGACGTTCTTTCCGAAGAGGCGGATCTCTCCGGCATCGGGGCGCACGAGCCCGAGGACCGCCTTCATCGTCGTCGACTTGCCCGCGCCGTTCGGCCCGAGCAGTCCGACGATCTGTCCAGCCTCTACCGAGAAGCTCACGGAATAGAGCGCGTCGACGAACCCGAACGCTTTCGAAACCCGGAAGACCTCGAGGGATTTCGAAGGGTCGGCCGGGATCGGCCTCGGGGGAGTTGCCTCGGAAGGAAGGGAGGCCATCGGCCCCACCGAGATGCGGACCACCGCTCATTAACCCGCGGGGCGCCGACGGTTGGGGGGAAACGATGAACCTCGAGGAAGGACGGGTCCGGGCTCCCCGCGGCGTTATGATGTAGGAGGTCTCTGGGGAGCTCGGAGAGCCAACCGATGACGATCGATTTTGGGATGAAGAAGACGCCGAGCATTCGCGTCGCCGCGATCCGATGGACTGGGCCGTACAGCGAGCGCCGGATCCAGCAACGGTTCGAAGAGGTCGAGAAGTGGGCGCGCGCCCGCGGCCTGGGTATCGGCCGTTGGATCTTCCGCGAGCCGGGAACCCGCGTTTGGGATACCGCCATCGAGGTTCGAGGGAAGGCGCGCTCAGAAGGCCGCGTGAAGATTCGGACGCTCCCCGCCGGCAGCGTCGCAAGCGTGCGCTTCGACCCGAACGTCGTTTCGCCCCGGGTCGTGTATCACGGGCTCTCCGACTGGCTGCGCTGGCAGCGGAAAGAGAAGGAGATCCGCTCGGTCGTGTCGTACCGAGAGGTCTACGATGGTAACCCCTGGAAGGACAAGCGGGCCTGGTCGAGGACCGAGGTCCAGTTCGTCGTTCGGAAGTGATCCCCCTTTCTCCGGGGGTCGCCCCGGGTAAGGTAGGGACGCGGTCGGGTCCGGGCCGGCATCGCCATGGCGTCCCTCCCTTCCCGGCCGCGGCGACCGACGGCCGCGGCCATCGGTTGCACTCAGGACGTTGCCGCGTCCCCGACGCCACACGTGCACGCGCCGTGAAAACCAGCCCCTCCAAGGGTAGATAGGTCAGAACGTAGTGGGAGGCGAAGTCGCCGAAGGTAGGAAGCATGGCAACCACATCGATTCCCTGGACCGAGCAGGACCGGACCGGGTTGTTTCGTATCGCCACGGGCGCGGGCGTCGGTCTCGCGGCTGCGCTGCTCGCCATCGTTATCCCGGTGGCGTTCCTCCTCGTCGCATCGTACGACCCGGGCGGATTCCTATCGCTGCAGCAGTCCGCGTTCCTCGACGCGACGGGCCTCCTCATCCTGGCCGGTGCTCTGCTCTTCCTGGTCTCTCTGTTCTTCTACCGACGCGGATTCGCGCTCCTTCGCAAGGTCGATTCCCGGTTCGCCGTTGCATCGATCCTTTGCTGGATCGGGACCCTGGGGTTCCTTCTCGTCGTGGTCGCGGCCATCGTGATCGTCGGCTCCTCGAGCTCCCTGCTCTCGTGCGTCAACGGGCAACCGACCCACGCGCTCACCTGTCTACGCTCGGGCGAGCCTCTCGGGGCCTACACGGGTCTCGTCGGGTTCTGGATGGGGTGGCTCGGCGGCGTCGGGATCGTGCTCGGGCTGTCGGCCGGCTCGTCTCGGTTCAAGACCCGCGAGATCGCTCTCGGCGCGGCCCTGTATGCCGTCCTCCTGCTCGCCCTGGTGGGACCGTTCGTCTCGCTCATCGTGTCGTTCCATGGGGTCGAGTACCTCCTCGTGCTGGTCCCCTTCCTCTCGGTCCTCGCTCCCTTCTTCGTCTTCCGCGGGACCGACCGGGACCGAGCTGAGGGCGCCGCGGCGCCATCGGCGAGCTGAAATCGGGAAGGGGCTTGTCCCCTCCCTGCGTTGACCCGAGTCCCTCGCGTAGAGGGCCAAGCAGAGACGGGAGGATGATGTCCGAAGCCGCTCGATCAAACCCACGACCCGTTGAGACCGCTACGCTGGGAGGGGGCTGTTTCTGGTGCACCGAGGCGATCCTCTCGGAGCTCGCTGGCGTTGCAAGCGTCATGAGCGGGTACGCGGGCGGGACCGTTCCTCGACCGACCTACGAGCAGGTATGCACGGGGCGGACGGGTCACGCCGAGGTCGTCCAAGTGACGTTCGACCCGGGGGTCGTGAGCTACCACGACCTCCTCACGGTCTTCATGACCACCCACGACCCCACGAGCCTGAACCGCCAGGGGAACGACGCGGGCACCCAGTACCGCTCAACGATCTTCTACCACTCCCCCGCCCAGCGCACGACCGCCGAGCAGGTGATCGGTGAGCTGGAAGCCGCCCAGATTTGGAAGCGGAAGATCGTCACCGAGCTCGTGCCGTTCACCGAGTTCTACCCGGCGGAGGAGTACCACCGAGACTACTTCCGGCGCAACCCGGGAGCTGGTTACTGCCGCGCGATCATCGAGCCAAAGGTATCGAAGTTCCGGAAGCAGTTCGCCTCTCGACTCAAACGAGGCTGAGCAGGATCGGGTGTCCGCCTCGCGCTAGAGCGCGAGGAAGAGGAAGTACGCCGCGAACGCGAAGATGACGACCCCCGATACGACGAGCACCGCCCGGGCGATGGTCGGCCGCCGCTCGGTTTCGGCGTGCACGGCCCACGGGAACGCCACGACCCAAACGGCGATGGCTCCGAAGAGGCCCACAAAGAGGACCCAGCCTCCGAGGTAGGCGAACGCAAGGCCCGCCGTAAGCCACCAGACGATTTGGAACGGGTTCGAAACCCCGAGGGCGAGCGCCTTCGCGTAGGTCCGGATGCCCTCGGTCTCGGGAGGCGACCGGCTCGACGCGCCTCTCAGGAGGCCGATCCCGAGGTAGACCATCACCCCGGCGCCGACGAGATAGATCCACCTCAGCCCGGCCGAGAGGTCGACCGCAGAATGCAGCACGTAGACCAGGACCCCGAGGATGAGGTCTGCGCTCATCGCGCCGACACCTGCGGTGACTCCCTCCCGGAACGATCTCACCGACTGGGACGCGATGAAGGCGTTCATCGGACCGGGCGGGATCGTCAACGAGAAGCCCAGGACGAGCCCGAACGCGAGCTCGAACACAGACCCGTTCACGGCTTCTCTGCCTCTCGGCGGAGCCCCCCGGGCTAGCCCCCGTCGTTCGTCGACCCGTGCTCCGGTCCGGTTCCTAGGTCGGGGGGGGAGGCACCCGACGAGCCTCGACCGTGATGAAGCGCTCCACCGGAGGCTTCCACGTGAGGGCCAGGATGCCTCCGATCAGGGTCAGCAGGAAGCCGACGACGAAGCCGCCCAGGGCCACTCCGATGCTCACGAGGGCGAAGAGGATCGCAAGGATCCCCCAGACCACGTGTGCCGAGGGGAGCGCGATCATCAGGAACCCAACGATGATTGTGAGGAACCCGATGAGCAATCCGAGGAGGAAGATATCGCTCGAGAACCCGAACGCGGCGAAGATGGCGCCGACCAGTGCGAAAATGAGACCTCCGGCCAAGATGAAGAATCCTCCGAGAATCGTCAGGACTCCGGCTCCCACCGGTCGCGGCATGGTGACCGGACAGCTACGAAAGGAGAAAAGGACGAGTCCGCAGGTCTCGTCGACCGGCTGAGGTATCCCCTACATCGGTACCCGTCTATCTCGATGGAGGACTGGTGAGTATCCCCGAGTTTGAGGCGTAGCGAAAGGTCTTTTTTGGTTTACAAGGGAGTCAAGTAACGGGGTCTTTCGCTTTCGGAACCTTTCTATACTACCATGCCTCCTCGCCGTCCGCTATGTCGCCGTTGCCATCGGGCCGAAGAGCACTCTGGCTGTTGCCGATCGTATTCGTCGTCTGCGCGTTCATGGTCCTGCCGGCGGGCGCCCTGCTTGGGGCCGCCAACGCCGCACCGGTCTCCTCGTCGGGAGCTGCTGCCGGACACGGCTCGGCTCCGGCCCATGCCGCCGCGGCCACCCCGTCGACCGGAATGAATGCCCTATCGCACAGCTCCTCCTCATCGCCCAGTGTGAAGAACAGTTTTGCCCAAGCCTCCTCTCTACCTTCCCTCGGCACGGCATCCACTCCTCAGCAGTACGCCAAGGCCCTCAGTCAGGCTGCCTCGAAGTCCGGTAGCGGGCTCAGCGCCTCGCTCAACTCCCTCGCCGCCAAGATCGCCGCAGGGCAGGTCTCCCCCTCATCGGTCTACCTTCCGAACCTCAATCTTCTCTCGTCGGGACCCCACACGCCCGGTCAATCCGTGGGCGTGGGCTACACCGCCAATCCTGCCCCCATGGGGATCGGCGACTTCGGACTAGGCGTGACTCCCTACGCCTACAACACCACGCACTTCGCGGGGTCCATGACGTTGAACGCGGCGAACGGCACCTACCCCGGTGCGTACTACTTCATCACACCGCCCGGGGCCACGGGCGGTTCGTACAATTCGCCGTACTATGTCGGCATCCAACTCAACACGGTCACCTCGAACATCCAGACCCCGGGGAACAACCAGACCTCGTTCTGGACGCAGAACGTGGTGACGATCAACGGTAACTGGATTCAATTCGAGAACAACGTCTGGAACTTCTCGGCCGGCGACCTGCTCCCCGGCTCGATCCTTTCCGGCAACGGAACCTACGTGGAGCCCACGTTCTACTACGACTACGGGCCTTCGTTCCCGCTCACCTTCCCGGTCACGATCAACCTCTACAACAACGTCAGCGTCGTCAACCACATGGACCAGGTGACGTTCGGGTACCGGGTCGTGGACTCCAGGGGCGTCTTCCAGGGGATCTACGACACCGTGGTCTTCAACAACGTCTGGGCCCCGATGAACCCGCAGTTCGCGCCCAACTTCCAGGTCAGCGGCACATACACGACTCCCCTCGGGCTAGACTACGACGCGGAGCTCATCTTCGGTGGGCCCGGCGGCGGGTCGAACGCCGTCTTCAACAGCATCAACGGGACCGAGACCCTCCAGTACTCGAACCAGTCGAGCGGGGGCTGGAAGTCCGTACCGGCTGCCTATGACTTCGGCGGGGACACCGGCGAGACCGCGATCGGTGTGGCCGAGACCTGGAGCCCGGGCGGGATCGTGCATCTCCAGACGGGACCATCGTTCCTGTATGGTCTGTGGAACTCAGCGCCTCAGGTGCGGGTGGCCTCCGGTTCGATCCACTACCAAGGAACGGTCTCTCCCAACTGGGCCTTCGTCTTCGTCGGCGATGGCGGTCCGTACTTCAACCAGTCCTACCTGCCGACCGACTCCACCGGTGGGTTCAACACGTACTTGCCACCGGTGAACGGTGTGTTCCCCAGCGCAGGGACCTACTATGCGTGGGGCGTAGCGGATGGCTACGCGCGTGACCAGACGACTTTCACCGCCACGACGACCGGGGCGGCGTTGACACTAGCGCTGAGCGCGGGTCAGTCTACGGAGCCCCTCTACCTCAACGGGAACGCTCAGGCCGAGGCCGCTGCCGCCGTCCTCACAGGATGGACCAGCGGCCCGCTCGTCTTCAGCAACCTCAACCTCTTGTCGGGTACCGATGGGGCATTCTACGACGCCCTCTTCTTCGACCACCTGAACGACTGGGGCTTTGTATCGTTCAATCTCTTCCAGGCGACCGGCGTCACCGACGTCATTAACGTCACCAGTATGTATCAGGGCGACAGCCTCGGAGCGGCCAATAACTACTATCTGGACGGGCCTCCAATCCACTCCCCCTCGACACTGCTCGGGATTGCTCCGGCGTTGACGAACGACCTGCCGCAGTACGGCCAGCTGATCGCCTTCTACTCGGACCCGCACGTGCAGGTGTACGGCCAAGAGGTCCAGGGCTACTTCGGCGGGTCTCCGCTGGACCCCTCCGGGTACTACAACCTGAACCCCGCGGGCGGGGCGATGGTGCTCTGGAACACGCCGGGAGCCGTCATCAACGAAACCCTGTCTATCGACGGGTCGTACGGCGCGTGGATCGCCGGCTCGCCCGGGGTGACGTTCCTCAACGGGGAATCGGCCTTCGGTGCGAACGCGGTCTCCCTCGCCGGCTCGAACGACGCGACCGTCCAGTACGTGGAGTCACTATTCAGCGTGTACTGGTACAACGATGAAGGGTGGTCGAACCAGACGCCCTTCGGGGTCTACGACGCTGGGAGCATCGGCGGGACGTTCACGGACATCATCGCCGAGTACGGCGGAGTCGGGTTCGCCGACTTCGGCGGAACGGGGGCGGTCGTCAACGATGTTCAGTCGGAGGGCTTCTCTACCAACGTCTCTTCGGAGAGCATTGACTACTTCTCGATCGGATCTCTCCTGTACGGGGCCACCGACACTTCGATCAACGACACCACGGCGTACTACGGCTCGATCGGAGTCGCGGACGGGGTCTTTGGGGTCAGCAGCTTTGCGACGACGATCACCAACGTCTTCGTCTTCGGTTCGTTCGATTACGCGTACGGGGTCGTCCTGTTCGGTTCGGACTATACGAACATCACGAACTTCGTCGCGACGGAGACGGTGGAAGGCGCGTTCCTCGAGGGTGCTCAGAACACGACGTTCACCAACACCTTGATCCTGGACGACGAAGCCGGAGTCTATGGGTTCGACCTCAATTACCTGACCTCGTTCAACCTCACCGTAGACGACGCTGAGTACGGCTACGACATCGGATTGGTGAGCAACGTCACCTTCACGTACACCAACATCACGGATGTTGAGTACGGTGTCTACATCGAGGACGCGTTCCAGACTGCGTTCACGTATCTGAACGCAACCTTGGCCGAAGAGGCCGGCGCGTTCCTGGACGGTGCGGTGATGACCACGCTCACGACCATTATCGGCTACGGCACGGTCGCCGTGTTCGCGGAAGCAGCTACCACCGTCACGGCTACGAACATCTTGGCGACGGACTACATCTATGGTCCAGCGGTCGAGCTGGTTGACGGTACCGGGGCGATGATCACCGGCGTCACCGCGAACGAGGATTCGATCGGAGTTGAACTCGCGGGCTTTACCAGTGCGACCATCGCCGGCGTCGCCGCGTCCGACCATTCCTCCGGAGTCGCGCTCGTCTCCTCCGTGGACATCACCGTCTCCGGTGTGACGGCGAACGACAACGCCTCCGGAGCGGTTGTGCAGGACTCGCTGGACGTGACCCTGACCGGGACGGCGGCCACGGACTACTCGGTCGGCGACTGGATCGATGAGTCGAGCAGCCAGATCACCGACACGGGCGCCTCGGCCACGGGCGGCACCAGCACGGCCGTCTTCGTCGAGGATTCGACCTTCGTGACCGTGAGTGACGTCACCGCGTCGGCCACCAGCCTGACCCCCCTCTACACTCCGACCACGGGCCTGCCGAACGCCGCGGTCGTGACCTCCTTTACTGAGGCAACGATCGTCTCGGACGTGACCGCCACGACCTACGGTGCGGCGTTCTTTGACTATGGCTCCGCGGGCATTCAGGTGAGCAACATCAACGGCACCAGTGGTCAGTACGCGGTCGTTCTGAACGGCACCTACAACGGGTACTTCAACGGCATCGGCGCGTACCTGGACTATGTCGGGCTCGTGATGAGCGACGACGCGTACGGGAACTACGTCACGGGCAGCTCGTTCGTCGACGACACGAGCTACGGGGTCGCCGTCCTCTACGGTGGCGATAACACGTTCACGATGAACAACTTCATCGGGAACAACGGGGCCACGGGCACGTTCAGCCCGGCGCACATCCAGGCGTACTCGAGCGAGGGCGACGACGCGGACTACTTCTACGTCTGCACGAACGAGTACTGCACGACGGGCGTCGGGAACTACTGGTCGGACTGGCACACCTACGGGGCGAACGGGTATCTCGCGCCGTACGTCGTCTCGGGATTCTCGGAGGACCTCTTCCCGATCGGACCCCAGGAGACGTTCACCGTCAACTTCGTGGCGACCGGTCTGGCCACGGGAACGACCTGGTCGGTGACGCTGGGCGGCATGACGCAAAGCGCGACGACCGCGGTGATTTCGTTCTCAGAGACGATGGGCACCTACACCTATGGTGTGGGCTCGATCTCGGGATGGGCCTCGACCCCGTCAAGCGGCAGCGTGACGGTCACGGGCGCGACCTACAATGTGTCGGTCGCGTTCTCGGCCCTGGTCTACGCGGTGACGCTGAGCGCGGGCGGGCTTTCGGCGGACACCACCTGGTCCGCGACCGTCAACGGGAACACCCAGTCGACAGCGGGCACATCGCTCGTGTTCTACCTGACGGCCGGGACGTACACCTACGCGTTCAACAACGTGAGTGGCTACAACCTCCCCAGCACGGGAGCGAGTGGCTCGTTGACCGTGGTGAGCGCCCCGATGAGCCTCGCGACCACGTACTCCCCCAGCACGACCACGTCGTACGTCTCGACGGACACGTTCAACACGTGGTTCGCGGTGCTGATTGCGATCGCGGTGATCGCGCTCGTGATCGCTCTCCTGGCCGTGCTTCTGCACCGCCGCCGCGAGCCAGCGGCGACGTCGGCACCGGCGCAGGCTTGGACACCGCCCGCGGGGAGCACCACGACGACCCCCCCGGCCTCGGGTGAGGCCGGAAGCTGGAGCGAGGGACCGCCCGCCGGGGGATCGCCGCCGAGCTAGGCCCCATCGGACGAACGAAGCAACCCTTTCCTCTCCCCCGGGCCGGACCGGCCCGGGGTGACTCTTGTTTTCTATCGCTCGAGAAGAGCAGGGGCTCTCGGCACTCAAACCGCCGACTCAGGGCCCACTTACTTCGACGACGTCCCGTACCCCGAGAGGTCGTCTTCCTGCTCGACCACGATCAGGTGGCCCATCCGGTCGCGTTTGGTCTCGAGATAGGGTCGGTTGATCTCGTTCGGCGGGATCTCGACCGGGATCCGCCCGCTGATCCGAACCCCGTGCCGCTCGAGCTCCTGGACCTTCACCGGGTTGTTCGTCAGGATCTGGATCGAGCGGACGTGGAGCGCCGAGAGCATGTGGGCCGCGATCTCGTAGTCGCGCTCGTCGGGGCGGAAGCCGAGCAGCTCGTTCGCCTGAACGGTGTCGTAGCCGGAGTCCTGGAGCTGGTAGGCGCGGATCTTGTTGACGAAGCCGATGCCGCGGCCCTCCTGACGGAGGTAGAGTACGATCCCGCGCTCCATCCGCCCGATGCGCGAGAGCGATTCGAGGAGCTGGTCGCGGCAGTCGCACCGCAGCGAGCCGATCGCGTCCCCCGTGAGGCACTCCGAGTGCACCCGAACGGGGACGTCCTCCTGCTCGAACACGTCCCCGTGGACGAACGCGGCGTGGTCCTGCCGGTCGAGGCAGTTCTCGAACGCCACGGCCTGGTACTCGCCAAAGCGAGTGGGTAGTTTCGCGAGGGCCCGGACCCGCACGCAGTTGTCGGGGGGACCCTCGCAACGGTGTTCGTCTCCCTCCCGGAGGAGCCGCTCGACGGTCGCACCCGGGATCCCCATGGCCGTTCCCGACGGAATGGCCCGCGGGTCCTGATAACGGTTCAGGGCGGCAAGAACCGGGGCTCAGCAGGTGGCGTGAGGGAAATCGTGTCCCCCAGGCGGGGCCGCTTACGTCAGCACGTGGATGTTGTGCCGCGCGCTGATCTCTCGCAGCTTCTTCGGCCAGACCGTGACGGTGACCTCTCCGATGTGGGCCTTGCGGAGGAGGAGCATCTGTGTCCGGCCCTGTCCGATGCCACTACCGATACTGAGCGGGATCTGGCCGTTCAGGATCGCCTGATGGTACGGGAACTTGAGGAAATCGAGCTGGCCCGACATCGTGAGCTGTCGGCGGAGGGTCTCCGCGGTCACCCGGATCCCCCCGGACATGAGCTCGTGGCGGCGCCGGGTAACGGGGTTCCACGTGAGGATGTCCCCGTTGAGGCCGTGCATGGGGCGTCCATCCTCCGAGCGGGTCTCGGTGACCCAGTCATCGTAGTCGGCGGCGCGCATCTCGTGAGGGAACCCGTCCTTGAGCGGCCAGCCGATCCCGATCAGGAACACCGCCGGGTGCTTCTGCAGGATCGCGGTCTCGCGCTGCTTGCGCGGGAGGTCCGGGTAAGCGTCCAGGAGGTCCTCCGCGTGCAGGAAGTGGATCTCGTCCGGCAGGTTCGGGTAGCGCGGGTCCTTCAGCTGCGGGAAGAGCCGCTGGACGTGCTTCTGCGCGCCCGTAATCACCTTCCAAATGCGGCGGACGGTGTCCTTGAGGTAGTCGAGGTTCCGGTCCTCGACCGTAATCGCCTTCTCCCAGTCCCACTGGTCGACGTAGGCGCTGTGGTCGTGGTCCAGGAAGTAATCCTTCCGGACGGCCCGCATGTCGGTAAGGAGCCCCTCGCCCGACTCAAGGTCGAACTGCTTGAGGGCCATCCGCTTCCACTTCGTCGCCGCCTGGACGACCTGGGCGTCCACCGGGTGCAGGTCGCGGTCGTTCGAGATGTGGAACTGGACGGGCGTTCGGGAGCCGTCCCGGTCGAGCATGTCGTTGACGCCGCTCTCGCTCTCCACGATGAGCGGCACCTGGACCATCATCAGGTTGAGCTCCTTGCACAGGTGCTCCTCGATGTAGTTCTTCACGGCGTAGATCGCATGCTGGGTGAGACGAGGAGAGAGAAGCGGTTCGTAATCTCCGGGCAGCACCCGGTCGACCTCTTCGTACGTGCCGATCCCCGGGCCAGCGAGGTCGGCCCTCTTGTCCTGGGCGACGTCCGTGACAGACATTGCCGACGGGGCGGAGTGCGCGCGAATAAACCCCCCGTCAAACCCGCTCGACACGCCCCTCTCCGCGGGGCAAGAACGTCCGCGCGCGGTGCGAATGAGGTCCGGGGCAGCAGGGTACGTCCTCCGGTCGCCCGGGGACCCTTCACGAAGCCTCTCGCCCCAGCCGGCTGGGTGAGCGGCAAGACCTACCAGGTTTATCGTGCGGACCGTCGATGAAGTACGAGGTTTGACCCGCACCGGGTACGATGGTCGACCTTCCCCAAGAGTTCCGCACCACCCCCTTCTCCTACTACGTATGGAGCCGGAGCCGTCGAGCGGGCCATGTCCTGGCGTTCGCCATCGCCAAGTTCGTCGACCCGTCGTTCCGATGGATGACCATCCGGGAGTTGGCGACGGAACCCTCGGTCGAGGAGGCCTGGGTCCACCGCCTCCTGCCTGAAACCCGGATTCTTGCCCCGTTCACGGACGCCGAGTTCGTGACCGAACCCCGAATCCCGAAGGAAACGTTCGAATCCCTGATCCGCCCCGAGGGAACGGCTGCGGAGCGAACCGCGCTCGACCACTTCTTCCTCCTACCGACACGACTCCAACGAATACTCGACGTGGACCAGGTCTCGCCTAGGCCTCAGGTCGTCGTCGTCGCGAACACGAACCGGGTCCGTCAGTTCTATCCGGCCGACCCGGAGCGCCTTCGCGCGTACACGGACGTATTCCCCCGGAACGGCTTCTCGATGATCACCACGTCCATCCCGCCTCCCTACGAAGGACGGCACGGCTTCAACATCGTCCTGCGACTGGACGTTGATTCCGCCGAGGAGTGGCGAAAGGCCCACCTCGTGGTCGAGAAGGGGTTGCTGTCGGGCGACCTACGGACCGGCGCGTCATTCACCTCGGCGGAGCTTCCCTGGTACCTCGAAGCGGGCGCCGCAATCGAGAAGGCTGTGGGCTAGACCGATTAGGGTCGCGAGGTCGACCGACTACCGGCCCATCGGTCAGCAAACCGAGGGAGAGGTTCCGTCTCCTGAGGACCGAATGCCTAAAGTCCCCGTTCTAAGCCCTCTACGAACGATGTCGAGGGTGGGCACGGACATTACCGGGGTAGGAGGACCCGAGAAAACCCCATGAACGGAGAGCTCCCCTCGGACGTGATCTACGCCAAGGAATGGCTCGCCCGGTTCCGGTCGCAGTTCGATGAGTCGGCGGGCGACCCACGGACCGCGCTCGGGCTCTTCTACGACCGCCATCGCCGATTCGTGGTGGCTCCCGGGAGCTCGCCCCCCAGCCGACCCGAGTACACGTACGAGGAATGGAACCGTACGTTCGCCGCGTTCCTCGGCTCGCTCGCCCGGGACTTCGGTCTCGTTCAGGCCACCGGGGGGACCGACCTCCCGCAACTGATGTGGTTCTGGCACGGAATCCCGGACCGGCCGGCGGTCGCGATCCGGGAGGTCAAAGTGGCAACCGATTCGATCGTGGAGCACGACCTTCCCTCGGTCGTCAAGTCCGGAGCTCTGCTGACCGTGCTCGTGATCTATCCGGATTTTCCGGCTCCCCTGGGGACCTCCTCGGTGGAGGAAGCGACCGAGCGGTGGCGGGCACGCGTCGGGGACGAGCTGGCCCGTCTTGGGGTGCAGCGCGAGTTCCTGTTGACGACGATCAGCGCCTTCGACTGGGAGATCCCGGCACCCTGGAAGGGGTTTGCCTGGCATCCGGACGAACGTTCGATGCGTCCGATGGAGTAGCATCGGCTCGCCGTCGTCCTCCGGTCATCGACGAGGGTCGCGGGATTCGTCCTACCGCCGTCGTTCGGGGACGGTTCCTTCCGTCGCTTCCTGCGGTCCTGCCGAGGAGAGTCGGAGCCCCATCAGAACCTCTCCGCCCACGAGGGTCATGCGGCTCCGAAGACCCCACGCCCCCAGACCCCCTTCCCGGAAGCTGAGCTCCTTCCGTTCCACGGGTCGGAATCCTCGGGAGCGGAAGAGCGCGATCGAGGCCTCGTTCTCCTCCTCCGCGGCCCCGTAGGCCACGACAGCCCGTTCCCGACGGAAGAGGGCGAGCGCATCGTCCAGGAGGAGCGTTCCGAGGCCCTCCCGACGGTGGGACAGGGCGGTGGAGAGATAGTAGACGTACCCCACCTCGGGGTCGAGCCGTTCCAGGACCGACACGGCCACGATTTCACCCTGGAGGAGGGCGGCACGCACCCAGGTCGCGCCCCGAAGGGTCCGCTTGGCATGCCATCGGTAGATCCCCACAAAGCCGTCCTTGAGCACCGGGACCGCCCGCTCCCGCTGCTCCGTCGGCAGGTCGATCAGCTCGACCGGAGGCGGCCGAGACTCACCGCGTCCCCCGGGGGCCGGGGTCCCCGCCTCGTCCGTCATTTCCGCTCCTTCCGCGGACCCGGTGGACTCTGGGCCAAGCTTGGCCGGCCGACCACCGATTCCCTCGTGAACGTCCCCTCCCCGCTCCCAGATAAGAGTCCGTCGGTTGGCCCCTAGGAGGGTCGTCAGGTTGGCGGGTTCCGGGGTGGCGGGAACAGGAGCTCCTACGGTGGCGCCGGTCCGCGTCGGTCGGACCGAGGTGCTATGGCTTGTCGCCCTCGCCGTCCTTTGGGGCTCGGCGTACGTAGCGATCCGCGAAGGCATCGTCGCCGGGGCTTCGCCGTTCCTCTACGCCGGCACGCGCTAC
The DNA here is from genome assembly GCA_052326485.1 of Thermoplasmata archaeon. GTDB lineage: Archaea > Thermoplasmatota > Thermoplasmata > Lutacidiplasmatales > UBA184 > Lutacidiplasma. The sequence goes on along the minus strand of JBKQMS010000009.1, from coordinate 34,015 downwards.
GCGCTCGTGGCCGGCCTTCTCGCTCTCGTGGCGTTCGCGCGCCGGGAACCGTGGCCGAGCCGACGGTCCGTCCTCCTCTCCGCGCTGGTCGGAGGCACGCTCATCATCGGATTCTACGGGATGCTGCTCTACTGGGGAGAACAATTCACCACGGGCGGGTACGCCTCGGTGCTGTCCGGTACTGGACCGATCCTCACCGTCGTGTTCGCCTACTTCCTCCTTCCTTCGGAGCGGCTCTCCCGCGTCGCCATCCTGGGGATCGCTGTCGGGTTCCTCGGCATCCTGGTCCTGGTTCTCCCGAGCCTGTTCGGAGGGGTCGGGGGTAGCTGGGTGGGGCCGGTCGCGGTGATGGGCGCCTTCGTCGTGTTCCCGCTGGGGACGGTCCTCCTTCGCCGTTGGGGACGAGGGCGGGAAGGCACCTGGCAGCTCTCGCTACAGTTCGGCGTCGGCGCGGGGGTCCTTGCCCTCGCGATCCTCGTGTCCCCTGGACCGGAGCGGCTCCCGCTCACGCTCGGCGTCTGGGGCCCGCTCTTGGTCCTGGTGGTGTTCTCCTCCTTGCTGGGATACGTCGTCTACTTCCGGCTGCACCATCGCATCGGGCCGGGTCGGGCTAACCTCGTCACGTACCTGCTGCCGCTCGTCGGTGTCGGCCTCGGCTCGGGGCTGTACGGAGAGACGATCACGGTCTGGGAGGTCGGCGGGTTCCTATTGGTGGTCACCGGACTCTCGTTGGTGTTCTTCACGGGGAACCGGACCCGCCCTCCCATCGGTGGGAAACCGGTTGAGGCGAACCCTCCCTCCCCTCGACCACCCTGAGCCCTCCGGTAAGATCCCCCCACACCACCTCGTCGCTTCGGTCGGAACGGGCCGCGCCGTCGAGTTTCGCGGCGCGTGGGGCTCCGACGTGATGGGTCGTCGAGACGACGACGAAGGCCCTCTCCAAGGGAGGAAATACGAGAAGGGGTCTCCCCGAAACGGATTCCATGGCGGCGAACCGCAAGGGACTGACGATCCGACAGGCCTACCTCTTCCGCGCACCCGTAGCGAAGGTCTTCCGCTCGTTGACCGAACCGACGGAGCTGGTCCGCTGGTTCCTGAAGGAGGCCCGCCTGCCGCCAAAGGCCGGGGCGAGCTACGAGTTCGTGTGGCAGCTCGGCTATCGGCACCGGGCCAAGGTGATCGCCTTCGTTCCGAACCGGAAGCTCACGCTCGAGTGGCCCGCGAAGGGTCTCGGGATGACCCAGGTGGAGTTCATCCTGGCCGCCCGGAGGGGCGGGACCCTCCTCACCCTCCGACACACCGGCTTCGGAAGGTCCCCCGCCTGGGTGGAGAATTACGGGGGGACCTGCCAGGGTTGGGCGTACTTCCTCACGAACCTGAAGTCGGTCCTTCAGAACGGGACCGACCTGCGGGAGGTCGGGGATGCGTAATAGCCCACCTCGGCCTACCGACGACCTGGAGCGTCCATGACGAGCTGGCCGAAAACGGAGTATCATATCGCCACCGTGCTGCGAGTGCCGCTATCTTTCGCCTTCCGCTGGTGCACCGACTTCCGTCCGGATGATGCCCGGCGCGAGGGCGAAGCGTACGACCGGAAGATCCTCGAGCGGACCGCGCGGCGAGTGGTGTACGAGGACCTCGAACCGACCGCGACCGGATGGCGGTGGGCCCGGCATGTGGTCACCCTGCATCCACCGGACGGTTGGCACTCGGACTCCGTCGGGAACTACCGCGACGCGACCCTCGATTACAAGCTGACCCCGCTCGGCCCCAAGCGGACCCGATTCGAACTCACGTGGAAGCGTCGCGTCTCCGCCCTCGGTTGGAGACCGCCGTCCCGAAGATCCATCGAGAAGAGCACCCTCGCTGCCTGGCGTCAGTTCGCGAAGGTACTGGAAGCCGATTACCGGAAGGCGCGGCGTCGCTAGCGTCGCCCGAGAGTCACTCCCGCGGCCACCGGCCGTCGTTCCTTCCGAGGAGAGGCTCTTCCCGGGCCCGCCGACGACCGCTTTAGGTGCCTCTCACGGCGGACGCGGCGGAACAGTCGATGCACCATCCGTGGCCATAGCGGACGAATGCGTCGTGAAGGCAATCGTTACAAATCGGCCGCAGGCACTTCGGGCACGGCCCGCTCATGTGAAGGTTCACGACCACCTTCGAGCAGGAAGCGCAGACCGACCGTTGGCTTCCGGGGTCCACGGAACGACGTGCCGGCCGGTGGACTTCGACCCGCATAGAACCGCTCGCGTTTCGTAGATGGGGCGGCACGGGGTTAGACGCCTCCAGGAACAGCTCGGCCGCCGTGCCCCGGAGACGCGGGGAGGCGTCGGGCGACTCGGAGAAATGGGAGGTGATCGAGCCGGGGCCGCTGGGGCGGTCGGAGTCGGCCTCCTCGAAGGAGACGAGCTGGGAACTTCGGTCATCGTCCCCTCCGGGCGGGGAGGAGCGGCCTCCCGCCAGCGGGGGAAAGGAATACGGACGGGCCGGAGCTTCGAGCGACGGACCCGGCTCTCTCTTCCAGGACGTCACCCCTCCCACCTTCCTCGGACCGTCGGCGAGGACGACGTAGGGGTGATTCGAGGTCAGCGGAAACATGCGATCGAGCTCCTCCTCCGAGAACGACCCGGCCCTGGCCGACGACCGGGACGGTCTTCGACCCACCGGATCACCAGGAGCCGTGAGGATCGCGTTCGGGTCCTCCGCCCCGGCGAAGCTCGGGGAAGGTCTCGATGCCGGCGTCGGAGGGATGACCCCACCGGATCCCGGCGCGGACCGGACCCCGTGATAATAGTTCGGGACAGGGAATGCCACGAGATTCCCGGCCTTTCCGGGCGAATGGACCACCCCCGAGGTGAACCCGATTCCCTCCGGACCCAAGCGTCGATGTTCTCGAGGGAGCCAAGAGATCCAGGTCTCGTCCCCGGGGCTTGCCGGGGCGGACAGCACTCGCCATTCCGAGCCACGGCTCGTGATGGGGGCGCGCTGGAGGTCCGCCGACCCGGTTCCACTCCCGCTCGGCGGGTCCGTCGGAATCGAGGTCGCTACGACGCGCACCGCCAGCGCAGGTGTTCCGGACGTGGCCGGGACGACCTTCCAGTAACGGAGGGAGACGTACGTGGCCAACGATCCCGCTCCGACCACGAACAGTGCCAAAGGAGCGTAGGCGTCCATGGGTCCCAGAGGGTCGAGAAGGAGAGCAAGGCCTAGGAGGAGGGTAGCGAACGCCCCAGCGGGAAGGAGCAGCTGCGCCGAAAGGTGGCCGGACCGCCCCCGGCCAGCGGAGGTCGGGCAGGTCGCAGTCTGTTGGACGACGCCCGTCATGCACGAACCTGGTGGAGATGCCGGGAAGGAGGGCCATGAACCTATCGAACCACTGGAACACGCCCGGGTGATCTCCTTCGGACGCGGGGTTCGCTAGAGTGCCCATCGGACCGGCGAGAACGCGCCTAGGGTTCATCGAGCGATCCGCTCGAGTAGCGAAGGGTGGGGGAATCCGCGGACATCCCCCGCTCGCCGGAGCGGGGAGAGTAGTCCGCGCAAGCAACTCCCCCGGTGTCGCTCACCGAGGCACGGTCCCAAGTGGGACCGTTACCTCTTCTTCTTTTTCTGGCCCTTCTTTGGCATCTTGGTGGGTCTACCCGGCCGGCGACCGAGTGTGATCGTACCTATGAGGGTCCATCTATTTCAACGCCGGACCTGCGCGCAGCTCTTCCTCCGACCGATTCCGTTCTGAGGAGAATCAACGTCCGACCGCTTCGCGCTAGGCGCCGCGTCAGGTCGGATGCGTCCCTGACGTGGATCCGGACCCCCCGAGGGTCCGAAGATCGGCTCAAAGTCCCCGTTCACCGAGCCGACGCACGTGTCGTTCCCGAAGAGGTGGCCCGGAACAGGACACGCGCCACGATCGGTATGTCCTCGAGGAGGACCGGCCGAGCGTCTCGGAGCGGCCCGGAAGAGATTCCTCTCTCGCAGACCAGCTCCCGCTTCTTCCAGTCCGCGGCGTCCTCGTTCTCACCGTCCAGGTGAAAGACGAAGTCGAACAGGTCTCGTCCCGGCCCGGGCGATTTCGCGTGACCGACAAAGACGGAGAAGCCCGCGTTCCGATGCACGGTAAGGATGGACGGAACACGCTGTGTCGAGAACGTTCCTTGGGCGCGGTGAGTGTCGGTGACCGCCACCACCCCGGGCCTGCCGTCGGGAGGGCGGGTGGCGAGGATCCGCTGGGACCGGTCGGGAAGTTGCAAGAACTCGGTGATCTGAGCGATGACCTCCGGGGGCTCGTCCGTACGAATCGTGCCGACCAGGGAGACGTTCTTGCTCAGAGCCGTGGGCTGGAGGGCATCGAGGTCGTTCACTCGCCAGAGACGATCCTCGGGGATCCACCCTAGCTGGACCGGGTCGCGGAGGGTCCGATCAGCCTTCGGCTCGCCGATCTCCACCCACTCGAGGTCGGGGTTCGTGGTGGTCGCGAGGGCGAAGAGGGTCAGGTTGACCAGCGGCCGACACGTACCATAGACCAGGACCGAGTTCGGGCGGTCGAAGAGACGGGTCGGGAAGACCGACGGCCCCGCCGTGGGACCGGGGCCGAGCGACGGGAGACGATGACGCGGCGGGAGCCGGTGAGGGAGGCCGCCGGGGGAGGACGGTCCGTTCGCGGGTTCGGAAACGAGCCCGACTGACGCGGTGTCGATGATCGGGGACGCGGTGAAGGAGGGATTGCGAATTGCCATGGATCGTTCCGTCCCCCTCCCTTCCCATCCCAGGAACCCCTTCCGAGGTCAAGGCGTGTCACCGAACAGGTTCGGATTCCCGAATGGGTTCGGAGGGTCGCTCGGGTCTTCCGGCGGGCTGTGAGGTCGCGCCGCAGCATCCGGTCACGCGTGGAGCCGGGGGCCGAAATCGAGATCCTCCCCCTCCGTTTATAACTCCGAAATCGATTCCGGCCCGACCAACGTGCCGGTGAGCCGGGCGCGCCAGGGGGTGAGGAAGGTGGTCCCGCGAGGTCGCTCGAAAGTGCGTGGCCGTGGCCCCCGCCGTTCAGGTCGAACCCGAAATGGCAAGGCCTCGCGACTTCGGCGTCTCCGGGGTAGGTCGCCAGTGGCGGCGGGCAACCGCCTCCTCCTCGCCACGTTGCGAATCCGGATTCAGACGAAGGGGCTGGGGATGGGCCCGTTCTCGAGGGCTCATCCGGACCTTACCATAGAGGTCCTCAACCGCTCGGACCTGACCGAGCACGTATCGGTCTCGGACTATTGGATCAGCGGAGGTCCACCGGGCGTGTGGGCTCGGGAGATCGCCGGGTACTCCGACGTGCGGAAGATCGAAACCCTGGCCGAGGTCGGCGGTGGCTGTCTCTACCGGATCACGTACTCGAGCCCGCCCATCGTCTACGTCTATCGCATGCTCGGGATACCGATGCAGTTCCCTCTTCGGATCCAGGCGGGCTTCCTTACCTGGGAGGTGGTCGCGCGGCGCTCCGAATTCGAAGCGGTCCTCGAGCACGCCCGAGCGGTCGCCCCCGACTTTCAGGTCGTTTCCATCCGCGACCGCCCGCTGAGGAGCCACCTGCCGATGCTCACCGACGCCCAGCAACAGCTCCTATCCCAGGCGATGGCCGCCGGCTACTTCGCGGTCCCTCGAGGGATCACGCTGACCGAGCTCGCCCGCCGGCTCGGCCGTAGCAAGTCGGGGATCTCAGAGGCGATTGCGATCATCGAGAAGAAACTCCTCGAAAGCGCCTTGCGGCCTACCTCCCTTACACCGTGATCGTGTCGGGGAACACCCGACGTTCGGTCCCGTCACGTCGCGTCGACGTCGGCCATCGACCGAGGGAACCGGGACGGGCCGGTCGTGAGGGCTCCTCGGGGTACGGACCAGGAGAGGACGTCGACGCGTAGTCGTCCGGCCCGGACCGCGGGGTCGGCTTCGGCCAGTGCCTGAGCCTCGAGAGCTCCGACCCGGAAGAGACAGATCCCGGCGATCTTCGGGTCGGACGACCCCTCCACCGGACCCGCGGCCGCGAGGCGGCCATCCTCGTGCAACCGGGCGAGGTACGTGAGGTGAGCATCCTGGATCGTGTCGCTTTCCTTCTCGTCGAGCTCGAGCGCGTCTTCCCGACGGAGCAAGAAGAGGACCGTCCATCGGTCGAAATCCATCGCGCCGCCTCACCGCGGGGACGTATCCTCGGACACAACCGTCGGACCCGTCGACTTCGCTCGAGCGGCCACCCACTCCTTCACCCGCGACTCGAGCATCCCCAGCGGGATCGCCCCTTCCTCGAGCACGCAGTCGTGGAAGCCTCGGGTATCGAACCGGTCCCCGAGCTGCTGCTCCGCCCACGTCCTGAGCTCGCGGATCTTGAGTTGTCCCATCTTGTACGCCAGCGCTTGGGCCGGCCAGACGATGTACCGGTCGACCTCCACCGCGATGTCGACCTCGCTCTTGCCGGTGTTCTCGCGGAAGAAGCGGATCGCCTCGTCCCTCGTCCAGCCGAACGCATGGATCCCCGTGTCGACGACCAGGCGGACCGAGCGCCACATGTCGTAGGTGTACTCGCCCATCTTCGAGTACGGGTCCTGGTAAAGGCCGAGTTCCTCTCCCAGGCTCTCTGCGTACAGTCCCCACCCTTCGACGAAGGCCGTCGGTCCCGTGAAGCGACGGAAGCCGGGGAGGTCCTCGACCTCCTGGGCCAACGTTCCCTGGAGGTGGTGGCCCGGGACCGCCTCGTGGAGGCAGAGGGCTTCCATCTCCCACCGGGGGCGGGCGTGGAGGTCAAAGGTGTTCGCGAAGAAGATCCCCGAACGCCCGGTGGCCGGTGCCCCGGGCATGTAGTACGCGGTCGGCGAGCTCTTCGCACGGTAGCTGGGCACGGGCAGGACCCCGTACGGCAGGCGAGGGAGTCGGCCGAACAGCCGCGCCAGCCCGGGGTCGGTCTTCTTGGCGATGACCCGGTAGGCATCGACCAGTGCGTCCTCGCTCGAAAAGAAGAAACGGTCGTCCGTCCGCAGGAACTCCAGGAACTCTGAGAACGACCCGGAGAATCCGGTCCTCGCCATCTGATCTTCCATCGCAGAGTGGAGGCGCCGTACTTCCCGTTGACCGATCTCGTGGATCTCTTGGGGGGTCTTTCCCGTGGTCGTTTGCCAACGCACGAGGTGCGCGTAGAGGGCTGCCCCATTGGGCAGGGCGGCGACCCCCGGCAGGTCGCGACAGGCGGGGAGGTACGTGGAGACCAGGTACTCGTGGAGCCGTTCGAACGCGGGGACGATCCGGTCCGAGTAGGCCGCCATCGCCGCGGAGACGAGCCGGTGACGGTCGGGATCTCCGATCCGGCTGGGCAGCTCGGTGAACGCCCGGAGGAGCGGGCTTGTCAGCGCGTCGCGCGGGATCAGTCCGCGGACCTGGTCGGGCACGCCCCGCATCGCGACCCGGTGCGGAGCGAATCCCTGCCGGCGACCCGCTTCGAGAAGGGCGAGGTTCTGCTCGACCGGTTCCGCGAGCGCGTTCAGCCGGGAAAGGATGTTCTCGAAGTCGGAGAGGTGCTCCCGGGGTTGGATGTCGAGAGTATCGGAGGCCGTGAGATGGACCCCTTCCATCTGGTTCAGCGGGACGAGCAGGCTGTGGGGCATCCCGAGATGGAAGGGCAGCGGGTCGAGCCCGAACGCGAGGCCGCGCTCGGCGACCTCGAGGAGCTCCCGGTAGAGGTCATAGTTCGTCCGCTCCTTCCGAGGCAGGGAGGCCGGATCGAGGCGCTTCAGCGAGGCGAGGCTGTCCGAGAGGTGCCTCGTCCGCCGCTCGATGCCGGCAGGAGAATCGTCCGTCCAGCGGTCATCGAGCCCCGGAAACCCGAAGCTCGTGGCCAGCTCGGGGTACTCCTCAAGCCATCGCGTCCAATCCTCGTCGAGATAGGCTCGAAGGGCTTCCGTTGCCGACCGTTCAGAACGGGCCACGAGCTCCCTGCTCCGCCGGAGGACCGAGGAGCGGCGCCCACAAGGTCCTCCCGTATTTGAGGCGGACGCGGATCCCCCAGGTCCGGAAGAGAGTCGACCTCCGTTCCCGGGTCCTCGAAGACAAACGGATAAGCCGCGGGCGTCCTCCGGGACCATGGCCCGCCGACCGGTCCGGTTCCTCTACTCGGGGATCCGTGTGCGCGACCTCCGCCGTTCGCTAAAGTTCTACCGAGCCCTCGGGTTTCGGGTCCACGCGAGGGGTCGGATGGGACACGGGGGCCAGTGGGTCCATCTGGTCTTCCCCGGCTCTCATCACCGCCTCGAGCTGAACTACTACCCGAAGGGCAACCGGTTCTACGAACCGTTCCGGAATGGCACGGAGTTCGACCATTTCGGATTCTACGCTTCGGACGTTGCCGGCTGGTACCGGCGGGCGCTGAGCGCCGGGGGGAAGAGTATCGAGGACTTCGTCGATGGGAAATCCCGACTCGTCTACGTCAACGACCCCAACGGGGTCTGCCTCGAAGCGTTCGGCCCGGCGCGTCCTCGCCGCACGGCCCGGGTTCCACGGCCATCCTAGGTCGGGATAGATCGGGAGCGTTCGCAGCCCGCTGGCCCCTGCATCCTACGCTGGAACTCTCGCGATAGGGCCCCGACCTCGCGGGCCAGCCGAAGGGGACCGCTCACGATCGTCGGGATCCGAACGCCCGAATGGATCTGGGAGCGCACCCGCACGGCCCAGAAGACGACGGTGGTCGATCCTAGGCCGGAGGGCGGACCCGCAGGCGGGCTGGAGATCGTGACCATCGCAAGGTCGCTGTCGTAGATCCTCCCGTATCGCAGCCAGAAGGCGCCGGACGCCCCCGCGGCGCCGAGCGCCCAGAACACTCCGACCAGGATAGACCCCGCGATGTAGGCATCGAGCCCTCCCAGAACGCATCCGGCGAGGAACACGGTGATAATCGGCGCCCAAACCACTGGCGCCGTTCCCCCTCTGCGTCGGAGTCCCCGCTCGCCCACCCAGCCGCCGGCCAACGCGGCGGGGGGTGCGTCCGAGCCTCCCGGGGGACCCCGCTTGCGGACCGGTTCGAAACCGGCCTCCGCGAGAAGCGTGTGCGCCGTTGCCTCGGTCCGGGGTCCAGCCTCGACCGACAACCGGACCTCCTGGCGCAGGGCGAACCGGAGGCCCGAACTCAGGTCGAGGGGCGGGGTCCCCCACCGTCGTTTCCGGGGGTTGCGCGAGGTCGTCAACGCGGTCGAGCGAGCCCCTTCCCATCCTAAAGGTCGGACCCCTCTTATCTCTGGACCCTCCGGGATGGAGATCGGGGCCGCATCGGACCCGGTCGGCGGGGGCCTCTCCCGTTCGCCGGAGGAGTCCCCCTTACCCATACCCGAGAGACTTCCGCGGACCCCAAGACCCCGAGACCCCGAGAAGGCGATGCCAAGGGCGATTCTCGGCGTGACAGCCTTCTCCCTCTTGCTTCATACGCAGGAGTGAGTTACGGTACTCCGACCCCCACGCCGGGGCCCCCGCCTTGCGGCGGATGAGAAGGGGTGGAATCTCCTAGATTATGCCGTACGTGGAGTACGACGAGGTCGAGGCGGTCTGCCGGGATTGCGGACGCGCGTTCCGGTCCGAGGACGCGCTCGAGGACCACCGCAAGGAGGCCCACGCATCGGCCGTGAACGCTCCGGAGGAGTCCGCGCGTCCGCGGACCCTGAAATGCTCGCTCTGCCGTCTGCGGTTCAGCACGACTGCGGCGCTGCAAGAGCACACGCGCAAAGCACACTCCAGCTAGCCCTGCCACCGAACGTCCCGGGCCTGAGGACCAGGGGGTGCCCGCGGACCCCCGGGACTTGGAGACTCATATAGGAGTAGTCCGTCCCCACACCGGACCCCCATGCCGGCTTCGAAGCAGAAAGCGAAAGCTCGCGCGAAGTCCCCGGACGACCCCTCGCCGATCCCGCCCGGATTCGGGACGGTGACCGCGTACCTATCGGTGGTGGGCGGACTCGCCGCCATCGAGTTCTACAAGAAGGCGTTCGGCGCGCATGAGGTCCACCGCCGCGTGACCCCGAACGGTAGGCTGATCCACGGGCAGCTGCGGATCGGCGACACGATGGTGTTCCTCTCGGACGTCTTTCCCGACTCCGAGACGGCGGCCCCTTCCTCGATCGGAACCACGACCGTCACCCTGCACATCTATTCCGCGGATGTCGACGCGCTATGGGACCGGGCCGTGGCCGCGGGCGCCAAGGTCAGCCTGCCGCTCGAGAACCAGTACTGGGGCGAACGATACGGTAAGCTCCTCGACCCCTTCGGTCATCAGTGGACCCTCTCGATGCGGGTCAAGATGCCCAAGGAAGAGATGGAAGCGAAGCAGCTCGAGGCCGACGCAGCCTTCGCGCGTGATGAGCACCCGGGAAGGACCCCCCGGTACGGCGACGCGTAGTCCTGCCGGGTCGCCCCTCCCGCGTGAGGGGACACGGCGTTCGAGCGCCGTGTCCGACGTACGGAGAGACCGGCTCCCTCGCGTCCCCGTCCGGTCGTTCGCGTAGCCGAGGGTGGCAGAGCCCTCTCGGACCTCCCCGTCGACGGGACCCCCAAAGCTCTTGGCCACCTTCGCTGGGGGGAGGCCATCACGGAGGAGGTCGGAGCGGCCGGTCGATGATCGATTGGTTCAACATCGCCATCTGGTCGCTCGTCGGGACCTGGGTCCTGGTCGTGGGCACTCTCCTCTTGATGCTGTGGCAGACCATCCAGGCGCAGAAGCTGAACTCCGCGAACGCGGTGATGAACCTACGCGAGCGGTTCGACAGCCCGCGGATGCGCGCCGCCCGGCGACACCTGAGCGAACGCATCCTCAAGCAAGCGCATCAGGACATCTCGAACCTCGAAGTGATCACCTTCTTCGAGCTCGTGGGAACGCTCACGCACCGTAAAGTGCTCGAGGACGACCTGGTCTGGGAAGCGTTCGGAGGCTGGGTCACGGCGTACTACTGGGCCTTGCGCGACCCGGTGGACATGATCGGCGACCTGAGGAAGACGATGAGCGACCCGCTCATCTTCCATGAGTTCGAGTGGCTCCACAACCGCGTGATCGAGATCGACCGGCGACGGCTGGGACCGAACGTCGACGCGGGTCCCCCGGCGGCCGAGGACGCGAAGGGGTTCATGACCCGAGAGTCGAAGCTCGAGTCGATCTGAGCCCGAGGCCCCCCATGCGCCCTTCTCCCGGTGGCTAACCCGACGCTACCGGGGAGTTAATCGGAGCGGAGCCCTGCCCCCGGGGACTGGGTCATGACCGAGCCGGAGGGCCCGCCGGTCCCTCTCCCGGATCGCCGGACGGCCGGGGAACGTCTCGCCGCGCGACTACTTTCGTACCGGGACCAGGACCCCGTCGTGATAGCTCTTCCCCGCGGCGGCGTACCGGTCGCATTCGAGATCGCGGTCCGCCTGGGCGCACCGCTCGACGTCCTGATCGTTCGGAAGGTCGGGGCCCCGGGGAACCCCGAGTACGGCCTCGGCGCGGTGGTCGAAGGAGGCACCCGGTATCTGGACGAGCCACGGATCCGCGCCACCGGTCTCACGGTGAGGGACCTGGGTCCCACGATCGCTCGGGAAGCGGCCGAGGTCGACCGGAGGGCCCGCGAGTTCCGTGCCGGAAACCCCCCGGTGGAGCTCGGCAACCGCACGGTCATCCTCGTCGACGATGGGGTCGCCACCGGGGGGACCGTCCTCGCGGCCCTGCAAGCGGTACGAGCTCGAGGGCCCCGCCGGATCGTCCTCGCGCTGGGGGTAGCTCCGCCCGACACCGTGGAGAGCCTCCGCCCCGAGGTCGATGACCTCGTGGTGCTCCTGGTCCCCGCCATGTTCTTCGCCGTCGGAGAGTGGTATCACCGGTTCGCTCAGGTGAGCGACGAGGAGGTCCGGCGGCTGCTCGAACGGTCGCGCGCGCCGCCCACGACCCCCGTTCGTTGAGCCGTAGCCCCCTCCGGCCCGCTCCGCCCACCTCGACCGAACTCCGGAGGTCGAGAGGCCCGGCCCTTCCCGGATTCGAAGGTCTTTCGCGGTCGAGCTAGGCGGGGCGAATCGAGCGGACCCCGCCGGTAGGGGTCGGCGGAGACAGGGGGGCATTCCCCGTGGGCAGCATCCCCTAAATACCCCTCCGACGGATAATGTCCCGTATGCCATCTCCCGCGAGATCGGCGGCCAAGAAGTCTCCCGCTCGCGGGCGTACTCCGGACCGCTCCCGAGCCCCTGCCGTCGACGCGTTCGTGATCAATGTGAATGTGCGCGACGTGATGAGCCGACACCCGGTCACGGTCGGGCCGGACGCCACGCTCCTAGACGCGCTGGTGCTCATGAGGGGACAGAAGGTCTCCGGGCTCCCGGTCGTGGACGAGACCGGGAAGCTGGTGGGCGTCCTGAGCCAGCGGGACGTCGCGCGGACCCTCAAGAGCGCGGGCGGGATTCCCGAGGTGGTCGGTCTCTTCGACCTGTTGATGTTCGGTCTCTCGGACGAGACCGGCGTGAGCGTCCAGGTCCTGCGACGCATCCTCGAGGAAACGAACGTCCGGGATGCGATGTCCAGCCCCCCGATCTCCATCTCCTCCGACGCGTCGCTCGAGCTCGCGGCCGAGGTGATGCGGGAGAACGAGATCAACCGCATCCCGGTACTTCGGGGGGACCGTCTCGTCGGGATCGTCACCCGCAACGACCTCGTGCGGGCTCTCGTCCATCTGTGACCTTCGACCCGACGCGGGCCGGGTCGGTGCTCGTCGTCTTCTCTAGGGGGAGCGCCCCGTCACCGCGACGACCGCGATCACGTTGACCGGGACCCGCGCCTCGCGGAAGATCCGACCGACAGGACAGAGGTCGAGGGACGCCCGCAACGTCGCTTCCACGTCGTTTCGGTCCGCGCGGCTGCGGAGGCGCAGCGACCCGTGGACCCCACCGATGACCGCCGTTGGGGACGGCGCGTCGCCTTCGAGGACCACGGTGAGCCCCGAGAAATCGAGATGTCGCTTCCTCGCGAGCGTGACGAACGTCGACGCCAGGCTCCCCGCGAGAGCGAGCAGCGAAAGCTCGAGGGGAGTGGTGCCGGCGCTCGTCCCTCCTTCGTCCGGGGAGAGGTCGACAAGGACCGAATGCGTGCGGCCGTCCTTGAGGAGGATCTCGTGCCCCTTCCTCCACGTCGCGACCGCCTGCATCGCCGCGACCTAGATCCCCGCGGAGATGAACGAGGCGTCCAACGGGGGTGACATCGTGATCCCCTCACTCCGCGGAGACGAGATGGCCGGGAAGCCGGGGAGGGTGAGGTCGCTCGAAGACCAGCACGTAATGGTAGGGTCCGAGGTCGAAAGAGTCGGCGGGAATCAATCCGTGGGCGGACAGGACCGCCGCTGCCTCCGGCGCGGTCAGGCGGTGCTCCACCGGAGGCCCTTCGGGAGAGGGCTCCTTCTTCCAGTCAACGTTCACGAGCCGCCCCCCGGGTCGGAGCAGACGGACCGCTTCGTCCACGGTCTCCGGGGGGATCCCGTGAAGGACGTTCGCGAGGAGCGCCATGTCGGCCACCGCATCCTCGACAGGAATGTGCGTCGGGGTCGAGAGGATCGGTTCCACGTTGCGGAGCTTCCGGTCCGCGGCTCGTTCTCGTACCAACTCCACGAGGTCTTGGGAGACATCGACCGCGTACACTCGGCCGCTCGGGCCGACCAGCACAGCCGCAGGGAACGTGTAGAAGCCCGACCCGGCCCCTACATCGACGACGGTGTCGCCCCGCTTCAAGCCTACCCGACGCCAAAGACGATTCGGGTCCTGGCTCGAGCGGCGTTCGGGCGAGTCGAGAACGCTGACCGCTTCGGCGCGAGACCAAGTTGCCTCGTGCATCCGACGATGGTCCCGGGAATGTGCCGGAGGAGATCCGCTAGAGGAACCGCCTATAGGGCTCCGACCGGACGTGGAGCGACGTCGAGGGTTCCGGGTAGGCATGGTTCTCACTTTCGGCATCTCGCCGCTTCCTCGCGACCTCCCTGCCGCAAGGCCACGGAAGCGGTGCTGTCGTCCGGCACAGCGTCACGGGATTAGATGTTTCTCTAACCTCGAATTCGACGGATCCGAAGCCGGAGGGGAAGCGCCCGTGATCAGGCGCGGACCATGAGGTTCACCGAGGACCCGCTGAGGGGGCCCCCCGGCCAGTAGGCCGCGAACTCCCGGTCGGGCGAGACGAACAGTGTGGTGTTCACCGGCGGACTAGCGGATTCGCCAAGGGCGAAGGCATAGACGGTCCCGTTCGGTTCGGTACCGTTCCCGTAGACGAGCCCACCCGAGAGCGAGTACCAATGAGAGACCCATAGCGCGAACGTCACGTTGTGGAACGCGAAGGATTGAGGGGAAGTGTGGTCGAGGGGGAGGCTGGGAGTCGCCAGGACGACGGTGGTGAAGTCGTACGATTCCCCACCGACCACGACGACGCTGGGCTCGGAGTAGTTGGGCTTGAGTCCCGGGATGGCGCCTCCGAACAGGGCGGCACCGAACGCGCACATGACCAGGAGGCCTACGATGAGGGCCTTCCCCTGCGTCCCGGTCATCGGGAAGTCCCGGTCCATCCCCATGGGCCCTCAGGAGGTCCCGAAGAGCGGGTAACGTACTTAGCGTTCCGCGAGGCGATCGTCGTGGCCTCGGATTCTTTGAAGACCGCGCGTGCCATTCGTCCGGCATGCAGGCGGCCGCCGTCTCCCGGTTCCGAAATCCGATCGAGTTGATGGAGCTCCCCTCACCCGTGGTCGGTCGGGCGGAGGTGGTCGTGCGCGTGGAATTTGCGGGGATGAACCCCCTAGACTGGAAAATCGCCGAGGGAATGTACGAGGGCAACCGCCCTCATGTGTTCCCGCTCGTGCTCGGTGTAGACGCCTCGGGGACCGTGGAGGCGGTCGGCCCTGCGGTGGAGCGGTTTCGGGTAGGCGATCGGATCTTCGGCCAGTTCCTCCACGACCCGGTCGGCACGGGAACCTATGCTGAGCTCGCCCCCGTCCCCGAAGCGGGCTCTGTCATTCGGCTCCCGGCCGGGATCACCGCCGAGGAAGCGGCGGCCCTTCCTACCGCAGGGATGACCGCGCTCGCTAGCCTCGATTCCCTCGCCCTTCCCGTCGGAGCGTCTTTGGCGATCGTGGGCGCCTCCGGGGGAGTCGGGTCGTTCGCGACAGAACTGGCGGCCGCGAGAGGGCTCAAGGTCACCGCCATCGCACGGGCGAACTCGGCGGCTCGCCTCCGTTCATTGGGGGCCGAGACCGTCGTCGACCCCTCCTCCGAAGACCCTCCAGCGGCAATCGCGCGGGCCCACCCCTCCGGCCTGGATGGTCTTCTCGACGCCATGAGCGACCGCACGGGTTTCGCGCAGTGGGCCGCGTTGGTCCGCCGAGGGGGCGTCGCGGCCACCACCACATTCTCGGCGGACGTCGAGGCGCTGCAGCGGGCGGGTATCCGCGGGTTCAACGTGGACCTACAGCCTACGACGGTGCTCCTCGAACGCTTGGCGCAGGACGTGGTAGAACACCACCTCACCATACCTCTCGAACGTCGGGTCCGCCTCCCCGAAGCGCCTGCGGCGCTCGCGGAATTGAAGGCCGGGCGGGCGCGCGGAAAGACCGTGGTCGCCCTGCGACCCTGACCGGCGGCGATGCCCCCAGGGTGGCGTCGGGCCGCGCAAGCCGCGGACCCGGGCGTGCGGTCCCTCCTCTATTCGGGGCCATGAGCTCGGTCGGCTCGGCCCGCGAGCCCACCTCGCGATGAGTGCTGTCACACAGCGGATTCCTCGAGGAGTGCCCTAACCGGTGGAGGGCGCAAGCAATCTCTCCGCCCGCCAATACGAGGGCTCGCCCCTTCTCGCTGCCGGGATCGTGGTCTTCGACATGGGCCGGCCCAAGCACGTTTTCCTGCCCCGGTGGACCCTCAGAAGGGACTCCGATCAGACGCCACCCGGTGCGCGAGTCAGGAGGTCATCGGGGGACCGAGAAGGCCTCGTTCGCACCTACCGTCGACTCGAGAGAACGAACCTCCTTTTGAGGGGCCGCAAGTCTGTAATAGCGCCGAAAGGTGGTCTCACCGCGTCCCAATCCCGGCGCACGGCGGTTGGGCGGTTCGGGACACTGTCACGATAAGGAAACGAGGAGCCGACCGATGGGGACCTACAATCTCGACAAGATCTTCAAGCCCCGCGTCGTGGCGATTCTCGGCGCGACCGATAAGGAAGGGTCGGTCGGCCACGCGGTCTCGGCCAACTTCGCGAGAGGGGTGTTCGAGGGCAAGGCCTACTTCGTAAACAACCACAAGCCCGAAATCCTCGGGGTCAAGGCCTACCCCACAATCGGGGCGGTTCCGGAAACGGTCGACCTCGCAATCATCGCCACGCCGGCAATGACGGTACCGGGGCTCGTCGACGAGTGCGGCAAGGCCGGGGTGAAAGGCATCGTCATCCTCTCCGCCGGTTTCAAGGAAACGGGACCGGCGGGGAAGGCACTCGAGGAGGAGATCCTCCAGGTCGCCGCTCGGTACGGTATCCGGATCGTGGGCCCGAACTGCCTCGGGATCATGCGGCCGTCCACGCGCCTAAATGGGACGTTCCTTTCCAAGGTCCCGAAACCGGGGACGGTGGCGTTCCTCTCCCAGAGCGGCGCGCTCGGTTCCGCGATCCTCGACACGGCGATCCACGAGAACGTCGGGTTCTCGACCTTCGTCTCCGTCGGGTCGATGAGCGACGTCGATTTCGGCGACCTCATCGACTACTTCGGCAGCGACCCGCAGACCCGAAGCATCCTGATGTACATCGAGGGGGTCACCAACGCCCGGCGGTTCATGAGCGCCGCCCGGCACTTCGCCCGGTCGAAGCCGATCGTGGTCGTCAAGGCTGGGCGGTTTCGCGAGAGCGCCCGGGCCGTCGCCTCGCACACCGGCTCCTTGTCGGGGGAGGACGACATCTACGACGCGGCGTTCAAGCGAGCGGGGATCGTTCGTGTCGAGGAGATCTCGGACCTGTTCAGTGCCGCCGAGGTGCTGAGCACCCAGCCTTTGCCGAATGGGCCGAGGCTCGCGATCATCACGAACGCGGGCGGGCCGGGGATCATGACCAGTGACGCGCTCCTCGCGCGCGGTGGGAAACTGGCCGAGCTGAGCCCAAAGACGATGGAGCTGCTCAACCAGGCGCTCCCGGCGTTCTGGAGCCACGGGAACCCGATCGACCTCATCGGCGACGCCGGACCGGAACGCTACCGGGCCGCGCTCGAGGCCTGCCTGGACGACGAGAACGTCGACGGAATCCTGCTCCTCTTGACCGCCCAGGCGATGATCAATCCGCTGGCCGTCGCGGAGACGGTCGTGGACGTCCTTCAGTCCAAGACCTACCAGAACAAGACGATCCTTTCGTCGTTCATGGGCCGTAGCCGGGTCACCGAGGCGAACGCCTTCTTCGCCGGCCACAACATCCCCACGTACTCATCCCCTGAGCAGGCGGTCAAGACGTACCTAACGATGTACCAGTACCGCCGGAACATCGGGCTTCTCTACGAGACCCCCGAAGAGCTGACCGTGGACTCGGCCCCTCCCCGCCGACCGATTTCTGTCATCCTTCAAGGGGCCGCCAAAGAAGGTCGCGAAGCGCTGACCGAGGAGGAGGCGAAGCGGCTGCTCAAGTACTACGGCTTCCCCGTGGTCGCGACCGAGGTCGCCACGACGGCCGACGAGGCGACCGCGAAGGCCCGGCACTTCGGCTTCCCGGTGGTGCTGAAGATCCTCTCCCCTGACATCCTGCACAAGACCGAGGCCGGCGGAGTGGCGCTCGACATCGGCTCGGAGGAGGAGGTCCGCCGTCAGTTCGACGCCCTGGTCGCGCGGGCGAAGGAGTACAAGCCCGATGCCCAGATCCTCGGCGTGACCGTCCAACCGATGATCCCGAGGGGCGGTTACGAGCTGATCGTCGGCGGAAAGACCGACCCCCTCTTCGGGCCGGTCGTCCTGTTCGGAATGGGTGGCGTGGGGGTCGAGCTCTACCGGGATGCCGCGGTCGCGCTCCCTCCGCTCAACACCACCCTCATCCGGCGGATGCTCGAGGAGACGAAGGTCTACCAGCTCCTCAAGGGGTACCGGAACCAGCCGCGAGCCAACATCGAGCTCCTCGAGAAGACGCTGCTCCTCTTCTCGCAGCTCCTGGTCGACTTCCCGCAGATCAAGGAGATCGACATCAACCCGCTCCTCCTCAACGAGAGCAAGCTCCACATCCTGGACGCGCGGATCCTGATCGACAAGGACCGGTCCGAGCACGACCGCGACGCCCACGCCCACCTCGTCATCAGTCCGTACCCGAAGAAGTACGAAGCGCGCTGGAGGATGGCGGACGGCCAGGAGGTCGTCCTCCGCCCGATCAAGCCGGAAGACGAGCCGATGTGGCTCGAGATGTTCCGGGGGTTCTCGGAGGAGTCGGTCCGGTACCGGTTCTTCCAGGTGATCAAGGACACCCCGCACGAGATGCGGGTCCGTTACTGCAACATCGACTACGACCGGGAAATCGCGATCGTGCCCGAGCTGACCCAGGACGGGAGGCGAAGGCTCCTCGGCGTCGGCCGCCTAAGCATCGAGCCGGACGGGAAGAGCGGAGAGTTCGCCGTCATCGTGACCGATGAGTTCCAAAACGCCGGACTTGGAACGAAGCTCGCGGACCACGTTCTCGAGGTGGCCGAGGACATGGGGATCGAGCGGGTTTACTCCGTCATGTTGGCGGAGAACTACCGGGCGCTCTCGCTCATGAAGCGGATGGGCTTCTCGTTGAGGTACTCGGACGACGGTACGGTGGAGGCGACCCTCGACCTAAGGGGCGACCGCCCTCCCGAGACAGCGGCGTCGAAGGAGGCCCCACAGCCGCCTGCCGAGAGTCCCCGGGTCGCGACCACGGCCGGAGCCGCCAAGAATTCCCCTCCTCCAATCGGGGGCGTCCCCGTCTCGGAAGCAAAACCGACGACCTCCGCCCGCTGATCACCGCCCGCGGGAACCGACAATCGGGAAGGCTCCCCGCGCGACGCGATGACCTCCCCGGACATTCGGTGAACAGCTCTTATGTCGGGATTGACGTCAGTTGAGGTCCGCGGCCCCAAAGGGCGGTCCCGCGGCGCGAATGGGAGTGGACACGGGGGGATTTGAACCCCCGACCTCTGCTTTGCGAAAGCAGCGATCTTCCGCTGATCTACGTGCCCGCGGAGGCGGGGATAGGGCTGTCCCCTTAAGCCCTTTGGAAACTCCTCCCCGCCGTGAGACGGACCGGCCGCGTGTCGGTTCTCCGGGGGTCGTGCCGAACCGGGGAACAGTTTGAACTACGGTAGGGGGCTTCAGCAGGCGCCAGGTCCCCGGCCTGCCGGGTCGTGCCTAGCCCGTGGCCGTCAGCGCTACCGAGGTGCGGATTTCGGAGCCCGGGGAGGCTGAGGTCGATTCCTTCGAGGCGGAGGAACCCCCTTCCCCCGGGGTCGCGGGAGGCGCCGGGGGACGGGACTGGCCCGAGCCGGTCTTCCCGGCGGAAGAACGCCGCGTGAGGATCAGGCGCTGCTCCGCGGAATCGTAGCGGAAGAGGTCGGCGTACCGCCCCCAGTTGACGATGTTCTGCACCGCCTCGTCGGCCGGAGCTGTGGTGAACGAGACGATCTGGCCAAGGTCCTCGTCCGAGAGCGAGTGCTCCGGGGCGCTCTCGAGCGCGCGGAGGAGCGTCTTGAAGAGGGTGGTCTTTCGGAGCTGTTCGCGGATCGTGGTCTTGCGCTCCCGGATCGACCCGCCCATGAGCTTCTTCCCAAGGTCGGTAAAGGTGGCCCGCCCATCCGTGACCTTCACGAGCTGGAGGACCTCGGCGAACTCGAGCGCGGGGAAGATCTCGTCGATCTCCAGATCGAGGTCGTCGGCGAGGAGGGCCACGTCCTCGGAACCATTGTGGGAGTTCAGGAGGACCAGCAGCCCCATCATTTCCGTGGGGTTGCACTTCGGGAACGTCGTCGGCACTTCTGTCCTCTTCCTCTCGGAGCGACCCTACTAGGAACCGTTCTATAAGACTTACCCGGCGGGGGGAGAGCCCTCCGCGGGTCGGGTCCGGAGGGAGAAAGGGGCCCCCCCCTCCGTGATGAGCGAGTAGACGCGGTCGGTGAGGTCGTAGAACGCGGTGGACTTCCGGTCCCGGGGCCGGGGAAGGTCGACCTCGACCTGGGCGAGGATCTGGCCGGGTCGCCGCGAGAGGACGATCACCCGGTCCGCCAGCTGGATCGCCTCCTCGATGTTGTGGCTGACGAGCAGGACGGCGTCGGGGGGCAGCTGGGGGTCCCGCCAGAGTTGGAGGACCTCCTCGCGAAGGCTCTCCGCGGTGAGCGGGTCCAGGGAGCTGAACGGTTCGTCCATCAGCAGGACGGCCGGTTCCACGGCTAGGGCTCGGGCGAGCCCCACGCGCTGGCGCATACCGCCGGAAAGCTCTCGGGGATACGCCTCCTGGAAACCGTCGAGGCCGGTGACGGAGATGTACCGCTCGACCTGCGAGCCGATCCGCTCGGAGGCCCAACCGAGTGCCTCGAGCCCAAAGGCGACGTTCTGCGCGACGGTGAGCCAGGGGTACAGAGCGAAGCTCTGGAAGACCATCGCCATCTGGGGGCAGACCGTTTCGACCTTCCGGTCCTGGAACCAGATCGTGCCCGCGGTCGGTATATCGAGGCCCTGGATCAGGCGCAGCAGGGTCGACTTCCCGCATCCGGAAGGCCCGACGATGGCGACGAAGTCTGAGTCCTTGACCTCGAAGGTGATGTCCCGCATGATGGAGATCGAACCGTGCCGAGACGCGAAGCTCTTGTCCACGTGCTCGACCCGGATCAGCGCCACGGTCCTTTCCCCACCCTTGCCGACCAGTTCCCGGGATCAATCGTACCGGTATTTCTCGACCGCCCGGCGGTAGAGCGGCTTCCATATGAGTTCGTTGATGATGATGACGCTCGCGATCAGGGCGAACAGCGCCGCGACCATGAGCGGGTACCCTCCGGCCCCGGATTCGGCGTACCCGATGTCGATCAGCTGACCGACCCCGAGGACGCTCAGGGACGGGCCGTTGCCGACCTTGAGGTACTCCGCCACGATCAGGGTGTTCCAGCCGCCTCCGAACGCAGTGATGGAGCCGGTGATCAGCGCGGTGAAGACCCCCGGCACGAGGACCCGACGAAGGAACTTCCGACCCTTGAGCCCGAACGACCGTGCCGCCTCTTCGAGGTCCGGCGGGATCGACCGTATCCCCGAGAGGAGGTTGAAGAAGAGATACCAGATCATCCCCGTGATCAGCATGACGATCGAGGCGCCCTCGGGGGTGATGTAGGGGACCACCTCGAAGATGATGACCGGGAAGAGGGCGGTTGCCGGGAACGACGCGACCACCTCGACGATGGGCAGGCCCACGCGTCGCGCCCGCGGTCCTCGGGCCAAGAGGATCGCGAGGGGAAGCGCGATGGCGAGGCAGATGGCATACGCGACCACGAGCCGGACGATCGAGGCCCCCACGGCAAACGGAATCTGCAACATCTGGGCTCGCACCGGTGGTACGATCGTTCCACTGAACACGGTGTACACGGCGACGATGATGGCGATCAACATCAGCCAGACGAGGACCAGGATGGTCCCCAACGAGAGGTGGTAGATCATCGACTGACGGCGAGCATTCGGCTCTCGGCTGGGTCGTACCCGGATGGCCGCCAATTGGACGAGCGGGGTGCTCAGTCGCGAGACGCCGGTTCGAACCCCGCGCGTGACGTACGCCGCCGCTCGGCGGAATCGCCCCGAAGTGCCGGGAGGCGCGAACGCCTCTCCCTCCCCCGAGGGAGACTGATCGTATCGGAACCGCTCGGCCCAGTGTCCGAGGGGTCTCCAGAGGGCGAAGTCGAGGAGCGCGATGACGATGACGAGGACGATGAGACCGGCGATGAACTTCTCACTGTTGTGCCCGCTAGCTGCGAAGGAGAGGAAGCTCCCGATCCCCGGAAGCGCCGCCCCGTTCGTGGTGAAGATCTCGGCCTCGACGAGGAAGAACCAGCCGCCCGTCCAGGAAAGCACCGAGTTGTAGACGAGACGGTTCACCGTGGCCGGGAAGAGGAGGCGCCGGAACCGGAGCCAGCCCCGGAGCCCGAAGGTGTCGGCCGCCTCGCGGAGGTCGGAGGGGACTGTCTTCAAGGACTCGTACACCCCGAAGACCATGTTCCACGACATCGAGGTGAAGATCAGGATCACGGAGGCCAGGTTCGGCCCGAACCCGGAGGGCTGAAGATTGTAGAGCACCAAGACCACGACCGGGAAGAAGCCGAGAATGGGAACGGACTGCAGGATGTCGAGGATCGGGATCATCACTTTCTCGCCGGTCCGGTGGGCCGCGGCGTAGTAGCCGTAGGAAAGCGCGAACGCGAGGGAGAGGAGGTACGCGGCCGACATCCGCAAGAACGAATACGAGACGTCCACGGTGGCGGTCGGGAGATAGCTCGCGAGCCCCGCGGCCGTGAACCCCGGGTCGGAGGCTGCGATCACGCCGATCGACAGCGGAACCGCGAGGTAGAGGAACGTGGCCGGACGGCTCCACCGCAGTCGCGTGCGGTCAGAGGAAGGAGCCGATCTCACCGCCGTTCCAGATTGCGCCGGGTCCTCGGTCCTCGGTGCGGAATCCGCTTGACCGCTCAAGTGGATTCACCCCCCTCCCGCCATGCAGTCCTCCCGGCATGGATGCGCGGGGGACTGTCCCGGTCTATTTGTGTCGTGTGGTCCCTTCTGGGACGGAGGCGCTCGGAAGCTCCTTCGCGCGGTAACGTTTATCAACGGCCCGAAGCTGGGACTGTTGTAGCCCCGTAGTGTAGTGGCCAATCATGCGAGACTCTGGATCTCGCGACGCAGGTTCGAACGCCGCGGAGGTCGAATTCCCCGACGGCCGAAACTCCTGCCGGGGCTACTCTTCTCGCCTCATCATTCCGGTGCGGGGGTGCTCCAGCTCGGCCAATCCGTCGGACGCGTCCGGCGGGGCCACCGAGGCAGGGCTTAGGACCCTGTTGCCTAGGGCATTCGCCGGTTCAAAGGGCGGGCCGGTCGTCAGGACCGGCCCCCGGGAACTCCGGCCCCCCGCACTTCCCTCGGTGCCGTAGGCGGTCCGCGGAATGTCCGAGGAAGGAGCTCCGTCGTCGCCCTCCGACCTCCTGCGCCTCTCTGCCACTGAGGCGGACGCCCTCCTGGACCGCCTCGAGCGCAGAGTCCCCGTTCGACCCCCTTTGGTCGATATGCCCGTAGAGGAGGCCGAGGAGGCGATCGTGTTCGGGGACTCCCACGGCGACTGGAGGTCGACCGAGGACCTTGTCGAACGGTATCGCGCGGGGAACCGCTGCCTGATCGGCCTCGGCGACTACGTCGACCGACCTCCCGACGACTGCGGTGCGGGTTCGGTCGCGAACGGGCTGTACCTGCTGAGCCTCGCGGCCGAAGCCCCTGCTCGAGTGTTCTTGATCCAAGGCAACCACGAGACGATACGTCGAATTCCCGCGGTACCCCACCGCCTCCCCGACGAGGTGGACGAACTATGGGGGCCGGATTCCACCCGGTACGACCGCCTGCTCGGACTGTTCGAGAGGGGACCTCTCGCGGTGGTCACTTCGAACGGGGCCTACCTCGCCCACGCCGGGTTCCCCCGTGGGAGGCTTCCTACCCCTTGGACGAAAGCGTTCGTCGCGCCCGATGAGGAGCGGCTCGCGGAGCTCGTCTGGGCCGAGTGCGACGCCTCGCACATCCGTCGTGGCGCGGCCCTTCCTTGGGGAGGACGGGACCTAGAGCAGTTCCTGCGCGTGACCGGCCTTCAGATCATGCTGCGAGGTCACGACCCGGACCTCACGGGGCGTCCCCTCTACGGAGGGAGGTGCCTCACCCTCCACACTTCTCGCATCTACGAGCGCTACGGCGGCGTGATCATCGCCCGCCTCCCTCTTCGAACGCCTCTTCGCACCGTGGCCGACCTTTCCGTCGAGCATCTCTCGACGGAAGGGCGGTCGTACCCGATTCCCGGATGAGCCCGGGGACCGGCGCCTCTCGATTCGGGTCGTCCACGGTCCTACGTCCCGCGACCAGACCGCGATTACTCGCGGACGGACCGAAGGGCTCACGTCCCCCCGAAGAGAGCCTTCTCTGCCGCAAGGACCTCGGATGGCCCCGCGGTTTCCCGATACCGGTCGAGGCGGTCGCGGTTCACCGCGAGGAACTCGCCGCCTCCGGCGAATCCGTCCATCAGGTTCTCCGCTTCCTCGGTTCTTCCCAGGATGGACAGCGCCGCACAGAACGCCTCCACGGTGTTTAGCTGGGTGAGCCGTCCATAATGCTGCGGGTTCGTGGCAACGAGGACCGGAAGCCGCCGGTGGGTGCCGTGGCGACGGTCCCGACGCTCTTGGCCGGGGAATGAACCCCGGGCCGAAAGGCGGTTCCACGAACAATCCACCACGAGGATCCCCCCTCCCTCCGCGGTCTCGCGGTCGGCGCCCGAGAGGGGCGTGGGGGCGTAGGGGTCCAGCACGACCGGGGCGGGGAAGCTCGCGTCCTCGCGGGGGACCTGCACGACCCGCCTCCAACGCAGAAGACGGCGACCGGTGCACGCCTTGGGGTGGTCCTCCCCCGCCAGCACGACGAGGAGGCGGAGCGCCGCGTTACGACGGGGCTTGCGCGTACTCCCGGAAGATCTCATGCAGTTCCCGGGTCAATCGGAGCGCGTCGGCCTTCGGTCGCTGCCAAAGGTTGCGGCCGAAGATGATCCCCGTCGCGCCGGCGTCCATCGAGGACCGGACCTTGAGCATCAGCTCGTCGTCCCCGATCCTCTCTCCACCCGAGACGAGCACGAGCGAGCGGCCCGCGCTCTGAACGACCTTGCGGAAGGCCTCGGACGGCGGGAGTCGCAGGGTGTTGTACGGAGGCGGGCTGTCCGCGTCCTTCAGGGACGAGACCGGGTAGTTGAGCTTCACGACGTCGGCGCCGAGCTCGTGGGCGACGCGCGCCGCGTAGTCGACGGCATAGAGGCTCTCCTTGCCTCCCTTCTTGGCTACCGCCTCGCCTCGCGGGTAGGCCCACACGATGAGGGGCATCCCGAGGCGCTGGGCTTCCTTGCGGACCTCGAGGAACTGCAGGAAGTCCCGGTCCTGGGCCGGTGAGCCGACGTAGATCGTGTATCCGACAGCGTCCGCGCCGAGACGCACCGCGTCCTCAACCGTTCCCGTGAGGGGGCTGAATGCCTGGGCGTCGCCCGGGATGGTGGTCTTCCCGTTCAGCTTCAGGATCAGCGGAACGTCGCCGGCGTACTCGTGGAAGTACTTCTCGGCGAGACCGATGTGGAGCGCGATCGCGCTGAACTTCCCCTCGTGGGCGAGGTCGTACTGGTATTGCGGGTCGAGCGCGTCCGGGTTCGGGAAGAAGTCGACCGGACCGTGCTCGAGCCCTTGGTCGATGGGGAGGACGAGCAGAGTGCCGCCGCCCGGACCGTGGGTGTAGAGGAGCCGCTTCAATCGGGTCATCTTCCCTGGCCCGAGGCCGAGCCGGCTGAGCCGGGGCCGCGAGTACCGATGGGGGGAGGGGGTCGGGGAGGCAGGCCCAGCGCCCGAGGGCGGGGCGGAGGTTTCACTCATCGAAACACCTTCGGTCGCGCACGGGCCGCCGCGATTTAACCCTATTTCCCAGCCTACTCCTCCGAGGGGGTCTACCCCCGATACAACCCTTTATGCCCGTTCTCTCCGTCCGTGGTTCGCTCGGGCGGAGACTTCGAGCGCCATGCGATCCCAGGTCATCATCGTCGCAACCCTCCTGCTCAACGGGGCGCTCTTCGCCCTGAACCTCGACGTGGCGGTGATCTCGGGGAGCCGGGCGGTCCTCGCCCAGGCGATCTACAGCGTCACCGACCTCCTTGGGGCCGTCCTTCTGCTGTGGGGGCTGTACGCCTCCCGCCTGCCCGCGGACTACCGTCACCCGTTCGGCCGGGGCAAGGAGCGGACCTACTGGGCATTCGTGTCGATCGTCGTGACGTTCACCGTAGCCGGCATCATCGCCCTGACGACAGGCATCGACCAGGCGGCGAACCCCGTCGCGATCACCCATATCGGCGACGGGTTGCTCGTGGTCGGCGCGACCCTCGCCGTCAGCGCCGTGAGCATCGCGGTCACCCTCCGCGAGCTGCGCCGCTCCCAGGAGACCCTCCAGTCCTTCCTTGAGTCCCGCCACATCGGGCTCAAGTCGGTCTTCTACCAGGACGTCGTCTCCATCCTAGGGTGCCTTGTCGCGTTCTTCGCGCTCCTGGTGGTCTACCGGACTGGACAGTACGCGGCGGACGGCGCCGCGGCCATCATCGAAGGGGTCCTGCTCGTCATCACCGGCATCGTCCTCACGCTCGAGAGCCGAGGGCTCCTGATCGGGCAGGCCCTGGACCCAGCGGAGGCCCGGACCATCCTCAGCGTCGTGGAGCGGCACCCGCGTGTCTCCAAGGTGCGCGCCCTCCAGTCGATGGTGCTCGGGCCGGACGACGCGCTCCTCGCGCTGCGGGTCAACTTCCACGACGGCCTGACCACCGACCAGATCGAGGCGACCATCGACGAGGTCACCCTGGCCCTCCAGCAGAGCCACCCGGTACTACGGCACATCGTCATCGAGCCGGAATCGTAGGCCGGACCGCCGGTCCGAGTCGAACCTCCCGGTAGCGGAAGGCCGATAGGATCACGAGGGCGACCCCGATGCCGCCGAAGAAGAGATAGTAGCCGTCGTTCCCGAAGCGTTCCACGAGCTGGGTGCCCACGACGAGGCCGAGCACCATGCCGAGCGAGATCGTGAGCGAGTAGATCGCCATCGTTGTGCCCCGACTGAGCGCGAAGGCGAGGTCCGCGAGCGCCGCGAGGGCCGCCGGCCCGTAGGCGAGCGCGGCCAGAACGCAAACGCCCAGGGCGGCCAGGAGCTCGGGGAGGGGACCGAAGGCGACTAGCAGCGAGGCGAAGACCATGACCCCGACGAAGCCCGCGACCCCGATGTTCATCAGGCGGGTTCGGCCGTAGCGGTCCGCAAGGCGCCCGAATCGAGGCTGGGAGAGGACCAGGAGGAAGCCCCCTCCCGCGACCCCTGCGGCGAGATAGAGGTCCGAGAACCCGATGCTCGAGGACGCGCTCCCCACGAAGACCAGGACGTAGCCGATGAGCATGTAGACGATGAGCCACGGAAGCGTGACCAGAAGGACGCTGCGACGGAAGGCGTTCCGCAGGACCTGGCCGACCGGGAAGCCGTGGGGCGGAACCGTTCGGGGGAATGTGCGGACGAGGTCCCACGCGAGCAGGAACCCGACCACCAACGTCGCCGCGCCGAGGACGAAGACCCAGGGAAGCGAGGCCACGGAGATCTCGTGGCCCTGGAGCAGTCCGAGGATCGCGATCCCGAACGCGAACCCGCCCAGCCAGCCCGCGAGATTCATCGCATCGAAGCGGCCCATCTCGAGCCCTCGCTCGTCCTCGGTCGACCGGTCGGCGATGACGGCGAGGCTCGAAGCCAGGATCGCTCCGCTCGCGATTCCGAAGACGAAGTTCAGCGCTCCGAGGGCGTAGACCGAGCGCGTGAGCGCGACCAGGCCAAAGAGGAGCGCCGAGCCGAGCATCCCCGTAAACAGCACCGGGAATCGCCCGACCCGGTCGGTGGCGATCCCCGAAAGCAGCACGGTAGTGAATTCGCCGACCGGGGCCATCGCCGCGACTAGACCGACCGTCCCCTCGTCGTTCCCGCTCAGCCCGGAGAGCCGGCCGAGGATGTAGCTCGCGAAGACCGCGAGCGTGATACCGAAGGCGAAACGGACGAAGAAGGTCGCCTCGAACACCGCGAGCAGCGACCTCCGGTGGAGGTCGACACTGGAGTCGGGCGACGCCTCGGCCACGGCCGTCCGTTTAGCCCGCCGCTGGCGCGCGCTCGATGAGCTCGATCCAGACGTCGTTCGGGTCGAGGATGAACGCGATCCGGGATGACCCCCCGGAGAGGTGGAACGGTTCCTTGGCTACGCGGACGTTCTTCGTCCGCAGCTTCATCAGGTACCGGTCAAGGTCCTCCACCTCGAACGCGAGGTGGTCCAGCTGCTCTCCGGGCTCGAACTGGTCCTTCCCGTCCCAGTGCGTGAGCTCGATCCGGGCCCCCGAAGCGGGGTCGAGCACGAACGCGATCTCGGCGTGGTTCTCGGGGATCGTCCGCCGTCGCTCGAACTGCAGGCCGAGGACCTCGGTGTAGAAGGCGAGGCTCTCGTCCATGTGGCGGACCGTGATGGACGTGTGGAGGAACTTCATGGTACGCGTACCGCTCCCGGCGGAGAGCGATTCCCGATACTAAAAGCTCGGCGGGGATTTACGGATGGCCGTAGACGACGCGCAGCGGCGCCGAGCCGGGCTTCCAGTCCGTTTCGACCCGAACGAATCCGACGCGCTCGAACTGGACGATGTCGCCCGGCCGAGCCGCCGAGAGCGCGGCCTCGCCGAGGCCGGTCGAATGATCTCCCTCGAGCCCGAGCATGTCGACCGCCACCGCTCCCTCCCTGCCCACCCACTGGAGCCGCGGGAGCTTTCGGTTCTCTCGGCTCGTGAAGACGGCGCGCATCGTGCCCGTGGAGAGCGTCTCCCCGGAATCCAGCCGCACGTTGACGAGGTCCTTCAGGCGGATCTCCTCCCCGGCGTGCGCCGAGAGGTCGCGTCGGGGCAGATAGAACGACGGTCCCGCCGTGACCGTACGGTGCCCGAGCTCCGGACGGTCGGGGTGGTTCGGGAGGGTCACCTGGGCGAGGTCGAACGGGTACCCCTCGACCTCGACCCGGACGGGGTCCGGAACGAACGCGCGGCGCACGGTCGTCGCGTCGATCCGCTTGCGGTTCTCCGAATAGAGGGTCTCCGCCGGGACCTCGATGTCGGCGAGCGACATGCCGAACGAGAGGATGAACTGGCGGAGCGAGTCCATCGAGATCCCACGGCGCTCGAGGGACCGGAGCGACCAGGTCCGCGGGTCCGCGAAGCCGTCGTAGAGCCCGGACCGTACCTCCTGGTACGCCTTGCTCTTCGCGACCTTCGCCTCCCGTACCCGAAGGATCCCCCAATGCACGAACGGGGGTCCCGGTATCCCGAGGAGGTCCCACACGTACCGTTGCATCCGGTCCTCGATCACGAGGTCCTTTCCACGGAGGACGTGCGTGACCCCGAGCTCGATGTCGTCCACCGCCCACGAGAACTCCAGCATCGGCCAGACGGTGTACTTCCGGCCCACCCGGGGGTGGTCGATGTCGCTGATCCTCAGGAGAACGCGGTCCCGGAACGCCGGGTCGGGGTCGGCCATATCGGTCCTCAGGCGGAGGACCGCCTCGCCCGGGCCGTAGGCGTTGCCGAGCATCTTCTCCCACTCCTCGAGCGTTTCGGAAACGGTCTGGGAGCGCTCGGGGCAGGGGCGGCCCGCGACGCGGTTCTTCCCGAGGAGCTCCTGCGGGCAACGGCAGACGTAGGCACCGCCCTTCTCGATGACCCGACGGGCCCACGGATAGAACGCCGGGATCCGGTCCGACTTGTAGTAGACGGCGTCCGGACGGACTCCGGCGAGCTCGCAGTCCCCGAGGATGAGGTCGAAGAACTCGGTCTCGGTCCGCTTCGCCGCGGACCCGACCGTGTCGTCGAAGACGAGTAGGATCTTTCCGTCGTACCGCTCGCGGTACAGCTGATGGACGAACAGCATCCGGGAGTTGCCGATGTGCAAGACCCCGCTCGGGTACGGCGCCATGCGGAGGACGACCTTTCCCCGCACGGCCCCCAAGAGCTCCGGAAATTCGGGAGCCTCGCTCCGCGCGACCTTCGGCCGCTCGGTCTCGGGACCCCCGAGCGCCGCGAGGCGGTCCTCGAGCTCGGCCGGGGGAAGGCCTCGGATCTCAGCGACGACCTCGGAGACGAGCGACCGGACCGCGTCCGCCTGGGGTCGCAGCGATGCGTCGGTCGCCAGCAGCCGGGCGACGACCGGTCCCGGTTGCGCGGCGCCGTCGTGGGCGAGGGCGTTCTCCAACGCCGCTCGGCGGGCCCGTGCCTCGACCTCCGGTGAGAGCACCACGTTCCGCCGACCTTCCGGCGGATTAAAGGGGTTCCCCGGGGGGGTCTCCCTCGGGTGGCGGGGGCGATCGGCCCGGCCGGGCCATCGCTTGTGCGACCGCCTCGGCGAGGGTGATCTCCCCTTGGAGGACGCGATGCGCGCTCGATCGGGAGATGGTCAGCCGCCCGCCGCTTCCCTCCCGGCTTAGCCGTTGCAGGTTCGCGATCTCGCCCGGCGTGACGGTGAGGGGGAGCGGCTCCCGGACGGGGCGACCCGGCACGTGGGCGATCGTGCGGGCCGCGGCCGCGTCACGTGGTCGACGATGTCCCCGGGGGGTGGTTCCCTGCTCATCCACCAGTTCTACGGACCGACGATGCTCGAGGAGCGAGTTCACGATCCTGTTCCGTGCGGGCGGGTCCCCCCGACCGACGCGGAAGAGGACCGGGCGAGAAGGGAACCGGTGACGAAGCTGGCTCGCGAAGGTCCCGGCCGACTCCGGAGATTCTAGTACGCCCTCGGCCAGGATCGTCGCGCCGGCGAGGACGGAGTACCCCGGCCGGGGTCCCGGGTCGATGCCTACGACGATCGTTACGTTCGGGTCGGCGGACTCAAGCGCGTGACGTACCGCGGCCGCGAGGCTCCGACGGTCGGCGGCCTCGGCTACCGGTAGGACGTTCGGGTGAGCGATCAGCGGTGCTTCAGAACTTGACGTGAGAACCACAGCCACCTGGTCCGGGATCCGATCGCCCGGCAAGAGGCTGATCGTCGGCACGCGTCGCTCTCGCAAGAATCCCGCGAGCTCATGATACAGCCCCGGGTCCCGAGTCACGAGTGCGACCGACCGGTGTCTCACTGGGTACCTGACGGTGATATACGCCATTAACCTTGTCCCCCGCCGTGTCCGTCTGTCTCCACTGCGGCGAGATGGCGAGCGAAGGAGCGCTGTTCTGCACGAAGTGCGGCTACACCCTGCCCCAGGTCGACGCTTCCGCGGGGAACAACACTAGCCCTCTAGCGCGCTCCCCGACGACTCCCGGTTCGCCTCTCGGAAGCCCACCCACAGGGGCCTCGCCCGCGGGCCCCGCCCCCCCGCCACCTCCCCCCTCTTCGGGCGGCCTTCCCTGGGCCTACCCTCCAGTTGGCTACGTCACGCTCGCCCCGCCGCCGGGAGCCTTGGGCGCTATCCCAGCGCCGCCGGCGGGGAAGTACTGCATTCGCTGTCGTACGGTCATCAGCCGCGTCGCCGTTTACTGTCCTGTATGCCAGCAACCACAGTCCTGAGGCGCACGGGACGCAAGGGCCGCCGGACCGGGGCGATGGTCCGGATCGCACGGGACCGGGTCTCCCACCTGTTCGGGCTGGCCGAGCGAGAGGCTCGGGGTCCTCACCCGGAGCTCGCGGACCGGTACGTGGCCTTGGCACGTCGGATCGGGATGCGGTACAATGTTCGGCTTCGGCGGGAGTACCGGGAGCTGTACTGCCGTTCGTGCTCGGCGTTCTGGGTCGAGGGTCGGACTGTTCGGACGCGGCTCCGGTCGGGGATCCGAGTGCGGACGTGCCTTAGGTGCGGTCGCCAACGCAGGACCCCTTCTCGGAGGGCAGCGCCGTCGAGCCCGCCGCCTCCCGACCACGGGTCCCGAGGGCTTCGGCGGGACGAGGGAGCGCTCTCCATCCCTATCTCGGACGAAGGCGACCTCGTGGACGAGGAAACGGAAGAAGAATAAGGCCCGTCAGCTCCTCGCGTCGATAGCGCCGGGGTGGCCGAGCGGCCAAAGGCGGCAGACTCAAGATCTGCTCTCGCAGGAGTTCCCAGGTTCGAATCCTGGCCCCGGCATTGAAAATCTCTTCATATTCTAGCCCGACCCCCCCTCGAACGTGGCTGAGCTGCTCCGACCGGTGGGTGTCCCCATTCCGACATCCCCTCCCACGTTTCGCCCTCAACTATCCGTAGGTGCGACCGACCTTGCACGCACCGAGCGGTAAGTGTGACGGTCCACTCACGAACGGCGCGCGGACGGCCGGTAACCCTCGTCGCCCGCCCACTTCAGTCGGCCTGGTTATCGCCGTATCCTATCCGGTCGAGTAGCCTTCGAATCTTCGGAAGCTCCTCTCGAACGAACGTCCAGACGTCCTGGAGGTCGATGTCCGCGTAATCGTGGACGAGGCCATGATTCCGTAAACCGCTCAACCGTTCCCATGGAATCTGAGGGTTGTTCTTCTTCAGACCGGACGAGGTTCTGTCGGCCGACTCGGTTAGGTAGATTAGATCGAGGAGGACCGATTTCTGAACACGGCCTGGCTCCATAAAGGCATCCTTCCCCTCCACGGAATCCCGCTTTGCTTCCTCGGCAGCATTTATCATGGCAGTGACGCGAAGTCGATCGCGGCTCGGCTTTGCACTCATAGGGGGACCGCTTCAGCCACAACTTGGGGCTGGATGAACCAGTGAAGGCTGTCCTCGGTCGCAACATCGACGTGTCGCCCTAGGAGTTCCTCGAGTTCGTTCGCCATGTCGACGGAACGAAGCTTCGATCGCGTCCTCCGGGACCAATCGAAATCGACCAGAAGGTCCACGTCGCTCTCTGCGGAGGCAGCTCGCCGTGCGACCGAACCGAAGACGCGGATGTCGAGGACAGCGTATCGCCGTGCAATCCGCTCAATCTCAGACCGGAATGGTCCGAGGACTTCCTCGATACCGAGGCCGGTACCTCCCGCAGGAATACGAATCTTCGGCTCTTCCCAATACAGGGATTTGCAGCGGGGGCAAATCCGCACTAGGCGTGCTCGTGGGGTCCACGAGTTCCCGCAGCGATAGCAGTGGAGTTCCGGGATCTCGATTTCGCGCATCGTGTTGTCGACCCACGCCGATCATTACAAAACTTACGTATAAGTAAGTTCTTGATACGCGGGTCTCGGGATCCTAAGCGTTGCTAGTCATATCTTTTGACCGCAACCAGGGACCGATGAAGGTTGCCAACCGAGTAAGTCCGACTCGCATTTCGTCCTCGTCTAACCCGATGTAGTGGACGGTTTGATCAAGGGA
The DNA here is from genome assembly GCA_052326485.1 of Thermoplasmata archaeon. GTDB lineage: Archaea > Thermoplasmatota > Thermoplasmata > Lutacidiplasmatales > UBA184 > Lutacidiplasma. The sequence continues at coordinate 894 of JBKQMS010000009.1, read as the reverse complement.
GGTGTGGCCGTAGAGGTTCTTCAGTTGAACCAGATCCATCCCCGCCTTGTGAGCGAGGCGGCCGAACGTTCGCCTGAGATCGTGATGAGAAACTTGCAAACCCAGACGAGGAAAACCTGCCCTGCGGGAAGCTCTACGAAGGACGACATCCGCGCCGGACTGAGACAGAGGAATGACCCTGGAATTCGGGTCCTGCCCCTGCGGTAAGGTCCTCAGAACCTTCGCCGTCTCCGAAGACATCGGGAGAGTGCGCCACTTTCCCCCGTTCCGACCCTTCCCGAGAACGTGGAGCCGTTGTCGGCCGAGATCGATGTCTTTCACTCGCAGCCTAAGCACCTCAACTCGGCGCAGGCCATTGAATCCCTCCAAGGCTACAAGGACTCGTTCTCGGCCCCGAGCGAACTTGTAAAGGCGAGCAAGTTGATCGGGTGCGAGCCACCTACGCCGTCCGGCAGCTTCCCCGGGCACGGCCCAGATGACTGGTTTGGAGGCGAGTGGATTCCGAGCCCACCGAAGGAACCGGCGTAGTGCGTTGAAGTGGATTGCGAAAGTCGCCGGACTCCAAGGCAACTTCTTCTTGAGCAGCTCCACGTGCTCCCTCTTGAATTGGGCAGGGGTTGAAGGTGGGGAGTCCAATCCGACCCTCCGAAGGAGCGATGGAGTGCGCTGGACTTCATAGAGAACTCGGCGTTTCCAAAGATCGCCGATACTGGCTTCAGCGAGATCCTCCCGCGCGAATCGGCGTACTGCCGCCGGCCATCTTGTTCCCGAGACGTGAGCGGACCTACGACCCCTCGCGTGAGTGTGACGTCGCCGTTTCACGCGGTTACACGAATGTCCCGGCTTACCCTACTTGCGACCATCACGAAACGTGAGAAATGCCTGCTGCCTGTT
>JBKQMS010000008.1:0-2947 GCA_052326485.1 Thermoplasmata archaeon | reverse complement strand
TCTACCTGTACTTCGACCAGACGAACAACGTCGTGACGTACGCGGCCTGGATCAATCCGACGACCCTCAACACCAACCCGATGAGCGGGGCCATCGGCGCCAACACGTACTTCCTCTACACCGGGAATGGGGTGCTCAGCAGCTGAGGGCCGAACAGAAGGAAGTGACCCCAACGGTCCGCCGGCCTCCTCCGCCGTTCCGGGCGCCGGCTACGTTCCCGGGGACCGCGGCGAACTCGACCGTTCGGGATGGGAACGGACGGTCGACCGACCGCGACCGCTCAGGTCTTGACTGAAGTGGACCCTATGGAGATCGCGTACGGAGTTCGGGCGGTCACTCCCGGCGAGCACTGGGTCCGGTTCTCGATAGACCTCGACGGGGTCTCCTCCCGTACCCTCGACCTCGTGTTACCATCGTGGGTGCCCGGCTTCTACGTGATCTTCAACTTCAGCCGAGGGGTCCGCGACCTCACCGCACGACGGGAGCCAGACGGAGCTTCGCTGTCGACCGAACGGGTCGATAAGGCCCGATGGCGAATCTCGACCGAAGGTGCGTCCCGGGTCCACGTCGAGTACACGGTCTACGGCCATCAGCTCGAGACCGCCGAAGGGTTCGACCTCACCCCCCAGCATATGTTCCTCAATCCGGGAGTTTGTCTTCCGTATGTTGACGGTCACCTTTCTGAACCCGCAAGCGTGGCGCTCGATGTCCCGGCCGACTGGACGGTCATCACCGAGCTCGAGGAGGTCCGTCGCGTTCCGCCGCAGTTTCGTGCGCGGAACTACGACGAGCTCGTGGATTCCCCCATCGACGCCGGTCGGCCGGTGGTGCTCACGGTTCGTCCGGGGGGGATTCCGCACCGGATCTCCCTCTGCGGAGACGGCGGGAACTACGACCCCCGCACCCTCGAGGCGGACATCTCGAAGATCGTGGAAGCGTCGGTGGCCCTCGTCGGGGACTCCCCCCCGATTTCCCGATACACGTTCTTTGTTCACCTGACGAGTGGCCCGGAGGACGGTCTCGAACACGCCTCCTCGACGTCCATCGTGGCGGACCGGAACTGCTTTCGGCCGGCGGAGTCCTATCGGAATTTCCTGTACCTCGCCGCCCACGAGTACTACCACCTCTACAACGTGAAGCGGATCCGACCGAAGGTCCTCGGTCCTTTCGATTACACCCGGGAGAACTACACGCGGCTCCTGTGGTGGATGGAGGGAGCGACCCGCTACTTCAGCTACCTCGTCCTTCGGCGAGCCGGCGTGTTCACGGCGGAGCAGTACCTGGAACGGTGCGCGAAGACCATCAAGGAGTACCTCGAAACCCCCGGCCGCAACCGGACCTCGCTCGAGGAATCCTCCATCCTCGCCTGGATCGAGTACGAACAGCCGTTCGAAGACACCCCGAACCAGTCGGTCTCCTACTATCCGAAGGGGGACCTCGTCTCGATGTGCCTCGACCTCGAGATTCGCCACCAGAGCGACGCCCGCGCGTCGCACGAGACCGTGCTGCGCCTCCTCTGGAACGAGTACGGCAAGGTCGGTCGCGGACTCGAAGAGGACGAGCTCCTCCCGGTCGTGAACCGGGCCACCGGGCTCGACCTCCATTCGTTCTTCGACCGGTACGTCCGGGGCACGGAGGAGCTCGACCTGGCGGCATTCGCTCGGTACGCCGGTCTCGTGCTCGCACCGAAGCCTAAGGGACCGGACGAAAAGGACGAACCCGAGCCGGGGGACCTCGGCATCGCCGTCGAGGACGCCGGAGGTCTCGCTCGTGTCCGATATTCCTTTGCGGGGCGGCCCGGACATGCCGCGGGTCTGACGCCGGGCGACGAGATCATCGCGATCAACGATGTCAAGGTCACCTACGCGAACCTCGACAAGACGCTCGAGCAGTGCCCGGCTGGTACGCCCCTCGACTTCACGGTCTTCCGAAGGGGGTACCTCCATCGGGTCTCGCTCGTTACCGGCGCGCTTCCTCCTCAAAAGTACGCGTTCACTCCTATGGACAGTCCCCCCGAGCTTGCTCGAAAGGTCTACGAGAGCTGGATCGGGACGAAGTGGGCACCGGGTCCGACCCCACCATAGAATTCTTCTGGGTCCCGACGCGAAGAGATTTCTGCCGTGCCGCCCCGAAATCGACTCGGCTGCGGACCCCTGGGTCGGGGGGAATCCCGAAGCCGCAACCGCAGGCGCACCTGCAGGAGAAACGGTTCCCAGTTACGGTCCGCGGCCGCGAGACGGTAGCGATGGGTTCGGTCGCCTCACTTGCCCGAGGCCGCGAAGGCGCGGTATTGGTCCGCCGACATGAGCTCCGAAGGGTCGATCGGGCCGGAAAGTCGGAGCCGGTAGATCCAGCCCTTCCCGTACGGGTCGTGGTTGACGTACTCGGGGTGGGCCTTCAGCTCGCCGTTCGCCTCGACGATCGAACCGTTCCCCGGGGCGTTCACGTCGGCGACCGTCTTCACGGACTCCAGCACGAGGACACTCGCTCCCTTCACCGCGGCCTTTCCCGCGGCGGGCAAGTCGACGAACACGATGTCGGTCAGCTGCGCCTGGGCGTGGTCGGTGATCCCGACCGTAGCGACGTCGCCCTCGACCTTCACCCACTCGTGGCTCTTCGTGAATCGAAGCTCGTCTGGGACCTTCTCTTCGCTCATGTCGTTCCTCCCTCCCATTCCGCGGCGTACTTCACCTGTTCCTTCGTTTGCTCCTCGAGCCGGACGCCGATCGGCCCGAGGGCGGCGCGCGCGACCTCCCGGTCGAGCGCCGGGGGAACGGAGTGGACGCGCACTTCCATTTCCCTACCATGCTTCGCGAGGTATTCCGCGCTGAGCGCCTGGAGGGCGAAGGAGAGGTCCATGATCTCGGCGGGGTGGCCCTGGCCGGCCGCGAGGTTCACGAGTCGCCCCTCCGCGAGAAGGTAGGCCTTCCGGCCGTCGGCGAACCGG
>JBKQMS010000007.1:0-41319 GCA_052326485.1 Thermoplasmata archaeon | reverse complement strand
AGGAGGCGGCGAGCGAAGGAGTGCGCGCCGCTCCCCGGTCAGCTGATAACCGCGAACGATACGCCGCACGTCACGTTCGTCTGGAGCACGTGATCGCTTCCGAGGGTCCCGTACGGGGCCCGCCAGTCGACGAGAACGACCTGGTCGGGAGACGACCAGTTCACCGAAGGAGGGCCCAGGGGGTCTCCCAGCAGGTAGACCGCGTAGGAGGTGTTGTTGGCTTCGGTGACCGAACCGCTCACCGCGTACGCGCCCGAGAAATTGAGCAGGAGCAACTGGAACTCCACTCCGTGAAATGAGAACGAGGGTCGGTGGTCACTGCAGTACAACCCCCCAAAACACGGCACCCTCTCGACCAAGGTCACGGACTCGGCGCAATAGGTGCGAACACCAAGCGTCGCATGCGTAGGGCAGGTAGTGGCGAGATATCCCGGGAACACCCACAAGGAAACGATCACGACGATCGCGACCGCCGTCACAGGGAACACCACGGCCAACGCGCGTGGCACTACGGAGGTCAACCCGTCTATCGGGAATGCCGGGCCATGTGATACTCGTTACTCGGTGTCAGGCGCCACATCGACCGGTCGAGTCTCAGGGAGGGTTTCAAGCCAAGGGAGGGAATCGAACCCCCAGGAAACGGATCTGCAGTCCGTCGCATTAACCATTCTGCCACCTTGGCGCAGCGAAGGGCAGGGGACCCCGCCTTAAAACCGACGAGGGGGAAAACGGTCCGGGCTAGATCGGTCGGAAACCCCGACCTAGCCGGAGGAGGGCCGTTCGCCACTCGTAGCGCAGTCGATCCGGGAACGTGAGTGATCGCCCCCCCGCGGTCGACGTGCGCTCACGGATCGAGCGGAGGACGGTGTCGACCCCGGTTGTTCCCTCCGAGAATTCCGCGTAGGCCCGGCCCAGGTCGAAGAGCGCGTGGACATCGCTTCCCCCAGTGACCCCGAGACCCCGGCGGGTTGCCACGTCCGCTGCCTTCCGGTTCACACCGGGCGAGTTGTGACCGTTCACGGTCTCGATCGCGTCCACGCGGACGCTCTCGGCGACGGCGCGGCCGACCCCGTGAGCGCGCCGGAAAGGATGGGAGAGCACCGATACCCCGCCACGGTCGCGCACCCAGTCGACCGTCTCCGCCACCGGTCGTCCGCGAGGCGGGGCCTCGGATACGTCGTACACGAGGAGGTGCCCTTCGAGGGTGGAGACCTCGACCCCCGGTACGAGGATGAGCCCAGGGAACTTCGCCTGCAAGGCGGCGAGTTCCCGATGCCCGGCGACCGAGTTGTGGTCCGTGAGGGCGAACCCGTTCAACCCGACGGAGGCGAGCCCAGAGACAATCGATTCGAGGGAGAGCTCCGAGTCGGGGGAGTGTCGGGAGTGAACGTGAAGGTCGAGGCGAATGCGGCCCATCAGCGGACCTTGGCGCCCACGGCCACCGGCTCGGACGGGTGGGGACCGTGCCCGGGCCCGAAGGCGAGCAGCTCCGCCCGGCCGCCCTCTCCCAGCGTGCGTCGCACGATGACCCACGCGCCCGCTGGCCAGGAACCCGAGACCTCGACCTCGGCCCCTCCTACGTCCACCCGGACTCGTCCTTCGGACGAAGCCCCGGTCACCTTTCCGACCGTGAGCGAAGTGGTGCTGAACTCTTCGAACGAGATCGTTCGGTCGGCCGGGCCCCGGTTCTCGAGGAACGTCCCCGGTGGCGTTCCGTCGGGAGGGGCGAGCAGAATGGCGCGTTCGCCGGCTTCGGCGGCGAGCACCATCCCCTGCGACGTGATGCGACGGATCGTCCGCTGAGCGAGGTTGGTCAGCAGCACGACCGGACGGTCCTTCAGAGCCTCCACGGGGTAGGATGAGCGCAAGCCGGCGACCAGCGTCCGGGGGGTCTTCGCGCCGACGTCCACCTCAAGCACGTAGAGCTTGTCGGCGGAGGGGTGCACCGCGACGCTCCGGATGATCCCCGCGCAGACCGCGAGCGGCGGCCACCCACCTTCCGCGGTCGGAGGGGCCTCCGGAGCCGAAGCGGGCTCGGCCTCGGGCCGAGGGAAAAGCGGACGGACCTCTCCGAGGGCCTGTCCGACCGGGACCGGGGTGAGCGCTACCTCCCATTCCCCGGGTCCGGGCGGACCGCCGTACCCGAGCATCCGGAAGACCTCCGCGCTCGAGAACGGCAATACGGGGGAGAGCCAGGTCGCGAGGGCCTTCAGACGCCAGAGGGTCTCGTACAGCGCTCGGTCTCGCTCCGCCTCCGGCGCCTGCCAGGGGCGGGCCTCGTGGAACTTGCGGTTCGCCTCGCGGACCTCCTCGAGCGCGAGGTCGAGGGCTTCCTTGAGGTGGACCTTCTCGTACTCCTCGGTGATCTTTGCGTGGGCGCTCTTCAGGCGCTCCCCGATCCCGGCGGTCGCGGTCCCTGAGCTCCACCCTTCCGGCGGTGCTGGGACCTTGCCGCCGCAGCGGTCCCGGGCGAGGACGAGCGTCCGCTGGGCGAGGTTCCCGTACTGGTTCGCGAGGATCTCCTCGCGCAGCTGATGGAACTCGTCCCAGTCGAGCTCGGTGTCGTGGTTCTGGGGAGCGAGGAGGGCGGCGTAGAATCGGATGACGTCCGGTGGGTAGTGGGCCAACAGGGAGGGGATGAACGCGTCGGCCTCTTCGGTCCGCGTCTTCGAGACCTTCTTTCCCTCGATGAGCAACCATTCGTTCGCGGGCACGTCGTACGGGAGTTGAAGCCTCCCCGCTCCGAGGAGGATGCCCGGCCAGATGATCGTGTGGTGGAACTTGTTGTCCTTGCCGACGAAGTAGTACTGCCGGACCGGCTCGCCCGCGTCCCAGAAGGCCTGCCAGGCGTCCGGGCGTCCGGCGCGGATCGCCCACTCCTTCGAGGCGGAGAGGTACCCCGTCACCGCATCGAACCAGACGTAGAACCGCTTCGCGTCGTACCCGTCGAGCGGGATCGGAATCCCCCAGTCGAGGTCGCGGGTGATCGGCGTCGGATGGAGGCCCTCCTTCAGGAAGTTCTCCGCAACGCGCAGCGTGCCCGGGCGCCAATGCCGCTGGTGGACGAGGTACTCGGTGAGCTTTCCCTGCAGCTTATCGAGCTCGAGGTAGAAGTGCTCGGAGGGCCGGAACTCGGCGGCCGTGCCGCAGAGAGTGCACTTCGGGCTTCCCAGCTGGCCCGGCTCGAGAGGACGACCACAACGGTCGCACTCGTCACCGCGGGCGTTCTCGAAGCCACAGTTCGGGCAGGTGCCGACGAGGTACCGGTCCGGAAGGAAGCGGCGGTGCTGGGGACAGTAGGCGCCTTCGGCCGTCCGCCTGGCGATGAAGCCGGCTTCGAGGAGGCCGAGGAACAGCTCCTGGACGGTCCGCTCGTGGACGAGGGTGTGCGTGCTCGTGAAGAGGTCGAATGAGAACCCAAGCCGCTCGAACGCCTCCTTGTTGATCGCATGATAGCGCTCGGCGAGCGCCGCCGGGGGGATCCCCTCCTTCTCGGCCTGGACGAGCGTCGGGGTCCCGTGCATGTCCGAGCCCGAGACCATGAGGACTTCGTCACCCCGAAGCCGATGGAAGCGAGCGAAGATGTCCCCGGGGAGGTATGCGCCGGCGAGGTGGCCCATGTGGAACGGGCCGTTCGCGTACGGCCATGCGACGCCGATGAAGATCCGACTCGTGCCGCTCCCCTCCGCCCGCATCGAGCAGGCCGGCGGACTTAGGTTTTGCCGCGGTGTTTCACTACCCCATTAGCGGCCTTTATCTTGCGCAAATCCGTCCCCGTTGCGTGGCTGACGGCTCCCCTGCCATGCGACGTGCGACCGTGCCCGAAGCCGACACGGAGATTGGAGTTCGTCATCCTGTTCTATCCCACGGATTCGTGACGCTGGTCGATTACATGGGTAACGATGCGGCGATCGTCCAAGCCGCACGCGTCTCCTATGGTCAGGGAACGAAGTCCGTCCGGGATGACCGCGGCCTGATCCGATACCTGATGCGACATCGACACACCACTCCGTTCGAGATGGTGGAGTACAAGTTCCTCGTGCGACTCCCAATCTATGTCGCTCGGCAATGGATCCGCCACCGAACGGCCTGCCTCGCTGAGGGCACACATGTCAGCTTTGACCTACCGGGAGGGGTAGCACGCCGCGGGAACCGGCTCTACCCGCTAAAGATCGAGGATATTTGGAGGAAGTTCCAGCCCACCCGGAACAAGGCGGAGCGGTACCAACGCAATCCGTTCTTCCGTCGGGATCGCGTGCGGAGAATGCTCCTTCGCCAGCTGGACGAAGAGTCCCGCCTGTTCCGGCACACGCACATCGTCGACGTGACTCGGAACGGCCTCAAACCGGTGTTCCGGATGACGTTGGACGATGGCAAGTCTATCGATTGCACAGCCAACCATCGTTTCCTGTTTGACGACGGTTGGAACACGCTTGCGAAGAAGACGGGTCTACGAGAAACGGGTGGACTGGCTGTCTGGGATGCCGGCGCGTTCCAACTGTGCGTGAACGGGGCTGAAATCGCTCGCCCGGCGCTCTATCAGGACCGAGCTTGGTTGGACCACGAGTACGTCCTCGCTCAGCGGTCAGTGAGTGATCTGGCCGAGGCGTGCGGCGTCCTGCCCGCGACGGTTGACCTTTGGATTCGTAGGTTCAACCTGCCCCGTCGGGCCCCGGCCAACCCTGGGTTTCTGGTGGGCAACAAGTTCTCCTCTTTCCGCAAGAGCACCCGCGGGATTTCACGGCCGCGCGGGGTTCCAGGCACCGGCAAGGAGCCGTACGTGTCGAAAACGTGGCTCGAAACGAAGTGGGTGACGGAGGGGCTTTCCGCGGGTCGTATCGCCCAGGAGTCTGGTGCGAGCTCGCACACCATCCGAAAGTGGCTCCGCATTCACGGCCTCACCAATCACCCTTCTCACAATTCCCACCCCCAATTTCCTCCGGGCCACATTCCGTGGAATCGGGGCAAGTCGTACCGACTGGGAGCTCGGCCGATGACCTCGGTTCGTCTATCGATCGTTCGAGCCGCTCGCGGGGGTCCCGCGTCGAACTTCTGGAAGGGGGGCATGTCGACCGACCGGGAAGGTGTTGGTCGATGGACGACGCAAATCGCGTCCTCGATTCACGAGCGGAACCATTGGACGTGCCAGCTCTGCCATCACATGAGGTCGAGACTTCACGCTCATCACATCGTTCCCGTGTGGGCGGATCTCTCCAAGGCCCGGGACCCGTCGAATCTCACCACCCTCTGCGATGAATGCCACAGGGAGGTCCACAAAGATGAACGCGCCTACGTGGAGCTGCTGGGCGGTCCCCCGGTCCGAGAGGAGTGGATTAAACGACCCCGGGTGGCTTGGAACCGGTTGACCGTACCGCGGCTGGCGAGGATCGAGAAGTTCGAGTTCCTCGGTGACCGGATGACCTACGACCTGGAGGTCGAGGGCCCCTCGCACAACTTTGTCGCCAACGGAATCGTGACCCATAATTCTGTGAATGAGTACTCCGCGAGGTACTCCATCGTTCCCGACGAGTATGAGGTTCCTCTAGGGGAGGAGGTCCGTCACCAGTCATCGCGGAACCGGCAGGGTCGCGGCGATCCACTACCGCCTGAGGTGGTCGACGAGTTCCGTACAGACCTCGAACGGATTTCGAAGGACTCGTACGCTGCCTACACTCGCGCTCTCGAGGCGGGCGTGGCGCGGGAAACCGCGCGGCTCCTCCTCCCGGTGGCCTACTACACCCAATGGTACTGGAAGTGCAACCTTTGGAACCTCTTCCACTTCCTCTCGCTGCGCCTCGACCCTCACGCGCAGGAGGAGATCCGACTCTATGCGGCCGAGATGGCGAAGATCGCCCGTCTGGTCGCCCCCGTGGCGTACGAAGCGTTCGAGGAGTTCACGCTTTCATCCCTCTCCTTGAGTCGCCGGGAGCAGGTCGCCGTCCGCGCTCTGCTGGAAGGAAAGACGCCGGAGGTCGCCTGCGCCGAGGCCGGCCTTTCACTCGCTCGCGAGGACGGGAAGCCGATGACGACCGGCGAGGGTGTCGAGTTCCTCGAGAAGCTCACTCGACTCCGCTCTCACGACTGACCGCGGGCACGACCAGGCCCACGTGCAAGTCCATGACGTTCGTCCCGGTGGGCCCGGTCCTTAGGAGCGAGCCGAGGCGTTCGAGCGCGTCGTAAGAGGCGTGCCGCGCGAGCGCGCGGCGGATGTCGGCCCCGACGGTCGGCCCCCGGGCCGTGGTCGTGCCGTCGACCCAGCCTCCGGCGGCGTCCGTTGACCCATCAATCCCGTCGGTGCCAGCCGATAGGACGAGCGCGTTCCGACCGGTTAGCAGCTGGGCGCACGCGAGCGCGAACTCCAGGTTTCGTCCCCCTCGCCCGGGTCGGGGTCCCAAGGTCACCGTCGTCTCTCCACCCGCGATAAGCGCTCGAGGCACGCGCGAACCGCCGGCGAGAAGCCGGTCGGCGAACCGTACGGCGGCGGGCCGGGTCTCTCCGATCATCGGACGCTCATCCACCTCGACCCGGTAACCGATTGTCCGCGCCATTCGGGCTGCGGCATGCACGGCCCGAAGGTTCGAGCCAAGGAGAACGAACGGGGAGTCGCGGAGCCGGCGGTCGCCGGGCTTGGGGGTCTCAGGGAGATGTCCTCGAGCTCCCGCCGAGAGGTGGCGGGTCACTCGCGGGGGAAGTCGAGAGACCAGCCGGTACCGCTGGACGACCGCGACCGCGTCGCGGAACGTCGACGGGTCCGGGACGGACGGGCCGGAGGCGATGTCCTCCGGGACGTCTCCGACCACGTCCGAGAGCGCGAGCGTGGCGAAGGTGACCTGAGCCGGCACGGCGGTGGCGAGCTGTCCGGCCTTGATCTGGGAGAGATGACGGCGGACGACGTTCATCGCTCCGATCGGCGCTCCCGAAGCGAGGAGGAGCTCCGTCGTTCGGGAGATGTCCGCGCGCGTCAGCGCCCCCGCGGGCACTTCGGCGACCGGCGAGCTGCCTCCCGAGACCAGAAAGAGCTGAACGTCGCCCGGTCGGGCGTCCTGGACGAACCGGAGGAGCGCTCGGCCCGCACGGAAGCTGCCCACTCCCGGGATAGGGTGCTCTCCGAAAACGACAGGGAGTCCCGTGCGGGAGCACGGATAGCCCCGAGGCGTGACCACGATCGCCTCGCGGTGACGACCGACCACGCTCGCTGCGGCATCCGCCATCGCCCCGGCCGCCTTCCCGATCGCCACGATCCGGACGGTTCCCTCGGGGCTTAATCGGAGGGAGTGCGATCCCACGTGGACGATCGTGCCCTGCCGTCGGAGGTTCGCACGGACCGCGCGGGCCGGTTCGACCGCGGAGACTCCCGCCCGGAAGATCCGCTCGGCGTCAGAAGCGAGGGTCATCGCCGGCCTCGAGCGTGAATCCCGGTTTGATCAGGAACTCCGCCAAGGGACCGGTAAACCGGCCGGGCAGCACGGACCGGATCTTGTCGAGTTCGTGCTCGGAACCGTCCCCGGCCGCGAGGACGGCAGCAAGGCGGGCCGCCGCGCCTCCGGCGCGCATTACGCCAAAGCCGTTGAACCCGGTGATCGTGAAGAGACCGCTCGCCCCCGGCACTGGCCCGATCAGCGGCCGACGGTCGGGCGTCGCGACGCACACTCCGGCCCACGCCCGGACGAGCTCGGCGTCCGCCCACCCCGGGAAGCGGCTTCCGAAGCTCTCGGCGAGGTGGGTCACGAAGCGCTCGTCGCCCCCCGTCAAGTAGCGGTCGGGGTCGGCCTCGACGCGCTCGGTGCCGTCGCCGGCGAGGATCCGACCGTTCTCCTCGGGCCGGACGTACACGTCCAGGTCGATGTCGTGGACCGAAGGGAACAACCGTGTGTCGTGCAAGGAGGGCCGGAGGACCGCCGCCTGCGTTCGGTAGGGTGCGAGCGGGAGCGGGTGCCCGACCGAGGCGAGCAAGCGCTTCGACCACGCGCCGGCGGCGACGACCGCGCGACGGAAGCGGGTGGTCTGCCCGTCCACCGTGAGCTCCCAACGGTCCCCGTCGCGAGCGAACCGGCCGAGCGGGGAGCCGAGGACGAAGTCGACATCGAGCTCCCGCGCCCGCTCGGCATAGAGGTCCCCCATCGAGCTCGGGGTGACGACCGCATCGTTCGGGCTCCAGATCGCGCCGAGGACGTCGTCGAACCGTCCCCAAGGCACCTTCTCGGCGAGCGTGGGGAGGTCCAGGACCGAGACCGGGACGGACCAGCTCCGAAGCCGCTCCACCGCCGCCTCGAGGACCGGGACGGCCTCCCGTGCTTTCGTCCATCGGGCGAACCCGTTGACGGCGAAGGCGGTCGGGTCGTAGCGCTCGGCGAGCCGGGCGTACTCCTCCTTCGACTCCCGCGCGACCGCGACGTCCCATGGGTCCCAGAGCTGCTCGGTGACGATCCCTGCGGCGCGCCCGGTCGCTCCGGCGGCCGGGGTCTGTGGGTCGTAGACGATGACGGGCCCGACCCCTCGCCGGGCGAGATGGAAGGCGAGCGCGCATCCTGAGATGCCCGCTCCGAGGATCAGGACGTCCGCGCGATCGTCGGCCACGAGCGCCCCGAGCCCTCCCGGCGGTTAATATTGCGGTTTCGCGCGTTGGTAGGCGGTCTGGAGCGCTGCCGTGTCGACGTGGGTGTAGATCTGGGTCGTTGCGACCGAGGCGTGGCCGAGCAGTTTCTGGATGTAGCGGATGTCGCACCCCCGGGAGAGGAGCGCGGTCGCGAGGGTGTGCCGAAGCATGTGGGGGGTGACCCGGCGGGGGATCCCGGCGTTCTGGGCGGCGCGACGGACGATTCGCTCTATCGTCACCGGCCCGACCGGGAAGAGGCGGGGGGTGGATTCGCCCGCGAGCGTCCGGTCCGTGAGGTACCGGTCGACCGCGGCGCGTGTGCGGTCCTCGAGGACGACCTCCCGGTCCTTGTCCCCCTTCCCTGAGCGGACGTGCAGCACGTTCCGCTCGAACTCGAGGTCCTCGACCATGAGGTGGCTCAGCTCGCTCACCCGGAGGCCGCAGAAGGCGAGGACATGGACCATCGCGCTGTCGCGTGGGGACCCTTTCACACTGTCGAGGAGACGATGCATCTCCTCCTCGGTCAGGTACCGGGGGAGGCGTTCAGGACGGTGCGGCGCTTCGAGCTGATCGGCGATGGCGAACCCGTAGCTCCGGAAGAGGCACGTCAGGCCGCGAACGGTGGTGTAGACGGAGTTCTTCGAGTAATGCCGCTGGAGGACGAGATACTCCCGGAACGCCTCGAGGTCCTTCAGCGTGACCTCGTCGAGGGGTTTCTGGGCGAAGCTGAGGAACATGCGGGCGATGTGACCGTACTGCTTCACCGTGCATGGGCTGCGTTCCTGCGCCTGGAGCATCCGCTGGAACCGACCTACAAGGTCGAGGACGCTGAACTCTCCCGGCGCGGGCGGCCGAGCGGACGAGACCCCGCGTCGGGGCGCCGGAGTCGAGCGCGGGATCGACGCGGAAGTTGCCATCGGCCGTGGTTGGCCGGATTTCGCTTAATAATCGTATGTGCGCAGTGGAAGGCGACCGCTCGCTCGTCGCTCAAATAGACGCGGACCGTGGCGCTCTATCGTGCGCTGCTCCACATGCGATGCCCCGACGGTCATCGATCAGCCGTACCGGGACGCCCATCTCTGCGCGCCGCACTTCCGGGCGTCCGTCGAGGAGCGGGTCCGGCGCGAGATGCACCGCCAGCTCCCCCGGTTCGGACGCGGGACCGTCGCGGTGGCGCTGTCGGGAGGCAAGGACAGCGGCGTCGCGCTCGCCCTTGCCCACCGGTACTTCCACCGTCGGCCGACCGTTCGCGTGGTCGCGCTGAGCGTCGACGAGGGGATCGCCGGGTACCGGGCGGGGACCCTGAAGGCGGCCCGGACCCTCACCGACTCGCTGGGGGTGGAGCACCGGATCGTATCGGCCCAGGAGGGGTTCGGCACCACGATCGACCGCACCGCCTCCGGCCTCCCCGGCACGGTCCCCTGTTCGTTCTGCGGCGTCTGGCGGCGCCAGCTCCTCAACCGGGCAGCGCGGGACGTCGGCGCCGACGCCCTCGTGCTCGGCTTCAACCTGGACGACCTTGCCCAGACCATCCTCATGAACCTCGTCCACGGGGACTTGGACCGCCTGGTGCGGATGGCCCCGCACCGGGTCCGACAGCCCGGGCTCGTCCCGCGCGTCGCCCCGCTCGCCCGCATCCCCGAGCGGGAAGTATTCCTCTATGCGAAGCTGAACGGAATCCCGTTCGACCATGGGGAGTGCCCGTACGCCGGCCAGGCCGCCCGGAACCTCTTCCGGGAGGTCGTCTGGCAGCTCGAGGAGGCCCAGCCGGGGACCCGACAAGCGCTGTTGCGGACCCACGATCGCCTCGTGACGCGGTTCCTCGCGGACGAGGGCTCCGCGGCCGCTCCCGCGCGCTGCCGCGCCTGCGGCGAGCCGGCGATGACCGAGCTCTGCCGCGCCTGCGAATACCTGGAGATCGCCCGGTCCATCCCTTCCGCACCGGAGGCCTCGTGACCGACACCGAGCCCGTCCCTTCCGAGAGCGACCCTCGGGCATCGGTCGCCCAGCGGGTCTTCGTCGTCGGGGCGGGGATCATGGGCAGCGGCATCGCCGCCCAGTGCGCGCTCGCCGGTTACCCCGTCACCTTAGAGGATGTGAACGAGGAGTTCGCACGGCGGGGGATCGCGAACGCGGCCCGGGCGCTCGACCACGCCGTCCAGCGCGGCAAGGTCAGCGGAAGCGACCGGGAGGCCGCGCTCGCCCGGATCGACTTCGCCATCGGGCTCCGACGGGCCGATTCGGCCCAGTTCGTGGTCGAGGCGGCCCCCGAGGACCTCGCGCTCAAGCGGAAGCTGTTCGAGGAGCTCGAACCGGCGGCCCACCCGACCGCCCTCCTCGCGACCAACACCTCGTCGCTGCCGATCACCGCCATTGGGCAGGAGCTGAAGGACCCGGGACGCCTCGTGGGGGTCCACTTCTTCAACCCCGTCCTCCAGATGCCCCTCGTCGAACTGATCCCGGGCCACACCACGCGCCCGGAGTTCGTCGAGCGGGCCCGTGCTTTCGCCGTGAGCCTCGGAAAGACGGTCGTCACCTCCCGCGACACGCCCGGCTTCGTGACGACCCGAGCGCTCGCCGTCCTCGTCAACGAAGCGGCGTGGATGCTCTACGAGGGCGTAGCGACGAAGGAGGACATCGACACCTCCTACAAGCTCGGGTTCCACCACCCGATGGGGCCGTTCGAGCTCGTCGACCTCGTCGGGATCGACACCACGGTCTCCATCTTGGACGTCCTCTGGGACGGGTTCCGGGATAGCCGCTACCGCGCCTGTCCGCTCCTTCGCACCCTGGTCTCCGCGAAGAAGCTCGGCCGGAAGAGCGGAGAGGGGTTCTATGTGTACCCTTCGGCTAAGAAGGGTGGGCCATGACCGACTTCGGCGCCGGGTGGGACCTCCTCATCCTCGTCGTCGTGTCGTTCATCCCGGCGCTGGTCTACCTCTCCTGGATTCGGGGGACCGAGCGGTATGGCAAGGAAGGGTGGGGCCCGCTCCTGCGAGCGTTCGTTTACGGAGCCATCTTCGCGACGATCACCGCCGCGATCCTAGAGGGGATCATCGTCTACGCGGGGACGGCGGTCAGCCAGAACTACCCGGGCCCCGAGTTCGTCTTCCTGAACGGGAACTCGCCCGCGGGAGCGTTCTTCCTCGTTCTCGTCATCGCCCCGTTCGTCGAGGAGGGCCTCAAAGGCTCGGGCGTCGTCGCGTTCAAGAGCTCGTTCAAGCAGCTCGCGGACGGGCCGGTGTTCGGGGCCTCGGTCGGCCTCGGCTTCGGGTTCTTCGAGACGTTCCTCTACGGCCTCGGCGCCTACCTCGTGGGCGGCCTCGAGGCGGGCCTCGTCCTCATCGTCATCCGCTCGATATCGAGCGTGCTCCTGCACGGCAGCGCGACCGGTATGTTCGGCTACGGGTACGCGCGGTCCCAGTACCGGCAGCCCGGGCCCGGCACCGGGTCGTACTATCTGGTCGCGGTCGGGATGCACGCGAGCTTCAACGCCCTCGCCTCCCTGGCCGCGATCCTCGCGGTCGCCGGCATCGGAGGGTTCGCGAACGACGCCGCCGGCTTCCTCGCGCTCTTCGCGGCGATCTTCTTCGCGTTCTGGGCGATCGAGCACGTCCGGACGATCATCCAGGCGTCGGACTACCCCGGCCTCCTCGGGGCGCCAATCCATTACCGCCCTCCGGGCGGAGCTCGGCCCCCGGAGCGGCGCTAGCGACCGGCTGTCCCGCTCACGCCTTGGGCGGGGCCCGGGCGCTGGGGTTCCGGTTCCAGTCCGCTTCCCGGATCGACCGGTAGACCGCCTCGGCCTCGTCGGAGGGGGGAGCATCCCCGCCCTGGCCGACATCGCGGATCCGCGCCTTCTTGAGCAGCCAGTAGTGGATCCGCCAGGTCTTGCCGCGCGACACGGTAGCATCCTCCTCTTCGCTCGTGAGGAGGCCCTCCTCTTCGAGCTGGTAGAACCGGTCGCGGTCATCGCTCGAGAGCTTGTTGTCGAGCACCGTGTCGTCGGCGCCGAAGTACCCCAGCACCATACGGGCCACGGGCCGGGCCTCGGGGGCCGGCATCTTCCCCCGGGCGACGAGAGTCCTCTCGATCGCCCGGGTCAGTTCGGCCTCGGTGATCGAGGGCATGGGGTCACCCCGGCCACGAAATGCGTAAAGATAAGGTTCTTCGGGCACTCGCAACGCTTGCCGGCGAACTTTTGTGGCCGCCCCCGGTCTCGGGAAGGTGACCGAGCCGATCGTCTTCGAGATCCCCGAGGGAGCGCGCGCGACCGCGCAGCGCGCCCAGAACCGGGGCCTGTGCGACGAATGCTTCGGTCGGCTCTTCGGGCGCCTCGGTCACGGCCTCACGAATCCAGAGCGAGCCCGGCGGTTCACCGACGCGCTCGGGCTGCCTCCCCTCGGGGAGAACCCGGAGTGCGCGGTGTGCGGGGGGCTCTTCTCCCGGCTCTCCACCTGGGTCGACCGGGCCGTTCGCGCCGCCGAGGGGTTCGAGTGGCACCGGTTCACGTGCGGCTCCCGCTGGGACCCCGAACGTCTCGCGCGGGAGGAGGCGCTCTGGATCGAGGTCGGCACCGAATGGGGGGAGAGCGCCCGATCCGCCTTCAATCGGGAGCTCGGCAAGAAGATGGAGGCGGCGAGCGGGGCCGCCGGTGTCACGGACCGGCCCGACGTCGTCTTCCTCGCCGACCTGCCCGTCGGGCGGGTCGAGCTCACCGTCCTCCCCGTCTACGTCCGTGGACGGTACCGCAAGCTCGACCGGACCCTTCCCCAGACCCGCTGGCCCTGCCGTCGATGCCGGGGTCGCGGGTGCGAGAGCTGCGGAGGCAGTGGGAAGACCTACCCGACGAGCGTCGAGGAGATCATCGCGGCCCCGTTCCTGTCAGCGACCGGCGGGGAGGGAAGCCGCTTCCACGGGATGGGACGGGAGGACATCGACGCGAGGATGCTCGGTCGGGGCCGACCTTTCGTCCTCGAGATCCTGCGGCCGCGCGTGCGCTCGGTCGACCTGGGCCAGATGGCGGCCGAGCTCGCCCGGGACGCGGCCGGGAGGGTGGAGGTCGTGGACCTCCGCCCATCGGACGCCGCCGAAGTGGTGCAGGTGAAGGAGGCGAGCCCGGAGAAGAGCTACCGGGTCGGCGTGGTTGGGGATGTCCCGGTGGGAAAGGTTAATGAGGCTCTCGACCTCGCGCTCCGCCAAGCGATCGCTCAGCGCACGCCGAAGCGCGTCGCCCATCGCCGGTCCGACCGCGTCCGAACGCGGCGGGTCGTCGCTGCGCGCGTCGTGGAGGCGACCGACGGGCGGTTCACGCTCGACATCAGGACCGAAGCCGGTACGTACGTCAAGGAATGGGTACAGGGAGATGATGGACGCACCGTGCCAAGCCTCTCTTCCCTCGTTGGGGTGCCACTAACGGTCGAGTTCCTCGACGTGCTGGAGATCCACGATACGGAGGTGTAAGTCGATGGTCAAGAGTTCCAAGGGGTTCCGCTCCCGCTCTCGCGGGACGTTCACGAAAGAGGTCCGCGACCGAGGGCTCCCGCCGGTGACCCGGTTCCTGCGCGAGTTCGCGATCGGCGACCGCGTCGTCGTCCGGATCGAGGCGTCCGACCCGCACGGCCAGCCGCACCCGCGCTACCAGGGACGCACGTGCACCGTGGTCGCGAAGAGCGGCCGGGCCTACCGCATCGCGTTCCTCGACGGGGGGAAGCGCAAGGAGCTCATCGCGACCCCGATCCATCTCATGCCCGCGGACGTGGGGAAGGCCGATGCCTGAACCGGTCCCGCTCTCGAAGGTGAAGGACCTCCTCGTGGAGGAGGCCGCTCGACGCACCCTCCCCCGCGAGGCGGCGCTCGCGCACCAGCACGCCGAGCAGTTCGCTCGCCTCTCGACCGAGCAAACCGCAAAGCTCCTCGCCGAGCTGCGGACCCTCCCGTTCGTGGACGCGACGGTGGCCGTCAAGATCGCCGACGTTCTCCCCCAGTACCCGGAGGAGATCCGCCTCCTCTTCTCGAAGGAGCGGGTCGCGCTCGACGAAGCGCAGGTCACCCGGCTCCTCGAGATCGTGGCACAGCACCGATGAGCGGGGGGGGTCCGCTGTGGAGAATTACGCGATCATTCTCGATTACCTGCCGAACGGTCGGCAGACGGAGCGCGGGTTCCACCGCGAGCCCCTCGCGCTCGCCATCGGCGAGGACGAGCTGAAGCTCTTCGAGCTCGTGCCGCGCCCGAAGGTCGACCTCCTGCCCGGGACGCGGGTCCCGCTCGTGTCCGTCGGAACCACCCCCTCCCCGATCGACCATGTCCGGCGTCGGGTCGGTTACGACGAGCTGACCGTCTCGGCCCGCACGGAGCTTGCCGGCGCGCTCGAGGCGATCGTCCGACGGAACAGCCCTCGCTACCTACGGTTCTTCAACGAGGCCCCGGCGGTATCGCGCCGGTTCCACCTGCTCGAGCTCCTGCCCGGCATCGGTAAGAAGACGATGCAGCAGATCGTGGACGAGCGCAAGAGGGCCCCGTTCGCGAGCTTCGAGGAGCTCGAGCTCCGGGTCCATCTGAAGAGCCCCGAGCGGCTCATCGTCGGTCGGATCGAGCAGGAACTGAGCGGTGTCGAGGACAAGTACCGCCTCTTCGTCGCGCCGTAGTACGTCGGACGACGGGGCCGTCCCCGCGGTTCCCGAACGGCCGGACGAAGTGCGCGCCGCGCTGGACGCCCTCGGCGTGCGACCGGCGAAGGAGTGGGGCCAGTCGTTCCTCACCGACCCGTTCGTCGCCGACGCCGAGGCCGCCCTCGTCGAACTGCCGCCCGGGCGCCCCGTCGTCGAGGTCGGGGGCGGACTCGGGGGGCTCACCGCCGCCCTGCTGCGTCGCGGGCTTGGCCCGCTCACGGTCATCGAGCGCGACCGGCGCCTCGCGCGGTTCCTCACGACGACCTTCGGAACCCGCATACGGGTCCTGACCGGGGACGCGCTCACCGTCCCGCTGCCCCCCGCAGAAGCGGTCGTCGGGAACCTGCCCTTCTCCGTGGCGACCCCGATTCTGCTGCGGCTGTTCGCCGCCCGGACCCCGCGGATCGTCTTCCTCGTCCAGCGGGAGGTCGCCGAGCGGCTCGCCGCCGGCCCCGGGTCGAAGAAGTACGGGCGCCTGTCGATCATCGCGCAGCTCTACGGTTCCCTCGAGCTGTTCCGGACCGTGAGCTCGGCCGCGTTCACGCCCCGGCCCGAGGTAGAGAGTCGGATCGGGGTCCATGTGGCGCGACGCGAGCCCCTCCCCGTCCCGTCCGTCCCCGAGTTCGAGGAGGTCGTTCGGCAGCTTTTCTCCTCGCGAAGGAAGCAGCTCTCGAACCTCCTTCCCCGCCTGACCCCGAGCCGGCAGAGCGCGGACGAGCTCGCCCGGCGGGCCGGCTGGCCGGCCGATTGGGTCCATCGTCGGCCCGAGGAGCTCCCCCCGAGCGACTACTTCGCGCTCGCTAGGGCCCTCGCGGCCGGGACCTGAGCCGACGACCAGCACTCGGTAATCCCGTCGAGAACCCTATTCGGCCCGGTCCGAGCCCCTCGGAGGGGCAGCGTTTCATGACCCCTCCCTAGGTCCTTTTCCGCCCCGGATGTTGGCCCCCCGCAATGAACCCCGCCGGCAGGAGCTCCGCTCCGAAGAAGCGGACCCGAACCCAGAGCCTGGCCCTCGCCTGGCTGCTCGAAGCGAACCAGCCCTCGATGCGGTACCGCACGCTGACCGAGCTCCTCGGCCGGAAGGAAAGCGACCCGGACGTCCGGAAGGCCCGGAAAGAGATCCTCGAGCGGGGATGGGCCGCGGAGATCCTCTCCCGTCGGCGTCCCGGAGGCGGCTGGAGCGACGGGGAGACCCAGTACCGGCCGAAGTACCTCTCCACCAACTGGATGATGCTCGTCCTCGCCGACCTCGGCCTGACGCGAGGGGTCCCCGAGGTCGAGGAGGCCTGCGAGTTCTGGATGGACGGGTTCACCGCCAAGGGCGACGTCCTCGGCAGCAGCTCGAAGGGAAACCCTCACTACTGCATAGCGGCCAACCTGGCGCGGGCGCTGATCCGGTTGGGTTACGCGGACGACGCCCGGGTCCAGAACACGCTCGACTGGCTCGTCCGGGCCGCGGACCCGAAGGGGGGGTGGTCCTGCTTCGGTTCCGGAAGGAACCTCGATTCGTGGGAGGCGATGAGCGCCTTCGCGGCCTATCCCCGGTCGAAGTGGACCAAGAAGATGGAAGCCTGCGTGGAGAGGGGCGCCGAGTTCTTCCTGGCGCGGGAGCTCCACCTTCAGGGCGACCGGTACGAGCCCTGGTACCGGTTCCACTACCCACCGCACTACTACTACGACCTTCTGGTCGGCCTCGATTTCATGACCGGCCTCGGCTACGCGGCCGACCCTCGAATGGGCTACGCGGTCGACTACCTGCGCTCCCGCCAGCGCCCTGACGGAACCTGGACCTTGGACGCGGTCCACCCGGATCTCGAGGGCGCCGCAGCGCGCTGGTACGCGACGCACCCGAAGCATCGGCCTACTCCCTTCGCCCTGGAGAAGGTCGGTCGGCCGAGCAAGATGATCACGCTGACCGCGCTACGCGTGCTCGACGCGGTCGACCGAGCGGTGCCGTCCGGGAGCCGCCGACCATGACTACGGACCAGTGGACTGCGGTCGATGAGTACCTCGAAGCGAAGCTGGTGCCGGCCGACCCGGTGCTCGCCGAGGTCCTCCGGTCGAGCGCGGCCGCCGGCCTTCCGGACATCCAGGTCTCGCCTACCCAAGGGAAGTTCCTCTACCTGCTCGCGAAGACGCTCGGGGCGCGACGGGTCCTCGAGATCGGGACCCTCGGTGGGTACAGCACGATCTGGCTCGCCCGGGCGCTCCCGCGCGACGGAAAGGTCGTGACGCTGGAGTTCGAACCGAAGCACGCCGAGGTCGCTCGCGCCAACATCGCGCGGGCGGGTCTTCAGGACCGGGTGGAGCTGAGGCTCGGCGCGGCGCTCGAGACCCTCCCGAAGCTCCTGGCCGAGAAGCAAGGCCCGTTCGACCTCTCTTTCTTGGACGCCGACAAAGCGAACACGCTCGCCTACTTCGAGTGGTCGCTGAAGCTCTCCCGACCGGGGACGTTGATCGTCGTCGACAACGTGGTCCGGAGGGGGCATCTCCTTGAGGCGTCGAGCCGGGAGCCGGATGTCCGGGGAATGAGAGACCTCCTGGACGCGCTCGTCTCGGAGGACCGGGTCAGCGCGACCGGCATCCAGACCGTCGGTCGAAAGGGATACGACGGATTCGTCCTGGCGCGAGTGAAGGACGGTCGCTCAGCATAGATACCCGGGTCCGGTGGCCTTCCCATGAAGACGCAGAGGAGCCGTCCCGGACCCGCCCGCTCCGCTTGGGCCACGGCGTGCGCGGAGTACTCCTTTCGGCAGCGGTTCCGCGTTCCCGCGCCCTGGGCGTTCCGCTGGTGCATCGACTTCCTCCCGTACGACTGGGCTACCGGGGGAATCCACGGGTCTCGGAAGGTCCTCTGGCTCTCTCCCCGGACGGTCCTACTGGACGATACGTTCCCCGCGTCGGGGGGCCGCCGCGTCCGCAAGGCCAAGCTCGTCCAGATCTACCCCCGCGCCCGGTACTGGGTGAGCACCCACATCGTGGGGCCGAACCACCACTCCCAGTTCCGCTACACCATCTCCGCCGCCGGAGCGAACGCCTCCGTCCTCCTCTTCGAGGGTCGGGAGCTTCGGTGGCGAGGGCCCCCGCTCGCTCCCGCCGCGGAGGGTCGGTTGGCCGCCCGGCTCCGCTCGGAGGACGCCGACCTCTGGAAGCGCTTTGCGGCTGAGATGGAGCGCGAGTTCTCCCAGCACTAGGGTCGTGTCGGGGAGACCGTCGGCCCGCCCCGAGGGTCCCGTCGGCTTACGCGGAACTGGACCGGACCATGGTCATCGACGAGGCCACGCCCTTGAAGCCGAGGAGTTCCAGCGCGGCACCCATGACGCCCGTCGGTTCCGGGACCACGGCGAGGCAGGTCGTGGGGGCTTGAGGTCGGAGCCACTCGGTGCCCCGATCAAGAACCGCCGCCGCCTCCTCCGGGGTCGGGGGAGTCGGACCACCCAGGGGGAAGTAGACCCCCATCGGGACTTCTCGGTCCGGGGCAAAGGCGGCGCGAAGAACGAGGGGCGAACCGCTGAGCGTCCGAAGGATCCAGGTCTTCTTGCGGCTGCGGAACGCGTTCGCGAGGACCTCGTTGTGGGCGAGCCTTCTCGGAGTTGACGGTAAGGCCGCCCGGTAGTCGGGGGTCCGTGCCTCGTCTAGGCGCGGCGTGACCTCCTCGAGCTCAGCCTTCGTCGCCGGCCGCGTCCCCGGCGGAAGCGGGGATGTGGTCGGGGGCACTCCCGTGCCTACGTACCACGTGAACCGGGCCGCCTCCCGATACCCGGCGCGACGGTAGACCCCTATGGCCGTTTCGTTGTCGCTGTCGACGTCCAGGACCAGCCACTCCTGGTGCCGGCGCGCCGCATCCTGCTGGAGAAGGGAAAGGATGTGGGAGGCGATCCCGCGGCCGCGGTACTCCGCCTCGGTCGCCATCCCGGCGACGTAGGCGGTCTTTCGCAGCCGGAGCAGGGTTCCGGTCCCGACGACCCGGTTTCCGTCGACCGCGACGAAGATCTGGGCGACTGGGCGGCCGATCAGCTGGAAGAATCGGAGGAGCGTCCAGAACGACCTTCGGGAGAGCGAGCGGACCATCTTCTCGGCGCTCCGGTCGAGGCCAGTCGCGCGCTCGAGCTTTCCGACCCCCTGGAGGACGACCGGGAGGTAGCTCGGGATGTCCGACCAGCGGAGGAGACGGTATTCGAGGGGTTCCACGGCCTCAGTCATCCCATCTTACCCCGTACCGCATTCGGGCGTCGGTTCCGATTCGGCCCCTTCCCCATGCCCGGGAGAATGTAAGCGGTGGGGTCCGGGGTCATGGGCGACCGACCCGTTTCTCGGGTTTGACCCTTGAGTGGACGGTCCCTCCGAGCCACGCGACCGCGACGATGATGAGACCTCCCCCCACGTACTGGAGGCTCGAGAGGGCGACCCCGAGGATCAAGAGCCCGGCCGTGGCCGCGACGATCGGCTCGAAGGAGCCGGCGACCCCGGCCTCGGTGGCGGTCAGCTTGCTCAGACCGTAGACGAAGAGCGTGAAGGCCAGCAGGGTCCCCGCGACGACGACGAAGAGGACCAGCCCAGTGAGGAGCGCTGCGCTCGCGAGCGCGGTGGGCCAGTGGTACTGCAGCAGGGTCCAGGCACCGAACGGGACCGTGACGAGCCCTCCGAGCAGGAACCCCCACGTCGTCACCCACCACGCGGTCTCCTTCTGGACGAACCGACGGGTGGCGAGGGTATAGTATGCCCCCGCCACCGCCGAAAGGAGGCCGAACGCGAGGCCGAGCGGCGTGATGAGGATGGAGAACCCGTGGGGAGAGACGGTCCCGACCAACAGCATCGTCCCGGCCGCCGCGAGCGCGAGCAAGGCGGCCCACCGGGCGGACCAACGGATCGCTCCGGACGCGAGCTCGTAGCCGGCGACCATGGGCAGGAATAGGAACTGGAGGAGGGTCGCCGTTGTCACGTTCGAGTAGAAGAGCGCCTCGAGGTACGTGACCTGGGAGCCGACGAGGCCGAGGATCGCCATGGAGGCGAACGAAGCGGTCCACGGATGCGGCCACTTCGGCCGGGCCACCACGAGGAGCAGGAGGGCCGCGCCGAGCATGCGGATCGTCGTGAGCCCCCAAACCGGGAACAGGAACCCTTGGAGGATCACCTGGGCGGCCGTTCCGGAGAGGCCCCAGAGCGCCGATCCCGTGACCGCTGCGAGGAGCGCCAACCGCCGCACATCACGCATGGAATGACCCGCTAACAACCGTCCCGGATGGGGGGAAGGGGATGGACTTTACCTCAAACCGGTTCCCGAGAAGGAGGGCGCGCGCGGCGGGTGCATGGGGACGGCCCGGGCCGCGTGCTCACGGGTTAGTTGCATTTATATAGAAGAGCAATTCTGCCAAACGCGGTGGAAGCATGCTTCAGGGAACCCCGATTCTCGTCCTGAAAGAAGGGACCGAGCGCGAGCAAGGAAAGAGCGCGACCGCGAACAACATCGCCGCGGCTCGGGCCGTCGCCGACACGGTGCGGACGACCCTGGGTCCGCGCGGCATGGACAAGATGCTCGTTGACGGGATGGGCGACATCACGATCACGAACGACGGCGTTACGATCCTCAAGGAGGTCGACGTCGAGCACCCGGCCGCCAAGATGCTGGTCGAGGTCGCGAAGACCCAGGACCAGCAGTGCGGCGACGGGACGACCACGGCCGTCGTGCTCGCCGGCGAGCTCCTGAAGCGGTCCGAGTACCTCCTCGAGCAGAACGTTCACCCGACGGTCATCACCCGCGGCTTCCAGCTCGCGGTCCAAGAGGCCAAACGCCTCCTCGAGACCGAGATCGGAACCACCATCAAGACCAACGATGAGTCGATCCTCATCGACTGCGCCGCCACGGCGATGGGCTCGAAGGGCGTCTTCGGCTCGCGGACCGAGCTCGCGAGGATCGCCGTCCTCGCGGTCCAGAAGATCGCCGAGGTGCGCGGCGGCAAGACCGTCTGCGACGTCGACCAGATCAAGGTCGAGAAGCGCCACGGAGGCACGATCTCGGACACCGAGCTCATCCAGGGGATCATCCTCGACAAGGAGCGGGGCCACCCACGCATGCCCTCCGAGGTGACGAACGCGAAGATCGTTCTCCTCAACTCCGCGCTCGAGATCAAGAAGACGGAGATCGAGAGCAAGATCAACATCAAGAACCCGAACCAGATCCAGAGCTTCCTCGAAGAGGAAGACCGGACGTTCCACAAGATGGTCGACTCGATCAAGGCGGTCGGGGCGAACGTGGTCGTCTGCCAGAAGGGCATCGACGACGTCGTTCTCCACTACCTCGCGAAGCAGGGCATCTACGGCGTGAAGCAGGTCAAGGAGTCGGACCTCCAGAAGCTCGCCCGGGCGACCGGCGGAAAGATCGTGACCGGGATCAAGGAGCTCACCAGCGCGGACCTCGGAACGGCCGCGAAGGTCGATGAGCGCAAGGTCGGCGAGGACAAGATGACGTTCGTCACGGGCTGCGCCAACCCTCGGTCCGTCTCGATCCTGATCCGGGGCGGCACCGAGCACGTCACTCAAGAGGTGGAGCGCTCGCTCCACGACGCCCTCAAGGTCGTCTCGAGCGTCATCGAGGACGGGGTCGTCTGCCCCGGCGGCGGCGCGACCGAGATCGACCTCGCGGTGAAGCTGCGCAAGTGGGCGGGCACCGTCGGTGGCCGCGAGCAGCTGGCGGTCGAGGCGTTCGCTCAGGCGCTCGAATGCATCCCGTGGGCTCTCGCCGAGAACGGCGGGTACGACTCGATCAACACCCTGATCGACCTAAGGAGCGCCCACGACGGACCGAACGCGAACAAGAACGCCGGGATCAACCTGCTCGACGGGAAGTCGGCCGACATGTGGAAGCTCCACGTCATCGAGCCGCTGCGCGTCAAGAGTCAGGCGCTCAGCTCGGCAACCGAGGTCGCTAGCATGATCCTGCGCATCGACGACATCATCGCGTCGAAGAAGGGCGGCGGCGGGTCGCCCGGCGGCCCGGGCGGCCACGAGCATTAGTCAGCCGTAGACTCGGCCCAACTCTTTCCGCGGGCCGGACCCCCCCTCGGGGGCCGGTCCGAAGCCTTCTTAACGCGAGGGCGGTAGGTCGCTCGCCATGCGGACCAAGCCGGTCGAGGGGGTGCTCCGCCTCGATGTCGTGGCCCTGGACCCCCGTCCGGCCGTATACCTTGCCTACGACGGGCTCGCCGGCGTCAGCCAGCGCCCGATCCTCCGCGACCTCATCGAGGAGCTCGAGCGCAAGGGACCCGAGGAGCTCGGGAAGTTCGTGGAAGCCCTTCGACGCCGACGGTCAGGAATGGTCCACGTCTACTTCTCCGACTACGTGAGTTACGGGATCGGGGGCGGGGACGCGGCGGCCGAGTTCTTCCTCGGCACCTTCCTCCTCCTGCACGAGCCGGCCCGGCCGGCAGGAAAGGACCCAGCGATTCCCGAGCATCTCGCCCTCTTCCGCCCGGGAGGCGTCGAACGCCTCGCGGTCGAGCCTACCGCTCGATAGCGCTCCCCTCGACAAGAAGCATTTTCTGCCCGTCCACGTCTCGCCGGTCGTCGGATGGCCGAAGAGAACCGTCTCGAGCAGGACCGCCGGGCGAAGGTCGCTCGGTGGCGCTCGGAGGGGAAGGAGCCCTACCCCTGGTCGTTTCCCGACCGCTCCCCCACCGAGCGCGTTCGCTCCGCGTGCCGGTCGCTCAAGCCCGGAGAGGAGGCCACGGGTTCCGTGGTCCGCGTCGCAGGCCGTCTTATGGTGGTCCGCCAGCACGGTCGGACCGCGTTCGCAGACCTCGAGGACCTATCGGGGTCGCTCCAGTTGCTGCTTCGGGTCGACGAGCTCGGCGAGGGACCGTATCAGACGTGGCTCGCGGACCTCGACCCCGGGGACATCATCGGTGCCGAGGGGACCCCCACCGTCTCCCGGCGCGGCGAGCCCTCGCTCCTCGTTCGCTCCCTGACGCTGCTCGCGAAGGCGGTCCGACCGCCCCCTGAGAAGTTCCATGGGCTCCAGGACGTGGAGGAACGTCTGCGCCGACGGTACGTCGACCTCCTTTCGTCCCCCGAAGCGCGCGCCCGCTTCCGGAACCGAACGCTGCTGGTCCGAGAGATCCGTCGGTATTTCGACGAGGCTGGCTTCCTCGAGGTCGAGACGCCGGTGCTCACGTCGGTCGCTGGCGGGGCGGCGGCGGCTCCGTTCGTCACCCGCTCGAACTACCTCGACGCCGAGCTCCGGCTCCGGATCTCGATCGAGCTTCCCCTAAAGCGGCTGCTCGTCGGGGGTCTCGAGCGGGTCTACGAGCTCTCGAAGGCGTTCCGGAACGAGGACCTCGACAGCATCCACTCGCCGGAGTTCACGGAGTTCGAGGCATACTGGGCGTACGCCGATTACAACGACATGCGGCACCTCATGGAGGGCCTCTTCGAGCGGCTCGCCCACCGCACTCTCGAGCTGTGCCCCGGTGACCCCGTGGTCGAGGCCGCCGCGAAGCGGTTCCTACCTCCGTTCCCGACGGTCGATTTCGTGGACGCCCTCGAGCAACGGAGCGGCATCCCCGACCTCCTCTCGAAGAGCCGCGAGGAGCTGCGGGAGCTCGCCCGCGCCGTCGGTTCGACCGTTCCCGAGAACTCGTCGACGGGGACGTTCCTCGACAAGCTCTTCGAACACTACGTCGAGCCGACGTTCGACCGGGTGACGTTCGTGGTCGACTACCCGGCGGCGACCACACCCCTCGCGAAGCGGCACCGCTCGAAGCCCGGTCGGGTGGAGCGGTTCGAAGTGTTCCACCCCGGCTACGAGCTCGCGAACGCGTACACCGAGCTCAACGACCCGGACGAGCAGGAGGCCCGCTTCCGCTCCCAGCTCGGAGAGCGGGGCGACGACCGATACGCGTACGACGAGGACTACGTGAGCGCCCTCGGCTACGGTCTACCGCCCAACACCGGCGTCGGTTTCGGTGTCGATCGGCTCCTCATGGGTCTTCTTGGGATCCCCTCCATCAAGGAGGTCATCCTCTTCCCGCTGATCCGGCCGCGCTAGTCGCCTGGCCCCATCGGAGTTATACTTGCGACCAGCGGATGATGGGAGGATGGTGGCCGCTTCCTACGGGACCGGCTCGGTCCCACTCTCTCTCGAAGGGCTCTCGGTCGCCTACGGGGAGCGGCCCGCGGTCCAGCAACTCTCGCTTACCGTGCGGCCGGGGGAGATTTACGGCCTCCTCGGGTCGAACGGCGCCGGGAAGACCAGCACGATCAAGGCGATCGTGGGGCTTTTGCGCCCAGTCGCGGGGGAGATCCGGGTCTTTGGGCTCGACGCGTTGCGGGAGGGCCTTGAGGTGAAGGCCCGGATCGGTTACGTTCCCGAGACCTCGATGCTCTATGAGGCCCTGACCCCACGGGAGTTCCTCGAGTTCGTGGCGAGCGTGCGTCGGATGGACGCGACGATCGCGACCCGACGCATGCATAGTTACGCCGAGGCGTTCCGGCTCGAGGCCGAACTCGAGGAGCCAATCGCGACGCTCTCGAACGGGACCCGCCAGAAGGTGCTGATCATCGCGGCACTCCTGCACGCGCCGCCCCTCCTGGTCCTCGACGAACCGCTCAACAGCCTCGACCCCCGCTCGGTCCGGATCATGAAGGATGTCCTCCTCCGCTACGTCGCCAGTGGCGGTCGAGGGGTTCTGTTCTCGACCCACACGATGGAGGTCGCCGAGCAGCTCTGTCAGCGGGTCGGGATCCTGGACCGAGGCGTGCTCCGGGGGGAGGGCACGCTCGCCGCGCTCCGGGAGCGGGTCGCGGCGGGCGATGCCTCGCTCGAGGAGATCTTCCTGCGCCTCACGGAGGAGGATGTGGGGGTGCGGGCCGCGGTCGACTCCCTCGGCGACCCCTCGATATGAGCTGGCGAGAGGCAATCCGCCTCAGCAACCTCGCGTTCACCGAGCTCTCGCTCCAAGCGGTCTACGCCTTCCGCCAGGGGAACGTTCTGCCACCGGGCCGGTCGAAGAACCTGGTGGCCCGCTCGCGACGTCTCGTCCTCCAGAGCAAGGTCGTCATCAGTGCGGTACTCGCGCTCCTCACCCTCGGCGCCGTCGCGATCCTCCACGAGAAGGCCCTGAACCCCGAGATTCTCTCCTCCGTTCCGGCGGGGCTCTTCCAGAGCGCCGTCTTGACGGGGCTCCTGAGCCTCGACATCGCGCTCCTGTGGTGGACCGGGGTCCAAGTGGTCCCGACGCTGATCTCCTCGGGCGTCCTCCCGGTGCTGGAACCGCTTCCCATCGACCCCCGGACCTTTCGGCGGGTCGCCGGTATCCTCTACCTGCGCCTCTTCGACCTCCCCGCCCTCACGATCCTCATCCTGACCCCCCTCGCGGTCGGCGCCGCTCTCGGACCGCTCGCCGGGCTGGCCGTGTTGCCCGGCGCCGTCGTCGCGGTACTTTACGCGCTCGCGCTCGCCCTCCTGACCGGTCGGTTCTTCCTCCGCCGGGTGCAGGGTTCGCGCGGCGGCGGTGGTCGCGCCGTCGTTCGATGGGCGTACCTGGTGCTCTGGCTGGTCCCGGCGTTCGCGATGTTCGCGTTCATCACCGCGGCCCCCGCGTTCTTCCGTGCCCTCGCCGTACTCGCCGCCCAGGGTCCTTCCCTCAACAGCGCCTTCCTCGTCGCCGCGTTCCCATTCTCCTTCGCGGTCCTTCCGGCGATCGTCGCCGGCGGGACCGCATCGATCGCGATCCTCTCCCCCACGGTCGACCTGGTCCTCGGGGTAGCCGCCGCGTTCTACGTCGCGCTCGCCGTCTGGTCGGTCGTCTGGCTCGCCGGGTCGGTCCGGACCCTCCTCTTTCTGCCCGTACAGACCCCCGCTCACCTGCCGACCGCGTCGACCACACTTCGCCCCACGGGCCGTGCGCGGGCGGTCCTGGTGAAGGACCTCCGCATCGCGAGCCGGACCCCCGGCTATGCGTTCTTGATCCTACTGCCGATACTGGACGCGGGGGCGCTTGGGCTCCTCACGTACGCGACCCCGGCGCAGAACCCGGCTGCCGCTTCGCTCGCCCTCGGTGCCGTGACCACAGCGGCGCTCCTCGCAACCTTCTTTGGCCCGGCGTTCTTCGCGATTGAAGTGGTCGCGTACTCCTACGGTCGGAGCCTCCCGCTCTCGAATCGGTCGACCATCCTCGGGAAGGTGGCCCTGATTAGCCTCATGTATCTGGTCGCGGCCACCCTCATCGTCGGGTTCACGCTCCTCCGCTTCTTCGAGCCGTTCACGTTCGTCGCGTTCGTTCTCGCGGAACTCCCGGCGGTCCTGGGGGCGGCGTTCTTCGAGCTCGGGTTTCTCTTCCGCTGGGCCCGGCGAAGGGGGCTCGCGATCACCAACCTGTACGCGGGGGCCTGGTTCGCGGTCGCCATCTCCATCCCCGGTCTCATCATCGCCGGGCTCCCCCCGCTCCTCTTTGACCTGACCCGGTCGTGGGGCACGGACCTCGGTCTCGGGATCATGGCGCTCGTGGCGGTCACGGAGCTCGCGCTCGCAGCGCCGGTCGCCTTCGGGAGGGGAGCCTCCTGAGCGCCCCGGCGTTGCCCCCGCGCTTCGAGCCGAGGGAGATCGAGGCGCGCTGGCAGAAGGAGTGGGACGCGCAGGGGGTCGCGCGGGGCCCGGACCGGCCCAAGGGCCCCACCTACTCGATCGTCCTTCCCCCGCCGAACGTGACGGGGGCGCTCACCATCGGCCACATGCTCGGGGACACGGTGATGGACATCCTGGTCCGCCACCACCGGATGCGCGGCGATGCCACGCTTTGGGTCCCCGGCCTCGACCACGCCGGTCTCGCGACGCAGGTCGAGGTTCGCCGCCGCCTCCAGAAGCAGGGGGTCCGCCTCGAGGAGCTCCCGAGAGAAGAGGCCCTTCACGAGGTCGAGGTCTGGAAGCAGGAGCACGAGAATCGGATCCGCGAGCAGACCCGGGCCGGCGGCTTCTCGGTCGATTGGAGCCGCTACCGGTACACGATGGACCCGGGGAGCGTCCGGGCGACTCGGGAGGTGTTCGTCCGCCTCCACACGGACGGCCTCGTGTACCGCGGCGAGCGCATGATCAACTGGGACCCGAAGCTCCGGACGGCCATCAGCGACCTCGAGGTGGCCCACGCCGAGGAGGAGGGGTCGCTGGACTACCTCCGGTACCCATGGGCCGACGGAAGCCCCGGTGGGCTCGAGGTCGCCACGGTCCGGGCGGAGACGATCTTCGGTGACGTGGCGATCGCCGTCCACCCTGACGACGAACGGTATCGCTCGCTCGTCGGGCGTGAGGTCACCGTCCCGCTCACCGACCGGAAGGTGCCGATCATCACGGACCCGGTAATCGACCCCGCGTTCGGTGCCGGTGCGCTCAAGGTGACCCCGCGGCACGACCCGGTCGACTACGAGGTCTTCCTCCGCCACCCGGGCCTTACCATGCCCCCCGACATCCTCGACGAAACAGGCCGGCTCGTCGGCGACTGGGTCCCTCCCGAGTATCGTGGAATGGACCGGGACGACGCCCGCGCGAAGGTGCTCGAGGCCCTCGAACGGGCGGGACTGTTGCTCCGCCGCCAGCCGTACCGCCACTCGGTCGCGAGGTCCGAGCGCTCCGAGGCGGTGGTCGAGCCTCGTCTTTCGACCCAATGGTTCGTCCGGATGCGCTCCCTCGCCACCCCCGTGGTGGAGGCGGTCCGGCGGGGCGAGATCCGGATCCACCCGGCCCGCTGGGAGCGCTCGTTCTTCCGTTGGATGGAGGAGATCCAAGATTGGTGCATCTCGCGCCAAGTGCTGTGGGGGCATTCTATCCCCGTCTACCGCTGTCGGACCTGCCAGCGGGAGCTCGTCACGGTCGAGGCGCCGACCGTCTGCGGACAGTGTGGCTCCGCGGATCTATCGCCGGACCCGGACGTCCTCGACACGTGGTTCACGTCGTGGCTCTGGCCGTTCCTCGCCCTCGGCTGGCCGGAGCGGACCGCCGACCTCGACCACTACTACCCGACGAACGTCCTCGTGACCGGTCGCGACATCATGTTCTTCTGGGTCGCCCGGATGATGATGGCCGGCTACTACTTCCGCAACGCCCGGCCGTTCTCGGACGTCTACTTCACCGGTATGATCCGTGACGAGCAGGGGCGGCGCATGTCGAAGCACCTCGGGAACTCCCCGGACCCGCTCGATCTCATCCGCGAGCGCGGGGCGGACGCGCTGCGATTCGCGCTCGTCTTCCCGAACCCCACCGACGAGGACGGGCCGTTCGGCCCGGCGGCCCTCGACGGGGGAAGGAACTTCCTCACGAAGGTCTGGAACCTGGTTCGGTTCAGCCTCTCGTTCGTGCCTCCCGGGACGCTCCCGCCCTCGGGGCCGCCGACCCTCTCCGCCTCGAGCGCCCTCGAGAACCGGTGGGTGCTCTCCCGGTACCACCGCGCCGTGGAGGAGGTCGACCGTGCGCTCGCCGAGTTCCGGCCCACCCAGGCCGCCACGACGCTCTACGACTTCCTCTGGCACGACCTCGCCGACCGGTACGTCGAGATCGCGAAGGAGAAACTCCTCGGCCGCCGTGGCGAGCCGGCCCAGCGGGAGGCGCGCGAGACGCTCCTGTTCGTCGTGGAGCGCTCGCTCCGCCTCCTCCACCCGTTCGTTCCGCACGTGACGGAAGAGCTCTGGCACGCGCTTCCGCATCCCGATGCCCTCCTCGCGGCCTCGGCCTGGCCCCGAGCGGACGAGGCTCCCTCCGACCCCGCGGCCGAGGTCGAGATGGAGCCCGTTCTCGAGACGGTCCGCCTTCTCCGCAACCTGCGCTCGGAGGAGAAGGTCCCCGTCACCGCGACCCCGAAGGCGTGGGTCCGCCCGAGCGGTCCTGAGGTCGCTCGTATCCTCGCCTCCGAGCGAAGCACGGTGGAGCGCCTCGTCCGCCTCCGCTCGCTCGAGCTCCTCGGCCCGGGGAACGAGGTACCCCCGGGGACCGGGCGGCGGGTCGCCGCGTTCGGCGAGTGCTTCCTGGAGCGGCCGGTAGCCTCGGGAGCGACCGCGGAGGCTCTGCTCAAGGAGCGAGAGAAACTGTTCGCCCTCCTCGAGAAGACCCGGGCCCGGCTCGCGGACCCCGGGTTCCGAGACCGGGCGCCCCCCGAGGTCGTGCGGGAGGCCGAGGCAAAGGCGACGGAGCTCGCGGAACGGGTCCGGCGCATCGACGAGCATTTGAAGGAGGACGGCGCGTCGTCCGTGGCATCTCCATGACCCCTCCCTCACGCCCGACGCATCGGTCGCGCCCGACGAAGCCGGCGACGAAGAAGCGGACCGCCCCCGCGCCGACGCGACCGCCGACCGTCACGATCGAGACGGTCGAGCTTCCCGGCGGAGCCCGCCCCCACCCGGCGCTCGGGCTCGGCCTCTGGGCGCTCGGCCGCTGGAAGACCGAGGACGAGGCCCGTACGAAGGCGACGGTCGGGCGCGCCTACGAACGCGGGATCCGCTGGTTCGACACCGCCGAGGTCTACGGCAACGGCCGCTCCGAGCGGGTGCTCGGGGAGGTGCTCGCGCGCGTCCCGGGCGCGGCTCCGGACGCCTACGTGGCGACCAAGGTCTCCTGGGAGCACCTCCGGGCGAACCAGGTCCGGGCCGCCCTGATCGGAAGTCTCGAAAAGCTGGCCCGCCGCTCGGTCGACCTCTACCTCATCCACGCTCCCGAAGCGCACGTCCCTCTTGCCGAGACGATGGGGGCCCTCGAGGCACTCTGGAAGGAGGGCAAGGTCGGCGCGATCGGCGTCTCGAACTTCTCGGTCGAGGAGCTCGAGGAGGCGGCCCGCCACCTTTCCGAGGCGAAGATCGTCGTCAACCAGCTGCGCTACAACCTGTTCCTTCGGGACGACGTCGACCCGGTGCGGGAGTACTGCCGCTCGCACGGGATCCTCATCGAGGCGTACACTCCGCTCGCCCGGGGCCTCCTGCATGGACGCTACCTGGACGGCAAGACGGTCCCGCGGGAGGTCCGCCAATTCGCGCATCGCCTGTTCGAACCGGACATCCTTCCCGAGATCCTCGAGCGGGGGCGGGCGTTGCGGGACCTCGCGTCCGACGCGCACGTTCCCCTCGGCTCGATCGCGCTCCACTGGCTGCGGAAGATGGGCGCTGCCCCGGTCTTCGGCGCCAGCCGGCCCGAGCAGATCGACTCCAACCTGGCCGCGTGGGCGGTCCGTCCCCCCGACCGCGTCCTCGATCGGGCCGACCGCATCGCGCGGGGGGATCGTGCTTAGGCTCGTCGCGCTCGACATGGACGGGACGCTCGTCGACGTGGCGAGCTCCTGGCGGGTCATCCACGACCACTTCGACGACCACAACGACGAGGGCCTGCGTCGCTTCCTCGCGAACGAGATCGACGACGAGGAGTTCATCCGCATGGACATCCGCGTCTGGTGGCGCCATGCCCCCGAGCTCACGGTGGACGACCTCGAACGGATCCTCGCGCCGGTCCCGCTCATGCCCGGGGCCGCCGAGCTGATCCGCGGGATTCACGCCCTCGGGGCGCGCACGGCGATCGTCAGTGGGGGGCTCGACCTACTCGCCCGCCGCATCGGGCGCGAGCTCGGGATCGAGGTGGTGCTCGCGAACGGGGTCCGGGTGAACGCGGAGGGTCGCCTCACAGGCGAGGGGATCGTCCGCGTCCCGATTCACGGGAAGGAGGGCGTCCTCGCCCAGCTCCAACGCCAACTGGGCGTGACCCCCGAGGAGACGGCGTCCGTGGGGAACTCCGAGATCGACGTGGGCCTCTTCCGCCGCAGTCGCGTCGGGGTCGCCTTCCGACCCGAGGACGACACGGTGCGAAACGCCGCGACCGCCGTCGTCACCGAACGGAACCTCGCCCGCGTCCTGGACGCGCTCGGTGGGTTCCCCCGGGCCTCCCCGTGACCGGATAGCCTTTTACCCCGTCTCTCGGTCCCCGGCCCCTCCGATGGAGTCGTACCAGGCCCTCCTCGCTCGCGCGCACGAGAAGCTCCCGCCCATCCGTACCGGCGGCGAGCGCTTCCAGGTGCCCGAGCCGGACGTGATGACCGATGGGAAGAACACCGTCATCCGCAACCTCCAGGAGATCAGCGGGGTCCTGCGGCGCGAGCCCGCCCACGTCATCGGGTTCCTCGCGAAGGAGTTCGGCTGTCCCGGGGTCCTCGACCTTCCGCGCGGCGTTTTGAAGTCGCGTCTCACGAAGGACCAGATCGGCCAGCGTCTGCGCGATTACACGGTGAAGTACGTGATCTGCTCGGAGTGTAAGCGACCCGACACCCACCTCCAGAAGGAAGGTCGGTTCACGCTCCTCATCTGCGAGGCGTGCGGCGCCCAGCGCCCCGTCACGGTCCGTAAAGTGGTCACGCCCGAGAAGCCGAAGACCCCGGTCGTGGTCGGCGAGGTCTATCGCCTCACGATCGAGGACGTCGGCCGCCGCGGCGACGGGGTAGCGAAGAAGGAAGGGTTCGTGATCTTCGTCACGGGCGCCAACCAGCGCGGCATGACGATCAACGCGAAGGTCACGAAGGTCCTCGGTAACAACGCGTACGCCGTCGTCGAACCGTAGCGGACCATGCGGAGCCTCCGCTGGATGGGCCTCCTCGGCCTCTACATCGGGGCCCAGGTGGTCGGGCTTGCGCTCTCCGCGCCGTTCCGTTCGGAGGGGTTCACCTCCACGTCCAACGCCCAGAGCCCGACGGCCCCGATCCTGCTCCTCGCGGTCATCATCATCGCGCCGCTCTTCATTCTCTTCTTCGCGCGCCGGAGCGGGGGCGTCACCGCGCTGCGCCACTTCATCCTGCTCGCCATCGCGGGCTCGCTCTACATCACGCTCTTCGCGACGTTCTCGATCTTCCCGCCGGGGCTCATCCTGCCGCCGCCGTACGCGGCCGAGCTCACGTTCAATCCCGCACTCGTCTTCGCCGCGATCGTTAGCGCGGGGCTCTACTTCGCGCTCCTCGTCGAGCCCCAGTGGTACATCGTGGACCTTGCGGGCTTCCTCGCCGCGGGCTCGCTCATCGCGATCCTGGGGATCTCCTTCGGGATTCTCCCGGTGTTCATCCTGCTGATCGCCCTCATGGTGTACGACGCGATCGCGGTCTACCGGACGAAGCACATGGTCTCCCTCGCCGACGTGGTGGTCGACATGCACCTTCCCATCCTCATGGTCATGCCGGATTCGCCCGGCTACGACTACCCGAGCGCGCCGACGCCTGCCGAGCAGCGGGGGCAGCCGACCGAGGAGCGCGCCGCGCTGTTCATGGGCCTCGGGGACGTGGTCTTTCCCGGCGCGCTCATCGTCTCCGCGTTCGTTTGGCTCCCTACGGCCCATGGCTTCCTCGGAATCGGCGCGAACCTCTGGGCGGCGCTCGGGGCCCTGGTCGGCTCCCTCGTGGGCTACGCGGTCCTGATGCGGGTCGTTCTTCGGGGGAACCCGCAGGCGGGGTTGCCGTTCCTGAACGGCGGCGCGCTCCTCGGCTACGCCGTCGTCTACATCCTTCTGTTCCACTCGTTGACCCTGGGTTTGACCGGAGGGCTTTAACCCGGCTCGACTCCCCCCGGACGTGCCGCGCAAGGTAGAGGACGTTCGGATCGACGACGCGCCGTCGCTCGACACGCTCATCCGTCGGCTCGAGGCCGGCGGAGGGTTCAGCGCGAAGGAGGTCGCCACGGGGGTCGACATCCTCGCCCGGATTCTCTCCGACCGCGACATGACCGTCTTCCTGTCCTTCCCCGCGGACATCGTCTCGACGGGGACCCGGGGGGTCCTCGCGACCCTCGTGCGGGAGGGATACGTCGACGCGATCATCACGACTTGCGGGACGCTCGACCACGACTTGGCCCGGTCGTTCCGCCCGTACTTTCACGGGGGCTGGGATCTCGACGACGCGGCCCTCCACCGCCGGCACGTCTACCGGCTCGGGAACCTCATCATCCCCGAAGCGAACTACGGCGCCATCGTCGAACAGAAGATGCGCGGAATCCTAGACCGGCTCTGGAAGGGCGGTACGCGGGCCCTCTCGACGCGGGCGCTCTCCGCTGCGATCGGAGAGGCGATCCCCGCGAAGGAGCATTCGAGCATCCTTCGCGCCGCGTTCGAACGAAAGGTCCCGGTCATCGTCCCCGGGATCACGGACGGGGCCGTCGGCTCTCAGGTGTGGCTCTACTGGCAGGACCACCGCGGGCTCTCCTTCGACCTCCTCAGCGACGAGCAGCTCCTCTCCGACCTCGTCTTCGAGGCGAAGCGGGCCGGTGCGGTGATCCTAGGGGGCGGGATCTCGAAGCACCACACGATCTGGTGGAACCAGTTCCGAAGCGGCCTCGACGCGGCGCTGTACATCACGACCGCGGTCGAATGGGACGGGAGCCTCTCCGGCGCCCGGACCCGGGAAGCGGTCTCCTGGGGCAAGGTGAAGGCGACGGCCCGGCACACGAATGTGACGGGCGACGTAACGGTCCTCTTCCCCCTGATGGTCGGGGCGGCGCTCGAACGAATCCGATAGCCCGGAACGGACTGCCCCCCCCGACCTACGGGCGGAAGGTTCGGGACGCTCGGCGGTGCTTGCGCAGGGTCCGCTCGACGACCTCGACCCCGATCCCCGGCCCGTGAGGGACCTCGAGGGTGCTCCCGGGTCCGAGGACGAATGGAGGGTCGGTGATGTCCTCCCGATAGTACCGGTCGCTTGCGGAGAGGTCCGAAGAGAGAACGAACGGAGGCGTGGCAGCGAGCGCGACGTTATGCGCTCGCCCGACCCCCGACTCGAGCATCCCTCCCACCCAGGACGGCACCTGGTTCCGAGCGGCCCGCCGGGCGAGGGCGTGTCCGACCCCCAGCCCCCCGACCCGGGCGACCTTCACGTTGAGGCTCGTCACGGCCCGCGCATCAAGGGCGTCCTCGAGCGACGCGGCATCCACGACCGATTCGTCGAGGCAGACACGGAAAGGGGCGCCGCGCGCGAGCTCGGCGTGCGCACGAATGGCCCGCTCCGCGAACGGCTGTTCGACCTGCGCGACCCCGTACGTCTCCGCCCAGGCACGGATGCGGCCCGCCGCTGGGGGGGGATACGCTTGGTTCGCATCGACCCACAGCTCCAGGTCCGGGTACTCCTTGCGGACGGCGCGGACGGGTCGCGAGTCCCACCCGGGACGAACCTTCAGCTTGACCCGGCCATACCCGGCTTCGAGGTACCGTCCCACGCGGTCGACGAGCTGCGATATGGTCGGCTGGATCCCGACGCTCACTCCCACATGGATGCGCTTCCGATGGCCACCGAGGGCCCTGGCCAGGGAACGACCCTGGCCTCGGGCGCGGAGGTCCCACAGGGCGGTCTCTAAGGCCGCCTTCGCCATCCGATGACCTCGGAACCGGGCGGCCGCGCGGGAGAACGCATCGGGCGTCGGGTCGCGCAGCCGGAACAGGAGGGGGACCAGGCGCTCGGCGATCATCCATCGGGCGGTGGCCACGCTCTCCGATGAGTAGAGGGGGTCGGCAGCGGCGGCGCACTCTCCCCAGCCGACCTCCCCGTCCTTCGTCTCCGCCCGAACGAGCAAGAACCGACGTTGATGTTCGACCCCAAAGCTCGTCTCGAACGGTTCGACGAGCGGCAGCTCGACCTCATCCAGCCGGACGGAAGCAAGCCGCATAGTGACCCAGCGTCGACCCCCCGCGCCTACATAAGTCGAGGAGACGAGCCGCCCCCGAGAGAACCCTCGGCCACGAGACTTTATCTCCCGCGTTCTCGTCGGCCGCCCTATCTTTGGGCCCGTAGCTCAGCTCGGTAGAGCAGGCGGCTCTTAACCGCAAGGTCAGGGGTTCGAATCCCCTCGGGCCCGTGGCTCACCCCTCGGTCAGGGCGGACGCTTCCCGTGCGATCCTCGCGCGCGTCGCGGTCGCGGAGAGGAGGAGCAGGATCATGGCCACGACGTTCAGCAGTGGGAAGGGAAAGAGGACCGCCGCCACCTTGAACGTGGCCGAATTGTAGCGCGTCCCGAGCCGCCAGATCCCTATCAGGAGACCGAGAAACCCGATGACGGTAATGACCCCCAAGATCCCGAAGGTCGCACCAAAGATCGCGGCGGTCCCGAAGTTGACGCAGTTCGGCAGGGCGCCGTACCACCCGAGACAGGGGCCGGCCTGGGAGATCATCCAGAGGAAGGCAAGGAAGGTGACTAGCAAGACCGGGACGAGCACCAGGAGAAGCTGGACGTACCGGGCGGGGTTCGAGAAACGAGGATCGTGGAATGCGAGGGTGGTGAACGCCCGCCGGAACGCGACGAGTTCCAGGAGCGCAAGAACGACGGTGACCACGGTCAAGAAGCCGAGCTCACCGAGCGACGCGCTGGGGAGGGGGACGAGCGCGGCGAGCCCGACCAGCACCCCGACTAAGCCAATGATCGCGGCCGTGTTGACGCGGGTGAGCGCGTACTGGTCGGCCACGTCGCCGTCGGAGAGCCTTTCTCGGGGGAACGAAGGGGGAGGCTGGATCTGTCGGACCGGGGCGACCTCCTGTGTAGCGGACGGTGGCAGAGTTCCTGGGCCCCCACCCTGAGCGGCCAGCCCCACCAAGCTGGCCCCACACGACGTGCAAACCGTGGCTTTCGGGAGGAGCGATTGACCGCAGAACGGGCAGAAGCGTGCGATCACGCGACGGGACGGGCCCCCTTCCGCATTAGTTCGACTGCTGGCCCTCCGCAAACGGCGCCGGCGCCTTCAGGTAGACCCTCGATTCTACCTACGAGCTCGGGCGCTGGGACCTCGGCGACCGTCAGTGTGCGGCACGCGGCGCCACCCGACTCGTTTGAGAGGGCGATTAACCCAAGTTGGGGGAAACCCCGGCCATCTCGATTCGCGCGCGAGCATTGCGCGCGGAGACGAGGATCAGGATGGCGCCCGCGACGCTCAGAACCGGGAAGATCAGAAGGACGGCGCCCACCTTGAACCCGTCCGAGGAGTAACGACTCCCGAGCCGCCAGATCCCGATCAGGAGACCGATGTACCCGACGAGGATGATGATCGCAGTGATACCCATGACCGCGACGATCCCCAGCAAGGTCCCCACGTTGAGGCAGGCCGACGTGATGGGATTTCCCGACCCGGCGCACGTGATCGCCTGCTCCAGCGCGTAGACGAGGCCGAAGAGCGCGAGCAGGAGGATCGGAAGGGCCACCAGGATGAGCAGGACCAGGGTCCCAGGCGTGGAGAACCGAGAATCGAATTGCCCAAGGTCGACGAACGCGAGCCGGAAGAAGATCAACTCTAGGAAAGTGAGGATGACGGCGACCGCGACCACGACGATGAAGACCGAAAGGTTCGATTGGTTCGCGCTGAAGGTGGCGGTCCCGGAGGAATTGGTGGTGACCGTGAAGAGCTGGGACGCGCTGGTGCCGAACAGCGCCACTAGACCGATCACCACGCCGGCCAGGTTCAGGATTGCAGCGATAATGACGTGGGAGAGCGCGGTCAGATCCGACGCTCG
Source organism: Thermoplasmata archaeon (assembly GCA_052326485.1). GTDB lineage: Archaea > Thermoplasmatota > Thermoplasmata > Lutacidiplasmatales > UBA184 > Lutacidiplasma. Next base: position 4,569 of record JBKQMS010000007.1, on the reverse strand, counting down.
GTTTTCATAGCTTCCTCCGGTAGGGAGCGGCGGTGGGGGCTGGTTCTGCAGGATAGGCGTGACCCATGGAACCGACGACGGCGGAATCTTCGGGCTGCCGGGCATGGCGCTCCCCACCACGGTGGCCCCGCAGGCAGGGCAGAACACACCTCCCGGGACGAGCGGCTGACCACAGAACGAGCAGAAGCGTGCGGTCACGGGAGCGGGGACCGGCGCTCCGCCGCATTAATTCACCGACCGATACTCTGCCCACCGCTTCAGGGTCCTCGGACCGATCTCCCGTCCGAGCCCGAACCTGCTGCGCCAGAGTCCAGGCCTTCATGCGCTCCGGAGCTTCGCTCGGCCAGGTGTCCTTCGTCCGGAAAGGCAGTCTAGGAAGGGAAACCGGGTGCCGAGAGGCCGGTCCGTGCGACGATCTCCCCCGGGTGCTGCCACCAATAGTACAGGATCACGCCGACCACGGCGGCCCGAAGGTAGATCGAGAGGCCCATCATCCAGGAGCTGACACTCAGGCCCCAGTTGCCGGCGTTGAAGTAGGTCACGAATTGGTTCCCGCGGAAGCCGAGCTGGCCGAGGATCCAGGGGCCCAGGTTCACGTGGAAGCCGAAGAGAAGGTTCCCGACAAAGTAGTACCCGAGGTCGTTCATGAGGGAGACGAGCAGTCCGAGGCTCGTCGCGAGGGGCCACGACCTCCACCCCTCGAACACGATCACAACCAGGAACGGCGACATGTACGTGAGGATCAGCCAGATCCCGTAGGCCGGGGCTTGCTTTGCGAACAGGTCGATCCAATTGATGAGGATCAGGCCGTAGAACGCCGAGAAGAGGATCAGCTTCAGCAGCACGAACTGGCGTGGGTCGGTCGGATGGAGCCCCGTGACCACCGTCTCGATGCCGGTGACGAGCAGGATGATGCCGACCAGGATCGCAAAGCTGGCGAGGGCGAGCCCCTCGAAGGCGACGCAGACCACGACCAGCAGGACGATGAGCGCTCCGGTGCTGGCCATCGAACCGCGCAGCCACAGGGGGACGGCCACCCCGCCGGCCTGGAAGAGTCGACCGAATCCCATCAGGACCAGCGCGATGGCGAGTACGAACGTTCCCGCCGTGGCCGCGAGGTTCGGGTCGAGGACGGCGAACGCCGCCAGACCGAGCGCGAACACGCCCAGCCCGAGGATCCCCCACGACCCGATAGCCCGCCACCGGAAGTGCGGAGCCCGAAGCTGAAACCAGTTCTCGGATAGCAATCGGCCTCCGGCCAAGATCGTCTGGCCGGAAACCAGGACCACGGCTTCCGCGAGGAGGAGGTCGAGGCCCTTGATGGAGTACTCGAGCGTGGCGAGGACGACGACCGCGAACGCCACTGAGAACAGGCCGAGGAAGACCTGGGTCGCCCGCCCGATATTGGCACGGCGGCTGGCTCGCCGCTTCTCGTCCTCACCGGAGCGTGGGGCGCGGGGGCGCCGCGAGGGCCATAACGACCGCTTCCCCGAGGCTTCGCCCAACGACCGTCCCGGTACGAGGGTCTCCGAGGGGCCGATTGCGCTGGAAGTCACGATCTACGCGCTCCGCGTTCCCTTCGGAACGTAGTCGAAGAACCGCTCGGTGATCCCCTCGCAGGTCCACTCCGCACGAAGCCGTGTCTTCTTCTCAGCCCGGCGCAGTTCGGAAAGGAGGTGGCGGTTCAGTTCCCGCGCGCTCGAGCCCTTCATCTCGGCCTGGATCCGAAACTCGCCTTCCTTCTCGCCCCCCGTCACCGATCCCCGGGTGATCATCCGTTCGAGGACAGGCTTCACGGCGACGGAATTGTCCGTACTGACCTCAGCGCGAAGGTGGTACCGTTTCGACGTCATCGCGTCCTTCCCGAAGAATGGGAAACCCGCAAAGCGCTTGCTTCCGCGGCGTTCCCGGGCACGACCGGTTCCAATCCGCCTTCCGAATGACCCCGAGACCGTCCTTGCCGCACGAAAACCCCATCGGTGCCACCCTCATGAGCCGCTATGCGGTCCGCCCCGCCGGGGGCAGATAATGAAGTGGGTGACCCGAGAGAAAGCAAGAGTGGACCGGATCGCCTGCCCGTGGCTCATCCGAAAGTTCATCGACGCCCGGGCGGAATTCCTCTACGTCCCGAAGGAGAAGGTACGAGAGGTGGCCGAGCGGGAGGGAGCCATCCCGTTCGATGCACCTGGGGCGGAGCTCCACCACTACGAGGAGGGGGGGAAAGAGTACGTGAGCTTTGACGCAATCATCCGAAAATACCGACTCACGGACCCGGCCCTGCTCGAGCTCGCGAAGATCGTGCGGGTGGCCGATGGCGGCTCCGGCCGGGAACCCGAAGCGGCCGGGCTCGAAGCCGCCGCGACCGGGTTCCGCATGCTGGCACGGGACGACCTCGAGAACCAGCGCCTTCAGTTCCCTCTCTACGATGCCCTCTACGCCTACTGCAGGTGGAAGGTCGAGCAGGGCGGACAGCTCGAGCACACCGGCGGGGGACCCTCAGCCTAGCGGACGGGATCTCCGTCGCGCGATCGGTCGGAGATTTCGGTCGGGAACCACAGGAGCAGATGTCGGGACCGAGGACCGGGGACCCTCCCGCGAGTTCGAGGCCGTCGTCGACCCCCGTTGATCGCATCCTGCTGATGGGGACCCGAACGGCCCGGGGGTTCGGGGCCGGCGCCCTTTCGATCGTCATCGCGCTCGATCTTTCAGGGGCGGGCTACTCCTCGCTCGCCATCGGCATCCTTCTCGGGTTGGCCCTGGGAGGGGCCGCAGCCTGGGCCATCGCAGTACCCCGCATCGAGCTTCGCTGGCGTCGTCGGTCGGTGTTCGCGTTGTCGGCCGGGGCGCTTGCCCTGGGAGGTTTCCTCCTGTGGGTCGACCTCGGGAACCCGGCCGTTCTCCTGGCAGCCCTTCTCCTAGGGGGAATCGTCGCCGGAGGGGCCGACGTGAGCCCTCTCGGGGCGCTCGAGCAGGCCGCCCTCGCGGGAACGACCGCGGATCGTGTTAGAACCCGGACCTACGCGGTCTACAACCTGCTGGGGTATGTGGGCGTCGCGCTGGGAGCTCTCGCCGCCGGGCCGCTCAATGCGGTGGGCGGTCCCACGTTCCCGGGCTTTCCGGCGGGCCCTCACGATGCAACGCTGCTCTTCTACGGTCTTCTGGGTCTTGTCCTCGTCCCCGCCTATCGAAGTCTCTCGAGCGAGGTCGACCGTCGGGCGGCGGGAGAACGACCCTCTCCGCTCTCCCCGCCAAGCCGGCCGGTCGTCTACTCGCTCTCGGCCCTGTTTTCGGTCGACGCCTTCGCCGGCGGGCTCATCGTGAACAGCCTTGTCGTCTACTACTTCTCCGCCCAATTCCACCCGGGAGTCGACCTTCTCGGCTTCGTCTTCTTCCTGAGCAACATGGCCGCCGGGCTTTCTCTGGTCTTGGCTGCGCCGTTGGCCCGACGGTTCGGTCTCGTCAACACCATGGTCTTCACCCACATCCCATCGAACGTGTTCCTCATCCTCGTCGTGGTGGCTCCCTCCTTCCTGATCGCGTCGGTCCTCTGGGTGGCGCGGGCTACCCTTTCCCAGATGGACGTTCCCACGCGCCAGTCCTACACACAAGCGGTCGTGCCCGCTGAGGACCGCGCGGCGGCCGCGGGTTACACGACCGCGGCCCGCAGTTGTCAGGCTTTCGGCGCACCGGTCACGGGGGCGTTCCTCTCGGCGGGTGGGCCGTGGGTGGCCGCGCCGTTCGCGCTCGCCGGGTGCGTGAAGATTGGTTACGACGCCGCCGTCTATGGCCGGTTCCGGAAACTGCGTCCGCCCGAGGAACGACCGTAACGGGTTCCCGTCTGCCTCGGGGTGCGCCGGGTCTCCGAGGGTTGAACCGGGTTGACTGTTGCGTCTTAGGCTCACCGCTGCTCCATCATTCCGACGATCCATGGACGCGCGAGGAGTGTGGAAAGAGGGGTTCGAAACCCTACTCGAAGACGGCCGAGGTCACACCGTCACGGTCGACCTGCCGGCCGATGAAGGGGGAAAGAACGTCGGCACCTCCGCTCTCGAACTCGGTGTTCTCTCTTTGGCCGGATGCATCAGCACGATCTTCGCCGTCGTCGCGCGAAAGCGGAGGCTTCCGTTCACGGGTCTCACCGTATCGTTGACCGCCGAGCGACCCTCCGGCGCTCCGACCATCCAGAGAGTCCACGGAAGGCTCGAGGTAGAAACCAAGGCGTCGAAGGAAGAGGTGGAGACTGTCCTGCGCCTTACGCTGAAGACCTGTCCGATGGGGGTTCTGTTCGAGATGGCCCACATTCCCGTGGATGTGACCGTCGCCACCGTCCCACCTATCCCGACGGAATCGCGTCGCCCCGGGGGGGCCGCGAACCCGGCGTTCCCGTAGGTTCTGGGAGACTGTTCTCCAAATCCTCGGGCTCCGTTATCCGACCCTGGGCAATCGCCCCGGTCGATGAAGGTCGAGGTTTGGACCGACGTCATCTGCCCCTGGTGCTACATCGGGCGGAAGCGGTTCGACAAGGCCCTGACCCAGTTTGTGCACCGGGAAACCGTGGAGGTCGTCTTC
>JBKQMS010000006.1:0-84499 GCA_052326485.1 Thermoplasmata archaeon | reverse complement strand
GGGCCCCAATCAGGCTATTCCTTTCCGGAAGACAGATTTGAACCCCCCGAGGGTTCAAATCTCAAAGTCGAGTGACAAAATGTCGCCAATTCTCGGCGAGAAATCGGTGCAAAATGTCGGAGGGGGGATTTGAACCCCCGGCCCCAGGATGTCTCCCGGGACGCGGCACGCGTCCCGCTATGAGTCCCGTGCTCTACCGGGCTGAGCCACTCCGACAGGGATCGGACGCGTCATCTCGCGCCCTTCGGGGCTACGCCGCCGGTCCGCCGCCCGCGTCGGCCACCGAGGCGGAAGCCTCTTCGGGGGGCGGCGTCGACGGTTCGGAGAGCGCGGTCGGCTCGGGCCCGGGAATCTCCTCCGATATCTGACCGAGGACCTCCGAGCGCCGGATCTCGATCTTCTTGAGCGGATAGAGGGTCTTCACCCCGTGCGCGAGGACCTTCGAAAGGTCCCCCTGGATCATCTCCCGGACGAACTCGGGGGAGGTGCGGAGCTGGGCCTCTTCAAGGAGAATCTGGACCATCTTGTGGCGGAGCTCGGCGCGCAGTCGGGTCTGGAGGCGCTGCTCGCCGACGGCGACGGGCTTGAGGATGATCTGCACGCCGTCCTTCGTCGTGACGGTGAGAGAAAGGTCGATCTTCGAGCGCTTGCGGCGGGCGAGCCTCCGGACGTAGTCGCTCGTCAGGTCGTGCCCGACGAACCGCGCCTCGGCGATCCCTTCGCCTGAGACCCGCTCGATGCGGAAGCGCAGCTTGACGTGGGCCTTCCCGGAGTCCCCCGACCCCGAGAGCTCGGGCAGCGTGGCCTCGAGGGTCCGACCGACGAGCTGCTCGGCCTCGGTCGCCACCGTCTCGCCGAGCTCGACGTGCTGGAAGAGCCCGGGGGCGCGAACCTTGTACCAGTGCTTCGAGCGCCACTTGTCCTTGACCGTACGGGCCAAGGCGGGCTTCTTCGCTCCGGACTCCTTCTCGGCCATCGCTCGCGGGGGCGCGGACCGGGGAACGCTACTTAAAAGTGCCGCCCTGTCGCGCCCGCGCCCGTTCTCTCGCTCCCGGCCGCCGGCGGGAGCGGTCCGACCATGGAGGGCGTGCGTTTCGGTAAACTAATTAACTCGACCCCAACTCCGCGCGCCATGGCGGCCACGCCACGAACGTCGGCGCAACCCGGAACCCGAGCGACCGCCGCGGACCTGAAGGCCGCCGGAGTACCGGTCGAGAGCCCGGCCGAACGGTTCCGCGACGAGGTGCTGCGCACCATCGACGGTCTTCGAGCGAAGGGGCTCGACCGCTCCGAGGCCCTCAGGGCGCTCTTCCCGCGCACGGTGCTCACCGACCCCACCTACGAGGACGTGGTCACCTCGATCATCTCCGGCGCGCACCTCCTCTTCTTCGGCCCGTCCGGGGCGGGGAAGACGAGCCTCGCGAAGGAGCTCTGGAACCTCTTCCCGAAGGGAGTCTGGGTCGTAGAGGGCTGCCCCGTCCTCGACCATCCGCTCTCGCTCATCGACCGCGCGGCCGCCGCCCGGTTCCCGCCCTGCCCGATCTGCACCCGCCGGTTCGCCGCCGGTGGGGACCCCGCCCGTTTCGACCCGGGCGCGGTCGACCCGGCGAAGATCCCCGCGGAGTTCATCCTTCTGCGCGAAGGGTTCGGGTTCGCCCGGCTCCAGGGGAGCTCTGAGGTGTTCCCCGATCACCTGACGGGCAACATCAACCTGCGCAAGCTCGAGGAGATCGGTGACCCGATGAGCCCGCTCGTCCTCGAGCCCGGAAAGCTCCTCCAGGCGAACCGCGGCTTCCTGCTCGTGGACGAAATCGGGAAGCTACCGCTCGGCACGCAGAACGTGCTCCTCCAGGCGCTCCAGGAGGGGACCGTCACGCCGTCGAAATCCCGGGAGAGCTTCCCGGGCTCGTTCGTCGCGGTCAGTACCTCGAACCTCTCCGACCTCGACAACATCAACGACCCGCTCTCCGACCGTCTCACGAGCCTGCACGTCGGCTACAACGCCCGCCATGCGGATAACCGGCAGATCGTGAACCTCGCGCGGACCGACCTCCCTTCCGTGTACGTGCCCGAGGTCCTCATCGACGCCGGGGTGCGCGTCATCGAGGCGTGGCGGTTGAAGACGAGCGAGGACAACCCGGACATCGGGGAGGTCGGCTCGAACCGGACGTTGATCGATGTCGCCGCTCGCACGGCCGCCGTCGCCACGCTCGCCGGGCGCGTCCCTCCCGCCAGCGCCGACCTGAAGGCCGGTCTCCTCCACGCGATGCGAGGACGAATCCGGGCCCGCAGTGGCGATTCGTTCCGTCAGAACGAGCGACGGGTCGCGGAGTTTGTCGAGCAGTACCTCACCGCGTCCCTGAAGCGGAGCGCCGGCGTCTACTGGTGCCGTTTCTACCGCGGGGTGCTCAAGGAAAGCGCCGGCGAGGCCGAGGCGTTGGTCGGCGAGGGCCGTCGGCTCAAGGACGACGCGGGCCTCCGGGCCCAGCTCGCTTCGAACCCGGAGCTTTTCCCCCGATTCCGGACCTTCGCCCGATACGTCGAGGAGCGCGAGCGGCCCGGCCCGACGATCTCCCCCGCCGACGCCGCGACGAGCGTCTTCCGCCTTCTCGAGGAGTTCTCGCTCTTCTCCTGCAAGGAGGACGAGGGCGACGACGACCCCCTCTAGCGACGCCTTCCGCCTCCCGGATTGCACCGAGTACGCGGACGACGTAGTATCGGACGACCTGCTCGACGCGGTCGACTCCGCGGCGCTCGTCCGCGCGCTCGCCGAGGAAGGGGTCGAGGGGGCCCGTCGCCTCCTGCGGGAGCGTTCGACCCAGGACGCCGAGCTCCGCGAGCGGCTCGAACGACTGCGGGACCGCCTCCGCCGCCAGGGCCGTCGACGGGTCGAGCGGATCGTAGAGGAGTACGACCAGCAGGTCCTCACGCTCGACGAGGTCCGCCACCGCACCGATGCCGAGGTCGCCCAGCAGATCGCCGAGCTCGAGGAGCGGCTCCGCTCGGCTCGCGCGATCGACTGGTCGCGCCTGCCGCCCGCGGACCTCCTGGACGACGTCCGCAGCGCCCTCCTACTCCCGGACGCTTCGTGGAACCGCCCTCCTCCGCCCCCAGGGCTCTTTGGACGCCTGCGGGCGGCCATCGTCCGCTTTCTCGCCTGGCTCCGCGGGCTCTTCACCCGTCGCCGGACCCCTCGTCCTGCTCCCTCGCGCGGACGTCGCATGGCGTTCGCCACTGCGGCGGCGGACGGTCGATCGATCGGTCCGTCCGAGCTCGGGAACGCGCTCGCCCAGCTCTCCGGCTCGGAGCGCCAAGAGCTCGCCAACAGCGTCACGGGCGCCCTTCGCTCCCGCGAGCGCGGGATCGAGAAGGAGGCCGAGGAGAAGCGGCGCCAGGCGGAGGCCCAACGACGCCGCCTCGAGGAGGAGCGTGCCGAGGCGCAGCGGCGGGCCGAGGCGCAGGCCGACTCCCGGGTCCGCCAGGCCGAGGAGCGCCGCGTCGAGCGGGAGCTCAAGGAGCGGGGGTTCGTCGCCGAGCACAGGGGCGAGCTGGTCGTCACCTATGGCCTCGTCGAGCGGTTCGCCCGCCTCCTGCTCGAGGAGGAGAGCCAGCGCCTTCCCGGGGACATGCGGATGTCGCTCCGGGGAGGGGGGTCGACGGGCGTCTACGAGAAGGCGCGGCTCCAGCGTCCGGAAGAGATCGCCCACCTGGATGTACCGGGCTCTCTGCTCGCCGCCCGCTTCACGGGTTCGAAACACATCGACGAATCGACGAGCTACGTGTTCCGAGAGATCACGAGCGAGCGGGTCCACGTCGTCCTCGCCTTCGACCGGTCGGGGAGCATGTCTGAGGAGGGGAAGCTCGACGCGGCGAAGAAGGCCCTGCTCGCGCTTTACGTCGCCATCCGACGCCGGTACTCCGACGCCACGATCGACGTGCTCGCGTTCGACAACGAGGTCCAGGTTCTGGACCTGGTCGAGCTGTGGGAGTGCCGGGCCGGTGCCTTCACGAACACCGCGGAGGCGCTCCGGGCGGCGCACTTGCTCCTGCGTGCCTCCCGTGCGACCCGCCGGGAGCTCTACCTCCTCACGGACGGTCTTCCCGAGGCGTACACCGACGACGACGGCCGCGTCCGCAGCGGACAGCTCGACGTCGCCATGGAACACGCCCTCGAGCGCGCCCGCGAGCTTTCGACCGTCACGTCCCTCAAGAGCACGGTCCTTCTTCTCAAGTCCGAGCACCCGGAGTACGAGCCGGCCGCCCGGGCGATCGCCCGGACCCTCCGCGGGGAGATGGTCGTGACGGACCCCGCGCACCTCGGCGTCGAGCTCTTGGTGCGGTGGGCGCACGGCGAAGAGACCGAGCGCCGTCTCTCGACCACCGCTCCGGAGGCCCCGCCTGCGCCGCCCAAGGGCACGCCCCGGCCCCGGGGGCGTCGGCGCAAGTCCGACCGTCGGATGGGCGGTTGACGGCGTTGCGGATGCCCGTCAACCTTTATCTTCCGACCCGACGCTGACCGACCGAACGACCATGTCCGACCCCCGCCAACAGGCCCAGTTCCGGGCGCACCTCGTCGAGATGCGGCATGCGGCCGGTGGCTTGGGCAGCGACTTCGCGCGCGAGTTCTCCGACCTCGACCGGAAGATCGAGCGGTTCGGGAATGCGACCGCGAAGGAAGCGAAGTACCTCGGCCTCGAGATCCAGGACGACCTTTCCAACCTCGGCAAGGCGATGGACGCCGAGATGCGGCGCATCCCCCAGCGCCTCTCCGACGCGGGCGCCGCGATCGGCTCCGGGACCGTCCGCGCCGCGGGCGCGGCCCGGGACGCGGTCGTCGCCGCGGGGAAGGCCGCAAAGACGGGCACGAAGAACGCTCTGGCGGCCGCCGCCGGAGTGAAGCGAACGCCGATGCGCGAGTGGTCTCCCCCCGCTACGGGAGAGTCCCCGCCCCCCGAGCCGCCGCCGCAGTAGTCCGCCCCTTCCTCTTCGGGGCCGTCCGCCTCGGCTCTCGCTCTCGGTCCGCGACCTCGCGACGTACCCGTTGCGCGGCGACGCGCAAGTACCCCTCATCCAGGTCGAAGCCGACGAACGACACCCCAAGCCGGACCGCCGCGACGGCGCTCGCTCCGATCCCGACGAACGGGTCGACCACGAGGCGGGCGCGAGAGACCCCGTGGAGACGAACGCACCACTCGGGGAGCTCGGGCGGGAACGTCGCCGGGTGGGGCCGGTCGCGCGCCCGGTCGCGGATCGTCGGGTACGGGAGGAACCAGGTGTTGCCCCGGCACCGCCGGTCCGTGGCCCCCCCGTTCCGCCAGCGCGTCACGTTCGACTTGTCGCCGTACGGGACTCCCACCGCCAGCCGGTCGAGGGGGACGTCCCCGCGTCGCGTGAAGTGGAAGACGTACTCCTGCGCGCCGTGCACGTACCGGGCCGAGTGGACCGGCTTGTAGTGGCCCAGCGCGAGGTCGCGGGGGAGGCCGGCAGCTCGGCCCGCCGAGGCGCGGTCGATGGCGATCGACTTCACCCAGTGGAGGACGTTCTGGAGGACGAACCCCCGCGCGACCTCTCGCGCGACGTCCCACGGGAGCCACGGGTCGGACGGAGGTCCCCCGACGTTGAGGAAGAAGGAGCCCCGATCGGCCAGGACCTCGTGGACCGCGTCCCGCACGCGGCCCGTCCAGCGGAGGTATTCCTCCCGGGGCCGGTCGTCCCGGTACGTCGTGTAGCGGACCCCGAGGTTGTAGGGCGGGCTCGTGACGACCACGTCGGCCCTGACGCTCCCGAGCCGGGGGCGGAGCCCTGAGAGGGCGTCCTCGCAATAGAGGCGGACGGAGCGGCCCCGGCCGATAGGAACCTCGTCGAAGAGCGACAGGTTCGCGCCTCCGCTCGCGAGGGAGGCGTCCCGGCGGAAAAGGGCTGACCTTCCGCGCTCGCTTACGCGCGGGGGGCCGCCGCCGCCGCGGCCTTCACGCGCTGGAGCTCGGCGCGCGCCTCCGCGAGCGCCTTCTGCGGCTCCTTGTAGTAGAAGGCGACCAGCTGGCCGACGTCGCGGTGCGTGTACGGCTTCTGGCGCGTCGCCTGCGCGTCCTTCGCCATCATGAAGTCGAGGATTTCGACGCGGTTGCGCACCTCGCGTTCCATCTCCTTCATCGTGAGGTTCTTCATCAGAGCGACCCGCTCGTAGATGTACGAGTGACCCGAGTAGAGGAACGTGTCGTCCGCCGGGTTCCAGGAGTAGACCGAGTTCGTGATCAGCTCGTTCGTCTCGGGGTCCAGACCGACGATCTCGGTGAGCGACTGGACGCGGCGGGTCATCTTCGTGCCGACCTTCACCTGCCGCTGGAGGAGGACCAGGTTGAGCGCGGAGACGAGCGAGCGGGGGAGCGTGATCGGCGGGTTCTCCATCCGGTGCACCATCGCGCTCACGCTCTCCGCGTGGAACGTGGTATAGCAGGTCTTCCCGGTCGCCATCGCCTGGAAGACGATGAACGCCTCCGCACCGCGCACCTCGCCGACCATCAGGTACTGCGGGCGCTGGCGGAGCGCCGCCGCGAGCAGGTCGAACATGTCGATCTCGCCCGCGGCCTTCCCGCTCACGAGGTTCTTCGCCCCGAACCCGGCCTTCGTGAGCGACGGGACCCAGTTCTCGTGCGGCAGGTTGAGCTCCCGGGTGTCCTCGATCGAGACGATCTTCATCTGGGGCGGGATGAACAGGAGCGTCGCGTTGAGGGTGGTCGTCTTCCCGCTCGCCGTGCCCCCGCAGACCATCATCGACTGACCGTTCTCGATGGCGATCCACAGGTACGCCATCATCTCCGGGCTCATCGTCCGGAACTTGAGCAGGTCGACGGGCGTGAACGGGTTGTCCCGGAACCGACGGACGGTGAACGTGCTGCCGTGCTTCGTGACGTGCTTGCCGAGCGTCGCCTGCAGTCGGGAGCCGTCCGGGGTCGTCGCGTCCAGGACCGGGCTCGCGACCGAGATGTGCTTGCCCGAGCGCTGCGCGAGCCAGACGACGAAGTCGTCGAGCTCGTCCGCGGTCTGGAACTTCATGTTCGAGCGGATGGAGCCGTACTTGCGGTGGTAGATGTAGAGCGGGATCCCCTGACCGTCGCACGAGATGTCCTCGACGTCGACGTCGGTCATCGGGACCTCGATGACCCCGTAGCCGATGAAATCCCGTTCGAGGTAGTAGAGGATCCGGCCCTTCGTGACCGGGCTCGGGGCGAGCTCCCACCCCTGGAGCTGGCGGTCGACCATGAGGCGGAGCTCGCGCCGCTTCGTCTCGGGGTCGTGCTCGGGCAGGGGTTCGAACTGGTCCACGAGGACGACCCGGAGGCGTTCCAGGAGGTCCCGCTCGATGCGGGAGAGAGGCGGTTCGATGACCTCGTAGTTGTACTCGTTGCGGACGTTGTGGAACGTGATGCGGATGTAGGAAAGGCCCGGCCGGATCGGCGCGAGGTCGAGCTCCTTGAGCGCCGGGTCGGAGAGCGGAGGAACCACCGTCACTTCGGCCTCGGAGCCCTGGCCCGAGATCCCGAGACGGGCGAGCTTCACCGGCCGCGGCTCGGACGAGCCCCGGCGGAGCGAGGCCCCCATGCGCAGGAACGCGGAGGATCGCTTCTTCCGCTCGTGGGCGGTTGGGATCGCGGTCCCTTCTTCCTCGGGGGGCGGGGTTTCGATCGATTCGCCTGCCATGACCTACCTACCTTCCTCCGTCCGCTATCCCGTGTTCAGCGGTGGGACGACGAACCGCATGATGAGCCAGCCGACCGCGAGCATGATCGTCGCGTGCTGCAGGCCTTCGGCGATGCGCCCGTTGACCAGGACGCCCGCCATGATGCCGTCCCCGACCGCGTGGGCGATCACCGCCACGAGGAATGCGAGGAATAGGGCCGGCACGAACCCGAACGCGAGGTTGACGCCCCCCGAGGACTGGAGACCGGAGGTCGAGACGCCTTGGCCCGCCGTGATCATCTGCGGCAGGAAGGTCGCGCACATGATGTAGATCGTGACGAGGAACACGAAGAACGCGATGTAGATCACCGTCACGTACGTCATCATCGAGATCTGGCGCGCCTGCTGCGAAAGCTGGGCCTCGCGGGTGTCGTGCGCCACCATCGAAAGCACGTCCGCGACGTTCCCGCCCGCGTCGTTCGCGCGGGTGACGATCGACACGACCCGCTGGACGAGCGGGGTCGGGACCCGCTTCTCGAACAGGTCCAGGGCCTGGGCGACGGGAACCCCCCACTCGATCTGGCTCGCCATCTTCTTGATCTCGTCGGTGAGGAGACCGTAGCGTCCCGTGCTCGCGACCACGATCGCGTCCGGGAGCGTCATCCCGAACCGTCCCGCCTCGGAGACATCGCGCAGGAAATCCGGCAGGCGCTCCTCGACCTTCCCGATCCTCCGGAGCTTCGCGGTCATCGCGAAGCCGTACGGCGCGATCAGGCAGAGCATCCCGAGGACGAAGAAGTCAATCGCGGGGTTGGCCCCCGTGGCCTCGCCCGGAGCGAGCGTGATGGTCATCGTGCCGACATAGTTCATGGTCGCAACGACCCAGAACGCGGCGGCGACGATGCCCCCCGCGATCAGGAGCCACGTCTCGCGGGTGAGCCCCCCGGACTCCGCCTCGGTCGGGGCGACCGAGGTCGACCGCACGGTGCGGGCCGCCGACGCCGAGGAAAGCGCGTTCGCCATCCTAGGTCATCTCCTGGGCGATCGAATACATGAAGAAAATGAACCCGAACTGGGCGAGCGGGATCATCGCCCCGACGATCCCCCAGAGCATGTCGATCATGAACGACCCGCCCCCGCCGATGACCGCGAAGATGGCGATGATGATGATGAGGAACAGAGGGAACGCGACGACGACCGTCACGAACGTCTCGGCGAGGAGCCCCATCGTCTCCACGCGCTGGAGCTGTTCGAGCTTGTTCTCGCGCTCGAACTGCTCGGCCTTGAGCAGGAAGTACGGTTTCAGCTGCCCGCCGCTCGTGGCGGTCGTCACGACTCCCTGAAGGAAGTCCTGGAACCGCTTCGACGGGGTCCGGGACGCGCCGTTGCGGATGGCGGTCAGGATGTCGACCCCGAGGAGCTCGGTGTCCCGGGTGATCCATGCCGCTTCCTCGGCGACCTCCCCGTAGACCTTCTGACGGCCGAGCTCCCGGAAGATCGCGTCGATGTTCACATCGGCCGAGCTCATCGCCGAGATGAAGCTCATCGAGGGGGAGATCTTCCGGTCGATCTTGCGGCCCCGGTCCTTCGCCTTCGACGCCGGGGTACCTTTGAGCACGAAGAACGCCCCGATGGTCCCGAATACCGGGAGCAGGACCCCGATGAGGATGCCGAGGAAGGCGACCCCCGAGGAGACGAAGAGGTAGCCCACGACGACCCCCGCGACCGCGGTCGCGATGCCGACGACCAGCGTGGTCGCGTAGACCACGGCCAGGTACTCGTCCGAGCGCATCCGGATGTGCGCCTTGACAAGATTCTCGTCCAGGTTGGGGTCGGGGGGCCGAGCGAGGACGCGGGAGCGGAAGGTGCTCCAGGCCCACCGCTGGAACCCGGACATGCTGGAGTGGGTCGGCTGGGCACCGCGCTTCAGTCGTACCGCACGGGTCGGGACGCTCGTCGGACCGGCCACGCCCGCTCGGGCCATCGGAGTCGCGGGCACGGCGCTCACTCCTTCCCCGGCGGAGGGGCCACCTTCGCCGCTTGGGCCGCCTGGACGCGCCCCATGACCTCGCTCGGGTCCTTGTAGTACTGCGCGATCGTCCGCCAGAGCTGGCGGTAGTCGGTCGTCTTGCTCTCGACGAGCCACCGGATGACCGCCGTGCGACGCTGGAACTCCGCGTCCATCTCGTCCGTGGTGAAGTTCTTGAGTTCCATGATCTTGTCAAACAGGAACGAGTGGCCCTTGAAGACGAACTTGTCGGTCGCGGGGTCCCATTCGTAGACGGTGTTCGTGATGAGCTCGTTCGTCTCGGGCTCGAACCCGACGATCTCGAGGACCTGCTTCAGCCGCCGGACGACCCCCTTGTCGATCCGGGTCTGGATCTGGATGATGACGTTGTTGAGCGCCGAGAGCAGGATCCGCGGGGTGTTGATGGGCGGGTTCTCGAGCCGGTTCACCATCGACTTCACGCTGTCGGCGTGCATGGTCGAGTAGGTCGTGTGGCCCGTCGCCATCGCCTGGAACATCGTGTACGTCTCCTTGCCGCGGACCTCCCCCACGATGATGTAGTTCGGTCGCTGCCGGAGGGCCGCGCGAACGAGGTCGAACATGTCGACCTCCCCGGCCGCCTTCCCGTCCGACCCGCGGTCGCCGGTCCCGCTGCGGGTCGCACCGGGGATCCAGTTCTCGTGGGGCAGGTTCACCTCCCGCGTGTCCTCGATCGAGACGATCTTCGCCGTCGGCGGGATGAAGAGCGCGATCGCGTTGAGGGTGCTCGTCTTGCCGGCGGCCGGGCCGCCACAGACGATGACCGACTCGCCCTGCTCCGCCGCGAGCCAGAAGTAGGCGACCATCTCCTCGCTCGCTGTCCCCATGGCGACCAAGTCGACCGGGGTGAACGGTCGTTCCTTGAACCGACGGATGGTGAAGCTCGCCCCGCGGGTCGTGACCTCGCGACCGTAGGTCGCCTGGACACGGTGGCCTTCGGGGGTCGTGCCGTCCAGGATGGGCGCGGAGACGCTGACCGCCTTCAGGCAGCGCTGCCCGAGCATGACGATGAACGAGTCGAGCGCTTCCTCGTCGGAGAACGTGACGTTCGTCTTCACCGACTCGTACTTCCCGTGGAAGATGAACAGGGGGACGTCGACGCCGTCGCAGGAGATGTCCTCGACGTCAGGGTCGAGGATCAGGGCGTCCACCGGCCCGTACCCGACGAAGTCCCGGAGCGTGTAGTAGATGATCCGCTCCATCGAGATGGGGCTCAGCGTGATCTTGCGGCTGCGGAAGTACTCCCGGGATTCCTCGCGCAGGTACGTCCGCTTGTCGGCGAGGCTGAGGGCACCCACGTCGCTCCCCAAGATCCGGGTCAGGGTCGCCTTCAGGTGTTCGACAAGCTGCTTTTCGTGCGCGGAGAGCTGCGGCTCGATGACCTCGTAGAGGTACTCCTTGTTCCGGTCGTTGTAGGTAATCCGAGAGTAGGAGTAGGGCGGGTTGACCGCGCTCACCTCGAGCTCCTTCATCGTGGGTTCGAGCAGCGGGGGCATCGCGGTGATGAACGTCCCGGGGAGCGCGGCAGGGATCTCGGCCGACGGTCGCGGGGCGAGCGGCGAGACCTCAGCTCCCGTCGACGGGGTACGGGGGATCTTGACTCGGAAGGTTCCCGCGGCCATGGATTATCTGACTAGATGCCTCCGACACCCATATTCACTTGCACGCCGGCATAGAATAGGTTCGCGTAGTTCACCTGGAAGAGATTGACGACGAGCAGCGTCGTGGCGCTCGTGGGATTGTAGCAGCTGCCCGCGTAGGGTAGGGTCTGGGCATGGCCGACCGGGTTCGAGAAGTTGTAGCTCGGGGGGTTCGTTCCGGTGCCCGACCAGGTCGGGCTGACCACGTACGGGAGCCCGCTCATGTTCATCGTGGCCCGGAGGAACGACGACCAGGCGCACGGGTACTGGGTGCCCAACTCGAACGTGTAGTTGAACGGCCGCAGGGTCAGGTTGGTCGGGGAGACCTGCTTCCCGTTCGACTCGACCTGCTGCGTGTAGCGGAGGTGGCTGTAGACCTCCTCGGAGCCCTGGCCGATCACGGTCGTGGCGTTGCCGTAGAGCTGAAGGAAGCTCGAGTAGACCGTAGTGTTACCGGCGAGCCGGGTCACGTTGAAGGGGGGCGAGAACGCCATGACCTGGTAGCCCGGGGACTGGGCCTGGATCACCCCGTCGTTCTCGAAGTAGAACGTCTCGCTCGTGTAGTATCGGTTCGGGAGCTGCATCTGGAGGACCCCCGTGGCGGCGTTCAGGTAGAACGGGCGGGAGCCTCCCGGGCCGGTCGAGAGCGACTGGTTCTCGAAGATGCAGTAGGCCGGGTTCACCGGTTGACCATAGTTCGCCGAGGTAGCCCCGACGCCCCCCTTGGAGTAGAATCCGCCCGGGCACGTCTGGGCGAGGAAGCTCAAAGTCGACTCGGTCGGCTGGGCGATGAGGGGGACGCCGCCCGAGCTGATCGTGAAGGGAGTGCCCAGCGACGGAGGAAGGCCGAGGGCGTACTGGCTATCGATATCCCCCTTGAACTGGGCGAACGATGTCGCGGCCGCGTTGGTGAACTGGGCCTCGTTGTCGGTCATCCAGAGGGGAACGTACTGCGTGAGGAAGATCCCGAAGAGCGCGAAGAAGACCAGTAGGGCGAGCAACGTGCCGATGACGGCGACGACTCCTCGCTTCCCGGAGCGGAGGCGACGTGCCCGGCGATAGCGTCGCGCCGACCGAGTACCTCCCCTTCCCCCCATCCGATGAACCGCGGCCCGGAGCGCAACCCCCGAGCAGCGTGAATTAGGCCCGATTCGTGTATAAATAGGTGCGCGGCGCACGCCGGGAAGATGCCCCTGCCGCGTCCACCCCTGGAGCTCCGCTCCTCCGCCCCCACGACCGTGCTACGAGGGGGTCCGTTCCGCCACTGGCCGAGGGCGCTTCCCGGCGGCCACGTCTTGGTAGGTCGGTCTTCTGCTCCGGTCCCCCTCGCACAAACCGTATGAACGGTCGGCCTTCCGGAGGGACCGCGCGGTTGTGGTCTAGCGGTTAGGACGGTAGCTTCCCAAGCTACCTACTCGGGTTCGAATCCCGACAACCGCACTTTCCCTTCTCGGGTCGGCAGACCGTCACCGGGAAGCCGAGCGGCTCTTCCGTCCCCCCGAAGACCGGGCACGGAATCCGCGCACACCCTCAGGTCCCGGCTGCCTGACTCGAACAGGCGACCTGAGGATCTCCACGGGGGCTGCCGGAGTTCCGGCAGTCTCGCCTACAGTCCCCCGCTCTACCTCTGAGCTAAGCCGGGACGACTCGAGGAGCGGCGGACGACCTATAAACTCTCCGTCGGCTAAGTTGCCCGCGTTCCCGTCATGCGCGTTCTCGAGCATCGCCGCCACAGTCGTCGGGACCCGACCGACATCCACCTCAGCCGGGAGGGAGTCGAGCTTGCTCGTCGCGTCGCCCCCACGCTCGGCCGGTTCGACCGGGTAGTGGCGTCCCCGAAGCCCCGCGCCGTCGAGACCGTCCAAGCGCTCGGGCTCTCGCTCGACGCGGTCCTCCCCGACCTCGGCGTGATGCCCGACGACGCCGGGCTCGCGGTCGACGCCCCGAACCCCCGCTCGTTCGCGGACTACGTTCGCGCGACCGAGCGGAGCGAGGTGACGGCGGAGTACGCCTCGCTCCAGGCCACGTTGATGCGCGCGGAACTCGCGCGCCTCCCAGAGGGAGGAAAGCTCCTCATGGTCTCTCACGCCGGGGTCATCGAGTTCGGCGCCGCGGCGGCCCGTCCACAGGACGCTCGGTCTTGGGGTCCGCCGGCCGGGCACCTTGAAGGGGTCCGCCTCTTCCTCGACCAGGGAGACTGGGTCCGGGGGGAGGTCCTCCGGGTTCGAACGTGAACGTCGATCGGCGCGGCTAGGCCAGGGCGCTTCGCACCCGTGCCGCTACCTCGTCAGGAGTGCCGCTCGCGTCGACCGACCGGAGGAGGTGGCGCTTACGGTAGTATTCGAGGAGAGGCGCGGTCTGCTCGGCGTAGACCTTGAGACGATTGGTGACGGCCTCCGCCCGGTCGTCGGGACGCTGGACGAGCGGGGTCCCGTCGAGGTCGCACTTCTCGCCGCTCTTCGGGGGCTTGGTCGAGAGGTTGTAGACCGACTGGCACTTCGGGCAGACCCTCCGCTCCGAGAGGCGACGCACGAGCAGGTCCGGCGCGACGTCGAGCGAGATCACGCGGTCGACCTCGGCGAATGTGCCGAGCGCCTCCGCCTGAGCAAGATTGCGGGGAAACCCATCGAGCAGGTAGCCGACCCGAGCGTCCGGCAGCTCGAGGCGTTCGTGGAGGATCTTGAGGACCAGGGCGTCCGGCACGAGACCTCCGGCCCGCATGTAGCCCTCGGCCTCGAGGCCGAGAGGGGTCCGGGCCGCCACCGCGGCTCGCAACAGGTCCCCGGTCGAGAGGTGCGGCACCTTGAGGTCGCGGGCGATCTGGGCGGCTTGAGTTCCCTTACCGGCCCCGGGCGGGCCCAGGAAGACCACGCGGTGCATCATGCCTCGCCGACCTGCACCGGCTACTAAGGGGTTTTCTCGGGTCCCCTCTCTCCGATTTGGCTTCCCCGGCACGGTCTCCCGACGATCGCGTCCTCGAGGTTCGCGAGGTCGCGGCCGGGAACGATGAGGAGCGGGATGTGGGCCCGAGCGAGCGCGTCGACGCCGAGCCGGTCGAAGAGGAAGTTCTGTCCTGCCTCGCCCGAGGTCCCGGCATGGACCATCGCCCGGAACTCTGCCCAGGTCAACCGTTCGATGCGGCGCGCCTCCGGGTTCATCCGCGGGTCCCGGTCGAAGACACCGTCCACGTCGGTGGCGTTCACGACACGCGCGGCGCGGACCCGGACCGCGACGAGCGCCGCCACCCCATCGGTCGTGTGCCCGGGCTCGGTCCCGCCGAGGATGACCGGCGATCCGGTCTTGAGCTGTTCGACCACCGCAGCCACCGTCGTAGGAGGATGCGCGGGGGCCGGCGGGCCGACGCGAGCGGCTAGGAGCCGAGCGTGGAGCCGGGTGACCTCGATGCCTACCTCGTCCAGCTCGACCTCGGTGAGCCCGAGCGTCCGACCCAGTCGGATGTACTCCCGAGCCGTGCGGCCGCCGCCCGTCGTGACGATCAGCGGGCGCTCGGCCCCGAGCCGTCGGAGAAGGTCGGCGAGCCGCTCGAAGTACTCCGAGTCCCCGGTCCCCGTGAGGAGGACAGAGCCTCCGATCGAGACGACGACAGGGGCCCGGTCGGACGGGGGAGTGGTCACCATTCGGGCCCGGGAGGGCCCCTCGGGCTTATCACTAATGGGCCCGGGGCGGCGCCGGGTTGAATAGGGGGGTGGTCTCGGGGGGACCATGCCCGAGGACCTCGAGCGGGCCAAGGGGGTCGCCGCCCGTCACGCGGTGGAGCACCATGTGCGCCCCGGCCTCCGTCTCGCGTTGGGCACGGGCTCCACGGCCGCACAAGCGGTCCGGGCGATCGCGGAGCGATTCCCCAACGGGAAGTTCGATTGCGTCGCGAGCTCCCGGGGCACCGAAGAGCTCGCTCGGGAGCTTCGGATCCCGGTCCGGCCCCTCCGTGGGGACGACCGGTTCGACCTAATGCTGGACGGCGCGGACGAGGTCTCCCCGGCCCTCGACATGACGAAGGGCGGAGGGGGGGCGCTCCTTCGCGAGAAGCTCCTTGCGCACCTGTCGAGCTCGGTCGTGATCATGGTGGACCCCTCGAAGCTCGTCGGGGCGCTCGGGGAGCGGGCCTCGATCCCGGTCGAGGTCGTACCGTTCGGGCGTCCGGTCCTGGAGCGGGAACTCGCCGCCGAGGGGTACCGCGTGCGGCTTCGAGTGGGGCCCGATGGCCGTCCGTTCGTCACGGACAACGGCAACGAGATCCTCGACCTTTCGCCCCGGGAACCGATCCGCGAGCCGGCCACGGCGGCCGAGGCGATCCGCCGACACACCGGGGTGATCGAGACCGGCATCTTCGCGGGCCTCGCGAGCCTGGTCGTCGTCGGATACCCTGACGGTCGGGTCGACGAGCGCCGACCGAACACCGCCCGCCGGGGCGGGTCGACCGCCTAGGACCTTCCGACGAGCCGCCCGCCGGGGCCCGCGTGGAGCAGCAGCGTCCGCTCCACGCCCGGGAGACGGGCGAGACGGCGGCGGACCCTCGTAGCGTCCTGGGCCAAGGTGAAGATGTGGAGGTGAGCCCCGGCGTCGTGGGTGTACGCCGCTACGGGGCGGCCGGCCTCCCGGTTGATCGAGCGGACCTCGGCGAGGAGGGCCCGCGAGGTCGTCGTGAGGTAGTCCAGCGAGGGCCGGGTCGTCTCGCACACCTCGCGGAAGCTGTCGCATTCCTCCATGACGAGCGGAAAGAGCCCGCCGGGGTCCCGAGCCCCGATCGCGGCGCGGATCCTCCGAATCCGTCCCGGGAGCTCCGCGATCCGTCGCGCGTAGATGGGGCTGGTCGCGACCGTTGACTGCATCGCGTCCGCGGAGCGGACCGCCTTCACGGGCGCGGCCTTCACGATCAGGACGAGGTCCACGAGCGCCGGCCAGTGGTCCGGGCCGAAGAGGGGTCGAACGTCGCAGTCGCCGCCGTCGGGCCGGACCCCGGCCCGCCACTCCACGAACCCACCGAACACCGAGCGACCGGCGCTCCCTGAGCCGAACCGGGCCAGTCGGGACAGCTCGCGTCCGGAGAGCTCGAGGCCAAGGGCGGCCGTCGCCGCGCCCGCAAGGGCTGCGAAGCCGCTCGCGCTCGAGGCGAGGCCGCTCGCGGTCGGGAAGTTGTTGCGGGAGTGGACCTCCGCCCGGTCCGTGACGTCGGCCAAGTCGCGTACCCGGTCAAGGAAGCGGACCACTCCCTCCCGGGGCCCGCCGGTCGCGACCTCTCCGTTGAGTTCGACCCGGTCATCCGAGAGCTCCGAGTCGAACCGCACGGTGGTCCGCGACCGAAGCCGGTCGAGGGTCACCGAGATCGAGGAGTTGTACGGGAGCGCCCGCTCCCGGTCGCGGTCCCCCCAGTACTTCACGAGCGCGATGTTCGGGGGAGCCTCGTAGGTGGCTTCGCGCCGGGGTCCCCGCGTCATTCGGTGGGGTCGGCACGGCTCCGCGGAGTACTTATCCGCGACGGCCGCTCGCGCTCGACGTGCCCCGCGCTCGCAACCTCCCTGAGCCCCGCCCCACGCCCCCGCTCCCGGACCTCGCGCACGCCGTGCGCCACGGGTTCCACCACGAGGTCGGGTTCAAGGTCGACCTCGCGCGCAGCGGCCGCGGGACCTGCACCGTCACGGGCCGGGTCGAGCCGCGGCACCTGAACATCAACTCGGTCGTGCACGGCGGGGTCTACGCGACGATCCTCGACACTGCGATGGGAGGCGCCGTCGTCTCGATGCTTCGACCGGGCGAGACCGCCGCGACCACCTCGCTCTACGTCGAGTTCCTGCGCGCGGCCCGGGTGGGTGACATGCTGACAGCTCGAGGAGAGGTGCTGCGCCGCGGTCGCCACTTCGCGTTCGCGGAGGGGGACCTGGTCGGCGAGGCGGGCCGCCGGTTGGGGCAGGCCCACGGGACCTGGTACATCTGGGCGCCGGAACCCAACACCCCGTCCTCGAAGCGTTCACCGAGACGCCGACGATCGGGCCCGATGCCCGCGCGTCCCGCTCAACGTTAAATACGAGGTTTTGGGTGGACCGCTCGGCTGACGGCCAAAGCGGTGGGGAAACACCCGGTCCCATTCCGAACCCGGAAGTTAAGCCCACTGGCGTTCCCCGCGGTACTGAAGTGCGCGAGCCTACGGGAAACGGGGAAAGCTGTCAGCCTCCTTCCTTCGGTTTCCCGCCCGGGATAGCTTAATCCCCGGTCGCCCGTCCCCGAGCCCATGTGGCTCGGGGCCCACCTCGGGATCTCGGGAGGGCTCGCCGAGGCCGTCCGAGAGGGTCGGAGGATCGGGTGCGAGTCCCTGCAGATATTCTCGAAGAGCCCCCAGATGTGGAGCGGCCCGCCGATCGCCCCGGACGCCGCCGAAGCGTTCCGCGTCGCCGTGCGAGCCGAGGGCCTTAAGGCGACCGCGGTCCACCACGGGTATCTCGCGAACCTCGGGAGCCCGAAGGCGTTCGGACGCAAGCGCTCCCGCGCCGCGTTCGTGGACGAGGTGCGCCGCGCGGACCTTCTCGGGGCGGACGCGCTCATCTTCCACCCCGGGGCGCATCTCGGGAGCGGGGTCGAAGCGGGCCTTCGGACGATCGCGGAGAGCCTCACGGCCGTCCTCGAAGAGGTGCCCGAGAGCCGCGTCCGCCTGCTGCTCGAGAACGCAGCCGGGCAGGGAACGACGTTGGGGTCGAGGTTCGAGGAACTCGCCTCGGTCCTCGCCCAGGTCGACCGACCGGACCGGCTCGGCGTGACGCTGGATACCTGCCATCTCTTCGCGGCCGGGTTCGACTTCCGGGACGATCACGGGTACGGAGAGCTGGTGGACCAGGTGGAGCGCGTCCTCGGGCGCGGAACGGTCCGCGCGTTCCACTTGAACGACGCGAAGGCGAAGCTAGGCTCGCATCTCGACCGCCACGAGAACATCGGCAAGGGGGAGATCGGGTTGGAGGGGTTCCGTCACCTCGTCACCGACCGCCGCTGGGCGGAGACCCCGGGATACCTCGAAACCCCCCTCGACGACCGGGGATACGCCCTCTATGCGACGGACCTGAGCACGCTCCGGGCCCTCGTCGGACCCCCGACCGCAGCCCCGAAGACGCGCACGACGACCTGGCGGAGCGCCGCTCGCGGGTCAACAGTCAAATAGCGCGCCCCGCCTCCGCGCGCCGTACATGCCCGAGGGAGTACCGGTCGAGCTGGTTCGTTCGTTGGAGGCGACCGCCCGGGAGATCCGACAAGAGGTCATCCGGATGACCTACGCCGCCCAGAGCGGCCATCCCGGAGGCAGCCTCTCCGTCACCGACCTCGTCACGGCGCTCGTCTTCCACGAGCTCAAGATCGACCCCGCCCGGATCGACTGGCCGGACCGCGACCGGCTCGTTCTGTCGAAGGGTCACGCGTCCCCGGCGCTCTACGCGGCGCTCGCGCTCCGGGGGTTCTTGCCGCGCGAGGAGCTCTCCTCGTTCCGGCAGCTCGGGAGCCGTCTCCAAGGACATGTCGACCGCACGAAGCTCCCCTGCATCGAGGCCTCGACCGGCTGCCTCGGCCAGGGGATTGGGATGGCGGTCGGAATGGCGCTGGACGCACGCCTCCGTGAGTCCCCGTACCGGACGTACGCCATCCTCGGGGACGGAGAGTGCCAGGCGGGCCCGACGTGGGAGGCGCTGATGGCCGGAGGACACTACCGACTGTCCAACCTCGTCGTGATCTTGGACCGCAACGGGCTCGAGACCGACGGCTCGACCGAGTCGATCATGGGGATCGAGCCGATTGTGGAGAAGTTGCGTGCCTTCCGCTACCACACGATCGAGATTGACGGCCACGACTTCCCGCAGATCCTCGGCGCGCTCGCCGAGGCGCGGCGGACGGCCGAGGGTCCGACCGCGATCGTCGCCCGGACGGTGAAGGGGAAGGGCGTCTCCTTCATGGAAGGGAAGCACCAGTACCACGGGAAGCCGCCCAACAAGGCCGAGGCCGAGCGGGCGCTCGCGGAGCTCGCGAGTCCGAGCGAGGCGCGGCCGTGAGCGCGGTGATGATCGGCCCGGCGGAGAGCCTCCGGGACGCCTACGGGAAGGCGCTCCTCGAGCTCGGGGAGAAGGACCCGAACCTGGTCGCGATGGACGCCGACCTCTCCGGATCCACCCGGACCATCCTCTTCGGCCAGCGGTTCCCGAAGCGGTTCTTCGACGTCGGGGTGATGGAACCGACGATGATGTCGATCGCCGCAGGGCTCGCGCTCCAGGGCCGTACCGTCTACGCGAGCACGTTCGCGGTCTTCGCCGCCGGCCAGGCGTACAACTTCGTCCGCCAATCGATCTGCTACAACCGCGCCAACGTGAAGATCGTCGCGACCCACGGCGGCCTCCTGGTCGGTGCCGACGGAGGGACGCACCAGATGGTCGAGGACATCGGGTTGATGCGCGGCCTCCCCGGCATGACCGTGATCGTCCCCGCCGACGCTCCGACCACCCGCGCCGCGACGTTCGCGGTCGCGGAGCGGGACGGCCCGGCCTACATCCGCCTCACGCGCGAGAACCTCCCCACGGTCACCGACGGCTCCTTCCGGGTCGGGAAGGCCGCCGAGCTAAGGGGCGGGAGCGACCTCACGATCGTCGCGGTCGGGGCCCTCGTCGCGCGCGGGCTCGAGGTCGCCGAGGAGCTCGCCAAGGTCGGCGTGTCGACGCGCGTGCTCGACTTCGCGTCCGTCAAACCGTTCGACGAGCCGGCGCTGCTTCGCGCGGCTCGGGAAACCGGGGCGATCCTGGTCCTCGAAGAACATAGCGTGCTCACGGGGGTCGGCGCGCTCGTCGCGTCCACGACCTCGGAGAACTACCCGGTGCCCGTGCGCCGCGTCGGTGTGCCCGACCTGTTCGGCGAGTCCGGCGAGCCCTGGGCGCTCATGGACCGCTACGGAATGGGGAAGGAGCGGATCCGGAACGAGGCCTGGGAGCTCCTGAGGGGCCGGGGCAAGGTTCAGTAGCCGGAGCGCGTTGGGAGGTAGGACGATGCAGCTGTTCCTCGATACCGCGAGCGTGAACGAGATCCGGACGATGTGGGAGATCGGGATCCTGGACGGGGTGACGACCAACCCGACCCTGGTCGCGAAGGAGGGCCGAAAGTTCGAAGAGGTCCTCCGCGAGGTCTGCGCCCTCGGAGTGCCTTCCGTCTCCGCGGAGGTCGTCGCGACCGACACCGAGGGGATGCTCCGCGAGGGCCGCCACCTTCGCGAGATCCATCCGGCGATCTACGTCAAGGTGCCGATGACGACCGCCGGCCTCAAGGCGACGAAGGTCCTCGCGAAGGAGGGCACCCGCGTCAACATGACCCTCGTGTTCAGCGCCAATCAGGCGCTGCTCGCCGCGAAGGTCGGGGCCGCCTACGTGAGCCCGTTCATCGGCCGGCTCGACGACCAGGGGGAGGTCGGGATGGACCTGATCCGCGACATCATCCCGATCTACCGGAACTACGCGTTCTCGACGAAGGTCCTGGTCGCGAGCGTCCGACACCCCGTCCACGTGCTGGAGGCCGCGAAGATCGGGGCCGACATCGTGACGATGCCGTACGCCGTGATGGAGAAGCTCGTCCAGCATCCCCTCACCGACCTCGGGCTCGCCCGGTTCCTCAAGGATTGGGAGAAGGTCCCGAAGGGCTGAGCGCCGCGCTCGCGGACCGGTGGATTATATCGGCCGCCTCGTTACGTCGCCGCGCCCGTGACAGACGAACCCCCGCTCCTCGAGAAGTATCTCCGCCTCACCCGAGAGGCCCTGGCGAAGGTGACGCCCGCCGCGCCCGAGCGGTCGTTCCTGCGGGGCGCCTCGGACGACTTCCTCGCGATGGCCCGCTCCTACCTCGCCGACGCGGAGCATTTCGTCTCCGCGGGCGACCGCGACCGGGCCCTGGCCGCGGCGAGCTACGCCCACGGCTGGCTCGACGCGGGCGTTCGGCTCGGGCTGCTCGACGGAGGGAACGATGACCAACGGTTCACCCTCTTCCGATAGCGACCCTCCCCCGAACCCGGAAGGGGTCCCCGAGACGGCGCTCGCGAGCATCGAGGCCCATCTTCGGCAGCGCGAGCTCCGGCGCGAAGAGCTCTACCAGCGGGCCCGTCGCCTGCGACGGCTCGCCCAATCGACCATGTCCCGCCTCCACGCCGAGCGCGCCGTCCCACCGGCGATCGCGGACGTCCGGAAGGAGCTCGCGGAGCTCGCGGACTGGCTGCGACGGGAGGGGCGGGGCGACGAGGGGCTCGCGCTCGACGCGCTCCAGGAGGGCGTCGAAGCGGTGCTGCTGGCCGCGATCCTCGCGGGGAGCCCGCTTCCCGGCCCGTCCGACCTCGGGGTCGACCCTGAGCCGTACCTGCTCGGGCTCGGCGATGTGGTCGGCGAGGTCCGCCGTCTCGCGCTCGACCGTCTCGCGCACGACGACCTCGCGGGAGCCGAGTCTCGCCTCGCCCTGATGGATGCGCTCGCACGGGACCTTCTCCGGTTCGACACGACCCGGGCGATCGTGCAGCTCAAGCCGAAGCAGGACACCGCCCGGTCGCTGCTCGAGCGGACCCGGGGCGAGGTCGTCTTGGCCCGCCTCCACCTCCGGGCCCATGCCCCGAGCGCCGGCACGGCCCGGGAGGGACGATGAGCGACCCCCGGAAGACGATCGCTGTCATCGGGGGGTCGGGGATTTCGGGGATTTTCGATCCGGGAACGACGAAGACTCACCGGGTCGCTACGCCTTGGGGGGCCCCGTCGGGGCCGATCGAGGAGGGCGAGGTGGGCGGGGTCCGTACCCTCTTCCTTCCCCGGCATGGACCGGGCCACACGATTCCTCCGCATCGGGTGAACTACCGCGCGAACGTAGACGCCCTCCGGTCGCTCGGCGCGGAGGCGATCGTGACCGTGAGCTCGGTGGGGTCGCTCCGGGAGGAGCTCGCACCGGGCACGTTCGTGCTCCCGAGCCAGTTCGTCGACCTCACGAAGCAGCGACCCACGACCTTCTACGACGGCGGCCGGGTCTTCCACGTCTCCCTCGCCGACCCGTTCTGCCCAGACCTCACGAAAGCCGCCGCGGCGGCCGGTCGAGAGCTCGGGACCCCGTTCGTGGAGGGAACGACGTACGTCTGCGTCGAGGGGCCCCGGTTCAGCACGCGCGCTGAGTCGAAGTTCTTCCGGTCGTTCGCCGACATCATCGGCATGACGCTCGTTCCCGAGGTGACGCTCGCCCGCGAGCGGGCGGTCTGCTACGCGTGCCTCGCGATGGTCACCGACTACGACGTATGGGCCGACCGTCCCGTCGAAACGAAGGAGATCCTCGAGACGATGCGCCGCAACGCCGACCGAATGCACCGTGTGCTGGCCGCGCTCTTGCCGCGGGTTGCAACGCCACCGACGTGCACCTGCGCGCACGCGCTGGACGAGGCGGGGGTCTAGCCGGACCGCCTTGCGTTACGTCGCAGGGCCACGCCGAACGGTGATCGGGATCCGGCCGGCGGCGAACTCGAGCTCCGCGATCTCGACCGGGTCGACGAGCGAGGGGGGCACGTCGGTCAGGATCGGGGCCCCGAGCGAGATCTGGAGCGCCCGAGCACCGAGGATGCGGGCCCGCTCGAAGCGGGTGAACTCCGCGGCACCGAGGGGGCGAACGGTCGATGAATCGGTCACGCGGTTGCTTCCCCCGGCCACCGATAGCGCGGCGGCCGTCAAGGGCTCGGCCACCTAGGGCATCCTATTTACCATTTGCCCCGTTGTGGGCCTCGGGTCGGCGCGCCGGCGTGGGCCCGGATTGAGCGATGGCACGAACCCCCCGGGAGCCGAACTGGAAAGCCCTCTTGAAGGGCTGGGACGCTCAGCAGGAGAGCTTTCACCCGGACCGGGAACGCCGGTTCTCCGCGATGTTCGACGCCGTCAGAGCGGCCACCCCCCGCCGGTTCACGGCCCTCGACCTCGGGTCCGGTCCCGGGTCGTTGAGCGTCCGTCTCCTCCGTCAATTCCCCGCCGCCCGCGCCATCGCCGTCGACTACGACCCCGTGACGCTCCGGATCGGTCAGGGCGCCTTGGGAAGTTTCGGTGGCCGACTGACCTGGGTCGATGCCCAGCTCGGCGCCCGAGGGTGGACCGATCGCCTTCCCCGCCGTCGGATCGATGCCGCGGTCAGCACGACCGCTCTTCACTGGCTTTCGGAGGCCGGTTTGCGCTCGCTCTACCGGGACCTCGGTCGGCTTCTCCCGCGCGGGGGCGTCTTCCTGGACGGGGACTATCTCCCCTGGGGCCGCCAGGAGAAGGGTCTCTCTCGGGTCGCCGAGAAGGTCCGGGAGCAGCGGTTCCACGGCATTCCGCTCGACAAGGAGTGGGAAGCGTGGACCCATTGGTGGGAGCGGGCCGAGAAGGTCCCCGCCCTTCGCCCGTACTTCGAGGAGCGCAAGCGGCGCTCGGCGCACCACCCCCGACGCGGCACCCTGTCGCTCGAGGTCCACGAGGACGCGCTGCGACGCGCAGGGTTCCGAGAGGTGGGCGTCATCTGGCAGGATTTCGAGAACCGGGTCCTGTTCGCCCGCCGCTGATCGCCCCCCCAGGGTCTCGCTTAGGTCCGGTAGAAGGATCCCGGAGCGCCGACCCCGCCATCGACGGACCGGTAGGTGGACCGGTCGTCTCGTTATTCGTAGCCGAACTGCCGCCGGGCGAAGGCCGTCATCCGCTCCGGGCCCCACGGCGGCTCCCAGACGACCTCGACCTGGACCTTCTCGACCCCGCTCGCGTTCCGGGCGGTCGTCGCGACCTCCTGGGTGAGCGCCTCGACCGCGGGGCAGCCGGGGCTCGTCATCGTCATGCGGATCGTGAGGCCTCCCGAAGGGTCCCAGTCCATGCCGTAGATCAGACCGAGGTCGATGATGTTCATCGGGATCTCGGGGTCGTAGATGTTGCGCAGCGCCTCGTGCACCTTCTGCTCGAGCTCGGGCCGGGCCGGGCCGTTGCCCGCGCCGGGGGGGACGGCGGAGGTGGAGGGGGTAGGGGAGGCCGGCGATGGCGTGGCTGGGGCCGGAGACGAGGCCGAGGGGAGGAACGGACCGACGACCTCGAACCCCGCACGGGCCGGGTCGGCGTGGTAGCGGACCTCGGCGTCCAGGAGGAACTTCAGGCTGCTCTCGTCCAGGAGGAGCGGGAGACCGTCGATCGTGACCGGGACGTCCCGGACGGATGCGTGGTCGATCATCATCTGGGCGTGGGGGCGCATGCCCCGCTCGACCCAGAGCCGGATACCGGAGCCGGAAGGTCGACCGACGAGCGCGGCCGCGAGGGCCGCTTTGGCCTCGGGAGTGACCTTGAGCCGGACCGGGGGTGTCTCGGGGGCGAGGCCGCTGTGCGGTGCCGGGTCGGGGGTCATCAGGTGCCTCGCGGCCGTCGGCAGTGGCCCCGAGGGGGTTTACCTGTATCGGTCCGCGCTCGACGGCTAACCGCCGGTGACGTCGCTCAGGAACTCCCGGATCGTGCCGAGGAACTCCTTGGGCTGCTCGAGGATCGCCATGTGGCTGCTCTGCGCTAGGACGCGCAGGTGCGCGGGCTCGATCCGGTCCGCCATCTCGACCGACGGTCCGAGGAAATAGTCGTACCGGCCGGTGACGACGACGGTGGGGACCTCGATCTTGGAGTAGTACTTGCGGCCGTCCCAGCCTTTGATCGTGCCGTCGCACGTGAACTCGTTCCCGGTGCGGGTCAGCATCGCACGGTAGACGGTCTCGCTCACCCGGGTCGCCTTCCAGTCCGTGGAGGTCCCCTTCACGAAGCGGGTCTGGAACGGCTGATAGACCAGCTCGGCGAGCTTCTTGTACTCGGCGGAGTCGAACGCCTTCGCCTTGGCGAGGTCCCTCAGGCGGTGGCGCTGGTTGGGGCTGGCGCAGCCGAGCATCAACCGGAACGCGGCGTGGATCTCTTCCTCGCTCCCCGCGGTCGCGCAGAGGAGGAGCGACGTGAGGTTGCGCTCGTACCGGTGCGCGTACTCGAGCGCCACGAACCCGCCGGTCGAGTATCCGAGAAGATGCAGCTCGGTGATCTTGAGGGCGCGTCGGATGGCCTCCACATCCTCCGCCATGTTGGCGATCGAGTAATCGGCCGGACGCTTCGCGGCCCAGCTGTGGCCGACCCCGCGCGGGTTGAACAGGACCACCCGGAGGTTGGCGCTCGCGAGGCGAAGGAGTCCTCTAAGGTAGTGGTAGGTCCAGCCCGGGCCTCCAGGGTGGACGAGGAGGGTCGCCGGACCCTCTCCCTGGGAGACGTACTCAAACGACCGGTGTCCCGAAACGGTCACGCGCCGCACGCGAGCCATGGAACAACGTAACACCTCTACATGAAAAACGTCACCGTGCGGGGCCCAGTGCGCTGGGGCCCCGGCCCCTCCCCCCGGATACCCCCGGAGTACCGCGGGGAGTGGTCGGAGGGCGATAGAGACCGACTCAAATCCCCCGACGGCGTCGGTCGTTCGGAGCCCGGATTCGTGGCGAAGCGTCCGAGGGTCGGATTCGCCTCCCTGAGCGAGGTCGAGGAGGCAGGGGCCCGGAAGGTCGACCCCAAGACCTGGTCGTACATCGAGGCTGCCGCGGCCACGGGCTGGACCGACCGCGCGAACCGCCACGCGTTCGACCGCTGGGTGCTGAGGCCCCGCGTCCTCGCCGGGGTCCGCGAGGTCGACCTGAGGACCCACCTCCTCGGTGAGGCGGTTCGTGCTCCGGTTTACGTCGCCCCGATGGCCTACCAGGGCCTAGTCCACCCCGACGGGGAGGGGGGCCTCGCCCGCGCGGCCAGCCGGGCCGGCCTCCTCGCGACGTTCAGCACGCTCTCCTCATGCTCCCTCGAAGAGATCGCGAGCGCCCGCCCGCGCGGGCCTCGCTGGTTCCAGCTCTACCTGCAACCCGGTTGGAGGGCGACCGAGCGTCTCGTCCAACGAGCCGAGCAAGCGAGGTTCTCGGCCATTGTCCTCACCGCGGACACGCCGGTGCTAGGAGTGCGTGACGGCCAGCTGCGGACCGGCTTCGCGATCGACTCGTCCATCCCGCTCGGCAACGGGTCGGGGGTCGTACCCCCCTCCCGAGGCCCCGAGCCGACCGGCGAGACGTACTCCACCGGGAGAAGCTCTGGGGAGTCCTGGGAGATAGTGGACCGCCTTCGGGAAGCGACCCGTCTGCCCGTCATCGTGAAGGGGGTCCTGTCCGCCGCCGACGCTCGTTTGGCGGTCCGCCACGGGGCGATGGCGGTCATCGTCTCGAACCACGGGGGCCGGCAGCTCGACCGAGCTCCCGCGGCCCTCGACGTGCTCCCCGAGGTCGCGGCCGCGGTCGGGAAGCGGGCCGAGGTCTATCTCGACGGAGGGGTCCGGCGGGGGAGCGACATCCTGATCGCGCTCGCGCTCGGAGCCCGGGCCGTAGGGGTCGGGCGCCCCCTCCTTTGGGCGCTGGCCGCGAACGGCGAGGCCGGGGTCGCCCGATACCTCTCGCTCCTCACTACCGACCTTGCGTCGGCGATGATGCTGGTGGGTCGACGCGCTCTCGCGGAGGTCGACCGGAGCCTCGTCGCGCCCGCGCCGGCTTAGGGCCCAGCCCGAGGTCCCGCCCGGGGCCCCCATTATAGCGGCGCGCTTCGAAAGCGGGGTGACGCTCTGGTGGGCCCGACCGTGCCTCGGGTCCCCGCAAGCCCTATCTGTGAGGTCGGGCCAACGAGGCCTACCCATGCCCGCGGAGCTCACCGACCGACTGTCGTTCCTTGAGAAGGAGATCATCGCCCATCTGTTCGTGCTCCGACCCACGATGGCGTCCTACCTGGGGCTCCACGAGTACGACGGCCTCCTGCCCGACCTTTCCCCCGAGAGCACGCTCCGGTGGACGACGACCGCGAAGGAGTTCCTTCGCCAGCTCCGGGAGATCCCCGAGTCCGACCTCGCCGTCCCCCGCCGGCTCGACCTGAATCTCCTAAGGCTCCTCCTCGAAGGGAACCTCTTCGACCTCGAAGAGACGCGCGAGCTTGACCGGAACCCGATGAGCTTTCTCTTCCAGCCGGACCTCACGAACTACATCGCCCGGGACTACGCCCCGATCGCCGACCGTGTTGCGGCGATCGTTCGGGTCCTGACCTCGGTCCCGGCCCTGCTCGAGAGCGCGAAGCAGCGGCTCGAACCGGTCCTTCCCAAACCATTCGTCACCCTCTCGATCCAGATCGCCGCCGGCCTTCCCTCCCACTTCGAGGAGGGCGAGTCGTTCGCAGCGACCGGTTCCGCCGAGCTGCGGGACGAGGTGCGGAAGGCGCGCGAAGGCGCCGACGCCGCCGTCCGGTCGTTCACCGAATGGCTGCGGGCCGAGCGGTTGCCCCAGGCCGCGGACGATTTCGCGCTCGGACGCGAGCGGTTCCAGCGCCTTCTCTGGGTCCGAGAAGGGCTCACCCTGCCCGTCGACGAGGTGCTGCGCCGCGGTCACGAGGACCTGAAGCGCAACCGAGACCGCTTCGCAGAGATCGCCCGACGGGAAGGGGTCTCCGTCGACCAGCTCGTCGCGCGCCTGTACGAGAAACACCCCTCACCGGAGGAACTGCTACCGCTCACCCGCCGTCTGACGGACGAGATCCGAGAGTTCGTCCGCACGGAGGGGATCGTCACCATCCCCGAACCCGAGCTTGTCCACGTTCGGGAGACCCCGCCGTGGGCCCGCGACCTCTGGACCGCCGCGATGAACCCGCCCGGTCCGTTCGAAAAGCCGGTGGACGGCATCTACTGGATCACTTCGGTGGACCCGGCGTGGTCCCCTGCCCAGGCCGAGGGCTGGATGCGCACGCTGAACCACGCGATGCTGAAGAACACAACCGTCCACGAGGTCTGGCCGGGCCACTACCTCCAGTCCCTCCACTTCCGCAAGACCAGCCAGACGCTCGCCCGGAAGGTCTGGTTCTCGTACTCGTTCATCGAGGGGTGGGCGCACTACTGCGAGCAGGCCGCGCTCGAGGCCGGGTTCGACGACCGGTCGACCTCGGCCGAGGTGACCCAGCTGCACGACGCGCTGCTCCGGGACTGTCGGCTCATCGCGTCGATCGGCATGCACACCCAGGGCATGTCGGTCGCCGACGCGGCCCGCCTGCTCCGGACCGAGGCGCACCTCGAAGAGGTCCATGCGCAGCGCGAGGCGATCCGCGGCACCTACAACCCCGAGTACTTCTGCTACACGCTCGGCAAGCTCGCGATCCTCGACGTGCGGTCGAAGTACTTGGCGACGAAGTTCCATGGCTCCCGCAAAGAGTTCCACGACACCCTGCTCGGATTCGGCACGCCACCGATCGGGTTCCTCGACTCCCTGCTCGCCGGTACGTAGGCGCTTCCCCGCCCGCCCCGGAACCTGGCGCGGCGCTCCGACGGTCCGCCCCTCAGGGATGGTACGCTTCCGACGAGAGCCCGGGGGCTTCGCCGCCCTTCCAAGCGGAGCGGGGCCAGCCGGACGGTTCCTCCAGGGCGAGGCGGATCGCGATCCGAGAGAGCTCGGAGATCCACTCGACCTGGACCGCCTCCGCGACCGGGACCTCGCGGACCTCGGCGATCTCGGGAGGACGCGCCGTGGGTTCTCCTGCGAGGTGCTCGAGGGCGAAGGCGAAGTAGACGTCGCTCTCGCGGGCGTTCAGGACCTTGTGACGGGTCAGCAGCAGCCGGCCGACGCGGGCGGTCACGCCGGTCTCCTCTTCGAGCTCCCGGACCACCGCGGCCTCGAGGGATTCCCCGGGGTTCACGTATCCGCTTGGGATCGTGAACCGCGCCCGATAGACCGCCCGATTCACGAGGGCCCGCCCGTTCCGCAGGAGGACTCCGCCGACGCCCAGCCGAGTGTGGGGCGTGGGCAACGGCGGCAGCGAAGCGGCGGACACCCCGACGAAGGGGACGCCGTCCGCTTTCAGTCTTTCGTGGTCCCGGGAGGCGTGCCGAGAGGAGTGCGGGCACCGGGATTTGAACCCGAGTTATAGGCTTGGCAAGCCTATGTGATAACCAGACTACACCATACCCGCAGCGGCGAGAGCCATCCGCCGGGCTATCTAAAGCCGAGCCTCTGGGTGAGCACCAGAAGCGGGGGCGGTAGGGGCACAGGGCCCTCTATGCTCGGGCCCGGGATTGCGCAGATTCGATCACCATCTCAACTTAGCAGGACCCCCAGGAGCTGGTGCCCGCGTGAGGGTGGCGCGCGCCATGATTGCGACCACCCCCCGAGACGCTCGCATGCGGCGGGCGCATTCGGGGTTCGAGTCGCGGGTTGCGTTCGGCGAAGAGCAGCTCGGTTCAGACCAGTCTGGGAGAGGAAATCCGAGAGCACCGCGAAGGGAGGCGCTTTTCAAGCGGGTCTTTCTATGGGACAGAGTCGTGGTTCATACGTCCGTTCCTGATTCTGGCACACCTCCCGCCACGAGGGTCGATCGCCCGGTGGTCTTTCGGCCGCGGGCAATCGGAATCCTGACAGCGTCCATCGGTGCGCTCGTCTTGCTCCTCGGGGTCGCCTCTGGGTACTTTCCGGAGCCCGAAATCTACCGGGACGCGCTGGCGGGGTACGACCCGCCATTCGACGCGGTGGCGGGAATCCTGCTCGTCGCCCTCTCGTTTCGTATCCGCGACCGCAGTCAGGTTGTCTGGCTGTTTTCGCTGCTTGCCCCGGCGCTGACGATCTTCATCGCGCTATTCTGTCCGAGCCTCTACTCAATCGTCGCGGCGGGCGCGGCCACGGCTCTGGTCGCCCTGATTTATCCGTACCGAGCGGGCTTCTACCGCGGGAGCGCCACCGGCCCCGAAGCCACTCAGCTTCTCGTGCTCGTCGCGGCCCTCGTGTCCATCCTGTTCGGGATGGTGGGTTCTCGTTGGCTCAGCGACCAGTTCCGGCCGAACATCGGAGGATGGGCCGATTCGCTCTACTTCACCATCGCGACTGTTTCCACGAACGGGTCGAACTTCACGCCTATCACCGACGAGGCGCGTTTGTTCACCGTCGCTCTGATCCTACTCGGGGTGGGAACATTCTTATCGGCCGTGGTTGTTCTTTTTCTTCCGTTTCTCGAGCGACGACTCGAACGGGTCGCCGCGCGCTTAGAACGGGCTCAAATGGAAGACCTGAACCAGCATGTGATAATCTGCGGGGCCACTGCCGAAGGCCGTGGCATCGCGGAGTCGCTCAGGGAACAGGGGATTCGATCAGTCCTCCTTTCGGCCGACGCGAGCGCGGTGGAACGCCTGAAGATCGATGGGTACCGGACGCGACTCGGAGAACCCTCCTCCGAAGAGGAACTGCGCGCAGTCGGGATCGAACGGGCCCGGGCGCTCGTGGTCGCTCAAGAATCGGACGCCGAGAGCCTCCTCACGGTGATCACCGCCCGCGGGATGCTTCCCAATCTACGGATTGTCGCAATCGCCGCGGGTCCGCGCAGCCTGGCGAAACTGGAAAAGGCGGGTGCAAACGAAGCGATCAGCCTCGTCGATGTGGCCGCCCAGTTGGTGAGCGCGGCGGCCCTCGGGCAGTCCGTCGCGAACGTTAGTCATTCGCGGACCCCGCCGCACTGACGGTCCCGAGCTGGGCGGGATCGTCAGCGGCTTCCGGTCCTTCGAGTAGCATCTAAATTCCGCGCCCACGGAACTCGTCCCGCCCGCTGATTGATGACATGATGACTTCCGCCCGATGTCGGGCAAGGAGCAAGTGCGGCGCCTCTCTTCCTCGCCCTCGAGGCGCCGCATGGAGAGCGAGCTGTTCGTGGGGTTGGACGTGCACAAGAAGACCGTCGTGGCCACCGCGGTGGACCGCGAGGGGAATCGGGTCGACCAGTCGAGTTTCGGTTCCCGAGACTCCGAGCTGATCTCCTACCTGGATGGTCTTCCTGGTCACAAGCACGTCGTGCTGGAGGCCTGCAATGTGTGGGAACACTACTACGATGCCGCGAGCTCGACGGACGCAGAGGTGACCCTTGCCCACCCCTACCGGGTTCGGTTGATCTCGGAGGCGAGCTTGAAATCGGACAAGGTGGATTCGGAGACTCTGGCGGAGCTCCTCCGCCTCCGAGGGATCCCTGTGGCCTACGCTCCGGACCCTGAGGTCCGTGCTCTCCGTCAGCTGGTGAGGGACCGCTGGTTCTACAAGCGGGAGGAGGGCAGCATCAAGAGCCACATCTATTCCATGCTGCTTCGCAAGGGAATCCCGTATGACGATCGGGTCCTGGGTCAGAGGCAGAAGCGGGAGGAGCTCCGTTCGCACCAGATCCCCGAGGTGGATCGCGGACTCGATGTTCTGAACCGATTCGGTGAGCTGACCAAGGACCTGGACGAAGCCATCCACCAACAGTTCCTGAAGTCGCGGGAGGCCCAGCTCCTGAAGACGATCCCCGGCATCGGGGAGTACACGGCGGTCGCGCTAGTGGCCGAGCTGTGTCCGATCGACCGATTCCCGAACATCGAGAAGCTCTGTTCGTATGCCGGCCTGGTGCCGACCAACCGTCAGTCGGGGGAGTCCTCGTATCAGGGCCACCTGAAGACCGACGCGAATCGGATGGTGAAGTGGCTCCTGGTCGAGGCCTCGTGGTCTCACCGCCAATGGGCGAGGAAGGACAGTGATGTCACGAAGGTGGCTCGGCGCGTGGCTCGACGGAGTGGCAAACAGTCGGGCAATGTCGCCGGAGCGCACAAGCTGCTGAAGATTGTCTACGCGGTGCTCAAACGGGGAACCCCTTACACTCCTGACCGACCGAGCTTCGAGTGGACCGCTGCGGAGTCGTGAGACGGCCGCGATGTATTGATTGGGGTTAGTCGATCGGGAGCGGGCGGCTGCGACTGTCATCGTGCGCGCAAGGCGCGAATAAGTGGGTGCGGAGCCCGCACACGCAAACCGGGAGAACCATGTGAACAGGAAATCGAAGTCGGCGGAAGTCACATAAGTGCGGTCCTCTCTCGGTCGCGCGTCCTGCGCGCAGGCAACGGAATCACCGGACGATACCGATTCTAGGTTCGAGTCTGGGATGCTTCGAAAACCAAGTAGCAAGGATTAAACGTCCTCGGAGCGCTTTTCTTCATCGGATTCGCCAGGAGCAAGGTGCTGAATCATGAGTAAGAAGGGTGGAGGGAGAAGTCAGGCTCAGCTGGACGCCCGATCGCGATCACTGAACCCGCAGGACGTGACAGGCCAAGCGGCGTTGTCGAATCAGGGGGCGCAACGGACGCTTGGAACCCCCGCATCCAAAGCGATTCAGGACAACCGGAGCGTTCAACTGAACCCACAGTCGCTCGGGTCTCCGCAACGTAAGCTAATCACGTCCGAGACGTCGGAGAGCTCAACGCAACCACCCAGCGAGTAGTACCTCGCGGTCCTCCGCTGGCCGCGCGCATCGCTCATCAAGGTCGCGTGCGAGCAATCGGCGCGAACGTTCGCTCTTCCTCTACCCGAAGGCTGCCGTCTTGGAGCTCTTCGGGGGACTACGCAGCAGGAGGATCATCACGGCGGAGACAAGAGCCAAGACGGCCATGACTTCGAAGGCGGTTGTATAACCGGCATAGCCAGAGACCACTACGATGCCCACCAGGGCGGGTCCCACGACACCTCCGCCGTTGACGCCGAGGCTCCAGACCAAGGCATTGGAGAGCGACGAGGCCCGACGCGGAACGTAATCCGAGGCGAGCGAAAGGAAGAGAGGAAAACCGCTGAACGTGAAGAGCCCGATGAGGGCGAGCAGGACTGTGTTCCAGGCTCCCGAAACGAACAGGTAGCCGAAGATGGAGAGCGCCGACCCGACGATGCTGATTGCGAGGATGAGCCGCTTCTCGAATCGGTCCACGAGGAACCCGAACAACGGCTGTCCGAGGATCGATGCGGCGTACATCCCGCTAAGCGCAAAACCTAGGGACGTGGAAATCCCGAGACCCTTCTGTTGGGCCAGATAGGTGGGGATCCATGCCGCGACGCCCTGCGTGGAGAGGGCGCTGACGAACGCGATGAGGGTGAGGGTGACGAGAGGTTTCGTGATGCGGTCACCCCACCGGGTCGACCCCGGAGCCGGGTCGGGAGGGTCGGAGGAGGCCGACGAGGTCCGACGACCCTTTCCGAGCCCTACGGACACGACGAACGAGCCCACAACCCCTATCACGGCGAGGAACGCGATTGCCCCGTTCTGTGTGACAACCGAAGCGATTACGAAGAACAGGGACGGATAGAGAGCCCGGCCGAGGCTCCCCATTCCGCCGTTGATCCCGAGCGCCTTGCCTTTGGTCTTGTCCGTGTAAAGGGTTTGGAGTATCGCAGCACCGATCGGATGATAGAACGCGGTCCCCAGCCCCGCCACGAACCCCGAGAGAATCACCGAAACCGTGAGTGTGAACCCACGGGCATAGGTCATCGAGGCCGCGAAACTGAGTAAGCCCGCCGCAAGCAAGCCGAGACCGAGTCCGACCATCAGACCGGGCCGCTTGGCCCGATCCGCCAGCATTGCTACGTACATACTGAGCACGAGCGACGTAAAGTAGAACGTGACCAGCATCTCGGTCACAGTGATCGCTGGGACGAGATGTTCACTGATCAGGATCGCCGCAAGGAGAGGTATCGTGTACAGACCTCCATCGTTGAGGAAGTGGGCCGCCGACGTAAAGGTCAGCGCCGTGCTTCGCCCCAGAGTCAGAGACGAAGTCGTGCCCTTACCCATGTCTTCCATATGGATGTGACACATATCCATATCTATATAATCCTTCGCTGACCTATCTGTTACCGATGAAGCGAGAGCGAATCTTGGGGGGCGTGATGACGCTCCTCGTCCTGCGGAAACTCTTGGATGGCCCGTCCTACGGCTATGCGCTCGAACAGTATCTCAACCAGAAGCTCGGCACGCCGACTCCCGCTGGCACGATCTACGCGATGCTGAGAACGCTCAAACGAAGACGGTTCATCTCGGTGAAAGAGAGGGTGCGGCTCCACGGCCGGGACGTCACGAATTATGAACTTACCGAACAGGGCCGAGAATTCCTCCGCAAGCACCGGGTTCCGCTCTTAACCGTGCGAAGAGTAATCGATGAGCTCGTCCGGGCACTCGAGTAGTCACGTTTCTGCTACGCGGGGAGGCCTCCGGGAGAACCCCTCCCTTAAGTTACGGTTTCGATGGACTGCCTCAGGCTAATCCGTTCACGTCGTGAAGCTCGCCCCGCGCGTTCCTGCCGGTCCTGTCATCGGACGCAGACGCCTGTCCCGGGGACGCCTTGACCATCTAACATCAAAGGGGAACTGTTCCCTGATACGCCACCGGAAATCTCAGAGGAAAATCGGGTCGTTGAGGTATTTGTCCAGGGTCGGCCCAATTGTAGCCGCCAGCGACTCGCTGGATGCCGAAGCAACGGGTTCGATTCGAAGAAGATAGCGAGCGACTGCGAGACCCAAGTTTTGTGTCACCACTAAGCCAGCTCTTCCCCGAAGCTCGTTTTTGGGGACGTAGGCCGACAGCATCTGTTGAACTTGGTCCAGGAGGAAATTCTGAAGCATCTCGGACATGCGCGTCCCTGGGCCTGCAGAACGGAGGAGGGCGACGAGGATTCGGCTTCGATCCTCGGCGTCCCAAAGTCCAAGGAATCCCCGAACGATGTCGGCCCCGACACCCGGGCGCAGCGAACCATGCGGAGCAACGCGTTCCATCTGGGGCCGGATGATTGAACCAAGCGTCTCGAGGAAAAGATCTTCCTTCGACCGAAAGTAGTACAAAACGAGAGCAGGGTCCACCCTTGCTTCCCGAGCGATGGCTCGTCCGCTGGTGTGATCGAGCCCCTGACTAAGGAAGAGTCGTTGCGCCGCCCGAAGGATATCATCCCGGGCGCTCCCTTGGGTGATTTTCCGTCGGCCCAGCCGTGAGTGGGGTGAATCGCGTGGAATCTGTCTTCCCCGAGCAGGGGGTCGCGGCCGGACCATCTCGCGCCTCCGGAGGGGTATTTCAACACTTATTGAAATAGTTTCGCCACGTCATCTAGGATGACACGAGAGGGTGATTGTCCGATGGCATTCATGGGGAACTCAGAGCAACGGTCGGCAGGAGAGCATGGTGTCCCGGACGGCGATGAATTCTCAGCCCGACCCCCTTCCTCTCCGATCTCACCCGCCATCCTCTGTCGAAGTGCAGGCAAGCGATTCGGCCCGGTTCTTGCGGTCAACAACGTCTCGCTAGAAGTTGCGCGTGGGACAGTTCTGGGACTTCTTGGACCGAACGGGGCCGGCAAGACAACGCTGATTCGCGCGCTCCTGGGCCTCACTCGGCTGACGTCGGGATCCGCCGAGGTGCTCGGCGAGGTCGTTCCGTCGCGGAATCTCCACACGCGGGTTGGCTACATGCCTCAGAATCTCGCGATCTACACGGACCTCACGGTCGAGCAGAACCTCGCGTTCTTTGGCCGTCTGGTCGGTCTCGATACTCACCACCTCCGTGAGCGAATGGACCGCGTGCTCTCTCTGGTGGCGCTCGGCCACCGTCGCACTTCACTGGTATCTGAACTCTCCGGAGGAATGCAACGCCGGACATCTCTCGCCGCCGCGCTCCTGCCGGATCCCGAGCTTCTGTTGCTCGACGAGGCAACGGTAGGTGTCGATCCGCAGCTCCGGTCCGACTTCTGGACGTACTTTCGACAGCTCGCCAGGGAAGGACGGACCATCGTGATGACAACCCATTACATGGAGGAAGCGAACCAGTGCTCCCGCGTCGCCATGATGCACGGGGGTGAACTCCTGGCCGTAAACACTCCGGCAGGGATTCGCGAATCGACCGGAGCCTCGACAATGGACGAGGCGTTCTTGACACTCGTTCAGAAGAAAGAGGGTGCAGGGAGGCGGCGGTAGATGGGCTCCTCGTCCCGTGTCCTTGTTGTTGCGTGGAAATCCCTGGGGCAGCTCGCCCACGACCGACGTACCATCGCGTTTGTGCTGGTCGTTCCCCTCGTCCTCATCCTAATCTTCGGTTACGGCTTCGGTGGGCAGCCGACCCACGTCCCGACGGCGGTCGTCAATGGCGACAGCGGTCCTCTCGGGGCGCGCGTCCTGGGAATGCTGCCCGCGGGAATTCTCGACCTCCGCTCGGTCTCGGATCCTGCCTCGGCTTATTCCGCGGTACAGGGCGGCGACGATGCTGCGGCTATCGTGATCGGGGTGAATTTCTCCCAAGACGCGGCGTCGGGGAACGCGACGATCACGGTCTATGTGGACGGGTCGTCTCCCACGGTCGTTGGCGCCGTTTTAGACGCCCTTCAGACCGCGATTCAGCACGCGTTCGCGGGGGGAGGTAATCGCGTGCCGGTCGTGGTTGCTCCCAGTTACGTCTCCGGCTCGCCCAATCAGTCGTTCATCGACACCCTGGCCCCGGGCGTGATGGCGTTCGTAGCGGTTTTCGCGACGACAGTACTCTCTATCTTAGTGCTGGTACGGGAGCGAACCCAGGGAATCCTGGAACGGATTTCCTCGACCCCTCTGCGAGCCGGTGAGTTCGTGGCCGGGCATGCTCTGAGTCTCGCACTGGTGGCCATGGGTCAAAGCGTGGTGCTGATCGTGGCCTCTCTTGTGATTTTTCAGGCTACCTTCGTTGGCAACCTCCTGCTGGCGTTTGGGGTGCTGACCCTCTTCGCCGTCGGCAACGTCGGGCTCGGCATGCTCATTTCGGCGGTATCCCGAAGCGAGTTTCAGGCAGTCCAGCTCATTCCGTTCATCGTTTTTCCGCAACTGTTCTTCTCCGGCGCTGTGTTCCCGCTGGACAGCATCCCCGTGAACGTGCGGCCGATCTCCGAAGTGTTGCCGCTGACGTACGCCTCCGACGCCCTGCGAAGCGTGCTTCTTCGGGGTTGGGGTGTCGGATCGATCGGATGGGACCTCCTCATCCTCGCGATGTACGCGACCCTGACCCTTATCGGCGCAACAGTGCTCGTCCGGCGACAGAGTTAGGTAGACGCAGGAAAGATCTGCGACATCGCTTCGCTTCGCAGGTTTGACTCCTCTTCTCATCGCGACCGGACTTCGTCCCGCGCGCCAATCGCGGTTCTCCCTCGGCCACGCGCGTCCCATTTCGAACTCACGGTCGCGTGGACGCGCCTGTCACGGTCGTGTTATCGACTCTTCGCCTTTCGGCGGTGCTCTGGCCGGACTGCGGGGGACTCATAATCGTCCCTACGGGCAGCGAGTTCGTACGACGCCTCGCTGGCGCGCTTGAGTGCACCCCCATCGCGATCGCACTTCGGGTGTGACGGCGCCGGGTCAATGACGTAACCGCCCCCGCACACCGGGCATTCGTAGTAGGGCATAGACTTCCCGACACCGGAGAGACTCCTCGGCTTAAGCAACACCCGACCGTCGTCGCTTTCAGGCGAGTGGGAGAATCGTTGCGGTTTCGTTACTCGCTCTCTCGCGCGCTGATTGCAGTCACGTCATCGGTCGCGGGCGTCCCTCATGAAGCCTGCGCGGGCGCGGCCTCGCCCGGAGGCAATAGATGCCTCTATGACTCGACCGATCGGGCGGAATCAGCGGGACCCGAACCTTGGACAGTGAGATAAGGGAACAGCGCGGTCGCAAGCTTGTTCTCCGCCTTCCGAAGAAGTGCATCGAAGGCGGGACGAGAGATTCCCAATCCTCGAGCCAGCTCTTCCGTCGTGACCGCGTGCGGGATTCGATAGTATCCTCGCAAAATCGCGATCACGATTGCTTGGCGTTGTCGATCGGTGAGACCGCGGAACAGCGCACCGACCGGGACGAGGAATCCGCCTTCGAACTCGAGGGAGGTCAGGGGTTTCGTGCCGACGCGCACAACGGTCACATTTGACGGCAATCGGTCCAGCAGGTGTGACTCGAGTCGTTGCTCCTGGGCAAGAAACTGATAGCCCTCCCCCTCGGCCGAGTAACCGGAAGGGGGAAGGTACAGGTGTCCCAGCTCCTCAATCGTGGGGATTACCCGACCCGACCCACAGCAGGCGCAGACGGGAAACTGGACGAGCGCGGCGGACCGATCCGGCTCTTCGTAGAGGACCTTCCCATCGATACGGTCGTACTCGGTGACGAGGCGGGTCAGGACTTCGGGGTCCCGCGCGTGGACTTCCAACATCGCTTCCTTCCCCCGGTGGCACAGGTGGGTCACTCGCGCATCGGCCGCACGCGCTACGGGTTGGGAGAACGGGCACTCATGGTGCACCAATAAGTTCACGATCTGCACGGTTCGGGAGGAACATCGCTGAGGCGAGGCATAAGGCCGTTGCATACGCAACGGGCGGACTCATCGGGTATCGGTCGATAGGAGCACCGAGGTAAACGATGCCGACGTACGAAATCGAGCACAAGTGGTCGAATGAGCAGACGAAGGTTGTCGTGGAGAAGGTGCAGGCCACGATCGCAATGGCGAAGAAAGGTCAGATTCCTGCGGGATTCCGACCCATCTCGATCGTCGCAGTTCCGGGGAAGACCGAGGCGCACTGCCTGTGGGAGGCGCCCAGTGCGG
The DNA here is from genome assembly GCA_052326485.1 of Thermoplasmata archaeon. GTDB lineage: Archaea > Thermoplasmatota > Thermoplasmata > Lutacidiplasmatales > UBA184 > Lutacidiplasma. Next base: position 45,650 of record JBKQMS010000006.1, on the reverse strand, counting down.
AGAGCCTCGAAGCGGTGTACAAGAGCCTAGCGGTTCCCACCGTCAGGACTATCCGCGAAGTGACCCCCTTCTTCACGGCGTAAACCCTCTCGGAAGGGATCGAGGTGTTTGTGGGAGAAGCGCACAACGGTACCTCCGACCATTCTCACCAAGCGCGGATTGGTAGACGTTCTATGGAACTGGGGTTCGATCCAGCGAGACCGACCGTGACCGAGAACGATGGGGAGGACCCCGAGCTCGCCGAGATCCGTGCGCGGCGGGCGCGGGCTCTCCTTTCGGAGCATGCCCGGAGCTCCGCGGCGGTAGTGGCTCCTCCCAAGCCTACTCCCCTCACCCGCTCATCCTTCCCGTCGTTCTTGGCCGAGCACTCTCGGGCTGTGGTCGACGTCTGGGCCCCTTGGTGCGGTCCGTGCCGCGCCATGGCGCCCGTTCTCGACTCCCTAGCGAGAGAACTCGCGGGGGAGGTGTCGTTCGGTAAGCTCAACGCCGACGAGGAACCGGCGCTGGCGGCCCGCTGGAACGTGGAGGGAATCCCTACGCTCCTGGTGTTCGAGAGGGGGCAGCTTGTCGACCGCGTCGTGGGTGCCTTGCCCCACGATGCGCTAGCGGGCCGGCTCCGCGCTTCGTACCGCCTTCGGGAAATGATGCCGTCTGAGGCCGAGCAATGACTGGCGCCGCGCCTCTTCGAACGCTCCACGGTGCGCTCCGATGAAAAAAGGTCGAGACCCATGAGCTGACTTTCCCAGGTACTCCACCGGTCCGAGCCGTCTCCTCCGGCCGTTGGCCGATCCCCGCCATCGGATGGCCGGCGGCGGCGGACGACCTCTCCAGAGCAGCTGACCACTCTCAACTTCGAGAAGTTCCTGCGACAGCATCCGCGCGTTGTGGTTGACGTGTGGGCCCCCTGGTGCGGGCCGTGCCGAGCGTTTGCGCCGATCTTCGCCTCCGCCGCCAGCGATTGGGGCGACTCGGTCGGATTCGGAAAGATCCATGCCGATCACGAGCCGTCTCTCGTTCGGCGATTCGCCGTCCGCTCGATCCCGTCCTTGCTGTTCTTCCGAAACGGGGAGCTCGTGCGCACCGAGGTGGGAGTGCTCACGCCGGAGCGCCTGGCTCGGCAGTTACAGAAGGTCTTCCGCGACCTTCCCTGACCGGTCGATTCCGCCCCCGCCCGATTCCGCGTCAGCGGGGCGCAGGCCAATGATATATAGGGGCCGATATAATACATGATACAGGGGTGCAACCGATGTGCGGATGCGGAGAGGGTGGACACGGACACGGCCACTGCCATGATTGGGGCCACAGCCCCGGCAGCTGGTGCAGTCCGTACGGCGGATACGGCCGATCGTTCGGTGCGGGATTCGAGTCCCGGGACGACGTAATCGACGACCTTCAAGAGTACAAGGAGAGACTCGAAGCCGAGATTCGGAGACTCGAGAAGCGAATTGGGTCGCTGCGCCCAAAGCCGACCTCGGACTGACGTGCCGACATCCCCCGAATCGTAGGGAGGGTTCGGGTGAGAGGGGACGTCGTGCACCACGGTCATCACTGTGACTGCGGGCCGTTCCGCATCACATTCGTTCCGCAGGGCATCCTGAAACCGCTCATCCTCCGCCTCCTGGCCGAGCGACCGATGCACGGTTACGTGATCATGGAACAGATCTTTGAGCGTACCCGGGGGATGTGGCGTCCGACTCCTGCCTCCATCTACCCGACACTGGCGTGGCTGGAGGAGAACGGGTACATCACCGAGTCAGACGCGGCGGGCCGGGGGGCTGGGGAAAAGGCCCAGCGACCGTACGCTCTGACCCCCAAGGGGCGCTCAGCCCTCAAGAATTACGACGGGTTCCGGGAAGAGTGGACAGAGAGCCTGTCCCGCATGCGCGACCTCTGGTGGTAGTTTCGGAGCCAAGAGCGGCAGATGATTACGGCTTCGAAGCGGGAAGGGAAGGCGAACATACGTACCCCGCGTGCCTTCCCGGGAGCGGGCTCCCACTTCGCGCGGTGGGCCGTGCCACTGCTGACCCGGCACTGCGCGGGCGGGGACCTGCTCGAGCTGGGGTGCGGGTCGGGCCGCGATCCAGCGCTTCTCGTGCGTCGCGGCTTCCGTGTAGTCGGAGTGGATTACGGGCCCGAGGCGCTCGTGCATGCCCGAAGCAGAATAGCAAGTTTGCCGACGGTCCGGCGAGGGTCTGCCGAAGTCGCGGAGGCGGACTTGTGCATCGCGGATCGCCGGAAGAGCGGAGCCGAGCGGTCGAAGGGCCGAACGTGACGGGATTCCAGGGACACGGGTCGTCGAGCAGTGCCGTGCCGGAATGGCCTGACAAACTCCATAGAGACAGCGGCGGGCTCGTGCGTCGCTTGACCCGACGGCAACTGGAGACGCTCAGCGCAGTCTCGCTGGGAGAATCGTCCGGTTACGGAGTTGCACTTCAGGATGTGGCCACCGAATTGAATATCCAGCCGCCCTCAGCGCTGGCCCACCTGGACCGGCTCGAAGCCCTCGGTCTCGTGAGACGATACCGAGGGAAGAGTTGGTCCACTCAGCGTGGGCGAAACTGTTTGGAGGAATACCTTCGACGCCACCGGGTCATTGAGACCCTGCTTTGGCACGCGGGCCTACCCGCGCAGGTCACCCACGCCGCAGCCCTCGAGATTGACCTCTCCCTCAGGCCACGAACTGTCAACGAGGTCTGCAGGGCCCAGGGCCACCCGGTCGCTTGCCCGCACGGCCTTCCGATCAGTCACCTGTCAGCAACGAGGAAACGCCTCAAAGGGTGGCGAGGAAAGGCCACCCGTGGCCTGGAGCGCCCTTTTGAGGGCCTCAATTGAGACCAGCGCACAATTCTCCCGGGCCGAGGAGAACGGGACCTCGAGATCTCGGAAGAATTCTCCGCTGCCCAGGCGACTTGCTTTCTCAGCAGGTCGGTCGACGAGCCATTCCGTGAGCAACGAGGCGCTCACGATGGAGAGCATACAACCCGCCCCTTCGAATCTCGCCACGACGATTCGCCTCGAAGAGGGGTCGACGACAAGATGAATCGTGATTCGGTCGCCGCACTGAGGGTTCACAGCGGTTCCGCTCACATGCGGTTCGTCTACGGGCCCGAAGTTCCTTGGATGAAGGTAGTGGTCGAGGAACTTCGCCTGGATAGCGTCCGAGGCCATCTAGCTCCTCCCTTGGTCGGCCTTTCCTCGTTTCTTTCCCGAGGTATCGACCCTGCCATTAGTGCACCGCTGCCCAGAGGCGCCCCCGGTCGGCCTTCACTTTGCTCCCTCTGTCATTTCGTACCGATAGTAGTCTTCCTCGCGTCCTTTGGGGACCTCATGAAGGCGGCCGTAACGGCGCATTCCCATCACCCATAGGGTCACTTCGTAGACGGGCTCCCCGAGCGCGGCCGCAATCTCGGGAAGCGTTTTCGGCCCATCCCGGAGCACGGCCGCGATGCGGTCGCGCTGCACCATCTCATCCCGCAGGATCTCCCTCAGGTTTCGCAACTCCGATTTTTCCATCATGCCTCCTCCTTCACGAGAGCATCGATCATGGACGTGATCTGCTCGTGCGTGTACCCCAGCACCGAGATGGCTTGCTTCGGGCACGCCGGAACGCACCCTCCTTCCCCTTTGCACAGTACCGGGACGACCCGAGCAACCTTCTTCCCCTGGTAGTCGACCGGTTCTATTGCCCCGTAGGGACAGGCCCCGAGACATTCGTTGCACCAGGTGCATAGCTCCGGGTCGACCCGAGCGACGAGAGGGTCGAGGTCAACGTGTCCGGTCAACAACAACGTCTCGGCCTTGGCCACGCCGGCGAGAGCGCTGGTCACGCTCTCCGCCACGTTCTTCGGCCCTTGCGAGGCACCCACGATGAAGACACCGTCCATCACGGTCTCGACCGGGCGAAGCTTCACGTGGACCTCCCGGAAGAAGCCGTCCTGTCCGACGGGGAGCTTCAGGACGTTGACGAGGGCATCGTTCTCGCGGGGGACCATGCCGGTGACCAGCACCACGAGGTCCGGATGCACTTCGACCTCCTCCCCCGCCAGGAGCCGGTCCCGGACCTTCACCACCAGACCCTCGGGGGTCCGGCGGACCTCCGGGGGGTCTTCCTCCCCGTACCTCAGGAACACCGAACCGGCGTCGAGGGCGCGCTTGAAGAGAGTCTCGTACTTCCCATAGGTTCGCACGTCGCGGAAGAGGTGGAACTGCCGGACCGTAGGGTCGATCTCGTTCACGACGGATGCGACGTGCGAGGTGGCGCTGCAACAGTACCGCGAGCAGTACGTGCGGGAAGCCCCCTCCCCCATCGGCTGACGAGACCCCACACAGTAAACGTAGACGACGACCCGCACCCTGTGGCCGTGGTAGCGCAGCTCCTTGGGGTGGACGGCGATCATCTCCTTGAGGTCGGGGAGCGTGATGACCCCCTCAAGCCCGTATCCGAACTCCCCCGGTGCCGGCGTGTAGGGCTCGAACCCGGTCGCCACGACGATTGCCCCGACCCGCACGGAGATCGTCTCCCCGGACCCGGTCCTGATCTTGACCGAGAACTCCCCCACCCGGCCCTGCTTCTCCACGACCTCGCTCCGGAGATACAGCACGATGTTCTCCCGGGCACGGGCTTCGGCGATGAGGTGGTCAACGGCCACATTTCCCGCCTTGTCGTTCGGAAAGAGGGTTCCCCAGCGCTGCACCTGCCCCCCGGGGCGATCGGCCCTCTCGACGAGGTGGACCTTGAGTCTTCGGCCCGCGAGGGAGAGGGCCGCACGGAGACCGGCTACCCCCGCCCCGATCACGAGGACTTCGGGCAGCGTTTCCACACGAATCTTCTCGAGGGGCTCCGAGCGAGCGGTCCGGGCGACGCCCGCTCGGGCCAGTTGAATCGCCTTATCGGTAGCCACTGCCGTGCCGTGCGTGTGCGCCCACGAGCACTGCTCCCGGATGTTCACTTGGGTGTACTCGTACGGGTTGAGACCCGCCCTCCCCGCCACGGCCCGAAACGTGTTTAGGTGAAGTTTTGGTGAACACGAACAGACTACGAGCCCGTCGAGCTTCTTTCCCCGGATCTCCTCCATCATCGCATGCTGGGCGGCGTCCGAGCACGCGAACGTCTCGACCCGGGCGGAGAGCACTCCGGGCTCGTCGGCCATCTCGCGGCGGACCTTCTCGGTGTCGACGTAGTCGGAGATGTTACCCCCGCACTGGCAGATGACCACCCCAAGACGTCGCTCCGGAGGTTTCCCGCGCCCTTCGGTCATGCCGCGTTCTCCTTCGTCTGGAGGTAGGAAGCGATCTGGGCGCTCGCGGCCTCCGCGTGAACGATCGTGTCTGGGATATCGCGGACCGCCGTCGGCGAACCGACCGCAAAGACCCCCGGTAGGCTGGTCTCCCCGGGCTCGAGGTCCTCGTCCCGCTCTCGAATGTAGGCGTGAGCGTCCTGGGCGAGCTCCTCGTTCGGGAACAGGGTGAGCGCCTCCAGGTTCGGAAGAAGCCCCACCGAGAGCACTACGAGGTCGTGCCGCGCGACCTTGTGTCCCCCGTCTCCCTCTATGTCCTCGTAGTGGACCAGGAGGTCGCTCCCCTCGGTCTCCTCGATACGAGCGACCCTTCCCTTCACGAAGTGGACGCCCATGGCCTTGGTCCCCTGGTAGAACTCCTCGTACCCCTTGCCGTAGGCCCGGATGTCGATGTAGTAGATCGTGACGTCCGAGTAGAGAAGGGCCCCCATGAGGAGCTGCGCCTGCTTGATCGAGTACATGCAGCACACCCGGGAGCAGAGACGATTGCCTACCTGTTCGTCCCGCGACCCGACGCAGAGGACGAAGGCCACGTTGGAGGGGACCCTGCCATCCGAGGGGCGGACAACCGCATTGTAGGGTCGCGTCGGGGCGAGGATGCGTTCCATCTGGGTTGCGGTGACGACGTTCGGGAACCTGCCAAAGCCCAGCGTCGGCTTATTCCGGGCATCGAAGAGATGGAAGCCCGTGGCCAGCGCGACGGCTCGGACCGAGACCGTCTCTTGCTGGGCTCGCATATCCAGGTGAATGGCATCGGCCGGGCAGGCGGACACGCACTGCCGGCACTCCGAGCAGAATCCGCAGTCGAGACACCGGGCCGCGCTCGTCCGAGCCTCGGCCTCGGACATCGTGAGCTCGTACTCCTCGAACGAGGCGATGCGCTCCTCGAGCGGGCGCTGGTTCGGAGGAACTACGTGATGGAGGGAACCTCTCCCGACGTTCTCCCGGACGACAAGGGACCGATCCACCATCGGGAGAGGGTCGTCGAAGGTAGCTCCTTCCAAGGGGAGTCCGTGCAAATACCGGTCGATGAAGAAGGCGGCACGGCGACCCTGGCCCATCGCCTCCGCGATGGAGGACGGTCCCAGGACATCGTCACCACCCGCAAAGACGAACGGGAGCGAGGTCTGTAGAGTCTCGCGCGCAACCTCGACCGCCCCACTCGACTTGCAGACCACTTCTGTAGAGAACGGAGAAGTGGCCGGGATGAGACCGATCGCGGAAACGGCGACATCGGCCCGGAGCGTGAGACGTTGGTTCTCGTCCCGGACGAGCTTCTGGTCACGCCCTTTCCCGCCCTCCGAGGCGGATCCCACCAGCTCGAGGGCGGACACCTTCCCGTCCACTCCGCGGAGGCGGTCGATGGCCCACGAGAAATGGAACCGGACCCCCTCGTCCTCTGCGTCTTGGACCTCCCAGGGGTGGGCGGGCATTTCCTCGCGGGACCTACGGTAGACGAGGTGGACTTCCCGGGGCTTGAGGCGGCGCGCGCTCCGCGCACAATCGAGGGCGACGTTCCCTCCTCCCACGATGACCACGTGCTTGCCGCTCAGGTCGGGAGGGGAACCGTCCTTGATGCGGCGAAGGAACTCCAGGGAATCGTGAATCCCGCCCAGGTCATCGCCAGGAACACTCAGACGACGTCCCCCGACGGTGCCCGCGGCCAGGAAGGTGGCCGCGTATCCGTCCGAACGGAGCTTGGCGAGGGACTGGACGCGGACTCCGGTACGGATGTCGACGCCAAGGGAAGTGATGTTTTTGATATCCCGATCCAGAACGACCTCGGGGAGTCGATAGGAAGGAATACCCCAGCGGAGCATGCCTCCCGCCTTCGGTTCGGCCTCGAAGACGGTCACCGCGTGGCCCGCTTTTGCCAAGAAGTAGGCCGCCGTGAGGCCGGCCGGCCCGGAACCGATGATGGCGACCTTCTGGCCCGTCCGGGTCGGGGAAGGTCCGGGCACAGGCTCGGGATGGGAAGCGTAGTAGCGGTCGACAAGGAAACGTTTGATCCCTCGGATCGGGAGGGGACCCTCGAGGTCGCCACAAGAGCACCGTTCCTCGCAGGGGGCGTAACACGCCCGGCTCAGGGCCCCGGGAAGGGGGGCATCTTCGAGATGCTGGCGAAACGCCTCGTCGTAGAGGCCGGCCCGGACGAGCGAAACGTACCCATGGGGTTCCACACCCGCCGGGCAAGTGAAGGAGCAGGGGGAGGTACCGCGGCGGGTGATGACGGCCTTCTTGGGAACTGCCTGAGGGAAGGCAATGTGAGCCGCACGTCGCGGGGAAAGGTCGTAGTTGAACTCGTCGGGAAGGGTCACCGTGCAGGCAGTTTCGCACAGGGCACAACCGGTGCACTTCGCCGGATCGATGAAGGTGGGGTTCTGGGTCAGGCGAACCGTGAATCCCCGACCGTCCTCCCGGGTGATTCGATCCACCTGGGAGCTCACTAGGGTACGAACGTTGGGATGGTTGACCACCGCCGCCATCTTGGGCGTCGAGATGCAGCTGGCGCAATCGAGCGTGGGAAAGACCTTGCTCAGCAGGATCATCCTTCCCCCGACACTGGATTCCTTCTCCACGAGCAAGACCCGGAACCCCATGTCCCCGAGCGTCAGGGCGGATTCCATCCCCCCCACCCCCGCTCCGACCACGAGCACATCGTAGTCCTCGGTCGGGGAGCTTTCTGTCACCGGCCCTCCGCCGCGAGTGGAAGGTTCGCCAGGGCGACCCCGAACTGCTCCATGTGATGGACGAACGATTCGGAACAGACCGAACAGACTCCCGCCATCTTCACCCGGGCCGGCTCGATCCCGTTCTTCTTGAGGAGGGCCTGAGCCTTCTCCATCACGCGGGAGGTGCGGCCTACACAGTCCGAAAGGAGCGAGCATTCGGGCCCATCCGCCGCAATGAAGACCCCGTGGAAGCCCGCCCTGAGGGCATGGAGCACCCATGCCGGGTCGATACCGCCGGAACAGGGGACGCTGATCACCCGCACGCTCGGGGAATACTCAAGGTGAGAGCTGCCGGCCAGATCGATTCCCATGTCGGAGATGGCGTTCGTCGAGAAGACCAGGATCTTGGGTCGGGCGAGGGAGTCCTGAACCATTTCTCATCCCACCGCCGTTCCTGTGTGGATGGTGCAGACGAGTGGGCCGACTCGGGATGGTACACGCACCGCGGTGTGTTCTACTGACGGCGCCGGACGAAGATTCTCTCGAAGCCGTCACCCGGGATCACGCCGAGGAATTCCTGCCCGGTGTGCCCGGCCCAGAGACGCACATCGGGCTTCGTCTCCTCTTCCGATGAGATGGCCTCGAGCACGTCCCCCTTCGGAATCTTGGATAGAGCGATCCGTGCTTCGAGGAGCGTCCCCGAGCCGCACCTTGCCCGAGTATCCACAAAGTGGGTCTTCAGCATCTTCAGCTGAGCCTCCTCCATGAACGTACCCCCGTCAAACTAAGGGCGGAGGGTTCAATGCGGGTATCCACTGTCGGAAAGGAGCGCAAGGAGACCGGGCCTTCTCCTAAATCAATCGGCTACGAACCGTCTTCGGGCTGGTCTCGACATCCGGGTGTTCGGGTCCCACGGAGCGCTCGCCACCGGACAGAAGGAGCGCTCGAAACTGGGAACGAGAATCGCTCGCCGTCCCTTGTCAGGTCGGAACCCCGAACCGGACTTGTTGAAGTGCCGATCTCAACCCAATTGGCGAGGAGGGCACTTTCGGCATCCAGTATCTACAGGGGACGAAAGGGGCCTCGCGGTCCCTTTACGTTGAGAACCGTCCAGGACGCCGAGCTCAGGCCCGCTGGGCCGAGCCCGCGGTGATGGGTCGGAATCCGTTGGTGGCGACCTTCTCGGGCTCGACCGCGCGGTTGACAACGGTCTCGTTCACGACCTTGAGCAGCTCCATCCCCATCGAGAGGCGAACCACCATCAGATGCACCAGCAGGTGGGCTTCCTTGTCGCGTGGAACACGCATCAGCCGGTCCCGGGCGGCGGAAATCTCCTCGGTGGCACTCCGGATCTCCTCGAGCGTGTCGTTCGATTCCGGAGCCCTAATCTCGACCAGATTAGTCATGGTCGATCCCAGGAGGGCGTCGAATCGGCCAAGCATCTGAGAGAGCTCCTCGCGTATCTCCGGGGAAAGAGGGTTACCGCCCGAAAGCCCCGCCTCGATGTCCTTCCCCACCGCACTCAGGAGGTCGCCCATCACCTCCAGCATCTTGGACACGAGCTGACACCCGAGCTGTAGGTCGTGGCCGGCCATCCCGCTCAAGCGGGCGAGTCGGTAGTCGTTGGAAGAAAGATGGACCTGCCGGGCGATGAGATAGTAGAATCGGTCGATTTCGTCCTCGATTCCGGGAAGCTGGGAGAGGACCCGGGCATCTCCCCGGTAGAGGGATTGTCTCAGGGTCTCAATCTCCATGTGTAACATCTGCGAGAGTCGGTTATGAAGGGTGGAGTGCCGATATTTCGAGGGGTCAACGTATACCTCGAACTCGAGCTTGTCCCCGGCTTCGCTGATGAGGCTCGTGCCGACGAGATGCTTGACCACGCGGTCGATCTCGGGCAGGTTCTTTCGGCACTCGCCCGAGATGTTCGTCACGATGATATGGTCCTGACCGGTGATGTAGGCTCCGACCAGAAGTCGGCTGATGATACCGGGGTTGGCGCCCGAGGCATCGATCGACACCGTTCGTACCGCTTCATCCTCTCTCTCTCGGGTGGTGGAGAAGGCGAGTTCGAGAGTTCCGTCCTCTCGCTGCCGGAAGACCACCGGGTCGCCCATATGGATGTTGAGGGCGGTGGTCCACGACTTCGGTAGCGTGACGGCGAGGGAAGACCGGCCGGTGCGCTGTACCCGATGAGAACGGGTCAGGCCCTTCTCTCCCGCCTCCGGCCGTTCCATCATGTTCCTCCTTGGTCTACATCCACAACCAGTTACTCCTGTCCGGCTCATGTCTCCTTGCTCCAGAATCTCTGTGTGGTCCGGAGAGTCGCGCCTTAAAGGACCTCACCCAACTCTAAGGAGATGAATCGAGACCGAAGCCTTCGTTGGAAGCGCGCTCGTCCCTGTCCAGTCAGAATGACATCGCGTCATGGTTTCTTTGACAAGTAGTCCACAAGTTGGTGAGTCAGGGGCTTGGCCTGCCACCTAGTCAGTTTGACGACACGTTGACTGGTGGGAACATTACCTTGCCACCAACACTCGTGGGAGGCAGACGAGCGGCCCGAGGAACGGAGGCTGCGCGACCTGCACGGGCACGTGAAGGCGGCGCGGGCGGTGGTCGCGACTCCCCCGGTCGCGGCCGAGGTGTCGGGGCTCGGCTGGCGCGATGCAATCAGGGAAACGTCACTGCGCTTAGGCGAAAATCCGAACTCTTTGGTCGAATCTTGCCGTGGGCAAAAGGCCCGTGAATGTCCGGGGGTTTTCTCGTAAGTCAGAGTTTCGTCGCTCGCTGGTTCGATCTGGATTTGGGTGGTATGGACGCCCATATATACGTCCAAACTACACTATGCCCGCAGTGCTCGGGGCCAAGGCTCGTTCTATCTAAAGCCGCCCCTCGCGGACACCGCTAAAAGCGGTAACGGTTGAGGAACGATTGGTCCTCGATACTGATGTCGTTCAGGACCCGCGCCACCGTCCGCTTCTGCGAAAGGAAGAACGGCAGCACGCTGATTGACAGCTCCCCTTGAGCGAGGACGCGCGTCCCGCCGGGAACATCTTCGTAGCGGACGTCCAGGTAGGTTCCCGATGTCCAGGGCCCCTCGCTCTCGAGGAGCTCCCAGCGGGCGCGCTCAGGAGGTAGGTACGTGATCTTCCAGCGCGACTTCATCGGTTTGCGTCGCACGTCGATCACTCGGTCGACCACGGTCTCGGAGCCCGTGTGGAGGACGGTCTTCTGGGATTGGATGAGGGGATGGATGGTCAGGATCTTCGTATCGTCGAGGTGGTCGTTGAGGAGCTTCCAGACGACGTGCCGGGGCGCGGCGATGAGGTCCTCGTCCTCGTACGCCACCATGAGGTCAGCCGGGGCGAGCGGAGAACCCCTTAAGATGATTCCCGGACCGGAAGGACGGTGCCCGGGGGACCTCCGGTCGCTCCCCTCGGATTCGTGCGAAAGACGGAGCGGTCGGGCTCGGAAGCGCCGGGTTATTACGCGGGGGGTGCCGTGGCGGGCGCGGGGTCGATGAGCGAGCCGTGGATCGAGGGCGACACGGTGGCCCTGAAGCGGGTAGGCGCTCCGGCGCTTCTCCTTCGACTGGCCCGCGGACCCCAGAAGGTCGGCAACGAGGGGGTCCTCGACCTCACCGAGCTGATCGGGCAAGCCCCGGGGAGCGCGGTGACGTGGCTCGGGACGGCGTATCGGGCCGTCCGACCCTCCCTCTCGGACCTCTTGGGTTCCTTGCGTCGCGGCGCGCAGATCGTCACCGCGAAGGACGCCGCCCACCTGCTCTACCTGGCGGGGGTCGGCCCCGGCGCGACGGTCGCCGAGGCGGGAGCCGGCAGCGGAGCCCTGACGGTGGCGCTCGCGTACGCGGTAGGACCGCACGGTCGGGTCATCTCCTACGACCGGCGGGAGGACTTCCTCGAGGCGGCCCGTGCGAACGTTAGGCGGGCCGGGCTCGAGGCACGCGTCTCCTTCCGGTTGAGGGACGTGGCCACGGACGGGCTGGATGCCACGGAGCTTTCGAGTGTCATCCTGGACCTGCCCGAGCCGTGGGCGGTGCTGCCCTCGGTCCGCTCGTCGCTCGTACCGGGGGGCTACGTCGCGACGTACACGCCGACCTACAACCAGTTGGAGCGCACGGTACGCACGCTCCGGGACCTCGGGTTCGACGAGGTCCGGGCGGTCGAGCTGCTCGAGCGGGGGTTGCACGTCGGCGAGGGAGGCACCCGCCCCGCTTTCGAGATGCTCGGCCACACGGGGTTCCTGGCGGCCGGTCGTCGGGTCGATTGAAGATGGTCGTCGCTTCGCTCACCCTCGGCGCCGTCGTGGGAGTGCTGCTCTCGGGCGCCTTCCTCTATTGGGAGGTCGGACGGTACGCGGAGCCCCAGGTACCGGTCACCCTCTTCGACGAACGAAAGGAGCTGTTCGCCTACACCGCCGGCCTGTTCGTCGGGGTCCCGCTCGCGATCGCCTTCATCCTGTTCGAGGTCTCGATGGGGAGCGGATCGTTGATCAGTGCCCTCGTGTTCCTCGCGCTCTTGGTCGGTGGGGACGAGGTGGCCCAGTGGGCGCTCCTCCGTACCAAGTACTGGGGCACCGAGCCGGCCAAACCGTTCTACGCTCTGGGCTACCGCGCGGCGATCGGAGGGATCATCTCGCTCGCCATCGTTTCCCAGTACCTCAGCAATCCAACGATCTCGGTGGACGGCACCGCACTCGTGCTCCTCACATCGGTCGCCGTCGTCGCCCTTCAGGTGTCGGGGAGCTTCCTATCGCTCCCTTCCTCGGAACCGGACGACCGGCGCGGAGGGGGCGTCGTCGCGGGGGCCCTGTTCAGCGCCGTCGGGTTCTTCCTGCTCGGTCTCGGCTATCTCGGGGGGGAAACGACGGCCTACGTCGGGGCGCTCGTTGCCCTCCTCGGAGCCGTCCTCGTCTACCGTCGCCTTCGGCCCACCCTCGCCCGCGTCCCCGCCCCCTCGGCGGGGCCGGGGCCGCTGGCCCCCGAAGGCCCGCTCGCCTACGGGCGGACCGAGCCCCCCGAACCGTCGCCCATGGGTAAGCCACCGCGCAAGAGCGGGTAGGGCCGGGCGCCCGCATCCCTCGGCGGCAGCGCCCCGGATAGCCTCTTAAGGAAAACCGCCTCCCACCGACGGAATGGCGACCCCGGAGAAGGTCCCGCTCGGGCGACGGCTGCGCCACGGGATGAGGACCTACCGTGCGGGGATCTCGATCCTCGTCCTCGCGGTGGGCGTCCTTCTTACGGTCCTCGCGTTCGGCGCCTTCACGCCACTTCAATACGTCGGTCCGTTCCCCGCTATCAACGCGGCCAGCCAGGTCGGCTGGAACTGGGACCTCCTGTTCGTGATCATCGGACCGATCATCGTGGTCGTGGGCGCGTACATGGTCGGCGCGTACTTCAACGCCCGACACAAGTTCGAGCACCTGATGCTCACGAAGAGCAAGGCCGAGTTCCTGAGGAACATCACCGAAATCGAGGATCTTCTCTGGGACCTCACGCCCCGCGACGAACAGCGCTACGAGACGAAGCGCGCGGAACTTCGGGTCCGTCGATAGGGCGCGGGTCACGCCCCCGTCCCCCGTCGAGCTCGCCGTAAGTCCGGGTTAAGTACCGATGGCCGGTCCGCCGGCCGTGGCGGCGACCGGCGTCAGTGGCGGCGTCCGGGAGTTCCGGTTCCGGAAGCTCGAGAAGCCCGAAGAGTTCCGGCAGGTGCTCGAAGTGCACCGTGCGGTCTGGGGCGATGAAGGGGTACCGGCCCCCCTCCAGCGGGCCCTCCAGGACAACGGAGGCCTCGTCCTCGGGGCGTTCGTCGACATCTATCTCGCGGGGTTCGCGATCTCCTTCCTTGGATGGGACGGGACCACCCTCTACCACCACTCGCACGTCACGGCCGTCCGCCCCGAGTACCAGAACCACCACCTCGGGTTCCGCCTGAAGGCGTACCAGCGGGACGAGGTTCTGAAGCTCGGCCTCTCCGAGATCCGCTGGACGTTCGACCCGCTCCAAAGCCGCAACGCCTGGCTCAACGTCCGTCGCCTCGGCGGAACGCCGGACCAATACTTCGTGCACTACTACGGGCAGATGGCCGACACGTTGAACCGCGACATGGAGACCGACCGGCTCCACCTGCGCTGGGAGATCGGGACTCCGCACGTGGAGGAGAGGCTCGGAGGGCTGTTCCCGACCGCGGAGGAGAACCTGGCCCGATGGCAGCGTTCGGTGGCGATCGTGGAGACCGAGGTGGGCGACCAGGGCCTGCGGCGGCCGACGGCCGTCACCGAGCCGAGCGGGGAAGTGGCCCACCTCGAGATCCCGTTCGACCTTGAGACCGTCCGTGAGCATGAACCGGCGACGCTCCGGCAGTGGCGGCACGCCGTCCGGGATGGGTTCCGGGCCGCGTTCGACGTGGGGTACCGGGTCGACGACTTCGTGGTGATCACGACCGACCACGAGCGGCGAAGCTTCTACTTCCTCACGCCGCCCTCGAAGGAGACCGCCCGGAGCGCCGCCCCCGCGGCCCCAAGCGTATAAGGCGGTCCCCCGCCTCTTCGTCGGGCGGGTCGTCGACCGACCGTGACGAGCACGCCCGCGCCTCGCGTTTCCTGGGTCCTCCTGGCCATCCTCGCGGTCGCCCTCGCGACCGGTGCCGCGGCGAGCATCCTCGTCACCGCCTCGACCGCGCCGCCGCCGCCCTCCCAGTCGGTGTCCCTTGTGCTTCTCCCCCAGTGGGTGGTCACCGCGATCTCGGTGGGGATCGCCGGCGTCGTCCTCGGGACCCTGGTCTACTGGGGCCTACAGTCCGGTCCAAACCCGACGCTGACCCGTATGGCCCTCGCTATCCTCATGGTGGTCCTCCTGGGGATCCTGTTCGTGATCGGAGCCCGGCTCCTCGGCTTCGGGGGAGGGATCTATCTGAGCGGTTCCGGCACGACCACCGGAAGCAACACCACGTCCCCCGTCAACAACACGACCGTGATCAAGGGGAGCCTCAACGGAACGGGCGGGGGAGCGATCACCCTCTTCCCGGGCTTGCCGGGCTGGGTACCGTTCGTGATCCTCGGGATTGTCGTGCTCCTCGTCGTCGTCGTCGGGGTTCCTCAGACCCGGCGTTACCTCGCCGAGCGGGGCGTGGGGGGCCATCTGCGACGAGGCTCGACCGGGACCGTGTCGGCCGGCATGCGCGAGGCCTTTGCCCGGGCCTCCTCCGAGCTCGACCTCGGGGGCGACCCGCGTCTCGTGATCCTCGCGCTCTATGCGGCGATGCTCGAGCACCTGCAGCCGATGGTCGGCGACATCGGGACGAGCACCCCCGAGGAGATTCGAGCCTCCCATCTCGTCCGCCTCGGCGTCCGAACGGAGCCGGCGAGGACTCTCACGCGGCTCTTCGAGGAGGCCCGGTACTCGACCCACCCGATGGGACCGGCGGAGAGCGCTCGGGCGCAGGAATCGGTACGGGCGGCTATCGACGACCTCGCCCGACGGACCATCCGCGAATGAACGTCGCGTTCACGGTGCTCTTGGGCGTCGTGGCAATCGTCGCGAGCGGGCTCGCGGTCGCCGCCGGGACGAACGAGGGATTGGTCATCCCGACCGCCACCATCGCGGTCGCGGCGGCCGCGCTCCTGCTCGTCCAGGTCGCCACGCGGACTCGTTGGCCTCCCGGCCGAGCTCTTCCTGCCTTGCCCGCCGACCCGGGGCGCGTCCGCTCCTCGCTCCGAGCCGGAGTGCACGGCCGTCCCGTGCTCGTCCTGCTGCTCGATAGCCTCGAACGGGCCGAGGGGAACCCGAACCGCCCGAACACGACGATCGAGGAGATCGCCCGTCTCGGGACCTTGAGTCCGCAGGAGTTCCGGGAGTACCTCGCCCTGCGCGTGACGTCCCTCGAGGGGCGGACGTGAGCGACCCTCCCTCTCGCCCCCTGCAATGGAGACCGCTCGCTCCGTTCCTCCTGGCGACGGGAGCCGCGCTGTCGCTCGTCGCCGTCCTTACTCGAAACCCGACCCCTCTCTTCCTCGCACTTCCCCTCCTCCTCGCGCCGGTGGCGGCCGGTCTCGTCGGTCCTCGGAGGTCCCCCCTGGTCCGGATCGACCTCGCGGTCGAAGGAGCGGCGGCCGACGTTCAGGTCCGCGGAGCGGTCGTGCCGGAGCCGGGTCTCGATGCCCGAGACCTTGTGGTCGAGATCGAGCGCCCGGCGAGCCTGGTCGGGGAGAGCGCTCCTCGGTTCGACTACTCGAGCTCGCAGATCCGGTTCCGCGCGACCTGGAACGCTCCCGAGCCCACGATCACGGAGATTCCGGTCCCCGAGGTCCTGTGGCGGGACCCGATGGGGATCGTGGAACGGGAGGCGGTCTCCTCGGCGTCCCCCGTCGTGATCTCTCGATATCCGCCCGAGCTCCTCCGGATCGGGGCCGTCCGGCTCGAGCGCACCACGCCGCTCCCCGGCGAGACCCGCTCCCGTAGGGTCGGGGATAGCGGCGAATTCCACGGGATCCGTCCCGCGCGACCGGAGGACCCTCCCCGACAGATCAACTGCCGCGCCACCGCGCGCGCCGGACGACCGCTCGCGAACGAGTACGACCTCGACAAGACCGGGGACCTTTTGATCCTGCTCGACGCCCGGCCGACACCGCTCGGACCGGCGCTCGACGAGCGCCTCTTCTCGGTCACCCGAGCGGCCGCGGTCGGGCTCAGCGACTCCTTCCTCCGCGTGAAGTCGAGGGTAGGGGTCGGGGTGTTCGGGGAGTTCCTCGACGTCGTCCCGCTCTCCACGGGCCGGGCCCAGCGGATCCGGATCGAGACGGCCCTGAAGCAAGCCCACCTCTCCACCGTCTCTGCGCCGGCGGAGCGGTGCGCGGTCTCCGCGCGGCGCCATTTTCCGCCGGGGCTCACGACCGTCGTCTTCTCGAGCCTCTCGGACGATTCGTCAGAGGACCTCAGCCCGTACCTGAGGCGGCGGGGGTTCCCGGCCGTCGTGCTCAGCCCGTCGCCCCTCCCGCTGATCGCGGCCGCGTCGCGTCTTACCGGTGAGGACGAGGAGCTCGCCCGTCGGATTGCACGGCTCGTGCGCCGGGACCGGATCGCGCGGGCGTGGCAGGAGGCCCCGACGATCGACTGGGACGACTTCTGGTCGCTCGGGAAGTTCGTGGAGTTCGTCCGTCGGCCGCGCATCCGGAGGGCCTGAGGAGCATGTCGGGGGCGTCCGCCCGCATCCGTTCGATCCGACCGGCTTCGCTCGCCTTGCTCCTGGTCTCCGCCACCTATCTCGGCTTCCTCTCCGGTTTCCCCGACGGCGTTGGGCCGGTTCTGGCGGCCGCGGCTGTCATCTTCGCCACCGGGCTCCGCGTGGGCGCCCGCCGGAACGTTGCCGTCTACGCTCCCGTGCCGGTCCTCGCCGCCCTCGTCGTCGAGGTCGTCCCGGCCCCGGTCGGCCTCGGCACCGAGCTCGTCGCGGGCCTCGCGGGTCTATCGTTCCTCCTTTGGCTCGCCGACGACCCGTCCCGGCCCGCGGGCGGGTCCCTTCGAAGCCTTCCGACGGTCGGCATACCAGCCCTGGCGGTGGGAATCGCCTGGTCGAGCACCCTCTTCCTGCCCGCGGGCGCGGTCCCGCTCGGGGTCGCGGGGGCCCTGCTCGCGCTCACGCTCGCCGTCGTTGCCCTCCTGGTGGCAAGCCCGACGGTGTTCGACCGGGAGGAGGCGTGAAGCTCATAGCGGCCCGAACGGTACCCTCCCTGGCGCGGCCAAGCTGCGCCCGGGTACCGACGAAGGGTCCCTCTCGACTCAACGCGGACGGGTCGTCCGCCGAGGATGACGTGAGGACAACCCCGGTGTCCGACACCCCCGGCCGGGGTCAGACCCCTGAGAGGGCGTGCGCCTACCGTGAGGGAGGTCGTTACGGCTGGGGAACAGTCCCGCCCTCGCGGGCCCTGCCGCGGAACAGCGCCGGGGGGTTCTCCATATACCCCCGCCGACGTCCGCGGCCGGAGGACTCGCGATGAACCCGACCGAGGCCCGGGCGCTCGCGGACCGGATCCGCGCGGCTGTGCGGACGGCGGTCGTGGGCCGGGAGGTCGCGGTCGAACAGGTGCTGACCGCGCTGGTGGCGGACGGCCACCTGCTGATCGAGGACCTTCCCGG
The DNA here is from genome assembly GCA_052326485.1 of Thermoplasmata archaeon. Lineage (GTDB taxonomy): Archaea > Thermoplasmatota > Thermoplasmata > Lutacidiplasmatales > UBA184 > Lutacidiplasma. Next base: position 27,528 of record JBKQMS010000006.1, on the reverse strand, counting down.
TCTCGGGAAGACGCTCCTCGCGAAGTCGTTCGCGAGCGCGCTCGGACTCGAGTTCCAGCGCGTGCAGTTCACGGCCGACCTCCTTCCGCACGACATCACCGGGGGTGAGGTCCTCGACTCCGAGAAGGGCGGGTTCTCGTTCCGCCAAGGCCCGATCTTCACCAACATCCTCCTCGCCGACGAGATCAACCGGGCTCCGCCCAAGGTGCAGTCGTCGCTCCTCGAGGCGATGCAGGAATACCAAGTGACGAGCGAACGGTCGACCTACCCGCTCCCGCGACCGTTCCTCGTCGTAGCGACCGAGAACCCGCTCGAGCTCGAGGGGACCTACCCTCTGCCCGAGGCCCAGGTGGACCGCTTCCTCGTTCGGCTGCAGATCGGCTACCCGACGACCGAGGAGGAGCGCGCGATCCTCGAACGCCGCCGAACGCGCAAGGTCGAGAACGTCGAGGTCCCGACGGTGGCGGACGCGACCACCTTCCTCGCGCTCCAGCGGACGGTCGAGGAGATCGCCCTCGACCCGAGCCTCGCGGAGTACATCGTCGAGCTCGTCCGAACGACCCGCCACGACGCCCGCGCCGAGGTCGGCGCATCCCCCCGCGGGTCGCTCGCCCTCCAGAAGCTCTCCCGGGCCCGCGCGCTTCTCGAGGGTCGCGACTTCGTCGTTCCCGACGACATCAAGTCGTTCGCGGTCCCCGCGCTCGCGCACCGGATCATCGTAAAGCCGGAACCGTGGATCCGCGGCACCCGCGGGGCGGACATCGTCCGGCACGCGCTCGACAACACCCCGGTACCGAAGGTCGGCTAGCCTCGGTCGAGCGCAAAGGGTTTTCAGGCGGTCTCGGGTCCGTCCTCCCAATGTCGACCGAGCGCGTGGTCGTCGTGGCCGACCCGATTGACCGAGAGGCCCTGAGCCGGTTGAAGGGTGGCCCGTGCCGGGTGGTCGACGCGAGCGCCGACCCCTCGACGCTGCCGAGCCACCTCGCGGACGCATGGGGGCTCATCGTCCGGAGCCGGACGAAGGTGACCGCCGATCTGCTGGCCAAGGCCCCTCACCTCGAGCTCGTCGCCCGCGCCGGGGTGGGTGTCGATAACATCGACATGGCGGCGACCGGGGCCCGAGGGATCCGGGTCGTCAACGCGCCGAGCGCGGCGACCCAGAGCGTCGCGGAGCTCACCATCGCCCTCTACCTCCTACTCGTGCGAGGCCTCTACCCGTCCATCTCGGCCACGAAGGCCGGAAAATGGGAGCGGGGGACGCACGGTCGGGAGCTCTCCGGTAAGACGGTCGGCTTCGTCGGGTACGGCCGCATCGCACGGGACGTCGCCCGGCGCCTCGCGCCGTTCGGCGTCAAGACCCTCGCGTTCGACCCGTTCGTCCCGAAGGCCGCCGACGGGACCGAGATGGTCCCGCTCGAAACGCTCCTCGGGCAGGCGGACATCGTGAGCATCCACGCGGCGGTGACGGCGGAGAACCGCCACCTCCTCGATGCCCCTGCGTTCGGTCGGATGAAGCACGGCGCCTTCCTGGTCAATGTCGCGCGCGGCACCCTCGTGGACGAGGCCGCCCTTCTCGCCGCCCTGACCTCGGGTCGCCTCGCCGGGGCCGCGCTCGACGTCTTTGAGGTGGAACCCCCGATGAACCGAGAGCTTCTGGCGCATCCGAATGTGATCCCGACCCCGCACCTCGGCGCTTCGACGCACGACGCCCAGGCACGGGCCGGCACCGACACCGTGGACGAGGTCCTCCGCGCGCTCCGAGGAGAGCCGCTCACCGCGCTCGTCGCGGCCCCGGGAGGCGCCCGATGACGTACGACCCCGAGACGGCCACGTTCCTCATCGCCGGCCCCGTGCGGATCCATCCCCGGGTCCTCCGCGCGATGTCGATGCCGTCCCTCAATCACCGGGGCGATTACTTCCACGGTGTCGTCACCGAGATCCGGGAGCTCTTGCCCGTCCTGTTCGGTGCGAAGGGTCACCAGGTCATCGTCACGGGGAGCGGCACGGCCGGCCTCGAGGCGGTCTACTCCTCTCTCATCCCCAAGGAAGGACGCACGCTCGTCCTCACGAACGGCAATTTCGGGGACCGGACGAACACGCTCGCGCGCCGGTACTCGAACAACGTGACCACGCTCTCCGCGCCCTGGGGCCAGCCGGTCTCGATCGATTCGGTCAACGCCGAGCTCGCCAAGGGCGACGTCAAGGCCGTCTGCATGGTCCACAACGAGACCAGCGTCGGACTCGCGAACGACATCCAGTCGATCGCGCCCGCGATCCGAGCGTCCGGCGCGCTCTTCCTCGTCGACGGGATCAGCGCGATCGCCGGGCTCCCGTTCCCGATCGAGGCGTGGGGTGTCGACGCGGTCGTCGCGGGCAGCCAGAAGGGCCTCGCGGCCCCCGCCGGGCTCGCGCTCGTGCACCTCTCCGACCGGGCGGTCGCCGCGCTGCACCCGGGGACCTTCTACCTCGACCTCGCCGCCCACCTCAAATCGATCGAGAAGAACGACACGCCCTGGACGCCCGCGGTCCCGCTCTTCCTCGCGCTCCGCGAGGCGCTCCTCCTCCTCAAGGAGGAGGGCCTCGAGCATCGCCTCGAGAGGACCCACCGACTCGCCGAGGCCTCGCGGGCCGCGGTCGACGCGCTCGGTCTCGAGCTGTTCCCGGACCGGAGGCACGCCTCCGACACGGTCACCGCGGTGAAGAACCCCGCCGGGATGGGTGACCCCGAGTTCCGCAAGGTGCTCGAGCGCCAGTACAACATCCTCCTCCAGGGGGGACAGGCGGCGATCGCCGGCAAGATCTTCCGCATCGGCCACATGGGGATCGCCGACTGGCCGGACCTCCTCGTCACCTTCGCCGCGATCGAGCGGATCCTGGGGAAGGCCGGCAAGCTCCCGAAGCCCGGCGCCGCGCTCCGCGAGGTCGTCGACCGGATGCCCTGACGCACCCCCACGCCCGCGGGGCGTCTCTAGATGTCCACGATGACCCGGGCCCGGCCGCGCGTCGGGTCGAAGACGAGGCCGTGCAGGGTCACCGCCTTGACCTCGGTCCGGAACGTGTGACGGTCCGGGTCGAACCGCTCGCCCGAGACGCTCGCCAAGATCGCGGTCGGCGGGTCCCCGACCGGCCACGCCCGGATGTCGCGGCCGACGAACCCTTCCGTCTGCTCTAGGACGATCAGCTGGGTCAGGAACGCGACCACGAGCTCGGTCGGGTCCTCGCCGGACGCGCTCACCGCCCGCTCCTCCCGACGCTGGACCTTCCGTAGGTCGGTCATGAGGGCGTAGAGGCCGAGTCCCAGGGCCTCGAACAGGGCTGCCGACGAGCGTCCGGTCGCCCAGATGCCGACGTCCGCGGTCGTCGGGAAGCTCCCCCACCGGCGGGGTCGGCCCCCGCGAACCCTGCGCGCCTTCGTGGTCCCCACGAGGTCCGAAGGAACTTTTAAGCGAGTGGCCGGTCGGCTCCTCTCCTCCGATGCGCGCGACCCTGGTCATTCCGACCCTCAACGAAGCCGCGTCCATCGCGCACGTGCTCCGCCTCTTTCGGACCGCCGCGTCCGAAGCGAACGCTACGGTCTTCTCGGGCCAGCCGATCGACTGGGAGGTCCTCGTCGTCGACGGAGCGTCGGGCGACGGGACCGCGGCGATCGCGGAGGCCGAGGGAGCGCGAGTCATCACGGAGCGGCGCCGGGGCTACGGCCGGGCGTACAAAACGGGGTTCGCCGCGGCGCTTGGAGAGGTCATCGCGACGGCCGACGGGGACGCGACCTACCCGGTCGAACTGGTCCCGGGACTCGTGAAGAAGCTCCTCGACGAACACCTCGATTTCCTCACGGGGAACCGGTTCGCGGCCCTCGACCGGCGGTCGATGACGACCGAGCACTGGATCGGGAACCGGCTCCTGAACCTCTTTCTCGATGTCGCCTACCACGGGTACCTGAAGGAGGTCCCGGGGGGCGTACTACGGGACAGCCAGAGCGGGTTCTGGGTATTCCGCCGCGAGCTGCTGGGGAAGCTCCACGTAGTGCAGGACGGGATGGCGTTCAGCGAGGAGCTCAAGATCGAGGCGATCCTGCGCGGGGTCCGCTTCCTCGAGGTCCCGATCCCGTACGGGGAACGATGGGGACCGCCGAAACTCCAGAGCTGGAAGGACGGGATGCGGAACTTCCTGTTCCTCGCGCAGAAGCGCTTCGCCGTCGCCCGTGAGGCACGGAACGGCCTGCCCGTGGCTTCCGCGAACGGAGAGAAGGGCAGAGCGGCGCTGTAGCCGGATGCCCTCGTGACGGACCCGTCGTAAGACGATTCGAACGATAGGGGCGGGGCCCGAACGGTTCCCCGGGTTACGCCGTCTTTCCGGAACGTTCGCGTGACTTCACGCGGAGGCCCTTGTAGCCGCACCGGCGGCATTGCACCGCCTTTGGCGGGTTCCGGGCCGAGCAGTTCATGCAGATCTTCTTGTTGAGCAGTCGCTCGACCGCCTCGGGGAACGGCATGGGGAGGGCGCTCACGCGGCTTCGGCTATAAAGCGTGCGCGGCGCCCGTTCCGAAGAGGCTTTCCGCGTCCCCCGCGCTTTCGCGCCGTGCTCGCGGCCGAGGACGGGACCGCCGCGGTCCGGCTCGCCCGTCGGGCGATTGACGGCGCGGTCGGCCCGCACCCGGATCTCACCTCCGACGAGGCGGTGGCCGCCGAGCATCTCGCCCCCTTGTTCGACGAGCCTCGGGGGGTCTTCGTGACCCTGAAACGGTACCCCGGCGACGCGCTCCGAGGGTGCATCGGCTACCCTCTCCCGGTCCTTCCGCTACGCTCCGCGATCGTCCGTGCGGCCGTCTCCGCCGCGGTCGAGGACTACCGGTTCCGGCCGGTGCGCGCGGTCGACCTCGCCCACCTCACGGTGGAGGTCTCGGTCCTCACGGTCCCCGTCCCGGTCCGGTTCACGACCCCGGAGGAGGCCCTGCGGGCGGTGACCGTGGGGAGGGACGGACTGATCGTCGAGGGCCTCGGGTCGAGCGGGCTCCTCCTACCGCAGGTCGCTCCGGAGCAGGGTTGGTCCGTGGAGGAGCTCCTCGAGGGAACGTGCGAGAAGGCCGGCCTCCCGCCCCGGGCGTGGCGCGACCCCCGCGTCAAGCTGCGTCGGTTCGAGGCCGAGATCTTCCGGGAAGTCAAGCCTCGTGGCGACGTGGTTCGCGAGGACCCGACCGCGCCTACGACCGGCGGACCATCCGCGCGGAGAACGTGATCCCGTCGATGTCGAACTGACGGACCTCGGGGTCCGCGGGAAGCGGGCTCTCGGTGAGCTCGAACGGCTCAGCGAGCAGGTCGCTCGCCAGCGCGGACCGCCGGGCGTCGAGCGCCCGGTAGATGGCCCCAGTCGCGGAGACCGTGACCGCGACCTTCTCGGTGTACCGAAGACCGAGCTCCTTTCGCGTCTGCTGGAGGCGCCGGGCGACCTCGCGTGCGAGGCCCTCCTCGGCGAGCTCTGGCGTAGGTTCCCGGGGCAGGGCGGCGATGGGCGCGCCCCCGTCCTCGCGGACGACCCAAGCCGCGTCCGGGAAACCGGCGCGTTCATTCGCGGGGACCCGGCGCACGCGCTTCACATTGAGTTCGTCGGCGAGCAACCCTACGCCCTCGGAGCCGAGGGCAGCGAGGGCGGCGGACGGTTCGCCGAAGAGGACGAACTCGGCGAGCGGGATCCGAGACCTCACGCCGGCGCGGTGCCGAAGCTCGCGGCCGACCTCCACGAGGCCGCGCAGCTCGGCCATCGCGAGCTCGAGCGCCTCGTCCCGGGGCGCGAGCGAGCGCGGCCAGTCGGTCCGGTGCACGGAGGCGTCCCGTTCCCGGAAGCCGAGCTCGCCGACCTCCTGGTAGATCCACTCGGCCGTGAAGGGGAGGAGGGGCGCAATCGTCCGGCCGAGACCGAGGAGGCCGTAGGAGAGGGTCGCGTGGGCCGTCTGTCGGTCGGGGGAGCTCTTCTCGGCCCAGAACCGGGGCCGGGACCGGCGCAAGTACCAGGTCGATAGGTCATCCACGAACGTGCCGACCGCGCGCGCCCCGCTGCCGATGTCGTAGCTCTCGAGAGCGCGCTCGACCCCGGCCCTGGTCGTCTCGAGACGGGACAGCAGCCAGCGGTCGAGAGCGCCCGACGGCGTTGGCCGCTCCGGCACGGGCGGGAGCCGGTCGGCCCGTGCGTTCCCGAGATGGAACGCAATGACGTTCCCGAGCGTTCCGAGCGTCCGCGCGGAGGTCTTGCGGATCGTGGTCTCGTCCGCGCGCATCGGCTCGGTGTAATCGGAGGAGAGGAACGTCCACCGGAGCGCGTCGGCGCCGTAGCGGTCGAGGAGCGCGAGGGGCTCGAGCGCGTTGCCCTTCGACTTCGACATCTTTCGGCCCCCCTCGTCCAGCACGAGGCCGTTCGTGACGCACGCGCGGTAGGCCGGTCGGTCGAACAGGAGCGTCGCGATGACGAGAAGCGAGTAGAACCAGCCCCGGGTCTGGTCGAGCCCCTCGGCGATGTAGTCGAGCGGCGCCGCCGGGTCGAACGGCCCGGGCTCGAACGGGTAGTGGAACTGGGCGAACGGTGCGGAACCGCTGTCGTACCAGCCGTCGATCGTGTACGGCTCGCGCCGGGCCTCGCCCCCGCAGGTCGCGCACCGGACCCGGAGTCGGTCGACCGTGACCCGATGTGGGTCGAACGGCGTCGGGAGGGGGCTCCCCACGAGCTTCTCGAGCTCGGCGAAGCTTCCCACGCACGTCGCGTGGCCGGCAGAGCAGATCCAGATCGGGAGCGGGGTTCCCCAGTAGCGGTTGCGCGAGAGCGCCCAGTCCTTCGCCTCGGTCAGGAAATTCCCGAACCGGCCTTCCCGAAGATGCTCGGGTCGCCACTGCACGGTCGCGTTGTAGCGGACCAGCCGGTCGGTCGCACGCGAGGTGCGCACGAACCAGGAGTCGATGGCACGGTAGAGGAGGGCCGAATCGCACCGCCAGCAGAATGGGTACGTGTGGCGGAGGGTCGTGTGGCCGTAGAGCCGGCCGCGCGCCTCGAGGTCTTTAAGGAGGATCGGGTCGGCCGCCTTGAACGACTTGCCACGGACGAGCGGCACCGCGTCGGTGAAGACGCCACGGCTGTCGAGCGGGTCGAACACGCCGACCCTCTCGCGGGCCCCGATGCGCTGGTCGTCGGGCCCGTAGCTTGGGGCGATGTGGACGAGACCGGTCCCTTCCTCGGTGGTCACCAGGTCGTCGAGGACCACCCGGTAGCGGCCAGGCCCTGGTCCGGGGGTGTCGAACGGCGGCTGGTACGTCCGCCCGGCGAGCGCCGTGCCCGGGAACCGCTCGACCACGTCGGTCCCCTCGGGGAAGTAGCGTGCCAGGGCGGCCGAGGCGAGGACCAGTTCCTGGCCGTCGTTGGCCCTCACGACCGAGTACTCGAGGTCGGAGCGCGCGGCGACGAGCAGGTTCGCGGGAAGGGTCCACGGGGTGGTCGTCCAGACCAGAAGCTCGCGCTTCTCCCCGGGCGGGCCATCGAGCGGGAAGCGGACGGTGATCGAGGGGTCCGTCGTCTCCCGGTACCCCTGGGCGACCTCGTGCGAGGAGAGAGGGGTCTCGCACCGAGGGCAGTACGGGAGCACGTAGTGTCCTTTCTCGAGGAGGCCGCGGTCGAAGAGCGTCTTCAACGACCACCAGACGCTCTCCATGTACGGCGGGTCCATGGTTCGGTACGCCCGCTCGTAGTCGAGCCAGTAGCCGAGTCGTCGGCTCATCTCCTGCCAGACCGAAGCGACCTCGAAGGTCCCGGCCCGGCAGTCCTCGCAGAACCGCTCGACGCCGAACGCCTCGATCTCCTTCTTCGACTTGAGCCCGTGGCGCTTCTCGATCTCGAGTTCGACCGGGAGGCCGTGGCAGTCCCAGCCGGCCATGGGGCTCACAAGATGCATCCCGCGCATCCGGCGATAGCGGAGCTCGACGTCCTTCAGGACCCGTGCCACGAGGTGGCCGAGGTGCGGCCTCCCGTTCGCGGTCGGGGGTCCTTCGGTGAACCGGAAGATGGGGCCGTCGGACCGGCCCGCGAGCACCGATGCGGGCACCCCCGTCGCCTCCCAGTAGGCGAGAACGCAGGCCTGGACGGCCAGCGGGGACGGGGCCTCGGAGCTCTGCTCACCCGCCGTCATGGGCGGCTGCGACGAAACCGGCAAAGATAAAGGCGAGCGACCCCGCCTCGACTACCGCCACAGGCCGTACGGCGGCCGGCTCTTCGATTCGAACCCAACCCGGCTCGAGGGGTGGCGTCGGACAATCGTCCCCTCGTACTCCGTGACGTGGGCGCCGCGCCCCAGCGTGATCTGAGGGGCGTGGACGAACTCCACGTCGACCCCTTCGAGGTCGACCGTGTCGGCGTCGACCCGCTGGACGGTGACGGTGACCCGACGGCCAAGGACCTTCTCCACCAGGTTCGGGAGCTTGGCACGCAGAGTAACCGACCGGGCCCGTACCGACCTGAGGGCAGAGTCCGCCGTCAGGCGGGCCGAGACGGAGGTCCCGACGAGGTTGCCCGCCACCTGGGCCTCTCCGTGAAGGTCAAGGCTCCCGACGGTGAGCGACGGGGTAACGAGGCTTCCGCGCACGGTCAGAGCCCGGTCGACCGAGGTCGCGCCGAGCATCCGAGCAGTCCCCTTGAGGTCGGCGTCGCCGGCGTGGAGGGTGGCGCCCGCGCGAAGCGATCCGGATCCGGTGAACGTTCCCGCCACGTCGACCGCACCTCCCACATCGAGCGTCCCGCGGAACCGAAGCCCGGTGGCCGAGAGCTTCCCACCGAGGGAGACCGTACCGTCGAGCTCCCCCGTTCCCAGCTGGACGTCCCCGGTCACCTTGACCGTCCCGCGGGCGGTCCACCGGTCAGCGTCGACCGACTCCTTGCGGACGGTGCCGTAGTCCCGTATCTCGCCCGACCGCGGCCGTGTCGGCGGCGCGGTCGGCGGGACCGGGGTGGAGGGCGAGGTGGGCGGAGGGACGGAGGTGGAAACCGAAGGAGAGGCTGCTGACATGGCCCCTCCTCAGCCGGCTCCGTTGGGCCGGGCCATCCGAAGCCGTCGGTGTTGGACCATGATGCAGAGGTTCTCGACGACCGTCACGCCGGCGCCGCGGGCCTTCGCGGCCGCTTCCGCGTTCTCGACCCCGAGCTGCATCCAGACCACGTTGACGCCTCGCGCGATCGCCTCCGCAACGACCGGAGGGACCTGGTCGCTGCGCCGGAAGATGTCGACGATATCTACCCGGACGTCGGGCGGGATCGCCGAGAGGGAGGGATAGGCCTTCTCGCCCAGGACCTCGGAGAGCATCGGGTTCACCGGGACGACCCGGTATCCCTGTGCTTGGAGGTAGCGCGCGACCTCATTCGAGTCCCGGTCGGGCTTGTCGGAGAGTCCCACCACCGCGATCGTCCGGGCCTGTCCGAGGACGTCGCGGAGCTCGGCATCGGTGGCCGCCATCGGAAGGGGGGACGCGGGCTCCGTTCTTGATGCTGACGGGGGCCGGGGGGACTAGGAAGGAGCCGTTACGACAGGGGCAGTCGAGCGATCGGGGGGAGACCGGGCGAGTCGGGACGAAGGTAGTGAACCAGCCCGATCAGGGCGCCGACGAGGACGACGACGTAGCTCAGGATGATGCCCCATTCGTACGAGATGAGGGTGAAGAACGCGGCGGCGTCGTGGGCCCCGTGAAGGGCCGCCGGAACGACCAGGTTACCGCGCGAGAACCGGTACGTCGCCGCGAACGCGAACCCCATCAGGAACAGGCTCGGGAAGATGAGCGGCGCGGCGGCGCCGTACGTCGTCCCGTAGTAGAGATGGACCCCGGCGAAGACCGCGCTCGTCCAGACGGCGGGGACCATCCAGGGACCTCTGCGGTCGCGCCAGTAGCCGAACATGAACCCCCGAAAGATCGTCTCTTCGAACGCTCCGACGACGAACGAGAACCCGACGAAGAACCAGGGGTTCCCCGTCGCCTGCTGGAGGGCGGGGTTCGGCCGGTTCAGGAGCTGGAGGGCCGCCGGGTCGACGATCTCGTAGACGATCGTGAGGACGAGGACCACGGCCAGGGCGAGCAGCGAGAGGAGACCGTAGAACCGGAGCCCCTGCCACGTGGCGACCCCCATGCGGCGACCCCAGTCCCGCAGCGGGGCCCCGCCCACGAGCAGGGCGAAGGCGATGATCGGGATCCCGTACACGACGAAGACGTCGCCCGGCAGGTTCCCGTAAAGGAGGGTGCTGGCGGGAAACAGCTCGGGAACGAAGTACTGGCTCAGGATCGCGAGGACCGTGATCGCGACCCCGAGGAAGTACCGTCCGAGCGGCGCAGCCACCCGGGGACGGCCGGAGCTCGGGTCTCCCCACTCCCCTGCGGCCATTCGTCGGGAATGCGCTCCCGCGGCTTATCTATCCGCCCTTAGGGACGACCGCGCCGTCGGCGGCGGTCCGCTCGGCCGCGCGCAGGCAGGCGAGCAGGTCCTCGAGCGTGGCGCGAGCGCTCGCGGCGGAGGTCGTGGAGAGTCGGATCTCGATGTCGCTCCCGTCCGCCTCGACCGTCACGAAGGAGGGATTGTCCGCCCGCAACGCGTCCACGACCCGGCGCGCGGTCGTCGGGTCCGGGAACGAACCCCGGAGCCGCACCGTCAGCTCGACTGGGGTCCCTTCCGACTCGGGGGCGACGATGAGGTCCCTCCTGGCGCGCCCGGTCCTCGGCTGAGCGCCCCCGAAACGATCGGGGCGGTATGCGTCCGGCGGACGGTCTCGGCCTGCGCGCGCTCCTTGAGGTAGTTCACGATCGAGGGCCAGACCTTCCCGTCGTCCCGGACCTTGTTCTCGAAGTTGTGCTCGCCGAGGAAGCGGGTGAAGGCCGCCTGGCTGACCGCGTCCCAGCTTCCCGTGAGACGGCCAGAGTAGTAGCCGAGCACGGCAAGGTCGTGCTGGAGCCCGGCCGCCACGTCGCCCTCGATCACGAGGAGCGTCGCCGGGTCCTCCCGGTTGAGCATCGTCATGTCGTAGATCTGGAAGACCCGCTTCAACTCCTCGATCGGGGACGGATGCTCGTCGACCCGCAGGTCGACCCAGCGGTCGTTCCCCCCGCCGTAGCCTCCTCCCTTCCGCACGGCGTAGAGCGCGGCCGACTGCATGCCGCGCCGGTCGCCCCCCTCGCGCTGGCCGGCCGCGAGGGCGGCCAGGAGCCGGTCGAGAATGTCCCCGCCGGTCGACTCGTACGTCCGCGCCATCGCGAGGACCACCTCGCGCGCGAAGAGGATGTTCCCCTGGCAGGCGAAGCCGTTCCCCACCTCGTGGCCCGCCCACTCCATGCACTTCGAGCCGGTGAACGAGGCCGAGCCCCCGGCCGCGTCGACCACTCCGAGCTGGCGCTCGTCCCGGCCGGGGTCGGCCTCCGTCAACCGTCGGACGACTTCCGGGGCGCCCAGCCCCTGCCGGAGCAGCGCGAGCCCTTCCGGACCGTAGGCGACGTTCGCGAGCGCCTGGGTAGCGATCGCCCCGACCCCTGCCTCGGCGCACGGGACGACCGAGCCGACGGAGATGAACTTCGACTGGACGGCGACCCCCCACGTCGCGGAGTCGCGGTCGTAGGCGACGATCGAGAACGTTCCGAACCGCGGTAGCGACATCGTGGCAGCGGACAGCCCGCCGGCCCTTAAGAGGTGGGCTTCCCCGGGCGGGCGCCGGGGTCGACGAGCGCCTCCACCTCGGTGAGCACGTCGTCGACGATCCGTCGTCCTTTCTCCCGGTCCCCCTCTCGGAAGGCCTGGTCCGCTCGCCGGAGGCGGGCGATCGCGCTGTCCACCGAATGGCCGTGGGCCCGAGCGAAGGCAAGCAACCGGGACGCGAGACGGAGCCTGTTCAGGTCCCGGTCCTCGTCGGGCGAGGGAGCGTGCTCGGAGTCGCCCGTCGGGAGGTAATCGACCAGGCCCCGGGGCCACTCGGTGACCTCTCCCTCGCCACGACGGACGCGCCGTCGACCGCCTTTCGGCGGGTCCTCGGTCACGCGACCCTACGGTTCCTCGGGACCGGGCGAGGGCGCCCGAGCGGCCGGACCGGCCGTGCCCTTGGGGGCCGGAAGCCGTCCGCGGAGGCCGGTCCAGAGCGCGTCGATCTCCTCGTAGAAGGGACTGAGGCCGGACGGGTCCGCAAGTCGCGTGGCGGCCGCCTCGAGCCTCGGCGCTAGGTCGGCGGTCGCGATGCCGTGCGCGGCGGCCCAGGCGACGCTTCCCCGGGCGAGCGCGAGCTGCCCCTCCGCGGTCGTCCGAGCCTTCTTCGCCTCCTTCTCGGGAGCGCCGAGCTTGTGGTCCGGGTCCCAGTGAGGGGGGACGGGAGCAACGATCGTGACGCGGAGGAGGCGGAACGGGTCCGGAAGGGTCGTCCACCGAGGTTCCGCGAACCGGACCGACAGGAGGTCGAGCGCGGTCAGCGTGTTGGCGTAGTCTCCCTGCGTGAACGCCGCCTCCGCCTTAGCGAATGGGCCGGTGAGCTCGGGGCTCGGAGCGCCCTTCCAGGTGTCGAGGAGCAGCGCGACGTGCGTCGGGACGAGGCGGCGAAGCGCCCTCTTCTCGGGCGGTTCCGGGACGGTCGCGGTGGGAGAGGTCGCGGGGGTCTTCTCCGGGGGGCGGTTCGGTGCGCCGGGCATGGAATCGAAGGAGGAGGTTCAGAGGAACTCCTCGAACTCCTTCGTCACCTCCGGATACTTTTCGTGGACCGCCTTGAGGATGTTGTGGACGCTCAGCTTCTCGAGCTTGTACCCCTGGAGGACGTCGATGACCTTGTCGAACACGTCGTCGCTGAGTTGGACGAGCTTCTCCTTCGCGAGCCAGTTGCGGTAGAGCTTCTCCTCGAGGAGGGCGCGCCACCCCTTCTCGTACTTCTGGAAGAACTCCTTCGTCGGCGTGCCCGCGTGCACGGCCTCGGCGGCGACGGTCCCGCAGATCTTCCCGGCGATGCAGCCGTTCGCGATGCCGCCCCCGGTCAAGGGGTCGATCATCCGGGCCGCGTCCCCCACGAGCATGATACCGTCCGCCACCGTCTGCTTGATCGGCGCCGAGATCGAGACCCCGCCGCCGACCATGTCGATCTTCTTCCCCTTCGCGTAGCCGGGGTGGTGGTCGATCCAGCGGTCGAGATACGTGCGGGCATCGGCCATCGCCGTCACCTTGCTGACCTGAACTCCGATCCCGACGTTGGCAAGGCCCTCGCCCTTCGGGAAGATCCACACGTAGCCTCCCGGCGCGACCTTGCCGAGGTAGAAATCGCAGTAACGGACGTCGCAGTCGACGTTCGTCATGCGGTACTGGAGGCAGGTATCCATGTCGCGAGTCGAGAGGTTGGTGGGGATCCCAGCCCAGCGGCCGACCTGGCTCTCGAAGCCGTCCGCCCCGACCGTGACCGGCGCGCGGATCTCGAACGTCTCGCCGCCCCGCTTGACCTTGGCCCCGACGATGCGAGCGTTCTCCTTCAGCATCGTCACCGCCGCGGTCTTGAGGAAGACATCGACGCCCACGTTCGCGGCGTCGATCGCAAGCTGCTTGTCGAACGCGGTCCGCTCTACGACGTAGCCGACCTCGTTCCCCGCGTCCTTCTCGTTGATCTCGAAGACCTTCTCGCTCGGGGAGAAGATGCGCGCGCCCTCGACCTCGAGGTTGATCCAGCGGCCGGGCTTGATGCCGACCCCCTCGAGCCAGGATTTGCTGATCCCCTCGCCGCAGCGAACGGGGCTGCCGATCTCCTGGCGCTTTTCGATCATCACGACCTTCGCGCCGTTCTTCGCCGCCCACTTGGCCGTCATGCTGCCCGCGGGGCCGGCCCCGATCACCAGGACGTCCGTTTTCAGGTCGGTCATGGATTTCGAACCCTCCGAACGATCACCCGATCTCGATCGCGCCGACGGGGCAGGCCTTCACGCAGATTTCGCAGCGCGTGCAGACCTTCTCGTCGAACGTGATCCGGGTCTCGTCGAGATAGATGCAGTTGAGCGGGCAGATCCCCACGCACGCCCCGCAGTAGATGCAGAGCTGGCCCGAGGACTCGATGTGGAGATGCTTCTTGCTGGGCATCGCCCGACCTTCGCGCCCACCGGGCCAGACGATATTAAAGGCTATCCCGAGAGGGAACGGGGTCCGCCCTACCCGACCTTCGACGGCGGCGCCCCGTGGGGTTGCTCGTGCTCGGCGAGCCACCGCTCGGCGTCGATCGCGGCCATGCAGCCGGAACCGGCCGCGCTGACGGCCTGCCGGTACCGTCGGTCATGCACGTCCCCGGCGGCGAAGACCCCCTCGACGCTCGTTCGGGTCCCGTCATGGACCCTGACGTACCCTTCCGAATCCAGTTCGAGCGCACCTCGGAGGACGTCGGTCGCAGGGACGTGGCCGATCGCGACGAAGAGGCCGCCGACCTTTAGGGTCGTCACCGCGCCGGTCCGGACGTTCCTCACGCGGAGGCCTTCGACCGTCTCGCGACCGAGGACCTCCTCGACGACCGTGTCGAGGAGGAACGACACCTTCGGGTGGGAGCGGGCGCGTTCGAGCATGATCGAGCTCGCGCGGAATCGGTCCCGACGATGGACGATCGTCACGTGGCTGGCGAAGTTCGTGAGGAAGAGCGCCTCCTCCATCGCGGAATCCCCGCCGCCGGCGACGGCGAGCTCTTTCCCTTTGAAGAAGAACCCGTCGCACGTCGCGCACGCGGAGACCCCGTGGCCTTTCAGACGGCCCTCGGACGGCAGGTCGAGCCACCGTGCGTTCGCGCCGGTGGCGACGATCACGGCCTCTGCGCTCACGGTCCCGTTCGAGCCGGTCTCGAGGACGAAAGGACGTTTCGACAGATCGACCCGGGTGACGTTGTCGTCCACGAACTCGGCCCCGAACCGGGCGGCCTGCCGTCGCATCCGGTCGACGAGCTCGGGGCCCTGGATCCCCTCCGGGAACCCGGGATAGTTCTCGACGTCGGTAGTGATGAGGAGCTGGCCTCCGGGAGGGACCCCCGAGATCACGAGCGGCTTCAGCTCGGCGCGGGCCGCGTAGAGCGCGGCCGTGAGCCCAGCGGGGCCGCTCCCGAGGATCGCGACCCGGACTGCTCGACGTTCTCCGGCCATCGACCGACCACCCCCGTCGGAGGTTAAAGGCGCGACGCCTAGCGTTTCGCGCGGGTCCCCAGGTGAAGCCGGTCGCCCGGCTCCGCCTCGGCATAGGCGGACCGGAAGAAGAGGAGAGGAGGGGCGTCCCGGCCGAGCTCCGAGTGGACGACCTCCGCGACGAACAGGACGTGGTCGTAGGCCGGCGAGCAGAAGACCACGCGGCATTCGAGGGCGCCCAAGGTGCCGTCTAGCAGAGCGACGCCGGTGCGGCCCCGGTGAATGGGAAGGTCCGTGAACTTCTCCGACGGAGGGACCGGGCGGGCGAACCGCTCGCTCAGGGGGCGTTGGTCGGCAGCGAGAAGGTTGACCGCGAAGAGCCCCGTCCGCTCGACCACGGGGGTCGTGTCGGCGTCCTCGGTGAGGCTCACGAGGACCGACGGTGGGATGAGAGAGACCGACAGGAAGGCGTTCACGGTGAGTCCCGCGTCGAGCTTACCGTCGCGCGCGGTGACCACCGAGACCCCGGTCGCCCAGCGCGCCATCAGTCCCCGGAACGTGGCGGTCTCGACGGCCGCGCGGGAAGGTTCGGGCGACATTCGTTCTACCTCCGGACCCGACGTACAGTTGGGGAGAACACCACCCCCGAGGCGATAAGGACGACCCGAAGGTCCGGCCGAGTCCGGGAAGTGTACGAGAACTGCATCATCGGGTTTCTCCCAGCGACCGCTGGGGGCATCTAGTCGCGATGGGTAGGCAGCCTTCCGCCGAATCTCCCTCGCCCGTCGTTCCCTGGGTAGCTCGATGGATTGCTCCTCACGACCTACCGTTGCGCTCTCCGCAATTCCGTGCGAGGACGAAACGATTTATCCCGTCCCCGCCCCCCGCATCACTCACCCGACCCACAAACCATGGTCCGTCCTCTTTCGGAAGCACTGCGTGCGTCGCCGTTGTTCTTCGAGCCCGTGCCGTCGCCCGCTCGAACCCCGACGCATAGGGCCGAGGAGCGCACGGCCGCGGTCATCCGGTTGATCGAGACCGTCCCCCGGGTCGACGCCCTCGCGATCCCCGAGCTCGTCGACGAGAACCACGAAGGGCAGCCTCACTATCGGTCGGGAGACCCCCGGGCGTACGGACGAGTGCTCGCCGACCGCACGGGGCGCGAGGTGATCGCGAACAAGGTCGTCGCGCACCTTTCTGACATCCCGGCGGTCGAACAATGGGCCCGCGAGACGGTCGATCGCGGCATCCGGCACGTCGTCCTGGTGGGCGGGAGCAGCCGGTACATCCCGTACCCGGGACCTCCGGTCTCCGAAGCCAACCGGCTCTGCCGACCGATCTTCGCGGCCGCCGGCGGGTCAATCGGGAACATTGCGATCCCCCAGAGGGCGGGCGAGGCGCACCGGATGCTTTCGAAGACGCGCGCGGGCGCCTCGTTCTTCACGACCCAGCTCCTCTTCGACTCCGAGGCCGTGCGAGAGGTTCTCCTCCGCTACGACCTTCTCTGCCGCCAGGCGTCCCTCCCGGCGGCCACCGTCCTCCTCAGCGTGGCCCCCATCGCGGACGACGAGGACGTCCAGTTCGTCCGCTGGCTCGGGGCGGACCTCCCTGACTCGGCAGAGCGGGCGCTCCTCGAAGGAGAGGAGAGCGACGCGGTCCGCCGGAGCGTGACGATTGCGGTCACCGTCTGGGAGGAGGTCGTGCGGATGGCCCGCGCGGAGCGCCTCTCGGTCCCGATTGGCGTCAACGTCGAGCAGATCTCCGCTCGTCACCTCGAGGTCGCCGGCGAGCTCCTTCGCGAGTTCGCCCGACGGATCGACGCTCCCCCCGTCCCCTCGTAAGCCCGTCCGAGCGGGCGACGGCGGTGCGGAGAGAGTTGTCTTTCGCGTCTCACTCGGCCATGGCGTTCGACCGATTCGAAGCGTGCGCCCCCCGCACGAGGGAACCTTCCTCGAGGAACGGCTCCCCGTCCAGGTCCACGCTCGCACCGGCCAAGGTCGTGAGGTAGGCGAAATGGGACGGGTTGCGGCCGCCGAGCGACCGGTTCCCCCCGAGGAGGAGGCCGACGGTCCCGGCGGCGACCTCTCCCACTTCGGGAGCCCGGGATATCGCCGGGTTGACGCCGAACGTGAGCGCGCCGGGCGACTCGCGGCCCCGTCCTCCGCGAGCGTACGCCCGGGCGAAGGCGGCGCCCCCCTGGTCGAAGGAGTACTCCGAGAGCCGGCCGCGGTGGAAGGAAAGCCACGCCCCGAGGGCGACCGGATGGTCGGAGAAGCGGTCGTACGTCTCCCGGTTCGACTCCCATACGCCTTCGGCGACGCCCGGAGCGAGGGGCACCGCCACGACCCCGGTCGGGATCTGCGTCCAGAGCCGGCCGGCGCGCCGGTCGGCCCGGTCGACGCGTCCGTCCTCCACGACCGGGGGCGCGCGGAGGAGCTCGACCGTGAGGTCGGTCCCGTTCAGATGGTGGATTCGAACCTGATGAGCCCGATGCAGCCGGCGCACGAGGCGTCCGGCGGACCGAGCGAGGCGGTCGGGGGAGACCAAACTGCCCTCTACGAGCTCCCGTTCCCAGGCGTCTCGGTCCACCCCGAACCGGGCCGCGGCGGCGGGGGTCGCCGCGG
The DNA here is from genome assembly GCA_052326485.1 of Thermoplasmata archaeon. Lineage (GTDB taxonomy): Archaea > Thermoplasmatota > Thermoplasmata > Lutacidiplasmatales > UBA184 > Lutacidiplasma. The sequence continues at coordinate 9,793 of JBKQMS010000006.1, read as the reverse complement.
CGACCGCGATCCGCGCCGCCCGGAGGCCCGCGCGACGCGCGGCCCTCCACCACGCGGGACCGTGGCGCCCGATTACGGCCTCGAGCTCCTCGGGGGAGAGCCCGAGAAGGCGAGGGAACTGTTCGGGACCCGGAAAGTAGACGTACGCATCGCTCGCCTCGGCGAACGCCGCGGGAGCGCTCGGGACCGAGCCCGAGCCGGACTGCGCGAGCGAGCGGAAGAATGCCTCCTCGTCCTCGACGACGAGGGTCGGTTCGCCCCCGCGGCGTCGGGCCTCGAGGACGAACGCCCGGGCCCACGGGAGGGTGTGATTCCAGGTCTCGACCGTGACCGTCTCGCCCCGCCGGACCCCCAAGCACTGGTCGAGGACCATCCGGGCCAGCCGGTCCTCGGGGCCCGAACGCACGATGCGCGTCACCGCCGCCCGCCGTGAGGGTGGTGATGGCCGGTCCGGCCGCCGGCCACCGCCGGAGCCGTCACAAGCCAGCCGCCGTCCATGACTCCTTTCACGCCCCGGAGGTCCTCGGCGGCCTTCTCGATCTCGCGCCGGCGGCCGAGCAACAGGACCACCTCCGCGCACGCGTCCCCCTCGAGATGCACGTGCGTCGTGGACCGGACGTGCTCCCCCCAACGGTGCTCGGCGGCGGTGAGACGTCGGAGGACGTTCGGGGTGTCGTGCCGGTACAGGAGCGCGACGACGCCGAGAGCGTCGGAGTTCGGGTCGGAGAGGGTCCGGTCCGAGAGCTCCTTGCGGATCAGCGCCCGGATCGCGTCCGAGCGGCTCGGGCTGTTCCGCTGGCGCACCCAGTCATCGAGCTGGCGGAGCAGCTCCGGCTCGAGCGAGACTCCAACGCGGACGACCCGGGACGTCATGATTCGACCCTCGACGCAGAGGGAGCCGGTTCCCCCGCCAGGGAAGGGGGGGGCGATCGGGGCGGGAAGCCGATCTCCTCGTAGCGTCGGTGCCGGTACACGGCCATGGCGATGAGCCAAGTGCCGACGAACAGGGCGATGATGCCGAAGCCCACGTACTGCCAGGCGGTCTCACCGTTCACCGCGTTGAGGCTGTTCCAGAACGGTCCGGAGAGCCCGAGCTCGTAGGCGATGACGGTGAGCACCTCGAGGGTCCCGATGACGAAGGCGACCAGCACCGAGATGATCGTGATCGTGAGATTGTAGTAGACCTTCCGGATCGGCTTCAGGAACGCCCACCCGTAGGCGTAGCGCATCGCGATGCCATCGGTCGTGTCGACGGCGACCATCCCGCAGGTGAACAGGAGCGGCATGAGCAGCGCGGTCCAGACGGGGACCGGGGCCACTCCGGTCGAGAGCCCGAGAGTGAGGGCGATCACGGTCACCTCAGAAGCGGTGTCGAAACCGAGCCCGAAGAGGACGCCCACGGGGTACATCTGCCAGGGACGGTTGACGACCCGGAAGAGGCGGCCGAAGTAGCGGTTCATGAACCCGCGCTTGTTCAGCTGCTCTTCGAGGCCCTCCTCGGAGAGGCGGCCGGCCCGGAGTCCTTGGAAGATCCGGTAGATCTCGAGGACGATGACCAGATTGATCAGCCCGATGATCCAGAGGAACGCTCCGGAGACGACCGTGCCGAAGACCGACCCGACCGCCGCGAACGTGCCGTAGGTGTGGTTCACGAGGTCGAAGGCGAGGACGAGCACCACGATCATCCCGACCACGATGGTCGAGTGACCGAGGGAGAACCAGGTCCCGACGGTGAGCGGGCGCTGCTCCTGCTGGAGAAGCTTCCGCGTGGTGTTGTCGATTGCGGAGATGTGGTCCGCGTCGACCCCGTGCCGGAGTCCCAGCGTGTAGCTCAGGACACCGAGCGGCAGGAAGAGAGCGTAGGCGCGCGCGACGACCAGCAGGAGGAGGAAGCCGGCCGTGGTGGCGGCCGCGATGGCCGTGTAGACGCCGACGATGAGGAGCTTCTCCCGTGCGCTGAGCACCATCGAACGGGACGGGGAAGAAGGGAGGGGGGGCGGGGTCGATGGAGCGGCAGGTCCGCCCATGTCGTTCCCCACCCTTCGTGGTTCATAAGCGTTATGTCGCTTTTTCGAAAAGTGCTACGCGAGCGCAACCTCGTTCGACCGTGGGTCACTCTTCGACGATCGGCTGGCGGTGCTTGATGAAGTCGCCACCTCGAAGCTCACGAACCGCCTCGAGGAGCTGCGCCTGGGTGTTCATCACGATCGGTCCGTACCAAGCCACGGGCTCATGGAGCGGGCGGCCCGAGACCAGCAGGAAGCGGGCCTCGCCATCTCGGGCGCTCGCCCGGGCCGATCCGTCCGGCCCGAACAACGCGGTCTCACCGGCGGTGACGGGGTCGGGATCGCGACCATCGAACCGGACGGCCCCCGATATCGCGTGCGCGAACGCGGTGTACCCCGAGGGGATGTCGAGCTCGAAGGTGCTCTTGGCTGGCACCGTGATGTCGAGATACGTCGGGTCGACGGAGATCCCCTTCACGGGGCCTTCCGTTCCGCCGTACGTGCCCGCGACGACCTTCACGCGGCTCCCGTCGTCCGTCGTCACCTCCGGGAAGTCGGCTCGCGTCAGGCCGCGATACGCCGGCACCGACATCTTCTCCCGCGCGGGAAGATTGACCCACAATTGGAAGCCGGACATCGTGCCTTCGGCTCGCTTCGGCATCTCCTGGTGGATGATCCCGCTGCCCGAGTTCATCCATTGAACATCGCCCGAGCCGATGACCCCCGCATTCCCGAGGGTGTCGCCGTGCTCCACCTGGCCTTCGAGAACGTACGTGACGGTCTCGATTCCCCGATGGGGGTGCCAGGGAAAGCCGGCCAGGTAGTCCTCCGGGTTCGCTGAGCCGAACCGGTCGAGCAGGAGGAACGGGTCGAAGAGCGGCACCTCGTTGTTCGAGAACGAGCGGCGAAGCCGCACTCCCGCCCCCTCCAGGGTCGGGACGCCGGGAAAACGATGCTCGATCGAGCGGGTCGGTTCGGACGTAATCGTTACCTCGCTCTACTCAATTACCTTTGGTTACTTAAAGGGGAGCGGAGGTGGGGGTAACTTCGGCCCCCCTCGGGAAGAACGAATCACAGGACGCCGACCTGGACCAGTACCCAGACTAGGCCGAAGCCGAGCGTGACCCCCGACACCGGGCCCGCGGCCCAGCCGAGCAGGATGCTCCGGATCGGTTTCCACAGGACCGTGGACCGGCGGCGGGCGATGCCGGCACCGATCATCGCCCCGACGAGCGCCTGGTTCATCGAGGTGAAGAACCCGAACGCCACCGACACGAGGATGACCGTCGACTGGGCCAACTGGGAAGCGGTGGCCATCCGTGGGTCAAGCTCCACCAGGTCGAACGCCACCCGCTGAAGGAGAGGGCGGCCCCAGGTCAGGACCCCAAGGGCCAGCCCGAGACCTCCCACGACGCCGGCGAGGAACAGCCCGAACAACCCCGTCATGATGAACGCGCCCGAGGCGTTCGAGACGTCGTTGGCGCCCATGGCGAAGGACGCGGCCGCGCCGACCCCGACCAGGGCGTAGGCTGCGCTGGTTCCCAAGGCCGACCTCGGGCCCGCATTTCCTGCTGGCCGCGGTGCACGGTAACGGTCCGCGACCCGGACGAAGAGGAACCCCAGCGCGAACGCCGCGAACGGGGCGAGCGCCCACAGCACGACCAGCGAACCGATCGTCCCCCATCGGACGGGGAGACCAGCCGCGAGACCGGCGCCCACGGTCGCGAACACCAGGATCTGGATGGTCGAAGTGGGGATCGTGACGAGGTTGTAGATGCTCGTGAGCACGAGGGCCGACGCGACGATCGCGAGCGCGACCCCGAGAGCGATCGTGCCCCCGCCCAGGAGCCCGTGACCGACCGTTGCTTCGACGTGGCCGCTCGCGAACGCTGCCCCGAGAAGGGCCAGCGGGGCCATGAGGACGAGGGCGTTCCAGGGGCGGATGGCCCCCGCCGCATACGGCATTCCCATGCACGCGCCGGTGTAGTGGGCGCCGATGCTGAAGGCGAACGCGAACGCGACGGCGACCAGCAGGTCGGCGGTTAGCGTCACGGCCATCCTATAGGAACGGGCGCCGTCGGCCTAGATGGAGTGGTGTCGCTCCCGATGGGGTTCCGGCCGGAGGGGGGCGGCGCCAACGGTCGAGGGAACCCTGCCGGGGCTATAAACCGCGCCGACCGCGCAAACCGTTCGAGACGGCTGTCCGAGAACCGAAGGGAGGAACTTACTCCGGTGGGGGCGGCTCGACCTTCTTTCGGAGCGAGGCGGCGATCTCGTCGATCTGATCGAGGATTCCATCGGATGGCGAAGGCTTCGCACGCTCGTCTTCGAGCGCATCAGCTCCCAGTTCCCAAGTCCTCCTCCGTCGGTGGGCCGTCGGTTCGGGCTCTAGCAGGGACTCGTCCCAATCGGGGGCAGGACGGGGCGGGGCGACCACCTCCGTCGCGGGATGGGGTTCGACAAAGGCATCGTCCACGAACAAGGCCACCGTTCCCCCGCAGATTCCCGTGATTCCGAGCGCCACGAAGAGGATCCACGGGCGGAGGTGGACGGAGTCGTTCCCCGCGAGCGCGGTGACGGTCCCCGCCCCGTAGAGCTCGAGAGCAACCACAATGCAGGCTGCCCCCACGATGAAGAGGGGGAGGGCCGCGTAGAGCCGCTCGGCCCAACTCTTCTGTTCGTCCGAGCCTTCCGGGGGAGCCTGGGACGGGACCAGTGAGGCACGCGTGCCCGACCATCGGGCTGAGAGTGGTACGGACGAGGTGGTCATCGTTCCCCCCTCGGAGAGAGCCCGGTCCGCGTCATGGGCACCCCGTGGTCGAGGTGCAACTGTTCACCGTTACCTCGACCGCCGTCACGGTAGGGGCGGCCGTACCGAGGTCCACGTAGAGTCGAAGCGATATCGTCGAGGTACCCGCCCCGGTCGCGACCCCTGAGGAAAAGTACCCGGTCCCGAACACCCATCCGGTCGTCAGGTGGACCGCGACGTCGAGATCGAACCCGAAAGCGGGACCGGTGTTATAGGGCTGCGTGACCGTGAAGATGACTCGTTCCACGTAGTTCCCGGCAGCAAGGACGGCGGAAGAGGCGGATCGATACCGGTCCGTGCACGCCGCGGCGCACGATGGGAGGACAACCGTAGTTCCCTGCAGGCCGGGGGAGGTTCCCTGGACGCCGGCCGCAGCGTAGCCGGGGGCCGCGCCGAGGTGGCGAGTCGCTTGGGCTCCGACGACCACGGGAGGAGCCCCGGACGGAGCGATCCGTGCCACGTAGTAGTGGGAAGCCGCGAATGTGCCGACGGACGTGGCGGCCGAGGTTGACGATGGGATCACGACGAGCAGCAGGAGAACGGCCAGACCGAGTCCCTGCCACAGACCGCCCAACCTACTCATCGTCGTGTTTCCCAATCTGGAGGCCCGGTCGCGGAGGTCGACCGCGACGGACGAACGTCGAGGCCCGGACGGGGCGGTGGTCCCGCCCCACCAGGGAGGAGAAGAGGTTCCTCGGTCGAGCGGTCGTCGACGATGTGAGGATGCCCGGCCCCCCTAAGGGCAGTACGTCGCATTCGAGCACTGGTTGAAGACCACGCTCAGCGAATTGATCACGGGCGATGTGATGGTGCCCAGGTCCACGAAGAGGAAGACGGGAACCGTCTTTTGCGCCGCACCCGCCGCCCCGGTAGCGAGGTATCCCTGCACCACGAGGCTGCTGGTGACCCCGGTCACCGTGACGGAGATGGTGATCGAGAAGTCGAACCCGAGGCTGGCACCGCTGACCGCCGGCTGAAGCACGTTGATGCCAATCTGCTCCCCGAAGTCGCCCGTCGCTTCGGTCGCGGGGACCGCCGTTCGGAAGTTCTGGACGACACACGGAGCCGTCGCGCAGGCCGCGATAGCGGCGGTCGTTCCGTTGAGCCCGACGGCGGCTACCGTCTCGGTGCCCGCCCTCGTCGCGCCAGTCATGCCGGCGGTGAGGACTACGAGCTGTTCCGAGGTGATGGCGCCGATGTTCGCGAAACCGCCGGGCGTAGGTGTGTTGGTGATGTTCGAGGACTGACCAGGGGTCAAGGTGGTCACGGTCGTCGCGGCCAGCGCATAGCCGCCGATCATCGCAGCCATCAGCGCTGCCGTCACGATGTAGACCGTCCGATACTTCCTTCTCCGCTCTGCCATGGGGCCCACCTGCGGGCATTACGAAAATGTGTATGAATGCGTATTTAAACGTATTCTTGTCCGCCTCGGGTGAGGCTTCCTACGAGGGTATTGGTGGCCGCTTCGTCCCGAGTTTACGGCCACCTCTGCATGCGGGGGTGCGCCTCCGTCCGGAACGGACGCGGTTGGGGCCTCGCCGGCCCGCAAAGACGGGTTCTGAGCTCGCACGCGAAAACTGGTTCGGTGTCAGGTTATACGTCGATACGGCCCTGTCTACCTGGGGCGCTCGGAAGGTTGAAGGGAGGCGTGCCTCCCCCGTCGTTCCCCGGCGAGCAACGTGGCCCGGCGTTCTCCCGGCCTCGCGAGGGGTCGCACAACCCTGCCATGCCACAAAGACTAATGCCTGCCCCAACCGTCGTAAAGACGAATTGCCGGGCCGTCACCACGCCGACCGACGTGGTCACGTCGCGAGCGGACGAGTACCCGAGAAGAAGCAAGTGAGAGTCTAACATGATTCTCTCCGCACGAGAGGCGGTTTGGATGGATCTCGGGCTCGTTGTTGGAGACGAAGTTCCGGGGTTCCCTAGTTCCGGTCACCGAGGTAAGAGATGAACGCACATCTCCTGTCGCCGCGCAACCGCGCTGTAGGGTTCGCCATCGTCGTATCGATCATCATGCTGGGCGCGGCCACGCTCGCCTCAGGGGGGGCGGTGGTCGCTCCGTCGTCGTCGTCCGGAGGTGCGAACCCTTCCCCGACGATGTCGGTCTCGCCCCCGAGTTCGGCCGGGAGCGGCTCGAGCCAGACCTTCACGGTCTCGGTCGGCAGTTCCAGCGTCGTCGTCGTTCCTTCCCTCTCTCCCACCTCTTCCCTAGGCGTTCCGAGCCGTTCTGGCTTGGTGGCTGCGAACCAACCCCCTCCGAGCGACCCCCCCCTCACGGCGGGAGCGGTTACGCCGACGAATCCGAACATCGACTACGACCAGTTGCCGGTTACGTTGACGGCAAACCCGTCCGACGGGACTCCTCCGTACACCTACCAATGGTATTGGTCCACTAGTAACTCGGGGGCGTGCAATTCGGGGACCGCGCTCGGCACTGGGCTGACCCAGGTAACGGGTTCCGAGATTACGGGCACCGGGACGTTCTACTACTGTTACGTGGTGACGGACAGTGCCTCTGCCTCAGCGTCCTCGACATGGGACATAGTGACCGTGAACTCCGCCTTGACGACGCCCGCCGCGCCGACGACGAGCGCATCGGTGCTGGACGTCAGCCAGGCGTTGACGCTAACGGGAACTATCCCGTCGACCGGAACCCCGACCTATTCCTGGCGATGGCTCGTGTCGTTGAACGGCGGTGCGTTTGCCACCGTGACCCACTGTGCGGTGACGAGCGGTAGTGGGGCGACTGGAGGTGCGACAGAAACGTGCAGCATTCCGGCGAACACCCTGATTTCGGGTGGGAACTACGCATACGAGCTGAACGTTACGGACAGCGCATCCACTCCGGAAACCCAGACGTCGCCAGCCTCCGCTACGGTGACCGTGAACTCGGGGCTGACGGCTCCCGCGGCGCCGACGGTGAGCAACGCGAAGCTGGACCTCGACCAAGTGCTGACGGTGACGGGAACGGTCCCGTCGACGGGGACCCCGACCTATTCCTGGCAGTGGCTGGTCTCGGTCAATGGCGGGGGCTACGTCTCCGCGACGCAGTGCGCGGTGAACAGCGGCAGTGGGGCGAGCGGCGGTGCGGTGGAGACGTGCAGCATCGCCGGGAACACGCTGACGGCAACGACGTATGTATTCAAGCTGCAGGTCACGGACAGCGCGACATCGCCGGAAACACAGACCTCGACGGTGTCCCCTACGGTGACGGCTAAGTCGGCGCTGACCGCGCCCGGGGCGCCGACACCGAGCCCGACGTCGCTACCGGCTAGCGCGGCACTTTCGGTGGCGGGAACGATCCCATCGACGGGGACAGCAAACTATGCCTGGCAGTGGCTGATCTCGGTCAACGGCGGGGCCTACGTGCCCGCGACGCAGTGCGGTGCGTCGGCAAGCGGCGCCGGAGCTACCGGAGGTGTGGGGAAGACGTGCACGATTCCGGGCGACACGCTCAGCGCCAGCACCAATTACAATTTCGAACTGAGGGTGACGGACAGTGCGACAACGGCGGAAACGGTGACATCGCCGGCGTCCACCACCGTAACTACAACCGGGGTGCTGACGGCGGGAATCCCTACCCCGTTGTCTCCTTCGATCGACAGCGGGCAGTCGGTCACGCTGACGGCGAACCCCTCCGGTGGTTCGGCACCTTACACCACTTACGCCTGGTATTCCACCGTCTCCTCAGGCACGGCCGGGACTACCTGCGGATCGGGATGGGGAACAGCAATCCAGTCCGACTCCTCGGCAACGTATCAGGCCTCCCCAACCACCACCACGTACTACTGTTACGTGGTGACGGACTCCGCCGCTACCACGGCCCCCTCGACCGCGGCCCTTGTAACAGTGAGCCCGGCGTTGACGTCGCCGGCGGCGCCGACGGTGAGCGCGACGGTGTTGGACGTCAACCAGGCGTTGACGGTGACAGGAACGGTCCCGTCCACGGGAACATCTACCTATTCCTGGCAGTGGCTGGTCTCGGTCGATGGCGGTTCGTACGTCGCCACGACGCATTGTACGGTGACCAGCGGCAGTGGGGCGGCCGCCGGCGCCACCGCGACGTGCACCAATGCGGCGAGCACGCTGACCGCCGGCAACACCTACGCTTTCGAACTGCAGGTCACGGACAGTGCCATGTTGCCGGAGGTAATGATTTCGCTAGCCTCTTCGACAGTGACGGTGAGCTCGGCGCTCACGGCTCCGGCCAAGCCGACCGTGAGCGCGACGGCGCTCGACCTGGACCAGGCACTGACCGTGTCCGGGACGATTCCGTCGACGGGCTCTCCGACCTACTCCTGGCAGTGGCTGGTCTCGATCAACGGGGGCGGCTACGGGTCCGCGACGCAGTGCGTCGTGAACGGTGGTAGCGGGGTTAACGGCGGCGTACCGGAGACGTGCAGCATCCCCGCGAGCACGCTAACGGCGGGAGACACGTATGTGTTCAAACTGCAGGTGACGGACGGCGCGACCGCGGCGGTAACCCTGGCCTCGGGGGTGTCACCGACCGTGACCGTGAAAACAGCGCTGACGGCCGCCGGGGCACCGACGCCGAGCGCGACAGTGTTGGACGTCAATCAAGCACTGACGGTTTCGGGGACGATTCCGTCGACGGGGACTGGGCCCTACTCCTGGCAGTGGCTAGTCGAGGTGAATGGAGCGGGAGGTTACAGCGTTGAGACGCAGTGCACCGTGAACAGCGGGGTTGGAGCGACCGCCGGCACGCCGGAGACCTGCAGCATCGCTGCGAGCACGCTGATCGTGGGCGACAGCTACACCTTTGAGTTGCAAGTAACGGACAGTGCGACATCTCCGGAAACGGCGACCTCTCTGCCCTCCCCGGCGGTGTTGGTGAACCCGGCCCTCGTCGCTCCGACGATTTCCGTCCCACCAAACACGATCGACAGCGGCCAGTCCGCGACGCTCTCGACGACCGTCTCGTTCAGTGGAGGCACGTCGACCTACACTTGCCAGT
>JBKQMS010000005.1:0-51145 GCA_052326485.1 Thermoplasmata archaeon | reverse complement strand
CGGGCGGCAAAGGCCGGCGTCCCAACGGTCCGACGTACCACCGGCGGGACCGGCCTCCTCCACGCCCCCGGTGACCTAGCCTGGTCCATCGTTCTTCCCCGCGCGGACCCGCGTGTGGGGAACGACTACGTGCGTGCCTACGCTCGCCTGGGAGAAGGCATCGTTCGATTCCTCTCGGAGCGAGGAATCCTCGCGAAGTGGGTCGACCCTCCGGCCACCGACCCGGAGTACTGCCTCCTGAGCGCTAGGGGCTCGGTCCTGAGCCACCGGGAGAAGGTCCTGGGGGGCGCGGCCCAGCACCTCGCCGGGGGCGCCCTCCTCCACAGCGGGATCGTTCCCCTCGAGGTCGACCGGCCGCTCCTTGGCAGGCTCTTCGGGCTCTCTGCGAGCGCTCTGGAGCGGTTGACATCACTCCGGGAGCTCGGGGTCGAAGGCGCTCCCGAGGAACTGGCCTGGAAGCTCGCCGCGCGCCTTTCGGACACGTTTTCGCACGGCTGAGCGCGGGCGGCCCGACTCACGTTCACTTCGGCCGCGCCGACCAGAGCGCCTCAGCGGCCGCTTCGCCTTCCCGCCGGATCGTGGTCCAGTCCGCCCGGGTCAAGGTCCGGTGGCGTACTACGGGCACTCCGGCGACGTAGACCGAGTCGATCGCTTCGTCGGACGCCGAGTAGACGAGATGCGAAACGATCGCCTCCGGTCGTGCCGGAAGCAAGGTGGGGTGGTCGAGACGGAAGAGGGAGAAGTCTGCCTGCTTGCCCACCTCGAGCGAGCCCAGGTCGGCCGCTCTCCCGAGGACGCGCGCCCCGTCGAGGGTCGCGAGGTCGAGGAGCTCCTGGGCCGAGAGGACGGTGGCGTCCCAGCGCTGGTTCTTCTGGACGAGCCCCGCGAGATGCATCTCGCGTAGCATCGAGAGGGAGTTGTTGCTCGCCACCGAGTCCGTGCCGAGCCCGACGGTGGCTCCCGCGGCCCGGAGCTCGACCACGGGGGCCACCCCCCCGGAAGCGAGCTTCAGGTTGGAGCTGGGGCAGTGGGCAATCCCGACCTCCCGCTTCGCGAGAAGGCCGATCTCCTCCCCTGTCAGCCAAACCGCGTGCGCGGCGACCGACCGAGGGCCGAGGAACCCGATCTCTTCGAGCCAGACGACCGGGCGGCGGCCGGTCTTCGTTTGATGTTCGTGTACCTCTCGGCGCGTCTCGGCGAGGTGGTAGTGGACGAGCGTCCCCTCGCCTTGCGCCACCTCGCGGGCGCGCAGCCATGTCTCCTTGCCGCACACGTAGACGCCCTGAGGCGCCACGAGGGGAGAGACGAGCGCGTGGCCTTTCCAGCGTCCGATGAACGCCCGAGCATTGTCGACCGGGACCCCTTTCTGCGTGGTGAGCTCGGGGTCGAGGACGGCCCAGCCGAGGAAGCCGCGAATCCCGAGCGACTCGACGGCCCGGGCCACCGCGTCCTCGAAGTAGTAGAGGTCGAGGAACGAGGTCGTTCCCGAGAGGAGCATCTCGGCGATCCCCGCCCGCGCGCCGGCTTCGACGTCCGCTTCGGTCCGTCGCGCGTCCACGGCGAAAAGGGTCTCGAGGAATCCCGCGAGCTCCCGGTCGTCGGCGATCCCCCGGAGGAGGCTCATTGCGACGTGGGTGTGGGCGTTGACGAACCCGGGCACGATGGCGTAGCCCGAGGCATCAACCTCCTCGTCCGCCGGAGCCCGGCCGGCGTCCCCGACGGCGGAGATCTGGCCCCCTTCGACCCGAAGGTCCCCTCGGATCACCCGTCTCTTGAAGTCCTGGGTGACGAGGAGCCCCCCTCGGAACACGGTCGACCGGGGAGCGTTCGAGGGAGTCACGCCGCCCGGGACTAGGTCCCGCGTTAAAGCCGTTCTCTCCGAGACGGTCCCACGGCCCGCGCGCCCACTCGGACGCGAGTCCACGCCTCGATCAGATGTCGAGGTTCGTGACCTCGACCGCGTGGTCCTGGATGTACTGGCGGCGGGGCTCGACCTCTTCGCCCATCAGGATCTGGAATAGCACGTTCGCGCGACCGGCATCCTCGACCGTGACCTTGAGGAGGGTCCGCAATCCGGGCTTCATGGTGGTGTCGGCGAGCTGTTCGGCGGTCATCTCGCCGAGCCCCTTGTACCGGTTCATCGTCACGCCCTTCATCCCGCCGAGCTCGGCGAGCATCTTCTGCTGCTCGTCGTCCGAGTAGGCGTACTGGATGCGGGTTCCCTTCTGGATCCGGTAGAGGGGCGCCTGGGCGATGAAGACGTGGCCCTCGGTGATGAGCTCCGGCATCTTCCGGTAGAACAGCGTGAGCAGGAGCGTCCGGATGTGCGAGCCGTCGACGTCCGCATCCGTCATCAGGATGATCTTGTGATAGCGAAGGCGCGTCAGGTCCTGCTCGTCGCCGATCCCGATCCCGATCGCCGTGATCAGCGCGCGGATCGCGTCGTTCGCGAGCATCTTGTCGAGGCGGGCCTTCTCGACGTTCAGGATCTTTCCCCGGAGCGGCAGGACCGCCTGGAACTCCCGGTCCCGGCCCTGCTTCGCGGTCCCCCCGGCGCTGTCCCCCTCGACGAGGAAGAGCTCGCACTCCGCGGGGTCGCGGGAGTGGCAGTCGGCGAGCTTGCCGGGTAGTCCACCTCCCTCCAGGAGGCCTTTGCGGCGAGTGAGCTCACGGGCCTTGCGCGCGGCTTCGCGGGCCTGGGACGCCTGGACGGCCTTCGAGATCAGCGACTGCCCGACCGCGGGATGCTCCTCGAGGAACTCGGCGAGCTTCTCGTTGACGGCGCTCTCGACCTGGCCCTTCACTTCGGAGTTCCCGAGCCGGGCCTTCGTCTGGCCCTCGAACTGCGGCTCGAGGACCTTGACCGAGAGGACCGAGGTGAGCCCCTCCCGGACATCCTCGCCCGTGAGGCCCTCCTTGTCGCCCTTGACGAAGCCACGCTTGCGCGCGTAGTCGTTCAGGGTCCGGGTGAGGGCCGAGCGCAGGCCCATCACGTGGGTGCCGCCATCGACCGTGTTGATGTTGTTGACGAACGCGTACCCCGTCTCGTTGTAGCCGTCGTTGTACTGGAGCGCCAGCTCGATGTCGGTGGTATCGCGTTTCGCGTGGAGCGAGATCGGGGGCTGGAAGAGCACGTTCGAGCCCTTGTTCAGGTCCTCGACGAACTCGGTGATTCCGCCGGCGTGGTGGTACGTCTCGGCAAAGCCGTCCCGCTCGTCCTTGAAACGGATCGTGACGCTCGGGTTGAGGAACGAGAGCTCCTTCAAGCGGCGGGCGACCGTCTCCTTGTCGAAGTTCGAGGTCTCCAGCACCGTGCCGTCGGGCTTGAAGCGAACGTCCGTTCCGGTCGAATCCGCCTTGCCAACGACCTTGAGCGGCGCGATGGGCGCGCCGTGCTCGTAGCGCTGGAAGTACTCCTTGCCGTCCCGGGAGACCCGCACCTCGAGCCACTCGGAGAGGGCGTTCACCACGTGGACGCCGACCCCATGGAGCCCGCCCGACACCTTGTAGGTGTTCCGGTCGAACTTCGAGCCCGCGTGCAGGATTGTCATCACGATCTCGAGCGCAGGTCGGTTGTACTTGGGATGGTTCTCGACGGGGATCCCCCGCCCGTTGTCCCGAACGGAGCACGACCCGTCGGATTGGAGCGTCACCACGATCTCATCGCATGCTCCAGCGAGGACCTCGTCGATCGAGTTATCGACGACCTCGTAGACCAAGTGGTGGAGACCCCGCGCATCGGTCGAACCGATGTACATTCCGGGGCGCCGTCGGACCGCTGAAAGCCCCTCGAGAACCTGGATGGAACTGGCGTCGTACACTGGGGCGTCGACCGACTGTTGCACCATCGTAAATCTGGGTGGAAATTGACCCGAAATTACCGAGCCGGGCCTGCGTTATAACGCTTGGGTTTCGGAGGAAAAATGACCCCGTGGACAGCCTCCGGGAACGGGTGGTTCTTGTCTCTCCCGCGACCCCTCCGGAAGGCCTTCTTCCCTCCCCCTGCGAGGTATCCGGACGGTTCCCCCCGCTCCCTAGCCCAAGGCTCTGCGGGCATCCCATCGTGGCCGAACCTGGGTGGATTCCTGCCCCCGCAACAAGACTCATTAGGGCCAGCCACCCTGCGACCGACCGACCCAGATGCCCGAAGACAGCGTTGAGGTTCCCGGGACCCCTCGCACCGACGGCGGGGGGACGGCTAAACCGGTGGTCGAAGCTCCGCCCGAGCCCGCCGAGGACTGGGCGACCCGTTACAAGTACCTCCTGGCGGACTTCGACAACTTCCGGCGCCGGGTCGAACGCGACCGCGAATCGATCTCCCGACAGGCCCGGGCGGGCCTGGTCCGCGAGCTGCTTCCCATCATCGAGGCCTTCCGGGTCGCGCGCGACTCGTTCGCGCGGCTGCCGACGTCGGACCCGATGCGCAAGGGCCTCGACCTCCTCGACCACGAGTGGACGACCTTCCTGAAGCACGAGGGGGTCGAGCCCGTAGCCACGGTCGGTAAACCGTTCCGGGCCGAAGAGGCCGAGGCGATCGGCGAGGCTCCTCCGGATGAGGCCCATCCCGATGGGTCAGTCGCCGAGGTCGTGCAGCAGGGATACCGGTTCTTTGGCGGGCTCCTGCGACCCGCAAAGGTCATCGTGGCGCGGACGAAGGCGGGAACGTCCCCGATGGGCGACGCGGAAGCGTCGGCCCCGGAGTAGACCATGGAACGCTCCTCGGAGATCCCGGGATTCTACAAGCGGAGCATCGCCGAGCGCCGAGCGTTGGTCCGCAAATGGGCGGGGCTCACGGTCGAGGAAACCTCGGCGTACGAGTTCCCGCCGGGCATCGACCAGGGAACGCTCGACCGGATGATCGAGAACGTGATCGGCGTCATGCCGCTCCCGCTCGGGATCGCCACGAACTTCCGCATCAACGACAAGGACTACCTCATCCCGATGGCCGTCGAGGAGCCCAGTGTGGTGGCGGCCGCGTCCAACGCGGCGAAGGTCGCGCGGGCCGCGGGCGGGTTCACGGCCTCCACGACCGCACCGGTCATGATCGGACAGGTCCAGATCCTCGACGTCCCCGACCCGACGGCGGCCCGCCTACGGATCCTCCACCGCCGGGAGGAGCTCCTCGCCGCGGCCAATGCGAAGGATCCCGTGCTCCTCAAGTTCGGGGGAGGCGCGAAGGACCTCGAGGTTCGGATCGTCCCCTCCACACGTGGGACGATGGTCATCGCACAGCTCCTCGTGGATGCCCGAGACGCAGGCGGGATGAACGCCGTGAACACCATGTGCGAGGCGCTCGCGCCCGAGCTGGCTCGACTCGCCGGCGGCCGGGTGGTGCTCCGCATCATCTCGAACCTCGCGATCCACCGGCTCGCGCGAGCGCACGCCACGTTCCCGGCGGCGCTCCTTCAGGACGAGTCGGGCGCCGGTGCGGCTGTCGTCGATTCGATCATAGACGCCTACGCGCTCGCGGTCGCTGACCCGTTCCGCTGCGCGACCCACAACAAGGGGATCATGAACGGGGTCTCCGCCGTGGTCGTTGCAACCGGGAACGACTCCCGGGCGATCGAGGCCGGCGCGCACTCCTACGCCGCGTGGATGGCGGCCGGCGAGGGCAAGGTGATCCGGCCCCTCACCACCTACGAGAAGGACAAGGACGGGAACCTCGTCGGGACCATCGAGATCCCGGTCCCGGTCGGTCTCATCGGAGGCGCGACCGCCGTGCACCCCACCGCGAAGGCGAACGTCAAAGTGCTCGGGGTCAAGTCGGCGCGGGAGCTCGGGGAGGTGCTCGCCTCCGTGGGGCTCGCGCAGAACTTCGCCGCCCTTCGCGCCCTCGCGACGGAGGGGATCCAACGGGGCCACATGGAGCTCCATGCCCGGAACCTCGCGGTGAGCGCGGGAGCGAAGCCGGACGAGGTCGACCGGGTCGTCGAGCGGCTCGTGGAGGACCACCAGGTCCGATTCGACCGGGCGAAAGAGATCATCGAGGAGCTTCGAGGTACCCAATGAAGGTCGGCGTTCTGGCCCTGCAAGGCGACGTTCCGGAGACCCTCCGCGCGCTCGGCAAGGTCGTTCCGGGGGACGATGTCGTCGCGGTCCGTACCCCCCAGGAACTGGGCCGAGTCGGGGCCCTGTTGCTCCCGGGTGGAGAGTCGACCACGATCGCCCGGCTCCTGGTCCAGGCCGGTCTCTGGAACCACCTCAACGACCGGATCCGTGCCGGCCTTCCGGTGCTCGCGACGTGCGCAGGGCTCATCCTGCTCGCGCGGGAGCTCGTTCCGGGGTTCTCGGGCCTCGACCCGCCCACGCTGGGGGTCCTCGACGTCGCGGTCCGGCGGAACGACTACGGTTCCCAGCGCGAGTCGTTCGAGGCGCCCGTGCGCGTCGAGGGGCTCGAAGGGGGTCCGTTCCCCGGAGTGTTCATCCGGTCCCCGAGGATCCACTCGCTCGGCGACGACGTGACGCCGTTCGCTTGGCACGGGACCGAGGTCGTCGGGGTCCGTGCCGGCCCGATCTGGGGGCTCACCTTCCATCCGGAGCTCTCCGGGGATCCCCGCCTGCACCGGATGTTCCTCAGGGCGGCCCACGCCGCCGCGGGCAGCCCTATCGCAGAAACATCAGGAACAGCACGAACCAGACGAACGCGACGGTAAGCAGGACCGCCCCGGCGAGGGCGAGCCACCGCCGGGTCCGCCGGGAGATTCCTTTCCAGGACCCGAAGACGATCGGGATGGGACCGATGAGGACGACCCCGCCGACGCCGCCCTGACCTTCCGGCGGGGCGGCCCCGTTCGAGGGGAGGGCCGGGGGCGCTTCGTTCCAATCCTCGGCGAGCGCGAAGGGGAGCGAGAGGAACCCGACGACGAGCAACGCAACCCCGAGCAGGAAGGTGAGCGACGAGCCCGACACGACCGGAACGAAGACGAAGAGGACGACGCTCGCGCCGCCTTCGACTACGCTCACCGCCACCAGCACGACCCCCGCAGCGAGGGCTGCGACGGCTCCCAGGAGGAACCACTTCACGGGAAGTAGGACCGCCGTCCCGGCTCTTTCGGGTTGCGGCGTCAGTGGTAGGTGTCGAACCGGTACGGCTCGAGCGGCAGCTCCCCGAGCGCCATCAGGAACTCGGGGGGCGTCAGGATCGGCTTCGGGTAGTTGGCCCCGTCATCGAGAGCGATCCGAGGGCAGGCGGTGTTGACGTAGGCTTCGAAGGCGCGCCCCTCGAGGTCCCGGCCGTCCAAGCGGTCGAAGAGCAGGATCTCGGCGTCCCACCCCCGGGCCCGGGCGCGCTCCTGGAGCGCGAGCGCGGTCGGGCTTCGGTTCTGCCCGGCGAACGTCGACACCAGGATCCCCCAGCGGCGCGCGTCCCGGACGCCGGCTACCACGAGCTGGCGTTTCCGGATCAGGGCCCCGCGGTCGATCGGCGGCTCGAGCTCGCCCTGGAGGGGGTCGAGAGCGTGGACCGGACGGTCCACGGCGAAGGCGAGGCCGATCGGGTGGAATCGTCCGGTCCCGAGGAAGAGGAACGCATCGACCTCTCCCGCGACCGCTTCCGCGCCCGTGTAGTTGCAGCCGAGCGCCTGGGCCGGGAAAGCAAGGCGGCGGTCCCCGCTTCCGACTCGGACCTCGTATCCTTTCCGGCCGAGGGCGGCCCGTAGCGGCTCGACCAGGTCGAGATGCTGGACCGAGGCCACGAGACCGAGGCGAGCGGGGAGCTTCGCCCGCGCGACGATCTCGGCGAGCTTTTCGGGGTCGCCCCCCGGCTCGCGCATCTCCACGAAGAAGGTGGGGCGAGGGAGCGGGACGTTCGGGATCGGCGCGTGTCCGAGCACGACGGCCAGGTCGGCCCGCGGTGCCTCGTCGCGGGAAGGGAAGTCACAAGCCCCGAAGCAGGGGCGGGTCGCAAGGTCGACCGGGACCCCGGTCGAGTCGCGCAGCCGTGCGGCCAGGTCGTGGGCGTTGCGGACGAGCCCCCCGGGGACCTGGAGGATCACCCGCCTTGGCTTCGCCGCCCGGATCGCCTCCACGAGCTCCGGACCTACGGTGGCGAAGACGCGCGCGACCGGGACCGCTGGGCTAGAGTTGGGGGGGTTCCCCGCCATCACTCGAAGACCGGAAGGCGCGGCTAAACGTTTGGGGGGGTCGGTTCGATCCGGCGTTCTCCCGAGGGGAACCTATCGGGGTGGGCCCGCAAGGCGTTCGCGCAGCCGCTCGACCGCCGCTCGGTTGTCGTCGAAGTGGAGGCGGCGGACCGCCTCCTCTACCGCGACCCACTCGGCCGCCTCGTGCTCCGGGCTCAGACGGGGTCGGAACGAGCGGGGCACCTCGAACGCGAAGGCATGGAGCCGCCAGGTCTCGCCGTTGTCGGCCCGGAACGGCACCTGCCAGTCGAGGTCGATGAGCTGGTCCTGCCGCAGGACTAGACCGGTTTCTTCCGCGACCTCGCGGCAGAGGGCGGACGGGAAGTCCGGGTCGGTCGGTTCGACCTTACCGCTTACGGGGACCCAGATGCGCCCCCGGGCCGGGGGCCGTCGGAACAGGAGGAGTTCGAGCGGAGGGGACGCAAAGAAGTACCCCTCGACGCACTCCTTCGCGATCGGACCGGCGGGGTCGGCCACTACCCCCCTCGGGAGAGGATCTGAAGGATCGCCTCCGCGGGGGCTCCTTTCGCCTGGAAGAGGGCCTCGATCGCCTCTTCGCGGGAGACGTTGGCCTGCTCCATCACGAGGCGGATGTCCTCCTCGGGCGGGCCGCTCGGGGCGGCGGGCGGTGCCGTAGGGGTGGTCGCGGTGCTCGGGGACGGCGCGGCCGCCGAACGTGGTTGGACTACGGGAGTGCCCACGACCTGGTAGGTCCGGACCCCCTGGACCGTCAGGATCGTCACCTCGGGGGCGCGGAAGACGTGCTCCTTCGTCTTGGTCCGGACGATCACTTCCTCGACGTCCGAGACCTCCTCCGTCGTCATGCCCATGCGCCGCATCATCAGCTGCATCTGGCGCGCGTTGCGGGGCCCGCCCGGGATCATGGCTCCCCCTTCCTACGCTTCGTCGTCATCGTCCGACAGGGCGCGGAGCTTCGCCTCGAGGTCCGGGTCCTCGGAGGTGGCTTCGTCCGCCTCGGGTCGGAGGACGGTCCGCCGACCCTTGCCGCGCGGCACCTCGCTCTCCCGGCGGGTCTGTGCGGTGAGCTCGTCCAAGAGCCCCGCGACACCGGCCATCAGGTTCCAGCCGGTATGGGAGGCGTAGAAGATCCGACCCTGCTCGGTGAACAGGCGTGCCTCGACCGTGAGGTCGCTCGTGCGGTGGGTGCCCTGCGGAGCGAAGTGGAGGGTGAGCAACGTCGGGCGGACGTACCGGGCGATCCGACGAAGACCCTTCGCGATCCCGCCGTCGATGTCGGCGAGGAGCCCGGGGTCGGACGAGCCGCGGAGGCCCGTGATCTCGACGTAGACGTTCTCGACGCCCTCGGGGTGCACGCCCGGCCGGGCGCGGGAGATGGCGAGGCTCAGTAGGTCGACCTCCCCGACGACGCGGGTCGGCCGGTGGTCCTCGACGACGAAGACGCTCGATACCTTCTCCCGGGCCATCAACCGTGCCGCTTCGATGGCGGAGGCGCCGAGAGGTATCGTGACCGCGGGAGCGTGCATGATCGAACCCACCTTGACCTCGAGCGCGGAGCGGTTCGCCCGTGCGTCGCGCTTCCCGCCCACGACGGGGCGCCAGAGGACCTCGGTTAGGTCGGAGATGCCGACCGCCCCCACGATCCGACCCTTCCGGTCTACGACGGGCAGCGGGTGGTCCTCGAGAAGACGGAGCTGGGTGACGAGGTTGCGGCACTGGTCGTCCTCGCGGACGACCTCGTCGGCCGAGCGCGCGATCTGCTCGACGGTGGGTCCCTCCGCGGAGCGGAAGACCGCGAGCCCGGGCATCGCACGCACGAGGTCGGTGCGGCTGATGACTCCGAGAAGCTCGCCGCGGCGGCCGACGACCGGCGCGGCCCGTAAGCCGGTCGCGAGGAGCTGCTCCGCAACCTCGGGGAACGGGGTGGTGGGAAGGACCAGCGGAGGGAGAACGAGCAGGTGTTCGATCTTGGTCGTGAGCGACCAGCGGCCGCGTCGAGCGATTGACTCGATCGTGAGCATCCCGATGAGACGGGTGTTCCGGAGCACCGGGATCTCGTGGATCCGGTGCGTGCGCATCAGGCCGAGCGCTTTCGAGATCGGTGCGTCGTACGGGAGCGTCACCGGACGCTCGGTCATGAGGTCGCTCGCCGCGGGCCAACCGGTAGGCATAGGAGGAGGGCACCAAAGGGGTAGGCTTTGAAACCTGCGGATGGACAGGTCGCGGGTCAGCGGAGGTCGCAGGCCATCTGATAGCCGTTCTCCCCATCCGAATAATAGGCCCGCAGTAGGTCGACTACGGAGAACTGGTACCGGGAGTAGAACCGGATCGCGGTGGCGTTCGAGACTCGCACCTCGAGCGTCACGCGGCGGAACCTTCGCTCGCGGCACCGTTCGAGGAACGTGGACATGAGCAGGGTCCCAATCCCCTGCGAGCGCTGCCGGCGCTCTACGGCGAACATGAGGATCCGGGCCTCGCCCTCTACTTGGTTCACGCCGAGCAGGAAGCCCGCCGGGGTGTCGAAGGGGTCGGCGGCGACGAGGAACCCGGTGGGCCACTCCATGGAGAGGGAGCTGTAGAGCGACGGGTCGTAGTGCTCGTGGAGCGCCTCGGCGACGATCCCTCCGACGTACGGGAGGTCCGCGGGACGGAACTCGCGGAGCGTGACCGCGGGGTGGGCATCGGGGGCCGGGGCCGTCGGGGGACCCATCGCGGAATCAGCGATACATCTCACCCGGCCCTTGCGGCTCCGCGTTCCGCATGCTCGCGATCGATTCTCGGGTCTGCTGCAGGGTCTTGCGGACCTCGGCTTCGATCTGCCGGGCCTTGTCCCTGAGCGGCTTCGTATCGAGCACGAGGAGCGGCACCAGCGGGTTGATCGTCTCGATCACCTTCGCGGCCGCCCGGGCATCCGGGTAGTCCTTGTGGGCCTGAGCGACCAGGCAGAGGACCGGGGTCGTCCGCGCGATCGCCCCGAGGAGGAGGCCGCCCGAGAGGCCCGTCACCACGCCGCTCGCAGCGTCGAACCGGTACTTCTCCAAGAGCGAGGTCGCGGCCCGGTTCGCCATCGCCACCACCCGGGCGTCGCCCCGGGCTTCCCCCTCGATCGGTTGGCCTTCGACCGCGACGATGAGCTGGATCCCCTTCGCCTCAGCCCAGTCGAGCAGGGCCCGGCCGATGGCGTTCAGCATGGACGGCGGGGGCTGGATGTCCGAGAGCACGACCAATAGCTGGTCGCACGAGCGGTCGACGCCGCAGACCAGCTTGCTCGCGTAGAAGCGGACCGGCGCGTTGACGATCCCCTCCTCCATGATGACGGTCGGCGGGAACTCCTCGCTGGTCATGTACGCGACGAGCGCCATGTCGAGCGAGTGCACGAGGTAGGACGCGGCGACCGAGCCGACCAGGCCGTGCGTCGGGAACCCGACCACCATCATCGCGCCCGTGAGCGGCTCGTCCCGGGTGTCGACGATGCGGACCTCGGATGTCGCCATGCGGACCGGTCCTGGGCTTGCCCTCGAGAAAGGCTCACCCCGACCCCGTTTATGCGGCTTTGGGCCTAATCCCGGGGGGGGCCCGTCCCCTTTTTAGACCGGGTGCGTGCCTCCATTTTGCTACCAAGTTATGAAAGTCCTGGTGACGGGCGTCGATGGGTACTCCGGCTGGCCGCTCGCCCTCCACCTCCTCGCTCGGGGCCACGAGGTGGTCGGCGTCGACAACTTCGTGACCCGACGCCGGGTCAAGGAGGTCGGTTCCTGGTCGGCGACGCCCATCCCCTCGTTCCCCGCGCGCCAGAAGGCGGTCAAGGAGATCCTCGGGAAGGAAATCGGATTCTACCGCGGCAGCGTCTGCGACTACGAGTTCGTCCACCACCTCCTCGACCACGAGAAGCCGGACTCGATCGTCCACCTGGCCGAGCAGCGGAGCGCGCCCTACTCGATGATCGACGTCCACCACGCGGTGACGACCCAGGTCGAGAACCTCACGGGGACGCTCAATCTGATCTACGCGATCCGCGACACCTGCCCCGGGGCCCACCTGGTGAAGATGGGGACGATGGGGGAGTACGGGACCCCTAACACCGACATCCCCGAGGGGATGTTCGAGTTGGAGTACCGCGGGCGGAAGGACCGCCTCCCGTTCCCCCGCCAGGGTGGCTCGTGGTACCACTGGAGCAAGGTCTTCGACTCGGGGAACGTGATGTACGCCTCCAAGATCTTCGGGATCGCTGCCACCGACGTGATGCAGGGGGTCATCTACGGCATCCGGACGCAGGAGATCAGCGACCGCCGCCTCCTCACCCGGTTCGACTTCGACGAGACCTGGGGAACGGCGCTCAACCGGTTCATCGCCCAGGCCGTCCTAGGCCTCCCGATCACCGCCTACGGGAAGGGCGAGCAGCGCCGGGGGTTCATCGCCCTCGAGGACTCCATGCAGTCGCTCCGTCTCGCGATCGAGAACCCCGCCCAGCCGGGGGAGTACCGCGTGTTCAACCAGTTCGACGCGGCGTACTCCATCAACGAGCTCGCCGAGACCGCGGCCCGGGTGGCGAAGGAGTTCCACCTCTCGCCCGTTATCGAGCACCCGCCCGACCCGCGGGTCGAGGCCGAGCAGCACTACTACAACCCGATCCACGAGCACCTCCCGGCGCTCGGCTACCGTCGGACCCGAAACCTCGAAGAGGTCGTTCGGGAGATCTTCCACGACCTCGTCCACTACCGTCGCCGGCTCGAAGCCCGGCGCTACGTCGTTCAACCGACCGTCCAGTGGCGGTCGGTCGATAGCCGCCCGGCGATCGAGGCTCGGGCCCCGCAGACGCACAACCCCACCTCGACGGGCCCCAGCGAGCTCACCTCCGGGGGACCCGCGACCTAGAGTCGACCTATGGAGGCCATCGTCACCCTCGCAGGCGAGGGGACCCGAATGCTCCCGTGGAGTCGGGGGCTTCGGAAGGAGTTCCTTCCTCTCTACGACAGCGGCAGCAACGGGCTCCCGGTCCTGAAGCCCGTCGCCCACCTCGCCATCGAGACCCTCGTGGCCGCAGGGTCGGTCCACCTGACGATCGTCCACCAGCCCCGCGACGCGGAAGTGGTCCGGAACTACTTCTCCGTCGACCCGAAGTTCCTCTACCGGCACCGCCACCAGGGGGAGCGGTTGACCGAGACCCGAGGCTTCTATGAGACCCTGAGCCGGCTCCGAATCTCTTTCGTGGTCCAGCCGCGGCCAAAGGGGTTCGGCGACGCGGTCGCTTGCGCGAAGGAGTCGGTCGGCACCCAACGCTTCTTCCTGCACGCAGGGGACGCGATCCTCCTGGAACCCCACCGGGGGGATCTGCTCCGGGCGATGGGGGGGCTTCTCGAACGGGACGGTCTCGACGCCGTCCTACTCGTCCGCAACGTCGCCGACCCACGACGCTACGGAGTGATCGAAGGACGGCCCGGTGCCTCGGTCCACGGCATTCGGCGGCTCGACGTCACCCGGATCGTCGAGAAGCCCGAGCACCCGAAGAGCCATTGGGCGGCGACCGCGGTCTACGCGTTCCATCCCTCGATCTTCGCGGCCCTCGAAAAGGTCCGCAGGACCCAACACCCCCGGGAGCTCGAGCTCACGGACGGGATCCGGACCCTCCTCGCGGACGGGGGACGGGTCGCGGCCCTCATCCTGACCCCCCGAACGGGAGGGTGGTGGTCGGTCGGCTCTCCGGAAGGGTTCGGTCGTGCGCTCGCTCGGACCCATACCGTCGCCGCGCACCGCACCTCGCACCCGAACGATTAAACCCGCCCGGGCCGTGGGGGGAAGAGCTCGCCCGCGGTTTCCTACGCGAACGGCGAGAGGGTATTGCTCCGATGAAGCGGCAGATGGTGGACATGCTCTCGGAGCTCGTCAAGATCCCGAGCGACCCGTTCTCCGACAAGCAGGAGGTCCTCGACTACGTCCAGTCGTTCACCGACCAGATCCACATGCGCAACACGCTCTTCGGCGACCCGCAGGCCCCGGCGCTGCTCGCCGAGTCCGGCCAGGGAGGGGTGGTGCTCTCGGGCCACCTCGACACGCCGCCCATCGGGGACTACTGGAGCTTCTCGCAGAGCCAGCTCGCGTCCGGCCGGATGTACGGGCGCGGTGCTTCGGACATGAAAGGCACCGTGGTCGCAATGCTGGACGCGGCGCAGGACCTGGTCGCCCGGAAGATCCCCGTCGTCCTCGCCTTCACGACCGACGAGGAGACGTCGATGCAGGGAGCGATGGCGCTCGCCAAGACGCTGCCCCTGAGGCGGGCGAAGGCGGTCGTCGTAGGCGAACCGACGGGACTGCGCGTCGCCTATGCCGAGAAGGGCGTCCTCGACCTGGCGATCGAGACCCGCGGCAAGGCCGCGCACGGCGCGATGCCGCACCTGGGCGAGAACGCCATCGGCAAGATGATGCGGATCCTGCGCGGCCTCGAGTCGTTCAAGGGGCGGATCGCGCACCCCGAGCTCGGCATGGTCACGCTGAACATCGGCACCTTCGTCGGGGGGACCCGGATCAACGTCGTCCCGAACAAGTGCACCTCCGAGGTCGACATCCGGTTCCCGCCCCCGTACACCCCCGACCAGCTCTACCACGAGATCGAAGAGCATCTGCGACGGATCAAGACCCCGTTCACGCTCCGCCGGATCCTCACGATGCCGGCAGTCCAGATCGACCCGAACTCTGAGCACGTGAAGCTCCTGCGCGACGTCGCCCAGGCCGAGACGGCGGTGCTCGCCCACGCGTCGGAAGCGGTCCACTACACGCAGGTGAACCCGCGCGTCGTCATCTTCGGCGCGGGCGAGGAGGAGCTCTCCCACCAGGCGAACGAATACGTGAAGATCGAGTCGGTCGCCCGCGCGACCGAGGTCTACAAGAAGTACGCCCAGCGCCTCGCTTCGATGCGAACCCTCTCCTAAGACGCGCCGACGCGGCCGGGCCGTCCGCCCGGACCGTCAAGTAAGGGAAGCGCTACGCACCGGTCGTGAAGGTCGCTCAGCTCGCGACCCGCTACCCGCCCGCCCCGGGCGGCGTCGAGCAGCACGTCGCGGAGCTGGCTCCTCGCCTCTACGCGCGCGGGCACGCGGTCGACGTTTACACGAGCGACCTCTACCGGGAGTTCCCGGCGATGGAGCGGCTTGCCTCGGAGGTCCCGCGCGAGGAGCGAACGGCCTGGGGCGCGGTCCACCGCCTCCCGGTCTGGTCGCTCCCGGGGGAGCTCCACTACACGTTCTTCCGCACCCTCACAGAAGCCCTCGCTCGGGACCGGCCCGATATCGTGCACGCCCACACCTACGGGACGAACCAGGTGGCGGCGGCGAACCGCCACCACCGTCGGTTCGGCACCCCGTTCGTCCTTACGGCCCATTTCCATCCGATCTGGTCGATCGAGGGAGGGTGGCTCCGCCACCGCATCCGTGGGTTCTACGACCGCCGGATCGCGGGCGGCGTCGTTCGGGACGCCTCCCGGATCATCGTCCAGACCCACGAGGAGGAGCGGCTCCTCCGGTCGCTCGGCCTCGCGCTTCCCCCGCTCGAGATCGTTCCTCCGGGGTACCGCGCCCTGCCTCCGCCGGGTCCGGGGAGCCCCTCGTTTTCGGAGCGGTACCAGGTCCCGGGACCGTTCCTGCTCTTCGTGGGCCGGCTCGCCTCGAACAAGGGCCTCCTCGACCTCGCCGAGGCATTCGCGCTCCTCACGAAGACGGACCGCTCGGCACAGCTCGTCGTGGTGGGAGCGGACGGGGGCCAGCGAGCTCCGATGGAAGCGCGGGCGAAGGCGCTCGGGGTGACCGACCGCATCCGGATGGTAGGGCACGTCGACGATGACGCGCTCCTCTCGGCCGCCTACCGGGAGGCCCGCCTCACGGTCCTCCCCAGCGAGTACGAAGCGTTCGGCCTCGTGCTCCTCGAATCCCTGGCGGCAGGCACGCCCGTGGTCGCCTCGCGCGTCGGGGGCATCCCCGAGTTCGTCGAAGATGGCCGGGCCGGCCTTCTGGTCCCGCCGAAGTCGCCTACCGCGCTCGCGGAGGCGATCGGCCGGGTCTGGTCGGACCGGGACTTCGCGCGCCGGCTCGGGGAGTACGGGCGCGACCAGGTCGTTCCCCGGTATGGTTGGGACCGGGTAGCCGACCGGCTCGATGTCCTCTACCGGGAGGTCGCGGGCCGGTGAAGGTGGCCCACGTCCTCTTGCGATTCGACGCTCCCGGCGGGGTCGAGACGAACGTCCGGGAGGTCACGCGACGGCTTCGGTCCGCTGGCGAGGAGGTCGAGGTGTTTGCGAGCGACCTCTACGACGAGGGACGCTGGGAGCGGCGAACGGGATACGCTCCGGTCGTGGACGGGGTCCCAGTGCACCGGTTCCCGGTGCGGAAGCGCCTCGTCCCTGGTCTCACGATGCCGATGATGGTCGGGCTCATGGACGCCCTCGCAGAGAGCGGGGCGGACGTGATCCACGCCCACTCGCATCGGTACGGGCACGTGCTCGAGGCGGCCGCTGTCGCCGACCGGCTCCGAATTCCTCTCGTGGTGTCGACCCACTACCATCCGGCCCTCGCGCAGGAACCCCCGTTGAAGCGTGGTCTCCTTCGGGTCCAGGACGTCGTCTTCGGCATGACCGCTTACCGGGTGGCCCGTGCGCTCGTCGTGCAGACTGACCAGGAGGCGGCCCTGGTCCGCGAGTTCGCCCCCGCGAAGAAGCTCGTCACGATCCCTCCCGGGATCGACCTCGGGGCCTGGTCGACCCCTGAGAACGACCGCACCGACGGCCTCGACCTTCCCGAGGAGTACTTCCTCTTCGTGGGACGGGTGGCCCCGAACAAGGGCCTGTCGACCCTGCTCGAAGCCCTCGCGCGGCTCGATGCGAGCGCCAAGATCCCGCTCGTTCTCATGGGCCGTGATTGGGGCGAGCGGGCGCGGCTCGAGTCCCAGGCTCGAGAGCTGGGCACCGCCGACCGGGTCCGCTTCCTCGGGCATGTCGAAAGCCTGTCCGCCTACCGGGGCGTGGTCCGGCGGGCTCGTGCGCTCGTGCTCTCGTCCGAGTGGGAGGCGTTCGGACTTGTGCTCCTGGAGGCGATGGTCGCGGGGACGCCGATCGTCGCGACCGCCGTCGGCGGGGTTCCCGACGTGCTCGACCGCGGCCGTGTCGGCCGTCTCGTCCCGTACGGTGACCGTGTCGCCCTGGCCGGGGCCCTACGGTCGGTGATCGAGGACCCTGAGGAGACGCGTCGGCTCCGAACCGCGGCGGTCGAGCGCGTGCGCGCGTTCGACTGGTCGGTGACGGTCGACCGCCACCGGGCGCTCTACCGCGAAGTCACGGGGCGCTGAGCGCGACGCGCTTCGAGGCGCAGGAGCTCCGCCCCGACGTGGTCGAGGTCGTCGCTCCCTTCGGTCCAGCGAAGGCGGGCGACGGCACGGAAGGCGCGCCCGAAGAGGGCGACGATCACTTCGCTACCTCGTTCGCGTAGGTCGCGACGATCTTGAGGCCGTCCCGCAGGTTCTTTCGGGAGGCGGCGAACGAGATCCGAAGATGCGAGGCCCCGAGCGACCCGAACGCGTCTCCCGGCGTCGTGATCACGCCTCGGGCGAGCAGGGCGTGGGCCACCTCCGCGCTCGAGAGCTTCCAGTCGAAGTGCGGGAAAGCGTAGAACGCCCCCTGCGGCGGAACGAGCGAGAGCCCGGGCATCTTCCCGAGGATCCCGGCCACGAGCTCTCGACGCGCCTTAAACTCCTTGAGCATTCCCGGGAACGTCGAAGACCCATCCGCGAGCCCGGCTAAGACCGCCACCTGCACAGGGGTCGAGGGGCAGGCGAGGATGTGGTAATGGATCTTGTTCAGCGCGACGGCGAGCGACTTCGGCGCGACGAGGAAGCCGAGCCGCCAACCGGTCATGGCGAGCGTCTTCGAGAACGAGTTCGCAATCACGACGCGGTCGCTTCGGCCCCAGAACGAGGTCGCTGTGGTCCCGTAGACAATCTCCTCGTACACCTCGTCCGAGATGATCGTGAGGTTGTGACGGTCCGCGAAGGCGACGATCCGGTCGATGATCGCGCGAGGGAAGACGGCGCCCGTGGGGTTCGACGGGCTGTTAACCACGATCGCCCGCGTCCGGGGGCTCACGAGCCGTTCGAGCTCGTCAAAATCGGGAAGGTACTTCTGCGCGGGGAGCAGGCTGTACGGGACCGGCACGGCGCCCGCGAGCTTCGCGTGGGGGGCGTAGAGCACGAACCCGGGGTTAGGGACGAGGACCTCGGTCCCTGGGTCGTAGAGCGCGAGCGCGGCGGTCATGAGCCCCTCCGAGCCTCCCGCGGTCACGATCACGTTCTCGCGCAGCGTCCCCGGGTCGAGTTCCCGGTACCGCTCCGCGATCCGGTCGCGGAGCTCGGGGATACCGGCCGATGGACCGTAGTGGTTCTTGCCGCCGCGCACCGCCGCGCAGAGGGCCTCGATCACCTCAGGCGCCGGGTCGAAATCCGGCTCCCCGAGACCCAGGTTGATCGAGTTCGGCGGCGCCGCTTCGAACATCTTGCGGATGCCCGAGATCTCGACCTCGCGTGTCCGCTGCGCGACCATCTCGGCGGAGGAGCGTCGGCCTCGTTCTTAGGCTTATCCCGTGCGCCGACGGCTCATGCGTCCCGCGACGCTTTCGATGGCGCGAGGCACAAGGTCCTTCTACCCCCGCGCCTCGTCGCTCTGGGAGGGGAGCAAAACGCCCGTCCGGGTCGTGGTGGGAGCGCAATTCGGCGACGAGGCGAAGGGAAAGATCACCGATTTCCTCGCCTCGGGGGCTCGCTACGTCGTTCGGACCGGGGGCGGCCCGAACGCCGGTCACTCGATCCACCTGGCCGAGGGTACGGTCGTTCTCCACCAGCTCGCCTGCGGGGTGCTCCGACACGGAGTTGTCGGCGTGAGCGGCCCCGGGATGGTGCTC
The DNA here is from genome assembly GCA_052326485.1 of Thermoplasmata archaeon. GTDB lineage: Archaea > Thermoplasmatota > Thermoplasmata > Lutacidiplasmatales > UBA184 > Lutacidiplasma. The sequence continues at coordinate 32,091 of JBKQMS010000005.1, read as the reverse complement.
CAGCCGACCAAGCTCGAGGCCGAGATGCAGGAGCTCGAACAGCGGGGGCTTCTACGAGGTCAAGTGGTCCTCTCGGACCGGGCCCACGTCCTTCTCCCGGTGCACGAGGTCGAGGACGCGTGGCAGGACGACCTCCGCGCGGCGAAGAACCCGAAGGCCGGCCTCGGGACGACCCGGCGGGGGATCGGACCGGCGTACGCGGACCGCGCCGGTCGCTTCGGCCTGCGGCTCGGGGACCTCTCACGACCGGCGCGCCTCAAGGAAACCCTCGAGCTCCTCTACGCCACCAAGGCCCACGTTCCGAACCTTCCTCCGATCGACCAGCTGGCCACCGAGCTCTCCGAGGTCGGCGGTCGGCTCGCGCCGCTCATCCGCCCGACCGAACCGATCCTCTGGGACGCGATCGCTCGGGGCGAGACGATCCTCCTCGAGGGAGCGCAGAGCGCGCTCCTCGACGTCGACTTCGGAACGTACCCGTTCGTCACGAGCTCCCACCCGACGAGCGCGGGGGCGCTCGTGGGAAGCGGCATCCCTCCGACCGAGGTCACCGAGGTGATCGGGATCGCGAAGGCGTACTCCACCCGGGTCGGCGCCGGGCCGTTCCCCACCGAGGACTCCGGCGAGCAGGGTGAGTTCCTGCGCCGGGTGGGCGGAGAGCGCGGGGCGACCACCGGCCGACCCCGGCGCTGTGGCTGGCTCGACCTCGTCCTGCTCCGCTACGCGGCGCGGCTCAACGGGTTCACGTCCTTTGCGATCTCCAAGGTTGACGTGCTGGGCGGCCTCGCAGAGATCCCCGTCTGCACCCATTACCTCATGCCGGATGGGTCGACCGTCCGTGACGTGCTTCCGTCCCAGGCCGATGACCTCGACCAGGCCCAGCCGGTCTACGAACAGCTCCCCGGATGGCCTGAGTTCCACCAGCGGCTCAAGGACCGGATCCAACGCGTCGGAGCATCCGCGCTTCCTTCGACGCTTCGACGCTACCTCGACCGGATCATGGAGGAGACGGGCGTGCCGGTCCAGTACGTCGGCTACGGCACGGAGCGGGAGGAGACGGTCTCTCTCGGACCGCTCGCTGGGCCCCCGCACCGGGCGTCCCTCACTCCGTGGACCGGCTAGGCCGGGATCGTGGCGTTCGACCCGTTCCTCTACGTCGCCTTCGCCATCGGTCTCGTGGCCGGCCGGTTGATCCACCGGCGCAGCCGCTGGGTCCCCCGAGCCCTGGTCCTCACGGTCGTCGTCCTCGTCGGTCTGCTCGGAGCGTCGTTGAACGACGTGGCCATCGGCTCGCTGGCGGTGATGGTTCCGGTCGCGCTCGGGTTCGCCCTCCTCATACTCGGGCTCACGGCCGGCGCCTCCCTATTGCTGGCCCGGATCCGACCGACGGGGTCGGCACCCACCCCGAGCGACCAATCGAGGGAGCGGTTCCCCCTCAGCCTGATCCTCGTTGGCGCGGTCCTCGTCGGGTTCGGCATCGGGCACGTTGTAAGCATTCCCACAGGCGTCTCGATCGAGTGGGCCCTCTACGCCCTGCTCGCCCTCGTCGCGTTCGACCTGCCGCTCAAGTGGGCCGGCCTTCGCAAGGTCTGGGTCCCCCTGACCGCAGCCACGGCGGGCGCGCTCGTCGCCGGCGCCCTCTTCGCGCTCGTCTCGGGGATCGCCCTCCCGGTCGCCATGGGCACCTCGCTCGCGTTCGGGTGGTACACCCTAGCCGGCCCGCTCGTGCTCGCCCGCGCGGGCGCCGTTCTCGGGCTCCTCGCCTTCCTCACGAACTTCCTGCGCGAGAACCTCACGATGGTCCTCTCCCCCGTGGTGGGCCGCCGGCTTCGGGGGGAGGGCCTTACGGCGCTCGGGGGCGCGACGGCGATGGACACCACCCTCTACTTCGTCACTCGCTACGGGGACCGGGACGCGGGAAGCCTGGCGCTCGCGAGCGGCCTCATCCTCACCGTGGCGGCGAGCCTGATCGTCCCTCTCGTCCTGGCGCTCCCCGTCTAGAATTCCTTAAAGGGGACTAAGCTTCGGCTCCGGCGTCGGGCTCGTGGTCCAGCGGTTACGACGTCGCTCTCACACAGCGAAGATCGCCGGTTCGAATCCGGCCGAGCCCACTTCCTCGTTGGGGTAGTACCAATTCGGTCCGAATTGCACTACCCCCCCACGTGGCCACCCAGCCGCGAGGGCGGTCGGTCGTCCGTGGGTTTCAAGGGGATCGGGCGTTCGAGAGTGCGGGCGAATTCGGACTGTCCTGGGTCACCTTGTTCAATTCTGCTCGGACAGGAGATGCGAGCCGTTCAATGGTCACGATTCCTGCTCGTCGCTAGGAACTGAGTCCCCTGGCTGTCTGGAGTGAGAGGTATTAAGGTCGATTTTGGCTACCGTTGGGCTAGTCGCAATCCTTAACCCCGGAGAGCGGGGGATATCGGCAACCCACGAACCCTGAGAGGAGATCCTTGTCATTCAAACGGGCGTTCCTCTGCACCCTCGGCCCCACCTCGCTGAACGAGCGGGTGATTTCTCAACTGGAGCAGATTGGTGCCACCCGGTTCCGAATCAACATGTCGCACACGGAGGTCGACGACCTGGAGCGGATTCTCCAGTACGTTCAGAAGTGCACCAAAGTGCCAATCTCCATTGATACCGAGGGGGCGCGGCTCCGCACCGGTCTCATGAGCGACGGGGTGGCGGTTGTCGAGGGTGCTCAAGTGCGCCTCGTCCCGGAGGCGTTCTGGGGCGACGCCTTCACCATCCCGATCACTCCCGGAGACGCCATCACGCAGCTCAAGCCCGAGTCGCGGGTGAGTATCGATTTCGACGCGGTCATTCTCCGAATCGACAAGATCAGCGACGGGACCGCCGAGGCCACCGTCCTCACGGGAGGCGGGATCGGATCGCGCAAGGCCGTCACCGCCTTTCCGTCGCCCCAACTACCCACCTTTTCGGAGAAGGACCGGCTTGCGACCCGGATCGCGCTGAAGAACCAAGTCCACGAGTTCGCCCTTTCGTTTTGCGAGCACCGGAATGCCGTGGACCAGCTCCGGGAGATGATCGGGCCGAACAACACGATTGTCTCGAAGATCGAGAGCCAGGAAGGCGTAAGGAATCTGGGGAATATTCTGGAGGCCACGGACCGGATTCTGATCGACCGAGGCGACCTCTCACGCGAGGTCCGGATCGAGGGCATCCCGTTGTTGCAAAAGGCGATCATCCGCATGGCCAATGCACGGAGGGTCCCAGTCTACGTAGCGACCAACTTGCTGGAATCGATGGTCACAAGGCGCGTCCCGACGCGGGCGGAGGTGAACGACGTGATAAACACCCTGATGGACGGAGCGGACGGCCTGGTGCTGGCCGCGGAGACCGCCATCGGCAAGTATCCGGTCGAGGCGGCACGGATGATTGCGACGCTGATGACGGAATATGAACGGTCGCTCGGGGGGTATCACCTCGAAGACCTGCTGGGAGACCACCCGCTCGGGATTGATCGAGAGACGCCCCCACTGTAGGTTGTGCATGGACTGTGTCCGCAATTCATGCAGAGACAGAATCCGCTGGGCAGTCGACGACGTCCGGTACGGCGTTTGCCTGAAGTGGCACGCTCACACGTAGTGCTATGCCAAGGTCGCTTCTTCGGAGGCGGCCAACCCTGTCCTTGCCTTGGGGCTAGACTGCAGTATGACCGCCAGAAGTTCTCGCCCGGTCTTCTCAAGTCGGTTCGGTGGACGATCTTGGCCCAGAATCCCCGCTCGGTTCTTGTCCCAAACCTCCGCACGTCCGGGAGGGGCCACCGCGATGACGGAATCCAAAGGGAGGGTCTCGGTCGTACCGCCGACTCGCGTGGCGACCAACTCCCGACCCGTTGGTGCTCTAGACGGAGGCCCAACGAAGAGCCCCTCAGTCCCAGTCGGTAGGGTATGCCCGCCCGAGCTCGTAAAGTCCCCCCACTTCCTCGTCGGCGTAGGACCGGCCTCGACGCCCGCGATGCCCGTTTCCCCTTTCCGCGGTATCCCGAAACCCTGCGCACTCCTCTCCCTCGGTCACCGAGAACGCGAGGACCACAGTGGGGTTCTGACAAGAGAGCTTTAAGGGATGGCTTCGACTGCGAAATCCCCGATGGCCGGCCGCCCCGACGGCGTGCGTCCTCCGAGGCCGTCATCAACTTCGACTTTCGAGGAGCTCACGGCCGAGCAACACCGCATCCTCGCCTACGCGAGTGCCATCGGTCTGGAGTTCGATTTCGCGCTCCTGCTCGGCACCATCGGGATCGAGGAGGAGGTGCTCGCTGAGCAGATCGAGCGGCTCGTCCACCAGGGCGTGCTCGTCGAACGAACGGGCGGGGACCGGTTCGCGTTCGTGGAGGAGGAGTTCCGCGCGCGCGTCTATCGGTCGCTCACCGAGAGCCGGCTTCGGGTGCTCCACCGGAAGATCGCCGAGGTGATGGAACGGATGTACCCCAACCCGACGCTCCCGGTCCTCACGGAGCTCGGGCGGCACTACTTCCTCGGCAAGGTCCCCGCCAAATCGTACGACTACAATCGCCGCGCCGCCGATCTGGCGCGCGCGGCCGACGAGCCTGAGGTCGCCGCAGCCCACCTGGAGCGCGTCCTCCTCGACCTGGTCTCACTCCCCGGGGACCATCGAGTAGAGCAGGCGGAGGTAGCGGAAGCCCTGGGGGACCTCGATCTCTCGCTCGGCAACTACCGAAGCGCGGACCTTCGCTACACGGAGGCCCTCGACCGCCATGCGGCTCCCTCTCCCCGCGTGCAGGCCCGTCTCGTTCTGGCCCGCGCCGAGGTCGCACGGGAGAACCTCGAATTCGACACGGCCGTCGCGCGAGGCTCGGAGGCCCTGCGGTTGTCCAAGGAGGGCGATGACCCGCTCGGGGGCGGGCAGGCGCACCGGCTTCTCGGGCGCGTCGCGTTCCGGCGGGGGGCGTACCGCGACTCGCTCGGGGAGTATCTCGAGGCGATGGACCTCCTGGGGACCACGGGCGACCTCCGGCTCCTCGGCGGCCTCTCCATCGACCTGGGGAACTCGTTCGCGGCTCTCGGTCCCGAGGTCCGGGACATCGCGATCGCGTGCTACGAACGCGCCGCCGATCAGCTCCTTCGCGCGGGTGACTGGGTCGAGCTCTCTCGGGCGTACCACAACCTTGGCGTGACGGTCGGTGAGGCTCGTCCGCAGGACGGCCTCGGTTACCTGGAGAAGGCCGCGGAAACGGCCGAGCGGGTCCACGACACCCGAGGCGCCGCGCGCGCCCTTCTCTCGCGGGTTCGCCTGCTCTTCGCCCTTGGCCAGCTCGAGGACGCCCAACGCGACAACGAGCAGGTCGACCGCCTGCTCGTGCACAAGTACGACGAGCTCGGGCGGGGATGGGTTCGTATGAACCGTGGCTTGATCGCCGAACGTCGTGGCCTTTGGGACGAGGCAGAGCGGGCGTTCGAAGAGGCGGTCGAGACGTGCCACCGCCTGAAGCTCCCCCCGGACGAAGCGGAGGCGGCGTTCTACCTCGCCCGTCTACGATACAAGACCCGGGACTTCGAAGGGGCCCGCCACGCCCTCGCCATCGCCTCGGACCTCGGTCTCGTCGAGCTCCAGCCGGACCTCGCGACCCAGTTCCTCGACCTGGCCGAGAGGCTGGGTCTCGCAGCTCTAGCCTCCTCCCGCGGAGCCGAGCCGGATTCCGCTTCGCCAGCGGAGCCACGCGACAAGCGAGGCGGCACGTTGTGACCTGTCCGCCGGTTTGAGGGGAAGGCAGGAGCCGACCCTGTCGGCGTGGGGGGCTGCGCCCACGTCGAGAGGGGGGGGTCGAGCGGTTCGTGCGGCAGGTCTGTTTCCGGACCCACCTCTGCCTCTCGGGCGCGCTGCGGATGGCATTCCCCCTGCCCTGCGCTACCTCGATGCGCATCCATTCCCGTTCCAGGGTGAACGAGGCTGAACCAACTGATCGACTTCCGAACCCTTTTTGCACGCCCTAACCGGCGCTGGGCCGGGGGTGGGAACCGTGGGCGCTCCGGCGGCCAACGTGGCGACCGCCGTCGTGGGCGACTTCGAGACTCGGTCCTTGCTGCGGGGCTTGCTCCATCTCATTCATCTCCAGGTCGACGGCGAGGCGGAGGGAGCGACCGGAACCTATCCCACGGCACCGCCGATGACGAGGCCGATCAGGTACGTCCCGGCGGCCGCTCCCATGCCGACGGCGACCATCTCGAGACCGCTCCTTAGGAACGGGTGCAACGAGGAGAGCGCGCGGAAGAGACCGGCGAGGAAGAGGGCGACGGCCGTCACGACGACCGAGGCGATGACAGCCGCCTCGATCCCGAGGACCAGGTAGGGAACCAGCGGAACGGCCCCGGCGAGGGCGAACGCGACCCCGGTCAGGAGCCCCTGGCGCCCGGGACGCTCGTCCTCCTCGGCTCCCGTCCCGTAACGCTCGGCGACCAGCGCGTCCAGGAACCGCTTGGGGTCCTCCTGGAGGCGCATCGCGACCTTCGTTGCCTCTTCCGAGGATAGACCCTTTGCCTCGTAGGCGTGGACGAGCTGGTTTCGCTTGGTCTCGGGCGCCACGGAGGCTGCCTCCTCTTCCATTCGGGTCTGCGCCGCTCGGGCGTCGTGCTCGGCCTTGACCGAGACGTACTCGGACGCGGCCATCGAGAGGGCTCCGGCCACCACGGACGCTGCGCCCGCGATGAGCACGGTTTTGTTCATGCTCGTGGCCCCGGCGACCCCTGCGGTGAGCGCGACGATGCTCGCGAACCCGTCGATCGCTCCTAGAAGGAGGCTCCGCAACGATCCGCTCGTTCTCGACCCCGCCTCTTTGGCGGCGCTCGAGGTCTCGATCTCGTGCGCGACCTCGTCGGGAAGGATCGTCCGGAACACCGTCGCGGCGTCCGGATCCTGCCAACGGTGCGCCTGGTCCCGGTACTTCTCGACCCCGTCGACCTCCCCCCGGTGAACGATCGGAAGGACCGGCCCGACACCGAGGAGCCGGGCCATGCCGACCAGGATTCGGTGTTCAAGCATCCGGGTCTCTCTCGGGAGCGGTCGTCCGAGCTTCCTCAGGAGACCTGCCCACAACGCCGCATGGCGCTCCTCGTACCCCGCGAGCTCCCGCAGAAGGGCCGCCCGGGCCGGAATCCGGTCGGCGGCGGCGAGGGACTGGTACATCCAAAGGCTGGACCGCTCGTCCAGATAGTTCGCCTCGATCTCGCGGACGTCGGAATCCGCCCATCGAAACGACGAGGTGACGGTTTCCATGGATGACCCGGCGCGAGCCCTCGAAGGGAAGGAGCCTAGATAACCGTTCGATTGGTGATCGAGGGCGAGGGCACGGACCCCGAGCCCCTCACCTGCCCCGCTTTACGTACAGCCGCCAGACCCCCGGCTCGGTGATCATGCCGAGGTACCGGTGCCCGGCCTTCTCGGCCCAGACCGGTACGTCCAACGACGTGGCGATGTCGGACGAGATTACCTCGATGACGCCGGCCAACGGGACGCCCTGGATGGCCCGCTGGGCCTCGAGGAGAGGTCCGGGGCAGGGGATGTCGCGAGCGTCTGCGACCTTGTCTACCTTGAGCCTTCTCAGCTCGTCCGCACCCATCGGGTCCCTATGTCCCGGTACCGGATCGAAGCACCTCTTCCGTCAGCGCTTCTCGTGCGACCGGGGCGCGAACTCCCGGGCGAAGTACGTGATTATAAAGTCCGCGCCCGCGCGCCGGATGACGCAGAGAGTCTCCTCGAGAGCCGCTCGCTCCTCCGGGACCCCGTGCGTCGCGACCGCCTTGATGGAGACGCCCTCGTCGCCCGCCATGCCTGCAGGTCGTGCGCTGGTTCTATACCCTCGAAAAAACCGTCAATTCATCGTCGGACGCCGTGCCGGCCGGGCTTACCCGGTGGGGCGATCGAAAACCTCGGAGGTAGGAAGAAGATGATCGGACGCCGGGCGTGGGTCTGGGTCGGTGTATGCGTTGTGGTTGGGGTCCTGCTCCTCGGCGGGCTCGTGTCCGGGACCGGACGACCTGCGCCACGATTGACGGCTTCCGCGTCTCCCCTATTGGTCTCGGTATCGGTCAACCCACAGACCGTGTCCGAAGGCTCGCAGTTCACGGTCACCGCGACGGTCCAGGGCGGAGCTGGCCCATTCACCTACAATTGGAATGACTTCCCCGGAGGTTGTTCGGTGCCGGGAAACATTTCGAGTTGGACCTGCAGTCTCAGTTCGGCCGGGCAGTTCATGGTAGGAGTGTCCGTTTCGAACTCCACTGGAGCCTCGGGCAGCGCCTCGGCGTCAGTTACCGTGACCGGCAACGGAAACGGCAATGGCGGAGGTTCCAACGGTAACAATTCGAACGGGCTCAACCTCTCCGGGCTTGGCCCCATCATGACCTATGCGCTCATCGCCGGGATCACGGCGTTCGCGCTCCTCGTCGCGCTGACCGTGGGCGTCATCATGATCGCGGTCACGCTGTCCCGCCGACTGCCGCGCCAGCCGCGGCACGGGGTCGTTTGCGCGTCATGCCGCGCGACCGCTCCGCCCGGCTCGAAATTCTGTCCGGCGTGTGCCGCGGCCCTCCCGCCGTCGCAGTGAAGACCCTAAGGTCGGCCGCGCGGTCTAGGGGAGCGGCCTTCGGCAGGATTACATGAGGACCGGGTCCCAACTCGCCGCGCTCGAGTGCCGCGCTTGCTGTACCTCGGTCGAGGCTGGTCGGGCGGTCGGTACTTGCCCGACGTGCGGGCAAGCCCTCTTCGCCGTCTACGACACATCTTCCATGGACGGCCGTGCGTGGTGGAGCGGCCTTTCGAATCGCCCGACCACCCTCTGGCGATATCGAGAGCTTCTCCCGGTGAAAGAGAGCGAGAATGTCACGACGTTGGGAGAGGGTTGCACGCCCGTCCTGGACCTCGGTGAGGTCGAGTCCGCCCCCGGCCTTCGGGTCATGGCGAAGGACGACGGGGTGATGCCGACCGGCTCGTTCAAGGCTCGAGGGATGGCGGTCGCCGTCTCCCGCGCCCGGGAGCTCGGCCTCCGCGAACTGTTCGTCCCCAGCGCCGGCAACGCGGGGACGGCGCTGGCCGCCTACTCGGCCCGCGCCGCCCTCACCGCCCGGGTCTATCTGCCCGAGCGGACCCCCGGGCCGATGAAGCGGGCGGTTCGCTCGTACGGCGCGCACGTGATCGAGGTCCCGGGAACGATCCGGGAGGCTGGGGAAGCGGCGCGGTCCGGGGAGAAAGCCCGGGGATCGTTCGACATGTCAACGCTGCGCGAGCCGTACCGGGTGGAAGGAAAGAAGACGATGGGGTTCGAGATCGTCGAGCAGACCGGTTCGGATGGTCTTCCGGACGCTATCCTCTATCCCACGGGCGGCGGGACCGGCCTGGTCGGCATGGCGAAGGCGTTCCGTGAGCTCGGGGCCCTCGACCTCCTCGACCGGACCCCCCGGTTGTATGCCGTTCAACCCGAGGGGTGCGCGCCGGTCGTCCGCGCGCTCGCCGACGGCGCGTCGAAGGTGACTCCGTGGCCCGACCCTACGACGATCGCGCCCGGCCTCCTCGTCCCCGCCCCTTTCTCCTCCGAGCGGATCCTCGAGGCGGTCCGGGAGAGCCGGGGGGGCGGGGTCACGGTCCGGGACTCTGAGATCGTGGGAGCGATGCGCGACCTCGCGACCCGGCACGGCATCTCGGCCTCTCCCGAGGCGGCGGCGCCGTACGCCGCGCTCCCGAAGTTGCTGAAGGGAGGGTCCCTCCGCCCCGGCGAGCGGGTGCTCCTCTACCTGACGGGCACCGGCCTCACTTTCTCCGTCGACGAGTTGGAGCGGTCGCTCCCCCCGTAGGCGGAGCGCGGTCCGGGCTACTTGCCGAGCAGCCGAAATGCGACGTGGAAGTTGCCGAGACCGGCCGCTGACTTCACCCAGAGGATGCAGAGCGACTCGAGCTCGCGAGACCCTTCGATCCCGCCGATGTCGAGGATCGACGGCCAGCCGAAGTCGTGCAGGAGCTTCTCGACCTGCTTCTTGGCCCCGGCATCGTTCCCGCAGATGTACATGTCCGGCGGCCCGTGCGGGAGCGTCGGTCGGAACATGAGGGAGTTGCCGACGATGTTGAACGCCTTCACGACGTGGGCGTTGGGGATCAGCTTCTGGTTCTGCTCGCCGGCGGACGTCGTGTGGCCGAACGCGAGGCTCGGGACGCCTTGTGCGGAGAACGTAAGCGGGTTCGTCGTGTCGATGACGACCTTCCCGTCGAAGTGAGAGACCCCCGCCATTCGGATCGCCTCCGGGGTCGCCACGCCGTGCGTGGCGAGGACGAGGAGCTCCCCGAACGCGGCGGCATCGGCGAACGTCCCGTTCGACCCCTTCCCGTTCGTCCCCTTCGCCCAGGCCGTCGTCTTCGGGTTGTCGGTGGTCCTGCTTCCGAGCCGAACCTCGTGCCCGAGGGTGACGAACCCGGTGCCGAGAGCTTTCGCCACGTCGCCGCTTCCGAGGATGCCTACCTTCATGCCGTCGCCTCGGGCGCGGGACACTGGGTGGGCTATGAGGTCTTTGGTCCGGCTACGGAGAAATGGCGTCCAGGGTCCGTCGGGAGGCAAGGAAGCTGTGCGTCTTCACTCGGTGGCAGTCACGGCAGACCGTCTGGAGGTTCGAGTACTCGAGCGCCGCGCCTCCGGCGGCGATCTCGATGATGTGGTCGACGTCCAACTGGCGGGCCCGTCGGCGGCCGTGGCAGATCTGGCATGTGTACCGGTCCCGAAGCATCACGTAGGAGCGGGCTGAGTCCCAAAAGTAGTGGCCGTGGAACTTCCACTGGCACTTGCGAGAACAGTACGGGCTACGGTGGGAGCGCAGCTCCTGCCCGCACTCCACACAACGACCGGCCCGGCGAGCCTCCGTTCGGCGGCGGGCTCCGTCGGAGAACCACGCGGCGGAGAGGGAGATGATCCGACCGTTCGGCCCGACCACCACCGATTCGGAGGGTTTCGGGCGCGGCATCGTTCCGACGGCGACGCCCACATTCAATAGGGTTCCCGTGGACAGGAAACCGATCCGTCCGGATGCGGGTCTGTTTGGACCCCGCCGGTCGCGACCTTCTCGATGTACGGTTTATCCCGGTCCCCCTACGGGGTTGGATATGTCGTTCCCGCTCGCCGAGTGGATCGACGGACATCCCCGTTGCCGGCACAACCTTGCCATCAGCGGAATGGTCGGCACGATCCCTTCCCCGGTTCCTTCGCCCGCGGAGGTCCGCCGGGCCAACGCGGACGAATTGAGAGGGCTACTCGCCGAGGACCTCGGCGTGGATGCGCGTCGCGTGTTCCTGACCACCGGCGCGAGCGAAGCGAACGCCCTCGCCATCCTGTTCCTCGCCCGGCTTCGTAAGGGCGGGGCGGCGGGCGCGTGCCGCGTCTGCCCCCCCGAGTACCCGCCGATGTTCGACACAGCCCAATGGGCCGGTTTCCGGCTGACGGAGGGGGCGGGTACCGCGGAGATCGCGATCGTCTCCCAACCGCGGAATCCCGAAGGGGACCTCTGGGAGCGGACGCGGTTCCTCGATTGGACCTCCGACGCCCGGTCGGTCCTCGTGGACGAGACGTTCCGCGAGTTCGCCGGGACGCGTTCGCTCCTCGGAACAGACCACCCGGGTCTGTGGGCGAGCGGGTCGTTCACGAAGTTCTTCGCTGGCGATGACCTGCGGGTCGGGTTCCTCGTCGCTCCGGAGGAACGCGCCCCGGAGTTCGCCCGGTTCCACGGTCTCGTCACGAACCTCCTCGCGCCCTTCTCGGTCGCCAGCGCCTCCCGGGCGCTTCGGGACCGGGAGGAGATCCGTCGGAAGGTCCTCGCCGTGCAACGCGCCAATGTGGCGGTGACTCGGGCGTCGTTCCCGCGGCTGCGCCCGCCCGTGGGCCCGGTGATGTTCGACCGCCCCGAGACGGGGGAGGGAGGGGATGCTCTCGCCCACCGGGCCCTCAGGGCGTCGGTCCTGGTCTGCCCGGGGTCGTTCTTCGGAGACCCCTCGGGCGTCCGCCTCTGCCTCACCCGACGGAGCTTTCCCGCGGACCTAGAGGCTTACCTCGCGGTCCGGGCGCGGGTCCCACGCGGGCGAACGCCCGCGAACGCGACGAGCTCCGTCAGCGGTCGAGGCGCTCGAGTCGCTCGACGGCCCCCTGGGGGAAGCGGCCGAGCGAAAGCCTCGCCATCGTAACATTGTGGACCGGCTCGACCCGGGTCGGGGTCGGTCGACCCGCACGCTCCTGAAGGAAGGTCGTGGCGAACCGGACCGCCCGGTCCCGGTCGGATTGGTGCACGAGCAGGAATCCGCGGGCGAGCTCGGTCAGCACGGCGCGCGCCGGCACGACCTCTTCGATCGCCTTGACCTCTTCGTCGAACGACCTGACAGTCTCCTCGTTCGACGGGACCATTCCGGTGGAACGACCCGGGAGCGCGGCATAAAAGCCAACGCTCCAAAAGAAGGGGAAGGTCAACCCGGCGAACCGTGGATTTATTACCCTCGCGCCGGTCTCGCCCGCTCGAGACCCATGAGCGAGAGCACTCCTGCGCACGTTCCGCCCAACGCGATGCCGCCGTCCGGTACGCCGAAGCACGGGGTCGTGCTGAAGACACCGATCCCGGGCCCGAAGGCCCAGAAGGTGATCGCCCGCGACGGTCGCTATCTGATGACGAGCACGAAGACGTCGCCCATCGTCGCCGCGTCCGGGGACGGGGTGTGGATCACCGACGTCGACGGGAACCGCCTCCTCGACTTCGCCTCGGGAGTCGCCGTCGCGGCGGTCGGGTACTCCCATCCCGACGTCGTTCGGGCCGTCCGCGAGCAGGTCGGAAAGCTGACCCACTTCGCGGGGACGGACTTCTACTACGAGAACCAGACGCTCCTCGCGGAGAAGCTCGTCAAGATCACCCCGGGCAACTACGAGAAGAAGGTCTTCTTCACCAACAGCGGCACCGAGAGCGCGGAAGCCGCGCTCAAGATGGTGCGCTGGAACCGCCAGAAGCCGATCGTCATCGGCCTCATCGGCGCGTTCCACGGGCGGACGATGGGCTCGCTCACGATGACCACCTCGAAACCGGTGCAGCGCGCCCGGTTCGGGGCGTACGTCGGCGGAGGCCACCACATTCCGCCTCCGAACTGCTACCGCTGCCCGTACAAGCTCGAATACCCGAGCTGCGACCTCTACTGCGCGAAGATCCTGAAGGAGCTCTACTTCCAGACGTCGATCCCGCCCGAGGACGTCGCTGCGTTCCTCGCGGAGCCCGTCATGGGCGAGGGAGGGTACATCGTGCCGCCGAAGGGCTGGCACGCCGCCCTGAAGACGATCCTGGACGAGCACAAGATCCTCCTCATCAACGACGAGGTGCAGGCCGGCATGGGCCGGACCGGCAAGTGGTTCGCGATCGAGCACCACGGGGTCACGCCCGACATCACGACGATGGCGAAGGCGCTCGGCGGCGGCCTGCCGCTCGGAGCGATTGCCTTCCGCAAGGAACTCGACTTCACCACCCCCGGCGCCCACTCGAACACCTTCGGGGGGAACCTCGCTGCGGTGGCGGCCGCCCAGGCCACGATCGACGTGATCGAGAAGGAACACCTCCTCGACAACGCGCGCGACCAGGGGAACTACCTCCTCGCCCGCCTCCGCGAGCTCCAGTCGAAGTTCGAGGAGATCGGGGACGTCCGCGGCCTCGGGCTCATGACGGCGACGGAGTTCGTCAAGGACCGGAAGACGAAGGAGCCCGCCGTAGCGTTCCGCGACCGCGTCCTCGAAGAGGCATACAAGCACGGCCTCATCCTTCTCCCGTGCGGCAAGTCCGCGATCCGCTACATCCCGCCCCTCATCGTTCGCCGTGAGGAGATCGACGAGGCGGTGGAGATCCTCGAGGCCGCGCTTCGGACGGCCCGCACCGCCGCATGAGGTTCGGCCGACTCGCGGGTCCCGGGACCGTCGTCCTCGAAGAGCGCAGCGAGCCCACGCCGGGCCTCGGCGAGGTCACGGTCACCCTCGCCGCCTGCGGGGTCTGCGGGACGGACCTCGAGAAGCTCCGGGGGAACTACCGGACCGCCGGCCTCATCGGGCACGAGCCGGTCGGCCGGGTGGCGAAGGTGGGGGACGGGGTCCGCGACCTAGAGGTCGGGGACCGCGTCTTCGTCCACCACCACGTACCGTGCTACGCGTGCGAAGTGTGTGCCCGCGGCGACTACACGTTCTGCCCGACGTACTCGAAGACGAACCTCGACCCCGGCGGGTTCGCCGAGACGTTCCGGGTCCCCCGCGAGAACGTCGAGCGCAACGCCGTCCTGAAGCTCGACCCCAAGGTCGACTGGGACTCGGGCGCCCTCCTCGAGCCGGCGGGGTGCGCCCTCACTGCGATCCGGAAGGTGGGAATGCCCGAGCGGGCGACGGTCCTCATCCTGGGCCTCGGTCCGGTCGGCATCCTCTACGCCCGCCTCGCCCGTGCGCTCGGTGCTTCGTGGGTCGGCGGCACCGAGGTCGCTGCCCTCCGACGCTCGGCCGCCGAGCGCGGCGGAATCAACATCACGGTCGACCCGAGGGACCCCACGGCCGTCCGGGCCGCGGTCGATGCGGCCACGAACGGTCGGGGCGTTGACCTCGCGGTCGTGGCTACCGGCCACCCCTCGGTCGTGAAGTCCGCGACCGAGCTCGTCCGGCGCGGGGGCACGGTGAACCTCTTCGGCCTCCCCGAGGCCGGGAGCCGCCTCGACGCCGACCTACAGGACCTCTACCTTCGCGGGGTCCGTCTGGTCCCGTCATACGCGACCACGGAAGCGGACCTCGCGGAAGTGCACCGCCTCGTGGCGCACGGAGAGCTCTCGATCGCCGACCTCGTGACGCACCGCGTTCCCCTCGAGCGGATCGCTGAGGCGTTCCGCCTCGCGGGCCGTCCGGACGAAGCCGTGAAGGTGACCGTCACCGGGGCCGCCTCGGCCTAGCGCGGGCGTGCGTCCTTACGCCTCGACACCTTCGCCCAGGACCTGGCCGACGAGGCTGTGGCCCGAGCGGACCCTCACCTTCGGTCCGAGCACGCTGTCGCGGACGCTAGCATCCTTCTCGACGTGCACGCCCTCCATCAGGATCGAGTTCTCGACATGCGCTCCCGCCTCGACGGTCGCGCCCGGTCCCAGCGTGACGTAGGGGCCGAACGACGCGCCGCTCGCGCTCGCCCCAGCCATGAGGGCGATGGGTCCTTTCCCGAAGGCGCCGCCCGGAAGCGTTCCCTTCCCCCCCCGTCCGTCGTCAAAGAGGAGCCGCTGGGACCGGAGCAGACGCTCCGGGGTGCCCGCATCGTCGAAGTAGCTTGTGATCCGGAACCCGTAGACCCTTCGGTCGAGCAATCCGGGCACGATCTCACGCTCGAAGCTCACGGCCCGCCCGCTCGGGACCGCGTCGATCACGTCGCGGTTCCAGACCGCGAACCCGGCGTTGATCCAGTGGGACGGGGCGTGCGCGAGCTCGGGCTTCTCGACGAACCCGCGAATCCGATCGTCGGCGTCGAGGGCTGCCACCCCGTACGGTTGGGGGTCCTCGACCTCGAAAAGGCCCATGGTGCCGACCCCCCCGTGGGCGAGATGCTGTCTCGCCATCTCGGCCAGGTCGATCCGCGTGATGACGTCCGAGTTGAGGAGGTAGAACGGGTCGCTCATGCCGTCCCCTGCGTTCTTCATCCCGCCTCCGGTCCCGAGTGGCACGGCCTCCGAGACCGTTCGCACCGGCATCCGGGGCGGGTGGGCCTGAAGGAACGCATCGATCACGTCGGCCTTGTAGCCGGTCGCGAGGACGACCTCCTCAATGTCGTCCGGCAGGAGGTCCAGCACGTGGAAGAGCATCGGCTTGCCGGCGAGCGGGATGAGCTGCTTCGGGAGGCTATAGGTGATCGGGCGGAGGCGGGTCCCGAACCCGCCGACGAGCATCAACGCCTTCATCGTTGGGGGAGGAGAGGGAAGACCTGACTAATCTCCTTCGGGTTCCCTCAGCGAAGGCGGGACGGTCTCCCGGGTTCGAGCGGCACGAGCGGCCTGCCCGCCAAAGGTCCGCCAACCGGGCCCAATCGACCTAGGTCTTCGAAACGGGACATCGACAGCGCCCCGCGCCGTCGGCGAAGCCATATCAACCCGCCTCGCCTTCGGGTCCGGCGATGCCGTTGCGGTCGGTCCTTGTGGCGGACGACATGCTCGACGACTCCCAGGCGGCACTGGACGAGGCGGTGAACCTCGCCAAGCTCTCGCGCGGGAAGCTGACGATCGTGACCGTGGTCTCGGTGGTCTCTCCGTCGTTCGGCGTTCCGGTCCCCATCGGCGACTCGTTCGCCGCGCTCCTCGATTCCGCCGCGAAGAGGCTCGAGGCGCTGAAGCAACGGCTCCTCTCGGAAGGGGTGGCCGAGATTGAGACCGCGCTACTCGAAGGGAACCCGGTCGATCGTGTGGTGGAGTTCGCCGAAAAGCACCACCCGGACCTCGTCGTGGTCGGATCGCGGGGTCTCACGGCGACCGGTCGGTTCCTCCTCGGCAGCGTCTCCGACGGGATCCTGCACCACGTGCACTGCTCGGTGCTCGTGGTGAAGTCCCACGCGACCCCGAAGCCTCCGGGCTAGGCTCGGAGACCGCCACCGCTTTTGTCGGCGAACCGGGCCCCGCTCGTCCTCGTTCAGCGGCGTCTCGGCCGGCGCTTCCGAGCTTGCGCCGCGTGCCACGCGACGAGCTTCCGGGCGTTCGCCTCCTCGAGGCCGACGAGGCGCTCGAGCTCAACGACCGGCCGACGGTGCTGGTCCACGCGAAGGTTGAGCCACTGGTCGCCCCAAGCGGGTTCGAACCACGGCCGTCGATGGACCACGATCATCGCAGCGGACTCGATTCCGCGACGGTCACCTCCTTCGGCGGCACCGGCCCGCAGCGCGGCGAGCATCCGTCGAGCGAGCGAGCCGCGGGTCGATTCGAACGCGACCGCCATCGCCGGAACGACCTCGTCCGAGGCGAGGAGGTTGCCCTGGCAGGAGAACCCTTCGCCGAGGAGATGGCTGGCGCTCGCGAGACATTTCTTGCCCGTCCAAGCGGCCGCCCGGCCGCGGCGGTCGACCACACCGAGCTGTCGGTGCTCGCGCTTCGGGTCCTCACGGGTCAGCCGAGCGACGACCTCAGAGGCCGTGAGGCCCTTCCTCAGGAAGGCGAGCCCGTCGGGGCCGTACTGGTAGTTCGACATCGCCTGGGTGGCGATGGCTCCGACCCGCCATTCGGCCCACGGCACGACGGCTCCCACCGCGAGCGGTTTGGTGGAAACGGCCGCTCCCCAGTAGACTCGCTCCGGGTCACACGCGACGATAGAGAAAGTTCCCCACGAGCGTTGACCGTACACGATCTGGGCAGGTCGAGGCTGCTCATGTAGCGAGCGGTGGGAGGTGGGGCTCTCTCAATCGTAGAACGGCGCTCCACAGCTCTGGCACGCGGTCGACCTCGGGAGGCTCGGTGGGCGCGGGGGGTCAGTCTTCGAGGTAGCGACGCAGCGGATGCCAGTAGTACTGCTTCCAGCCCTCGCGGATGTCGGCGTAGTCTCCGGCGGGAATGCCGAACTGCTCGAACGTGATGCGCGTGCCTCCCCGAACCTTAGAGAACACGAACTGGGCGATCGAGTAGTGGCCCTTCGGCCACCCTTCGGACCGCCAGGCGAGCACCAGACGGCGTCCACGCTCGGCGGCGACCACGAGGCCCGTGAGCGAGCGACCGTACAACGTGAAGGCACTCCCGGCGCGGGTCGAGATCTTCGCTGCCTCCCCGGTGAACCGGGCGTGCTCGACCGGGTCGGTCAGCGCATCGAATACATCGTTCGGGGTCGCTTTCACCGTCAGCGTCTGTCGCAGGTTCTTCACGGCCATCGGTCCACATCCGGTCGGGCCGTCCTCGGTCTGTGCGCAGCCCTTGCGGGCGTGTCGGAACGAGCGGGACCCGTGCCGCGGGGGGAGGCTGGGACCCTTCTAAGGTTTCTTGGGGGCGAACCGGGCCATGAAATGGGGCAACCGCTCCGGACGGTAGGTCATCGTGAGCCCCCGGAGGCTCGCCCGCCGCTCGTGGACCCGGGCGACCACATCACCGACGAACGCGAGATGGCTCGCCGAGTACACGCGACGGGGAATGGCAAGCCGGACGAGCTCGAGCGGCCGCTGCTTCTGCGACCCCTCAGGGAACATGATGGCTCCCACCTCGACGGTGCGGACCCCGCCTTCGCGATAGAGCTCCACCGCGAGGGCCTGACCGGGGAGGTCGTCGTCACCGAGATGCGGGAGGAAGCGGTCGACGTCGAGGTAGATGGCGTGGCCGCCTACCGGATGAAGGAACGGCACACCGTGCCGGTCCAAGAGGGCACCGAGGTATCGGACCTGGCCGATCCGGTGCTCGAGGTACTCGAGGTCCATCCCCTCCTCGAGCCCGACCGTCATCGCCTCGAGGTCCCGTCGGGCGAGGCCGCCGTACGTCGGGAACCCCTCGAAGAGGATCAGCGCCTCCTTCAGGCGCTCGGCGAGTGCCGCGTCTCGCACCGCGACGAAGCCTCCGATGTTCACGAGGCCGTCCTTCTTCGCGCTCATCGTCGCGCCGTCGGCGAGGTCGAAGAACGCGCGGCCGATCTCGGCGATCGACCGCGACCCCATCCCCGGCTCGCGCTCCCGAACGAAGTAGGAGTTCTCCGCCCACCGGCACATGTCCAGATAGACCGGGACGCCGTGGGCATGCGCCACGCGGGCCACCTCGGTGAAGTTCGCGAGCGACACCGGTTGACCGCCTCCGGTGTTGTTCGTGATCGTCACCATCACGAGCGGTATCCGCTCCTTCCCCTCGAGGGTCAGGAGCCGGTCGAGCGCGGCGGTGTCGACGTTCCCTTTGAACGGGAAGTCGCTCACCGCGTCGTAGGCTTCCGCCACGGCCAGGTTGACCGGTGTCCCTCCCGCGTGCACGACGTGCGCTTGGGTCGTGTCGAAGTGCATGTTGTTCGGAACGATCTGGCCGGGGTGGCACAAGGTCGAGAAGAGGAGGTGTTCCGCGGCGCGCCCCTGGTGGGCGGGGACGATGTGCGGGAACCCGGTGATCTCGTGGACCTTCGCTTCGAAGTGGGCGAAGTTCCGGCTTCCCGCGTACGTCTCGTCGCCCACCATCATGGCGGCCCATTGGCGGTCGCTCATCGCGCCGGTCCCCGAGTCGGTCAGTAGGTCGATGCGGACCTCGTCCGACCGGAGGTTGAAGAGATTGAACCCGGCGCGCTCTAGGGCGGCCTCCCGCTGGCGTCGCGTCGGGTTGGGCAGCCGCTCGACGACCTTCGTCTTGAACGGCTCGAACGGCAACGCCACGTCCGGAGCGGGCATGCGGAGTTGGACCGGACCCACCTATTTGAGGCCGTGCGGACCGCCACGCGTGGGACGGTCGCGGTCCCTCCCCCGCCGGAATCGGTCCCGGAACACGCACGAGGTGGTGGGTCGAAACCGAACGAGACTCTTAAGAGTCAGTGTCAATGGGGGCGCGAGGCTCCATGGGCGCACCACCGGGGTATCAAATGCCGCCAATGATGGCGGTCGAGCCGCCCGAAGTACAGTCGATCAAGACGATGCTCCACATCGCGAAGATCCTCGCGATCATCCTCGGGGTCCTCGTGCTGCTCGTCGGCATCGCCTACGGGGTGACGATCGCCTTCCTGTCGACAGACTGCTCCGCCTACGCCAACTACTGCGGGAGTGCCGTGGCGGGCGCCCTGATCGGTGCCGTCTATCTGGTCATCATCGGGGTGGTCGCGATCGTCGTTTACATGCAGATGAACTCGATCGAGACCAAGGTCAACGAGCACCAGTACGAGGCGGCGAAGTCGCAGACCCTCGTCTGGATGATCCTCGGGCTCATCTTCGGCATCATCCTCGGCATCATCCTGCTGATCGCGTGGCTCAAGTTCGACCCGCTGATCACCTGGCAGCGGAGCCAGGGCGGTGCCCCACCGCCCGGCTACGCGCAGTTCGCCCCTCCCCTGTACGCGCCCCCCGCCGCGGCGACCGCCCCGGTGTACGCCGCCCCGCCGCCGGCAGCGCCCACCCCCGCTCCTCCGGCGCCCCCGTCCGTCGCTCCCGCGGCGCCGTTCTGCGTGAAGTGCGGTAAGCCGACCACGTACATCGCCCAGTACGGTCGGTACTACTGCTACGCGGACAACCTCTACGCATAGAGCGGTCCGAGCCCGGGGACGGGTCAGCGTCGCGCCCAACTAGGGACGTCGTCCCGGCGCCGGGCGCGCCGTTCACTCTCTCGCGAGTTCCTTTCGGAGCTCTAGGAAGAACGGAACCCGGGCGTACCGTTCCCACCACGGCTCGTGTCCGCACCGCTCGAGGACAACGACCCGCGGGTCCACGCCCGCCCGACGCAGGGGCTCGACCACGCCTTGGAGCGGATGCGGGTCCGCCGTGCCGTGCAGGACGACTACCGGGGCTTGGACCCGGCGAAGGGCCCGGACCAGGGCTCCCGACTGGCGCATCGCGTCCGCCTCCGCCCAGACGGCCCGGAAGGCGGAAGGATCGGTCTCCGCGTCCGCCGGCGGGTGGGGCACGAGCTCGTACGAGTCCGCGACCTCCGAGAGCTCTCCCAGGCGACGCAACACGGAGGGGGTGGCCCGCGACAGTGGGTCTGCCAGCCGCTGTTGGATCTCTTCGAACTCGCGCCACTGGCTGCGGGTGAGCCGCTCGCGTCGGTGGCGACGGGTCTCGGCCGCGTACCTCGCTTGGAACGGACCTGAGCCGACCAGGACGACGCGGCGGACCTTCTCCGGGTGCTCGCCGGCGACCAGCAGCACGAGCCAGGCGCCCCAGGAATGGCCGACCAGGGTCACTGGCGGAGAAGCCCACTGATCGATCTGGGCCGCGAGCTCTCTCACCTGACCAGCGACCGTGCGAGCCGTCTGCCACGGCTCAAGGACGCCCACGGTGGAGGCGAGCTCTCGCGCCACCGGGGCCATCGTTCCGGGAGCTCCCGGGCCGCCATGGACGACCAAGGTCCGGAACGGGGGCGTTCCGTAATGGCGCGGAGCGCCTCGGCTCGACGTCATGCCGGGGTCACGGGGGTCGGGGCGCCGTGAAGCGCCGGCGCCCACCCGAGCCCCCGGAGACGCTTGTCCACCTCTTCGAAGGCGTGCAGGTGGTGGCCGCAGAACTCGACCTCGAGGACCGCGGCGCCGTCCCGGTGGTTCCCGCGTTCCATCCCCCGGACGGCGCACCGGAATTCCGCCGGCAGCGCGCAGGTCACGTCGATGTCGGAAACCTCGTAGTGGGAGAAGTATCCGGCCGGGATCGCGTGGCGGAAAGCCGCTCGGACATCGCAGAGGCCCATGGTGGGCTCCCTTCCCTCGCGAATACAAGGCTCCTGCGCTCGACCTTCCGGGGGTCCCGGTCGCCCCGGATTCGCCGTCGGTGCCCCGCCTTAAGGTGAGGAACGCAGCGTGGGAAGGCACCGGCCCGGGGTTTGCAGAATGATACCGGTGGGAGGTCTCAGGGGAAATGGTTCACCCGCCGCTCCGTTAGGGGCGGCGGGTGGAGGCGCTTTCGCGCCTAAGCGGTCGCTGTCGGCTCAGGGGCCGGGTCGGCTTCGTGCTCGGCCTTCCTCGGAGTGCCGAACGACCGCAGGAGACGGCCCAGACGGACCCGGAGGCGCCCCTTGGGGCGGGACGCTCCCGAGACCACCGAGGCTACCCAACGGCAGTCCTCACGTGGGAATTCGCGCGCGGCGAACTCCCTAACGCTCGCACTCCGGGGAAGGGAGCGCGCAGCAAAGCCGTCTCCAACGATCTGACCTGCCAGCATTCTCTCCCTCCTCGGACATTGCCTCACTGTATCGACTTCGGTGGGCTACATAAGGGCGCCGTCAAACGGGAAGGGGGTAGACACCTTCCGGTAACCAGGGAACCCGGTCTTGACCTCACCTGGCTGGATGTGTCGGACATTTGTCTGACGGGAGACCGGTTGGGCGGGCCCCTCCCGGCTCCCTGAACCGCAGTAACACCCCGTCCGTGCCTCATCCTTAAGAGACGACCGCGGACTCGGGAAGCCACGAGCGGCGACCTTCGGGACTACGAATCCGGCCTGCGGCAAGTGCTGCGCCGCATCGAGAGCCGCACGGCCTTCGCGGAGGCGATGGCGCAGCGGGTCCGAGGGGAGAGCATGACCCTCGACTCGAAGTCCCTCAGCACCGCCGGATCCCCTCCCTTGCGGGGGGTCGTGTTCCGCGCCTGGTCCGGGACACGGTGGGTCGAAACGGCGGTCTCCGGGCTGGACGAACGTGCCCTTATGGGCGCGGCGGAGAGCCTCGAGTCCCAGTTGGCCGCCAGTCGTTCGGGATCGCCTCCGCCCGGACCATCGGCGACGACGGTCGGCTCGTTCGACACGGCTCCGAGTCGTCCGATGCGGGACCTGGGGACCGAAGGGGCTCTCGCGTGGGTCCGGGAGGTGTTCCGTTGGCTCACCGACGTCCCGACGATCAAGTTCGCGCGGGTCTCCCTCAACTGGGCGGACGAGGAACGGTACTACCTCAACACGGCGGGAGCGAACTGCTTCCAGCGCCTGAACCGCGTGCACGCGGGCGTCGTTCCGGTGGCGATCGAGAACGGCCGGTCGGAGTTCGACGCTTACAGCGTCGGCCGCCTTGGAGGTCAGGAGGCCCTCGATGCCATCTCCGAGGCCACGGCGCGTCGGGTTTCCGAGGGGGCTCGTTCGCTCCTGAGCGCGAAAGCTCCCCCGAGCGGCCTGATGAACGTCCTGCTGGACCCCGGAACCACGGGGACCTTCGCCCACGAGTCGTTCGGCCACGGCACCGAGGCCGACCAGTTCGTTCGGAACCGATCGTACCTCCAGCCGCTCCTCGGCCAGACCGTCGGGCCGGAGTTCCTGACCATCGTGGACGACGGGTCGATCCCGGGCGGGTGGGGTTCCATCTACTTCGATGACGAGGGCCACCGGAGCCAGCGGACGCCGCTCGTCGACCGCGGGCGGTTCGTCGGGGCGCTCCACGACCGAGGAACGGCGTTCGCGCTGGGAGCCACACCGACCGGCAACACTCGGCGCGCGGATTTCCTCGGACAGGCGTTCGTACGCATGACCAACACCTCGGTCGAACCCGGGGATTGGAGCTTCGACGAACTGGTGCGCGAGGCGGGGGACGGCGTCGTGCTCGAGCGATGGGTGAGCGGCATGGAAGACCCCCTCGGGGGTCGGATGCAGCTCAAGGTCCTCAAGGGTCACCGGATCGAGAACGGGAAGGTCACCGACCTGGTCTCGGCCATGGCGCTGTCGGGGAGCGTGCTCCAGTTCCTCCGGGACATCCGAGGGATCGGAAAGGGCGAACATCGGTACATCGACGCGGGCTTCTGCGGCAAGGGATACGGGGACATGCTCCCGGTCGGCGACGGCGGAACGTACCTCCTCTCGCGCGCCTTGGTGGGGCCGTCATGAGCGCTCCCTCTGACCTCGCCGTTCGCATCGCCGACCGGTTGCGCGGGCTCGCAGGCCCCTGGGATGTCTTCGCCGAGCGTTCGCGTCGATTCGAGATCCACCTGAACGGTCTGAAGGTCGAGCTCACACGAGGCCCCATCGTGCTAGAAGGGTACGGGCTGCGGCTCCTTCGGGCCGTCGATGGCCAGACCGGGATCGGCTACCAGGCGTCCACCGACCCTTCGGACGAAGGGGTCCGCGTGGCCGTGGAGGACGCCGAGAAGTTCGCCCGGTTCAACCAGTTCCCGGCCCAGCACCCCGAGCTGCCGAACGGACGACCACCGGCCGGTACGGGGGTTACGATCGTCGACCCGGCCTTGTGGTCCGACCCTTCCGGCGCGCTCGAGGGATTCGCGGCCGCCCTCTTGGCCGCCTTCGAGGGACGGAAAGGCGTCGTCCCGAGCTTCAGCTCGGTCAAAGCCACGCTCGTGGAGACCTCGATCGCCAACTCCACTGGCCTCGCCCACGCGTACACGCACACGGTGGTCGAGACCGAGGTCGCGGTGAAGGCGTTCGGAGGGCCGGAGGGGCGGCCGCCCGGCGAATACTGGTTCACCAACATCGGACGGCGTCTCGATCCCCAGCCGCTCCCTGAGCTCGCGGCCGATTGGTCCCGGTTCGCGGAGGATGCCCGGCACGCCGGGTCGACCCCGAACGGAGAGGTACCGGTCGTCCTACCCGCCGAGGTGCTCGCGGGAATCGTTCCGAACGTACTGCGCTTCCAGTTCGGCGCCGCGGCCCGTCTGAGAGGCCTCGGGGTAGAATCGGGGTCGTCGGTGGGAATCGAGGGCCTCGACATCGTGGATGACGGGTTGCTCGACTGGGGGATCGGGTCGTCCCCTCTTGACGACGAGGGGACCCCCCAGCGGAAACGGGAGCTGATCTCGAACGGAAAGGTATCGGAGCTCCTGTTCGACGTCCTCCACGCCGACGCGCTCGGCGCCAAGTCCACAGGAAGTGGCGCTCGAACGAGCGGGATTGACCCGAGCGCTAGCGTCTCGAGGAGGTTCACGCGTCGTCCCATGCCCGACGCGAGCACGATCATGATCCCGGCGGGGGATGGCGGGACCGACGCAGAGGTCATCGAACAGGTCAACGACGGGATCTGGGTGCAACAGATCGGCTGGGCCGAGCCGGACGGGCTCTCCGGACGGTTCGGGGGGGAGATCCGGATCGGTTACCGGATCCGACACGGAAAGCTGGCCGAGCCCGTGCGCGGCGGCACGGTGGGCGGGGTCGTCGTCGCGCGGGAAGGGGCTCCGTCGCTGCTGCGCGACCTCTTGGCCGTCGGGTCGAGGCCCGAGCTCATTGGGAGCCTATCGAGCCCGACCCTGTTGATCCGTTCCCTACCGGTTTCCGGTGACGGCCTCCCGGCCTCTGCGACCCCGCCGTAACCCGGCGGAGGACCCCTCCCGCGCTCTCCCTCCGACAGAAAGGAGCGCTCCTCATCCTGGGACCGCGGGCGGGACCTCCCGCCAGACTATTTGCCGACCGAGGCCGTTCTCGCGGGTGTGACCTCCCCCACCTCGGACCCCCATCGGGGGCTTCGCGGACGGGCGACGCGGCGCCCGGAAGCCCGATGGATCGCCCTGGGAGTGGTGGCGTTGGTGTTTGTCCTCGCAATCCCGGTTGTCCCCCTCGGAGGCTCACCGAACGATCGGAATACGGGAGCTGGCCCGGTTGAGTCGGGCCTGGCGGCGGGAGCTTTGGCCAGCGCCTGCGGTCGGGTCTCCTCATGCCCCGCGAGCCCCGGGATCTCCCGCGAGACGGGAGCGGCGAGCACGGCCAGCTACCAACTGAACCATACCATGGCCTGGTCGGAGGGCGCCCCACCTCCGGCCGGTTTCGGGGCCGGAGGCGGCATGGTCGCCAACTCCTCCTCCGGGGTGGCGGTCGGGTTCGGTGGAGTGAGCTCGGGCGTCCTCGTCAACTCGACCTTCGCCTACACGGAGGCGACCAACCGATGGTCGAGCATCCTCACCTCGGTGGCACCGACCCCGCGGAGCGACTTCGCCTTCGCCCTCGACCCGACGACCGGCGCCGCGGTCCTGTTCGGGGGGCTGACGAATCTCACGACGCTGAGCGTGTCGAACCAGACCTGGGTCTACGGCGTCGGTTCGGCCCGTTGGACTCTCGCCACGTCCGGACCAGCACCGGGGCCCCGCGAAGCGGCCGCCTTTGCGATCGCTCCTGCTCTCGGAATCGGCTTCCTGTACGGCGGATGGAATCGAAACTACTCCACGACCGGATCGCTCACGTACTCTGACCTCTGGGAGCTCAATCTCTCGTCGAACGCTTGGTCCCAGCTGAACGTCCCGGGACCCAGGCCGCCTCCGCTCGAGGGGGCGGCGATGGTGTGGGACCCCCAGACCTCCGTAATCGAGATGATGGGGGGGTGTTACCCCTGCAGTTCCGCCGTCTGGCAGTTCCACCCCGCCCAGCTTCGATGGAGCGCGATGGCGACGCCCTCTAACGCCCCGGCCGCTCGCGCGGCCGAAAGCTGGACCTACGACCCGACGGTCGACGCCGACCTTCTGTTCGGCGGCACGAACGGCGTGGCCACCTTCAACGACACCTACCTGTTCGACTCGCTCAATGACACGTGGATCGCCCAGACGCTTCCCTCCGGTCCGTCGGCCCGGTCGAACGCCGCGTCGGCGTTCCTGGACGTCCTCAAGAACGAAACCTGGCTCTTGGCCGGGGGCCAGTCCGGTGCAGTATCCTACACGGACCTGTGGCGGTTGTCCGCGACCTCGAACGTGTCCCTGCGGGTCGTGAACGCCTCCGACCCGAGCTCGCCACTGGCTGGTGCGCAAGTGAACTTGAGCGGCCGGCGGGCGGGGTCGACCACATCCGCGGGCTATCTCAATCTCACTCAGGTCGATGTCGTGGGGCCGGCACTTCAGGTCACCGATGACCCCTGGTTCTACCCGGCGAACCAGACGTTGTGGTTGGCTCCGGGCCGACCGACGGCGCTGACGGTCGCCCTCTCCCCGGAACCGTTGGGGACGGTCCATCTGTTCGTCAACGCCTCCTCGGGCGGGCCTCTCTCGGGCGCGTTCGCGAACCTCACGGTGGATTCCGTTCGCATCAACTCCCGCCCGGTCGTCACCGATGCCTTCGGGAACGCGACCTTCGCCGGAGTCCCGCCCGGCCGGGTGAACGTCACGACGGAGGCCTCGCAGTGGCGGCCGGCGTACGTCACGGGCGTGCTCCCGCCGGCCGGGGTGCTGAACACGACCGTGGAGATGTTCTACGACCCGGTGGTATTCGTCACGATGCTGGGCCGCCTGGGAGGGGGGAGCAGCCTCCTTCCCCTGGCCTTCGTGCCGGTGTACCTCAACGGAAGCCTGCTCGGCTTCACCGCATCGGACGGGACCCTGGCCAGTACGACCACCGCGTTCGGCCTCGTTCCTCTAACCGGAACGGCGTCGGGGTTCTTCTCCTCGACCGAGTACCTGTCCATTCCGTTCACCGGGCCGGCCATCGCCACCCTGGTCCTCCAGTCGCTGCCGCTCGGCGTCCTCGCCGTGATGGTCGTGCGCTCGAGCGACAGTCTCCCCATCGCGGGTGCCACCGTCACGGCCACGACCACGATCGCCCTCGCGTTCGGTTCGTACGCGCAGACCAACCTCACCGACGACCTGGGCACGGCCGCGCTTTCGCTCCCCGAGGGACAGTATCTCGTGAGCGCTTCAGCAACGGGGTACCTCCTCTCCTCCGGAGTGATTACGAACGTGTCGTCGGGTCCCAACGTTCCCCTCGAGATCCGCCTCAAGATCATCCCCCCGGCCAACCTTTCCCTCCTGGTGCGCGACCGGAGCACCGGGGCGCCGATCCCAGCGGCGAACGTCACCATCGTGGGCGTAATCGCGGGCCACGCGAATGAGTGGGGCTACTACAACGATACGGACGTCCCACCGGGGATCTACGTCTTCGAGGTCTCCGCGCCGCGGTACCTCGAGAACGCGACGACGCTGGACCTGACCTCCGCCGAGAACCTGTCGACGACCGTCAACCTGACGCTCCTGCCCCTCGTCCTCGTGGTCAGTATGGGCTGGGGATTCAACCTGTTCCCGGGCGGGCTAGGGGAGCTTTGGCCGTTCCTGCTGGTCCCGCTCCTCCTCGTCCTGGGGAGCTTTGTCTTCGCCTCCGTGCTCCGCGGGGAGCGAGAGGGGGAGGGGACGGCCCCGGTCGCGGGCGCGACCGACCCCGATAGGGAGAAAGGAGACGTCGTCGCCGACCGCCCGGCCGAACCCTCGTCGGGGACCGCGCCTCCGGATCGCTCCCCAGGACCGGGGTTCGGCGCCGGCTAGGCCGCGAGACCCCCGAGCTTCGTGAGGCGACGGGAGAGCACGAGGGCGACCGCCACGACCGCACCTACGGTGCCCAGCACCAGGGCGAGCAGCGCGTACGACGGCGCGATCACGGCGAGGGCAAGGAGCCCCGTGACGAGGAGGGCCGTCACGAGGAATGCCCCGAACCCCGGCGTCGCCATCGCTTCGGGAGCGTGCGGGAGGGTCCGGGTCGCGAGCGCATCGCGCTGGCCAGGGCGCAGTCCCAGCTCCTCGGAGACGCGCGGGCTCGGGGCCGGAGCGGGATGGTGCCGTAGCCAGCTCCACGGGAGCGGCTCGTCGAGCGCGGTCCGGGGGGAAGCCCACGGGAGCACCACTCCGGCGAGACCGAGGCCTCCGAGCCCGGCGTAGACCACGTCGAGCGTGGTCTCGAGTGGCATCGAGGTCGGGGTGACGCCGGTGAGGACATCGGCGACCCCTCGGACCTGGTACACGAGGACCTGGTCGAGCGCTTGCAGGAACTGCGCACCGGCCGAACCTCCCGTAGGTGTGGCTCCGAGCGTCGCGAGGCCGAGGACCCCGATGAGCAGGGCCAGCTCGAGCGCGAGCACCCGGGCGCCGGGCGAGACGCTGTCTCGCCAGGCGTACTCGAGCCAGAGGAACGGCGCCCCGATCGCGATGCCGCACGCAAGGTCGAGGGCGTCCCCGGTCGCGAACGAACCGTAGGCGAGCGGTATCATGCTGGCCACCACGAAGCACAGGCGGCCCCCCCAGACCCAGGTCGGGCGGCGCACGAGACCGAACCCGGTCGCCGAACCGAAGCCGAGGGCGAGCAGGAACCCGAGAGGGAAGAGGAGACCACCCGCCCAGAAGTGCTCGAGCGTGAGCAGACCGGCGTAGAGCGGGGCCGGGTAGACGAGCACGGCCGCCCACCAGCGGTCGTTCACGTCGGGCCACCCTCCGATGTGGTCCAGGCCAGAAGCTCAGAGGCGACCTCCCGCACGCGAGGCGCGGGATAGCGGAGGACGACGGCCCCGGCGCCGCGGAGCCGGGCCACGCCGAGCTCCACCTGATGCTCCACGGGGGCCAGCGCGAACCCCATCGTCTGCGTCGCGAGACGGTCCGCTCCCGGCGGGAACAGCGTGGCCACATCCGGACAGAGCGCGACCAGCCGATGGCCCCGAGTCCGCAGCTCTGCAATGACACCCTCCACCGGTCCGTCCACGGTAAGGAGCGTGGAGAACAGGACGATGGTCGTCGGGGCGGCGAGATGCTCCTGGGCCGCGGCGAGGGCACCGGGGAGGTTGAACCGGGCGGGGGCGAGCATCACGCGACCGAACGCCTGGGTCAACCGCTCGGCCCCGTTCGGCCCCCGCTGCGGAGGGACGAACTCGACCGGCTGGTCCGCGTACGTGAGGAGCGCAACGCGGTCCGACCTCCCGATCACCTGGCCGGCGATGACGGTCGCGCCGTCCACGGCCTGTTCGAGACCCTCGGAGCCGGGGATGCCGAGCCGCATCCCCCAGCCCGTGTCAATGAGGAGGAGGAGCTCTGGGTGGGCCTCCTCTTCGTGCTCGCGGACGTAGACCTTCTCGAGACCCGACCGACGCCAAGCGATCTTGCGGGCATCGTCCGAGGGTTGGTACTCGCGTAGCGACCGGAACTCCGCTCCCGGCCCGACGCGACGTCGATACGCCTCGCTGGGCCCTCCGAGCCCGGGGGGAATCGCCTCGGCCTGCTCGACCGAGAGGGCTGGCGTGACCAGCACGTCCCAGCGGTTCTCGAGCTTCGTCATGCGGAAGGCGAAGCCGAGCGGGTCGTGCGCGACCACGAGCGTCGGTCCCAGCCGGAAGCGGCCGCGCTGGCGCGGTCGGTACACGTAAGCGAGGCGCACGGGAGCGGAGCCGGACCACCAGGTGAGCAGGCGCGGGCTGCCGAGGACGATCTCGAACGCCTCGGGCTGAGGGTCGAAGACCTCGAGGTAGGCCGAACCCGGCCCGACCCGCTCTAGGTCGAGGGCCATCGAGCCGACGCCGTCGATCCGAACCTCGGAGCTGTTCTCGAACCGTTGCCAGCGGAACCAGGAAGGGCCGAACCCTCGCGTCGCCCGGTCAAAGGCGAGCAGCTCGGTGGCCGTGAGAGCGAGGACGGCGAGGGGGACGACCAACAGGAGGAGGTTCAGCGTGACGAGCCCGATGAGCAGGGCGCTCAGCCCTCCGACGAGGGCGGACCAGCCGAGGGGGCTCAGCACGATCCGGGAGCTCGCCATGGGGTCCGGTCAGCGGGGCACCGGGACCTTCGCTAGGTTGTCCGCGAGGATGGTCCGAATCACCGCGAGGCTGCCGCGGGGGTCCCCCGGGAGGAAGCGCGCTCCCCGGAACTCCGGCCGGACGATGACCCGATGGTTCAGGATTGGGAAGAGCAGCTCCTGGACGTCGTCTGGGATCACGTAGGCACGCCCAGCGAGGAACGCAGCGGCGCGCGCAGCGCGCATGAACTGCACGGCGGCCCGGGGGGAGCCCCCAGCCTCGAGGCGGGCGTCCGATCGCGTCGCCCCGACGATCTCGACCACGTACCGGACGACCTCCTCCTCGACGTTCACCGATCGGATCGACTGCCGGAGGCGTTCGATCTCGCCGGCGGACAAGACCTCGGAGCCCGCCGGGACGTCACCGGGGTCGAGCTGCGAGCGCACGATCGTCGCCTCGTCCACCGGGCTCGGGTAGTCCATGATCCAGCGGAAGAGGAACCGGTCGAGCTCGGCCTCCGGCATCGGGTACGTGCCCTCCTGCTCGAGCGGGTTCTCCGTGGCGATCACGAGGAACGGCCGCGGCAACGGGTAGGTGCGCCGGTCGACCGTCACCTGCTGCTCCTGCATCGCCTCGAGGAGCGCGGACTGGACCTTGGGCGGGGCCCGGTTGATCTCGTCGGCCAGGATGACCTGCGCGAACACCGGTCCCGGGCGGTAGACGAACGAGCGGTCCTTCGGGTCCATCACGAGGCCCCCGATGATGTCGGACGGGAGCATGTCGGGAGTGAACTGGATCCGCTGGAACGAGAGGCCGAGCGACCGGGCGAACGTCCTCGCGAGGTACGTCTTGGCGATCCCCGGAACCCCCTCCACCAGCACGTGCCCTTCCACGGCGAGAGCGATCGTCAGCGCCCGAACGACCTCGTCCGCGCCGATCACGGTCTGTCCGACCGCGCCTTGCAACCGACCGAGGAGCTCGTGCGCGTCGCTCGCGGAGAGCGGCGCAGCGGCGCCTGTGGGTAGAGGGTCGGTGGTCGGAGCGTCCTCGGCCAGCGCGGGCCCGTTCGCGCTCGGGTCATCCGGGGACCGGGTCGGCTCGCTCACGAGGACCTCTCCAGAAGAGGCCAGAGGGACTCTACCTCGGAAAGCTCCTTCTCAAATCGCTGCCGCGCCCGCACCCGCCACACCGGCCGCCTCCAACGGGACCATAGGTCCGTGCGGAACGGGTCCTCGACCCGATAGGCGAGCGAGTAGGTCGCCTCCAGCGCTCGCACCTGCCGGCAGGCCCGGTCGACCACAGGGTCCCCCTTCACCCGGCGGAGGAGGGGCGGTCGACGGACCTGGCGTAGGGAAAGGTGGTGACCTCGCGTAAGCTCGAGCAGCAGGCGGTCTCGCACGGCCAGTATGCCCCCGGTCCACCGCCCCTTCCGCAGGTCCTGGTCCAGCCACGCCATCGGGTCGATCTGCCAACCGTGGCGAACGGCGTACCCGCGGAACCGCGGCGGACTCATAGGGCGACTCCACAGGATCCACGCGAACGCGCAGAAGATCGCGATGAGCAACGGGACGGCGAGCACGAGCGGCCCGGTAAGGTCGGCCGTCACACCTTCTCCACCTTGACGAGGGAGCGGAACAGTCGGTCGTACCCGGACCGCCTTTCGTTGGCCCACCCGGTACCGCCTGCTTGGAACTGGGGATCGTGGATCCGAGCGAGAACGGTCTCCGAGTACAACCTCTCAAGCAGCCCGCGGAGCGCATCTCGGTCGCCGTCCGCGAGCCTTCCGAACTTCACCGGCTCATACCGTCGATAGAGCTCGGGGAGCAGCTCGCTGAGCCGACCCATGTCCGGACGCAGGAACTGCTTCAGGAACTGTCGATCGGAGCAGGAGGGGGGCACGGCCAGGCCGTAGGCTCGGACGGTGCCGTCGAAAACGGTGCGGTACGCGTGCAGGACGGCCTTAGCATACTCGCCCCGCTCCAAGAGGTCGCGTTCCTCCCGGAAGGTCGGACTGGATTCTGGCCTCAGTTC
>JBKQMS010000004.1:0-4539 GCA_052326485.1 Thermoplasmata archaeon | reverse complement strand
CCCCCTGGGGGTACGGGCTGACCGACCAGTTGAACCAGTGGGGGTCTACCCCGACCGCGGGGACGACGACCCCCACGTGGTAGCCACCCAGGAAGTATCCGTCCGGGAGGGTCGCGGCGGTGACGTTCGACGAAGCGAGTAGGAGGGAGGCCACTCCCGAGGTGTTCGACATCCCGTAGCCGGTGAGGCCGTGCTGCCCGTCCCAGTACTGGACGTAGCCCCAGATCTCGGGGTTCGCGGTGGCGATGTCATTGAGGGCGTTCGCGGTCTTATTGTCCGCCTGGTTCGTGGTGTAGGCGTAAAAAGCGGAGAGCTGAGCGTCGGGGATCGCGAGGAACCCGCCGCGTCCGGTCAGGTTGAACTGCGCCCACCGGTAGAAGTACGCCTCGCTCGCGGCGTCCGGGAGCACCGCGGAGGTGCTGAAGACGCCCGGGACGGCACTGGCCACGGTCGCGTTAGCGAGGTAGGCTACCGCGCCTCCCGTGAGGAGGAGTTTGTTCGAGTTCCACGGGAATGGAGGCGCCTGTGAGGTTGCGTTCGCCGGAAGGGCGGCCCAGGTCAACGCGAAGGAAGTGTCGATACTGTTGAGTGTCGATCCGGCGCCCGAGACGGTAAGGTCATAGTTGGGCGTGGGAAGGAGAGAGAAGTCCGCGGAGGCGTTCACCACGGCGGGTCCCGAGACCACGACGAAATCGATCGCAATCCGCGACACGCTCTCGCCGGAGAAGTCACCGGTCCAGTTGAGATAGTTCAGCATCCCATACTGAGTGATCTTCTGGAGTAGGTTCGAGGGGAGCGGCAGGTAGAACTCGCCAAAGGACTGGTTCTTGAAGAGCAGGCCGGTCGCGACCGCGTACCGGACCCCATCGTACCAAATGTAGGCGTTCACGGACGCCGAGGTCTTGTTGGGGTTGTTCCAATCCATGATCAGGTTCCCGGCCTGGAAGTTCGCCCCCGGATAGAGCCAGTCCTGCGTGAGGTTCGCGGAGTCGGTCGGGGTGCTGAGGTGGCTGAAGTTGTTGTCGCCGGGACCCAAGGGGGTGAGAACGGGGTTGAGGGGGAGTCCTAGGGGCACCGGCTGCGGGTGACCGTACGTCACGGTGTTGTCTGCGTACGAGTCAGCCAGGGTGGAATTGAACGCATTGAGCTCGGCGCCTCCGGTGACGGTAATGGAGGGCGCGAACAGGGTGTCCCCCAGGATGGGAAGCGGCTCTGAAAGGGCTGCGACCGCGGGGTTCCCCACAACTCGAGAGCCGTTCAGGGTGAGGTCGCCGGACGATCCTTTGACGTTCAGCCACCCAGGGAACGCGAGCGTGGAGTTCTGGGCGGTCATGTCGCCCTCGACGGTGACGTTGAGCTTCGCCCAGGCGTTGAGGACCTGCACGTCGGTCGTCAGCGTCGAGTTAGTGAAGTTGACCGTTCCGAGGTCGACGAACCGGTAGATGTGGGAAAGGCGCTGCATTGGGGTGCCCGTGTCGGCGACGAACTGGACGAACGAGAGGGTGACGTTCTGGACGAGGAGGGTCCCGCCGGCGTCGACGGTGATGTTGCCACCCTGGTAGTACGTGCGGCTGCCGGGGGTCGGCTGGATGACGAACGTCTGGCCGGGGGTGACGACCAGGTCGCCGTGGGTGAGGGGAGGCGCGGCGGCCGTCAGATGGGACGAGCTCGCCGGGGCCGTCGGCGGTGGGGCGCCGATGAGCGCGCTCAGCCCTCCCACGATCACCAACGCCACGACGAAGATGGGGACCGCGACCGAGATTGATCGACGAGCGACGCGCCCGATACTCCCGGCTCGCGCGGGAGCTCGCAATATGACGCTCACGACCGAAGAAAGGCCGACTTCTGGTATTTAACTGTGCCTTCGCTCGCCGGAGACCACGCTCTTTTTACCTCGACCCGAGGGCGCTCGAACGGGTCACGGCGTCGGGCCCAGAACCACCAGTTTTCCGAACAGGTCCGGTGCCTCGAACCGCCGGAAAACATCCGCCGCCTGCTCGAACGGGGACGCCGAATCCACCACCGCGTGCAGCCTCCCGGAGGCTAGGTGTCCGAGGACCTCCTCGAACTCCCCGCCCGAGGACATCGTGCTCCCGCGGACAGACGCCTGCCGCCAGAACAACGTCCGGACGTCGAGTTCCACCTTGGGTCCCGCACTGGCGCCGATCACGACGACCCGTCCTGCCCGCGCGAGCGACCGGACCGCGCGCGGGAACGTGGGGGCGCCGACCGAGTCCAGGACCACGTCGACCCCGTTCTTCTCGCTCCACTCCCACAGGGCCCGGTCGAGCGGCCGGTCGTCCGAGAAGGGGAGGAAAGCGTCGGCCCCGAGGGAGAGGACTTTTGCCTCCTTGGAGGCGGAGCGTGACACCACGGCGACCCGCGCGCCGAGGAGCTTCGCGACCTGAACGGCCGCGGTCGGGATCCCACCACCGGCGCCCACGATCGCCACGCGGTCGCCGGGGCGGACCTCGCCCACGGTCTTGAGCGCCCGCCACGCGGTCAGGAATACGAGAGGGGCGGCCGCGCCCTCCGGGAACGACATCCGCTCGGGGAGCGGATGGACATTGCGTCGAGGAACCACCGCGTAGGTCGTGACGGTCCCCTGCACATGTTCTCCCAGGATCTGGTAGTTCCGGCAGAGGGCTTCCTTTCCGGCCACGCAGGCTGGGCAGGTTCCGTCCCACATCCCCGGGTTGAGGAGGACCTTCGTCCCTGTCGAGAGGCCGACAACGCCCTCTCCGATCCGGTCGACCGTCCCGGCGCCGTCCGACCCTAGAACGTGCGGCAGCGCGACGGAGACTCCAGGGATCCCCTCGAGCGTGAACCGGTCGAGGTGGTTGAACGCTGCCGCCCGGATTCGGACCCGAACTTCGCCCGGTCCGGGGGTCGGCTCTGGGACGTCGACGTAGGCCAGTCGTTCGAACCCGCCGTGAGCGGCGAACCCGAACCCTCGCATGGTCGCTTACCGGGGGGGGGCGGCTCGCCAGCGGGTCCCCGAGGCGTCGTCCTCGAGTTCGACCCCGGCTGCTCGCAGCTCGTCGCGGATCCGGTCGGCCTCCGCGTAATCGCCTCGCGCGCGGGCCCGAGCGCGGGCGGCGATCGCGACGGGGGCGATGGCGGCCCAAGCGCCCGCCGGACCGGTGGATGTACGGACGAAGAGCCCGAGGACCTCCTCGCCCCAGCGGTAGGGGCCGGCGAGCTCCTCGAGGGCGCTGCCCGAGTACCCCTCGAGTCGTGGCAGTTCTTCGGCGAGGCGGCGCGTCCATCCGAACAGGAGCGCGATCGCCTCGCGGGTGTTGAAATCGTCCGCGAGCGTTGTGTCGAGACGCTCTACCATCTGCTCAGCTGCCTCTCCGAGCGCCTCGGGCAGCTCGGCGCCGGGCCGGTCCGGTCCGCCCTGATCGAGCACCTCCGAGATCCGGTCGAAGACGACCGTCAACCGCGCATACGCCTCGCGCGCCTCCTCGAGGCTCTTCCCCGGCTGGAACGCGAGGGGGCTGCGATAGTGAGCGTTGAGGTAGAAGAGGCGAAGGGGGCCCGGGCCGACGCGCTCGATCGCCTCGTCGAGCGAGGCGACGTTGCCGATCGATTTCGACATCTTCTCCTCCTCCATGAGGAGCAACCCGCCGTGCATCCAGTAGTTCGCGAACGGCGCGGCCCCGCTCGCGGCTTCGGCGAGGGCCACCTCGGCCTCGTGGTGCGGGAAGATGAGGTCGACCGCCGCGCCGTGGAGGTCGCAGCGCTCGCCTAGGAGCCGGAAGATCATCGCGGTGTCCTCGATGTGCCAGCCGGGGCGGCCGGGCCCCCAGGGGCTCTCCCAGCTCGGCTCGCCCGGGGTCGTCGCCTTCCAGATGACGAAATCCTCGGGCGCGCGCTTGCGGGCATCGAGCTCGAGCCGGGCCCCGGGCTTGAGCGCCTCGAGCTTCTGGCCCGAGAGCTTCCCGTACTCGGGGAACTGCGCGACGGAGAAGTAGACGGAGCCGTCGTCCGCGGCGTACGCGTACCCCTTGTCCACTAGCTGGTGGATCTGCGCGAGGATCTCGGGGACGTAGTCGGTCGCGAACGGGTAGTGGTTGACCGAGCGGTTCCCGAGGACGTCCATCGAGCGGCGGAAGTCGCGGAAGTGGCGCTCGGCGAGCGCGAGCGGCTCGACTCCCTCCTCGCTCGCCCGGGCGATGAGGTGATCGTCGAGGTTCGTCACGTTCTGCACGTAGAAAACGCGGTAACCCCATCGGTGGAGGGCCCGCGCGACGACGTCGAAGAACGTGAACGTCCGGCCGTGCCCGACGTGGGCCGGGGCGTACGGCGTCAGGCCGCAGACATAGAGCCCGACGCGAGGCGGGCAGAGCGGCGCGAAGACCCGGGCCTCACGCGTTCGAGAATCGTAGACGGTGAATCGCCGCACGGCTAGATCCCCTTCAGGGCCCGGGAAACGTCGTCGGCGAGGTCCGCCGGGTCCTCGATCCCGCACGAGAGCCGGACGAGGCCGCCCGTGACGCCATGGGCCTCTCGCTCCCGCCGCGGAACGCTCGCGTG
>JBKQMS010000003.1:0-146007 GCA_052326485.1 Thermoplasmata archaeon | reverse complement strand
CCCGAGATCGACAAGGAGCTGACGCTCGCGCTCCAGGCGGCCGCCCGTCACTTGCGCACGCACATCTCCCGCAAGAGCCGACGTGATTTCGCGAGCGAGAAGTTCGCCATCATCCAGCGGATCCTCCCGAAGCTTGCGGAGAAGACGAGCCACCTCGTCGGGAAGGCGGTACCGGACCTCACCCCCGTCGTCACGCGCATCATGGACATCGTGAACGTCGAGGTCCCGTTCGAGGCCGACAAGGACGGGGTCCGCGCGAAGGTGGAGATCACGAACTACACACCCCGTACGCGCGTGCTCGAGCTTTTCGTCGAGATCCCGCCCGACGTCTTCCCTCTCGCCTCGTTCGAGCCGTCCCCGGACGGGGTGGAGGCGGCGCTGGGGCGGGCGTGGTGGACGCTGCCGAAGCTCGCGCCGAACGGCCGGACCGCGCTCACGTTCTCCTTCCCTCCGAAGACGGACGTGGAGGCGAACGACCTGGATTGGTACGTGGCGGGGATCGACGAGGCGCACATCCTCGGGGCGGAGCCGCTCCCCGGGGACTGGGACGTCCGGCTCCCCCGCACGATCGTCGAGGCGGCGGAAGCGGCCGCCGCGGACGCCGCGGCGAACGGAGCGACCGGGGAGGAGGAGGTGGATTACGATGCCGCCGAAGCGAGCGCGCACACCAACGAAGAAGAGTAGTGACGACGAGCCGGTGACGGTCCGCGCGGACGCGCTCGCGCCCACCCTGGGCCTCGCGGAGCAGATCTACGAGCAGCTCGACCGGGGCGAGATCCCACGGATGCGGCTTCCCCTGCGGACGAAGCAGAACATCGCCTTCCAGCCCCGGGACGGGGTCTGGAAGCTCGGCCGCGCGATGGGCACGAGGAGCGCCCGGAAGCTCGATGGGGCGCTCATGCTGCTGCGGACGTTCTACCTGGTCGATTTCATCAACGAGATGGCCCGCGAGGGAAAGACCTCGACCCTGCGGGAGCTCTACTACATCAGCGAGGCGTGGGAGGACGCCAAGTTCCACGGCGAGGACGAGTCGAACCTCCTGATCGAGGACCTCGAGGTGATGTGCGAGCGGCTGCGCGAGGACTTCCGCCTGCATCCCGAGGAGAACGGGGCGTCCGTCATCGGCGACCTCACGATCAAGGAACGGAACCGCAAGGGCGTCGTGAAGAAGATCAACTGCCGCGACGACGTCGGCGACGGGGGCTACTCCTTGCCGTTCAACGTCGAGAAGGAGAAGATCGAGTTCGTTGGGACGAACGCGAAGTTCCTGATCGCCATCGAGTGCGGCGGCATGGTCGACCGTCTCGCGGAGAACGGGTTCGACGAGCAGCACGACGCGATCCTCCTCCACCTGAAGGGGCAGCCGGCGCGCTCGACGCGCCGCTTCCTGAGGCGCGCGTCCGAGGAGCTGAAGCTCCCCGTGGTCGTGTTCACCGACGGCGACCCCTGGTCGTTCCGGATCTTCGCGTCCGTCGCCTACGGAGCGATCAAGACCGCGCACCTCTCGAGCTATCTCGCCACCCCGTCGGCCGAGTTTCTCGGCGTGACGGCGTCCGACATCGAGAACTACGACCTCCCGCACGACAAGCTCTCCGAGCAGGACGTACGGGCGCTGCAGGCCGAGCTCACCGACCCGCGCTTCGGCACGGCCGACTGGCGGGCGGAGATCGAGCTGATGCTCAAGAACGGGAAGAAGGCGGAGCAGCAATCGCTCGCGAAGTACGGCCTCAACTACGTGACCGAGCACTACCTTCCCGAGAAGCTCACCGAGATGGGGGTCCTCTGACGCACGGGCCGGACCCCTCACCCCTCCGCCGATAGGTATTAGAGGGAAATCGCCGGTCCGCCGCGCATGGCTTGGAGCTCGGGCCAGAAGTACCTCGCGGAGTTCGTGGGAACCATGGGACTGCTCCTCGCGGTCGGCGGGGCGGCGGTCTTCAGTTTGGGCGAATTGGACCTCACCCGGGTGGTGCTGGTCAGTCTGTCCGTGGGATTCGGGCTGATCGGACTGATCTATGCGCTCGGCGACATTTCGGGAGGTCACTTCAACCCGGCCGTCACTGTCGGGATGTTCGCTGCGGGAAGGTTCCCGGGACGGGACGTAATCCCCTACATTCTCGCTCAGGTCGCGGGAGGCATCCTCGGGATGGGCATCATCGCAGGCATCGCGTACGGCAACCCCTCGACCTTCTCCAACGTTCAAGCCCACGCCCTGGGCTCCCAGTGCTACTCTGCCGGCTCGACCATCTGTGGGGGCTTCAACCTCAGCGCGGTCTTCCTCATCGAGGTCGCCTTCACCTTCTTCCTCGTCTTCGTGATCCTCTTTTCCACCCGGGCCTCGGCCTCTGCGAAGAGCCTCGCCCCGATTGGGATTGGGCTCACCCTCCTCATGGCGAACCTGGTCGCGATCCCCGTCGATGGAGCCTCGATCAACCCGGCCCGCAGCTTCGCCCCGGCGGTGCTCTCGTCGATGTGGTCGAACGGGAACTGGGCGATCGGCCAGGACTGGATCTTCTGGGTCGCTCCGATCGTGGGCGGGCTCTTCGCAGCGCTCGTGGACCGCGCGCTGAGGAGCAAGGTCCCGTAGAGCGGCGGCCTTTCCGCGGTCAGGGCCCGACGATCTGGGCCAGCCCCGCCGGCGAGAGGAGCTCGCTCTCGAGCTCCTCCGGCGCATAGACGAAGATCCCTTTCGGCCCCTCGGCGCGGCGCCAATCGATCCCCTGCTCGGGGAACTCGGTGGGGTCGGCGCGCACCTCGGTCACCGCCTCCATGAGGCGGTGCGGGACGGTCGACCCGTCCCGGGCGAGGAGGAGGAGGTCGTTCGGCTCGTCGTAGACGACCCAGTCCCGGGGGACCACGACCCGCAGGTGGACCAGCCGGGGCCGGAACTGGCTCTCACTCTCCGTCTCGGTCCGCGAGAAGACCGCGTACTCGGTGCCGCGAAACTCGACCATCCGATCGAACTGGAAGGAGCGTTGTCGGAACTCGAGGACGTTGATCTCGAGGTCGCTCAGGTCGAGCACGGGGGCGCCACGGAACGCCGCCAAATAACGATGGGGAGCGGCGGACGCAGGGTCCTGGGGCCCTCGCGTCGGCAGGACCAGGGGAAGACCGGTCCGACCGGGACCTCTGCGGGACCGCCGGCGGGAGCGGCCCGCCGCTGGCAACCCTAATAAACGGTCGCCCGTACCGCCGCGCGTCCGGACTGAGAGGGAATGAAACGTTCTTCACGCGTCTGGAAGAAGCGCGGCCACATGCGGTGGAAGTGGCGCAAGAAGCGGATGCGCCGGCGCATGAGGGCCCAGAAGATGCGAAAGCAGTAACGGACCCGGGATACCGGGGCCAAACCCCTTCTCGCGCCTACCAGGTGGCTCGATCGAGCCGGCGGGCCTGCTTGGTCGATTTCTTCCACTCCCGGTAGTGGTCCCGGCAGAGCGGAGCTCGGCGCCCCTTGTCGGGGAGGCTCGAGAACGCCTTCCGGGCCTCGGTCAACGACAGGTGGCGGACCGACGGGGCCCCGCATCCGGGCACCAGGCACGGTTCGCTCTCCTCGGTGGCCGGAGGCCCGTCGGCTTGAGGCGTCATCGACGGGCGCTCCGGACGGCCTCGCTCACCATCGAGGGGATCTCGTACGGGAGACGGGCCACGCGGGCCCCGGCCGCTTCGAGGGCTGCGACCTTCGTCTGCGCCGTGCCTTTCCCCCGGGTGATGATCGCCCCGGCGTGCCCCATCCGCTTCCCCGGCGGGGCGCTCCTTCCCGCGATGTACGCCACGACGGGCTTGGTGAAATGGTGACGGATGTACTCGGCGGCGTCCTCCTCGGCCGTTCCGCCGATCTCGCCGACCATCACGAGGGCGTCCGTCTCGGGGTCGGCCTCGAAGAGGGGCAGGGCGTCGACGAACGAGGTCCCGACGACTGGGTCGCCCCCCAGCCCGATGCAGGTGGATTGGCCGAGGCCCATCTCCTTGATCCCGTTGACGATCTCGTAGGTCAGGGTACCGCTCCGCGAGATGACGCCGACGCGGCCGGGACGGAAGACGACGTTGGGTATGATCCCGACCTTCGCGACCCCTGGGGCCGCGATCCCCGGGCAGTTCGGGCCGATGATGCGGACCCCCTTCGACCGGGCGTAGTGGTACATCACGAGCATGTCGTGGAACGGGATGTGCTCGGTGACGACCACGCACAGTCGTATGCCTGCGTCCACGGCCTCGAGCAGCGCATCGCGCGCGTAGGGTGCTGGCACGAAGATGGTGGAGGCGTTCGCGTGGGTCGCCACGACCGCCTCACGGACCGAGTCGAAGACCGGGACCCCTTCCACATCCGTCCCCGCCTTCCCGGGGGTGACCCCGGCGACGACGGCGGTGCCGAACAGCCGCATCTCCCGGGCGTGGACCGTGCCCTGGTGGCCGGTGATCCCCTGGACCACCACCCGCGTGTCGCGGTCGACGAGGACGCTCATCGCGACCCCCGGGCGGCATCGACGGCGGCCTGGGCCGAAGCGCGCAGGTCCGAGACCGCCGTGACCCCTCCCGAACGGAGGATCTCGATCCCTTCCGCCTCGTTGTTGCCGCGGATCCGTGCGACCAGCGGGAACCGCTCGTTCGCGGGCACCTGACGCAACGCCTCGACCAGTCCCTTGGCGACCGAGTCGCAACGCGTGACGCCGCCGAAGATGTTGAGGAAGACGGCGGTCGGCTTCGCCCGGGCCATCAACAGGAACGCTTCGGTCACCTTCTTCGGGTCGTCGGTGCCCCCCAGGTCGAGGAACACGCCGGGGGCGCCGCCGAGCTCCTTCAGGACGTCCAGGGTCGCCATCGTCAGGCCCGCGCCGTTCGCGATCACCCCGATGTTCCCGTCCAGCTGGACGAACGCGATGTCCTTCTCCCGGGCGATCTCCTCAAGCTCCGTGAGGTCCCCTCGGACCTCGGCGTACTCGGGGTGACGGAACCCCGCATCGTCCTCGATGATGACCTTCGCGTCCAGCGCGACCAGGCCGTCGCCCACGACGGCGAGAGGGTTGATCTCGACCAGCTCGGCGTCCTCCTGCTGGAAGACCTTCCAGAGAGCCTCCAGGAGGCGGTCCAGCGACTTGGCCTGCGTCCCCGAAAGCCCAAGGACCTTGGCGACGCGCCGCTTCTCGTAGCTCGTGAGTCCCGGGAACGGGTCGACCGTCTGGCGGTCGATCTCGGTGTCGGGGACCGACTCAATCTCGACACCGCCCCGAGCGCTCGCGATGAGCAACGGCAGCCGTTGCGTGCGGTCTAGGGTCATCGACAGGTACAGCTCCCGGCCGATCGTCAGCTTCTCTTCGAGCAGGAGCTCGCGGACCTTCTCGCCCTTGAACTCGAGCCCCAGGATGTCCGTCGCGGCCGCGCGCGTCTCTTCGGGGGTGCTCGCGAACCGGACCGCGCCGCCCTTGCCACGGCCGCCGGCCAGCACTTGGGCCTTGACGACGCACGGGAGAGGGACCTTTCCGTCCCGGACCAGCGACTCGGCCTCGGCCGGAGAACGGGCGACCTCGCCGCGGGGGAGCGGCACTCCGTACTTCCGGAAGACGTTCTTCCCTTGCCACTCGGCAAGCTTGACCATGGTGATCCTCGGCGCGCGCATGGGGTCGGTCTATTAAGGGCGGCGGTCGGCGAGGGTGGAGGGCCGTGGCTCGGAGCCCCGTAGCGAACTCGCGGGGGGGATTCCCGGCCGTCAGGAACATTCGTCGCCGGCTAACGGTGGGAGTTAAGTACTATCACATCCCGAACGGCCGAACCGTCTGATGGCGAACTTCCCGGAGCTCGTGGCCCTCTCGACGGTGATGGGTCTCTCCATCCTGCTCTCGCTGCCCATCATCCTTCGCAAGAGGATGGCCTCACGGACGATCACGCTGCTCAACTCGGCGGCGATCGGGATCCTCATCTTCCTGCTCGCGGACATCTTCGCCGATGCAGCCCCGGTCATCTACTCGAACTCCTCAAACACCTTCGTCGCGAACCCGACCTACGCGGTCGCCTTCCTCGTCGCGGTTCTCGGCTGCTATCTCGTCCTGTTCGCGACCGAGCATCGCTCTCGCGGCACGAAGGCCACGCCGATGTCGCTCGCGCTGATCGTGGCGTTGGCGATCGGCTTTCAGAACCTGACCGAGGGCCTCGTCTTCGGAGCCTCCTGGGCGCTCGGCACGGTCGGCCTCTCGATGGTCGTGTTCGTCGGCTTCTTCCTTCAGAACGTCACCGAGGGATTCCCGATCGCCGCACCGCTGCTCAGTCAGTCCGACCGACGCGTGGGCGTGCTCACGACGTTCTTCCTCATCGGGGGTCTGCCGACGATCCTTGGGGGGGTCGCCGGGTTCTTCTACAGCAGCACGCTGTTCGACCTCGTCTTCGACGCCCTGGCGATCGGGGCTATCCTGTACTCCATCCTCCCGATGCTTCGAACGGCCTTCCGGCCGGCCGAACCTCCCCAGGCGACCTACACCAAGCTGCGGCTGACCTATCTGGGCGTCCTGCTCGGCTTCCTGGTCGGGTTCCTCGTGAACGCGATCTAGGGGAAAGCTAGCCCTCGGGTCGGTTGGCGGCCGCTCGCTCGTCCCGGCCCGGAGTCAATGGACCCGGGACCGGTGGCGCCCAGCGCGCCGGGCACGGCCGGCCGGAGGCGCCGGACTGGCCGACAGGTTCACGAGGTCCCGCCCGATGTCGTCGAGCAGCTTGC
Organism: Thermoplasmata archaeon; assembly: GCA_052326485.1. Lineage (GTDB taxonomy): Archaea > Thermoplasmatota > Thermoplasmata > Lutacidiplasmatales > UBA184 > Lutacidiplasma. The sequence continues at coordinate 139,304 of JBKQMS010000003.1, read as the reverse complement.
CCGCGAAGTCGGCCTTGGGTCCGCGGATCCAGTGGCGACCTCCAGAGGGGGGCAGAACGAGGGCGTTCATCTGGGTGGATCCCATCGAAGCGACGTCGTTCGCGACCACCCAGTCCGCGCCCGTCTCTCGGGCGAGGCGGCGGGCCTCCTCCTCGAGCTCGGTCGGGGCCATTCCGGCCTCTAGCTTGAACGCGACCAGACGAGCGGGGGGCGAAGCCATCCGACGGAGCTCGGGCAGCACCTTCGGGGCTCGACGAAGCGTGAGGGTCAGGCTCTCGTGCTCGCGGGACGGGATCTTTCCCGGCCGCCGCGTAAGGGTGAAGTCCGAGAGCGCCGCCGGGACGATGACCGCCGCGGCCTCTCCGAGCTCCGACCGGCGGCGACCCGCGAGCGCGAGAAGGTCCTCGACCCCGCGCCACGGGGTCACCGGTATCCACGATGGGACCGGCACTTGAAGGGCTCCCGCCCACAGCTCCACCTCGGCTCCTCGATAGTAGGCCTGGTTCGCCAGCGCGAGGGCGGTCGTCCCCGAGCTCTCGTTCGTCACCGAACGGACCTCGTCGATCGCCTCGCGGGCGGCGCCTCCGATGATGATCACGCGGCGGCCCGCCCACGGGCCGGAGCCGAGGCGGTGCAGCACCGCCGCCGCCACCTCCTCCGGCGAGGCGATCTTGTCCTCGCCCTCGACGGATGTGCCGGGAACGATCCCCACTCCCCAGCCACGAAGCTTCTCGAGATTCTCCTTCACCGCAGGGTTCACTCCCATGTGGCTGTGCATCGCCGGAGCGAGCAGCATGGGCACGCCTCCACCGAGCGCCACTGAGGCGCACGAAGTGACCGGAGTGTCATCGATCCCGTGGGCGACCTTCGAGATCGTATTCGCCGTCGCGGGAGCGATCAGGTAGAGGTCCGCCCTACCCGGCCCGGGCCCGAGGAGCGTCACGTGCTCGACGTTCCCCGTCAGCTGCGTGATGGGACGATGACCGGTCGCGAACTCGAGGGTCTCGGGAGTGACGAGGCGCATCGCCTCGGGGCTCATCACGGCCTGGACGTCGGCGCCGTGCCGGATCAGCTCCCGGATCACCTTCGGGAGCTCGATGGCGGCGATCGAGCCCGAGACCCCGATGACGATCCGGCGCCCGGCGAGCAGCTGGCTCGAGCGGCCTCGGATGACGTGGCTCGGATGCATGGGAATCTGGGTGGGGGGCGCCCCTAGGACGTGAGGCGCGTCGCGCTATTAGCCCGACCGTTCGCTCACCATCTTAAAGAGGCCGCCGGGCTGGCCGGCGCGATGCCGGGTCGCGGGTCCACGCCCCCAAGGAACGGCCCCCGGCCCGACGGCGCCTCGGACGGTTTCACGCTCCCGATGGTGTCGGCCACGAGCCAGTTCGCCGAGATCTCCCGACCGGTCCGCGGACCCCGTGAGGTCGTCGCGCCTCGCGCCGTGGAGCGGGGCGTCGTGGTCTTCGACCTCGACGGCACCATCCTCGACGACATCTCTCTCATCAGCATCGTCGCGGCCGACGTGATGGCCCGCGCGTTCGGCACTCCCGAGGAGCAGGCTCGGGTCCACTACCTTGCGACGACCGGCATGCCGTTCGAGGCTCAGTTGGCCCAGCTCTACCCCCGGGCGGTGCCAGCCCTGCGGGCGAGTACGGCCCGGACGTTCCACCAGCGCAAGGTCAGCGAAGCGTACAGCAAGGCCAAGCCGTTCCCCGAGGTCCCGAAGCTGCTGAATACGCTGGACCGCGAGCATTGGACGCTCGCGATCGCCACCGGATCGGAGACCGAGATGGCCGATCTTGTCCTCGAACGGGAAGGCCTGCGGTTCTGGTTCGACGAGGTCCTGGGGTCGGGCGACGGGACCAAGCGTGAGCACCTCACCGAATACCGGCGGCGGTACCCGGGGGTCCCGATGTTCCTCGTCGGGGATTCCCGATTCGACATGGAAGCCGCGCTCTCGGTGGCGGGCGTGACACCGGTCGCGAGGGCCTCGCGACTTCCCGGTTGGACGCTGACGCCGGCCGACCTCAAGAGTTGGGGAGCGGCGTGGTCGGAGTACACCCTCTCGGAGCTGCCCGCCGCCCTTACGAAGCTCTCCGCAAAGACGCGGGCTTCCTCGACTCGGAAGAAGACGGGGCGGTCGAGACGGGCGTAGGGCCGGGACCGAGAGTCTCACGATGCGGGGGAGGGCCCCGCGTCGCTTTGAACCCGGGTCGAGGGATCCACAGTCCCCCAGGATAGGCCAAACTACCCCATCCCGGCCACGACCGTTGGACGCCGTGGTCGTAAGAAAAGGTTTCCCCGCTGTGGCGGGGACAAGGAGGAACCGAGCCGGACCCTCCGGACCGGCCGTTCGAAGAGCTCGTCGCCCGGCGACCCGGAAGGATGTCTCCCGCCAGGGCGGCCTGAGAGATGGTCGGCCGGAACCGCCGACTCGCTCACTTGTAGGCCCAAACTACCGCCTGGCCGAAGAACCGCCAAGGCACACCGACGTGCGCGAACCCAGCACTCGCGAGCGCCGCGACCTCGGCCTCGAGGGTGGCCGGATGGTCGAACCGCTCGTGATCGTGCCAGACCGCCTGAGGAGTGTTCCACCCGGCGGACCTCTTCCGACCGCCGACGGAAGAAGCGGTGGCGATCTGCGCCCACCGTGTGTCGAACGTCGGGTCCTCCGAGAGGTGGTCGTCCGCGTCCCCAAAGTACCCTCCGCGGGGAAGGCATCGGTACACGCGGCGGAAGAGCCGCCACTTCTCGGCGTCGGTGAGGTGGTGGACCGCGAGCGCCGAGACGACGGCATCGTACGGTCGCTCCTCGAACTCTCCCAGGTCGCCGGCGACGAGCTCGACCCGGTCTCGGAACGACCGCAGCTTCGCGCGGGCTCGGGCGATCATCCGGGGGGAGAGGTCGACCCCGGTCAAGCGGGCATGCGGGAACTTGGCCAGGACGAGCGAGCTCAGGGTTCCGGTCCCCACCCCGAGCTCGAGGACTCGGAACGCCCGGGTCGGGATGTACGGGATCCCTCCGAGGAGCGTTCGGTGGAGGTCGAGATACCCCGGCATCGACGCGCGCGCGGCCCGGTCGTAGTCCGGGGCCTCCCGGTCAAATTCTCGCCGGGACGAGCTGGTTCGCGATGACTTGACCATCGCCCGGGCAACCGCTCGAGGGTTTAGGTGTTCGGGATGGGCGCCCCGACCGAGCGGCAAGTGACCGCCGCGCCCCCGCTCTCGGTTAAATCCCTCCGGTGGGGTGCGGTTGGTCCATGGCACTCGTACCGTTCTCGTCCGTCGACCGCTCGGCGCTCAGATGGCTGAGGGGCCCGTATTCCCCCGTCACCTTCTCTCTCCTTTCGGGGGATTCGATGGCGGCGACCCTCGAGTGGGGGCCGAAGGGAGGGTCGCTCGCCGTCGCACGGAGCACGTCGGACGAGTGGACCTTGAAGCGCGGAGGCTTCCTCAACCCCCACATCACCGTTCGTTTGGGCGAGCGGATCCTGGCTCGGCTCTCCGTCCACCTGAACTACCACCAGATCGACCTTCCCGGCGGGCGTTCGTATCGATTCCATCGGGCCGGCATCCTGGTCCCGGCGTGGCAGGTGACATCACCGGACGGGAGAGAGGTGCTACACGTGGAGCCGGTCCGAGAGGGCCGTCACCTTCGGGCCGGCGCGGTCCTCGTCGCCCCCGACGCGATGGAGCTCCCCGAGCTCCTGCTGCTGGCCGTTCTATCCTGGTACTTCATCGTCCTCGCCTGGTTCGAGGACGAGGCCGTCGAGACCCTCGCGCCGTTCGAGGGGCCGGACTCCCCCGCGACGCTATCTTCGTAGCACAGGGCGGTGCTGGCCCTAGCCTCGAGGGATCGCCTGCGTCTTGAGACCGGCGAAGCACGTCGAGCACAGGTTGTGCATCTTCGGCCAACCTTCGGTGGGAACCTCGGTCACCCGGGTGATAGGTTTCTGACAGGCGTCACACACCATCGGACCCTCGCGTATCATGGGATTCTCGCGGACGCTCGGTCGGCCGTCCGGTGGGCGCCAAAGGGCCGGGGGTAGAAAACAGATTGGTTTCCGGAGAGGGCACGCCCCGGTGCTCGGGTTCGTTGGCGCGGGGCGCTCCGCGCCGTCGGTCATCGATCGCGCGCGCCCGCGCGCGGTCGCCAGACTTGACGAGCAGCAGCCGTTTCAGGTCGGGCCGAGTGCCGGGCAAGAGCAAAGGCATGAGTGCCATCCCCTCGCGTTTTCCGCGAGGCTCCGGAACCCGCGGACAGTCTAGTGAGGACGCTTACCTGGGCCAGAGGTTTCGAAGCGATGGCTGGAGCTGACAGAGAAGGTTCCAGTCCGAGGCCGTCAGGCGGAGGTCTCTTTGTTCCTCTAAGAAGGGCGTCCGGGACCGAAACCCGGCGAATCCGACCCGCGCGGCCAGCGTCCGGTTCTCCCAGGCGGCCATCCCTTGCGAACGGATCGAATCCACCGCTCGGGGTCTACCCTTCGGAGGGATATCGGGGTCAAGGGCCACGGTAACGATCATGCGTGCCAGGACCGTTCGGGTCTCCACGTAAACTCCGAAAGCCTTCCACCGCTCCTCCATGCTAGTGACGACCCCCGACCCGACCCAAGCGGACCCGTGCTCCCGTGTCTGCAGGAAGAGAACCGGCTGTCCGGGAAGCTTGCCAATCGTGCGGGCGTCGTCCCATAGACGGATAGATCCCGGCCGGAGCATCGACCGCAAGTGCTCATCGGGAAAGCCCACGAACACCCAGCCTTCGACCTGATTGGTGATCATGCCTCGGGACCCGCCGGGTTACGAGGAGCTCCAACGGCCTTAGGCGTTTATCGCGGTCGGTCATTGAACGCGCGGGCCGTTCAGGAAGGTCGCGCGATCCCGCCGCCCGCGACGTCCATCATGCTACTCCGATAGGAGTTCGCCAGCCGCCCACGCTTCGGGGTCGGTCATGTGCACTCCTCGCTGGGTCCGGGCTTGTTCGAGGAATCTCCTCACTTCGTCCGGGTGGTCCATCCGGACATGGTCTCTTGCCGCTTCGTGGCTCGGAAAGGCACTCCCTGGACAGAAGGGACAAGGTATCGCCACGTCTCGGGTAATCCTCGCCAGCAGATGGCCTACCCGGATCGGGTAGTCAGTGGCCTACGGTGCGATCTTCGCGAGGTGCGGCGCGCTCATCGCGGTCGCTTCAACGACTCTTCGTCTTGCCGCGGCGCTTCGGTTTGACGGCTGGGGGCTCGTAAGCGTCCCTACGGGCAGCGAGCTCGTAAGCCGCCTCGCTGGCGCGCTTGAGTGCGCCCCCATCGCGATCGCACTTCGGGTGCGACGGCGCCGGGTCAATGACGTAGCCGCCCCCGCACACCGGACATTCGTAGTAGGGCATAGACTTCCCGACACCGGAGAGACTCCTCGGCTTAAGGAACACCCGACCTCCATCGCTTTCGGGCGACTGGGTGAATCGTTGCGATTTTGCCACTCGCTCTCTCTCGCTTCTCGAGATTCCGTCATCGGTCGCGCGCGTCCCGCATCAAGCCAGCGGAGGCCCGCTCGACCGAGGCACCTTTCAATGAGTTTCTCGTGCGGACCCGGTCAGGCGGTGCCCTCGAACAGTCGGAGGCCTCTCCAATGGAAGTAAGCGACGGTCCCGGCCAGGAGGATCAACATGCCCCCGGCGGTTCCGATGAGATAGATTGCAAGACCGGCCCCGAATGACGTGGGGTAGTTCCCAGTCGAGTTTGCCCAGAAGCTGAAGGCGGAGATGGCCGCGACTATGGCGATGCCCGCCACGGCAAGCGCGAGGCTAAGGCGGTAGTCGCGCCGCCAGACGGAGAGCATGATCTGCTCTGACGTCGCCGCGCTCTGAGCAACCATAGGCCCGGCTATCGGAAGGGTTCCGTGACCTTGTAGATTCCTACCGACCGCCGTGAACACGGACGATGCGCACGACGCGCCGCAAAGTTAGTCGCGGTCCCCTAGAGGTGATTCGGCGCGCGCGGAGTGCGGACCCATCACCGGTTGCGCGTGTCCTTGATGAAGCGTGCGCGGCGACAACGGTCGGGTCAGGCCTTCACGCGAAGCATTCGCGCGTCCGGAAAGGAATCCCTTTCGATACAGGGACCGTCGGAGCAACCTGTCGCGACCCGGACGCGCGGCGTTTCCGCGGACGCGGAGGGGGCTACTTTGGGTCCTCGGACGCGGGTTCGGTCCACTCTCGCAGCGTTGTCCGCCGAATGCCCGCCGCCCGCGCGAGGGCGTTCTTCGTCCCTTCCTTGGTCAGGCGGGGCGCATTGGCCACATCGATCTCGACGTCCCTGCCGATTCCCCCCAATGACTCGCGCATCTCGTGTAAGTGCTCTCGGAATCGCGGTCGGTCAATCTCGTCGGTCATGGACTTGGTCTGAGGAGTCCGAACTCCTGGTCCAAGAACCTTGAGGTGGATGGGAATCGACTGAGCGTAAGCCGCGGGGTTCCGAACGGGATGCACCACCCTATCGGCTTCGGCTCGGCCCCCGCGCTCCCCGCGGTCGGTAATCGAGTGCGCCCGCCGAAGAGGCACGCGGGAAGGGGAAACGGTCGCTACGGGGCCGGGAAGCCGAGCGCCGCGAGCAGACGGGGAATCATGACGTCGTACCGGGGGCCCCCATCGCCATGGACCCCGTCGAACTCCTCGAAGTCGACGTGCGCCCCCGCGCTCCGCGCCGCATGGGCGAAGATGCGCGCCCCGAGGTCGAGGGAGTACTCGTCGCGGGTCCCGCCGTCGACATAGAGGTAGGCGAGCTTCCGGGCCGCCTCCCGGTACCGTTCTTCTGCGACCATTCGAACCGGATCCCACGCGAGCCACTTCGCCCAGACGTCCGGGCGGATCGCTCCGGTCTCGAGGTCGAAAGGGAGGTCGAAGCGCCCCGGCTCCGCGTCAATCGGAGAGTAGCAAGACGCGTACCCCAGGACCTCGAGCGCCTGGATCTGGGGCTGGTGAGGTCCGAACCCGCTCACGGGCTCATGGAGCAGCTTCTCGAGGAGCTTCTCCGGTCCGCCGGCTCGGCGGATCTCTCGGAAGGCGATCGGGAAGTCGGGGGGGTAGCAGTACTCGAAGAAGGCGTCGCCGGCGTTCGACCCGGCGGCCCGGAACAGGTCGGGGTGCCGCAGGGCGAGCACCATCGCGCCGTACCCCCCGCTGGAGGTCCCCAACACGGCCGTGGGGCCCGTGTGGTACCGCTCCCGAACGAACGGGACGACCTCGTTGACCACGTAGTCCTCGTAGCGACCCGTAGCCGAGGAGTTGAGGTACTGGCTGCCCCCGAGCGTGGTGAGGCCGTCCGGCGCTACCATCACGGCCTCGGGCGCGAGCTTGCGCCGGATCATTCGGTCGAGGCGACCCGGGATCGAGTCGCCGAGGTACCTCGGGCGCTGGAAGTGCATCCAGCCGGCTCCGGTGTAGCCGCTGAGCAGGACGAGCAACGGGAGCCCTTCGGACCTGCCCGAGGGCGGAAGGTACACGGGTAGGTCGCGTTCCGCGGGATCTCCCCAAGGGTTTCCCTGGAGGACCTGGCTCGAGAACCGGTGGTTCTCCACCTTGCCGAGGAACGTAGTAGGGAACACTCGGTCGCTCTTTGCCTCCGTCGGGACACGCCAGGACATCGTGGACCTCGCGGACGGGAGACTCGCCGGGTTCAATACAAGGGGGGTCGTCGCGATTGCCGGCCATGGCCGGGAACCGGTCGCACCGAGGGTCCGCTCCGCGTGACGAAGTGTCCGCGGCGTTCGAGCGGATCCGAGCCGACCGGAGCCAAGGCGCTCGCGCGCTGGCGGCCGAGGCCCTCCGGACGCTATCGGGACTGCTCGACAGGTGGGCTCGCCGGCCGGAGGTAGCGCTCCGTTCTCGCTTTCGACAGGTCGCTCGGGCCCTAGAGAAGGCTCAGCCCGCCATGGGCCCCTTCTTGCGCTGGGCCGAGGAGTGGCGGGAAATCGCGAGGACAGGCGCTCCGACCGACCTGGTCCGTCGCGCTCGCGGCTGGGCACGACGCGAACGGTACGGAATGATCTCTGAGACGTCCCGTCTGATCCGGACCAGCCGACGAAGGTTCCCGAGGGGAACCCACGAGGTGGTCACGCTCAGTCGGAGCCAAACGGTCCTCCTCGCGCTCTCCTCCCTCCCTCGGACGCGTCGTCCCGCACGAGTCTCCGTCCTCGAGAGCCTCCCGGGGGGAGAAGGGCGGCTCTTCGTTCGGGACCTCCGTCGTGCGGGACTCTCGGCACGACTCGTCCCCGACCGAGCGGGGCCCGCGGTCGCAATCTCCGCCGACCTCGTGATCATCGGGGCGGACGCGGTGTTCTCCGACGGTTCCGTCGCCCACAAGGTCGGAACGAGGAGCCTCGCCCGGGCTGCCTCGAAAGCGAGAGTCCCGGTGGTCGTCGTCGCCGGCCGCTCAAAGTTCACCGGTCGGCCCGCGCCGCGTCGCCCGCTCCCCGCGTGGTTCGACCGGACCCCATCGCGGTTCGTCTCGGAGATCTGGACCGACGCGGGGGTCCGGGCTGGCGGGGCGCGACGGCGGCTTCGACGCTACCGTCCTCCTCTTTAGCAGGCCCCGTTTCGGCGTGATGCGTCGTCGGGACGAATCCGACGCCCGAGCATGAGGGGCGACGATGGAGAGGCTGCAGGCCGATGCGTTCCGCAAGGACCGACTTCTTCGGGAGGGGACCTGGGTGGTCGCCTTCCTCGCCGACTGGTGCCCGTTCTGTCAGCGCTTTCTGTCGCAGTTCTCGGCCTTGGACGGCGGGAGCAGCTTCCGAACGGCCATCGGCGACGTGACCTCCGAGGAAAGCCCTCTGTGGGAGAACTTCCGAGTCGAGGTCGTTCCGACGGTCGTCGTGTTTCGAGAAGGGCGCCCCGTGTTCCGCGTGGAGGGCGTCCTCGGATCGGGTCTCCCCCCCGGTGGGCTTGAGGCGGCACGCTCGGCCGCTCTCGGTGCCAAGGCGTAGTCGGGCGACAACGCCCCGTGCGGCCCGCGAGCCTGGGCGGGGCCAAAAATCCCCCATGGGTTAGGTTCTTAAGGGGTCGATATTCCGTCCCCCTCGTGACCGCAGCCTCCTCCCAACACCCCAACGCGAGACCCGTCGCTCTCATCACCGGTGGTGGGACCGGGATTGGACGAGCCATCGGTGTCGCGCTCGCCGACGACGGGTTCAACCTCGCGATCGCGAGCCGTTCGGCCGAGCATCTCTCCTCAGGCGCCGGCGAGCTTCGCGGCCATGGGGCGCGGGTGGTCGAGGTCCCCACCGACGTGAGGGTGCCGGAGCAGGTGGAACACCTCATCGCGGTGGTCCGCGAGGAGTACGGACGCCTCGATGTCCTCGTGAACAACGCCGCGGGCAACTTCGTCGCCCCGGCCGAGAAGATCACGACGAACGGTTGGCGAGCGGTGATCGGGGTCGTCCTCGACGGGACGTTCTTCTGCTCGAAGGCGGCCCTACCGCTCCTCCAACGATCCCCGACGCCGGCGATCGTGAACATCATCGCGTCGTACGGGGGATTGGCCGGCCCGGGCACGGCGCACTCCGCGTCGGCAAAAGCAGGGGTCCTCGCCCTCACGCGCACGCTCGCCGTGGAGTGGGCACGCTTCGGGATCCGGGTCAACGCGGTCGCTCCGGGGCCGGTCCATACGGAGGCCGCGGACGAACGACTCTGGGTCTCGGAGTCGATCGAGAAGTCCGTGACGAGCGCGATCCCGCTCGGACGGTTCGGAACGCCCGAGGAGGTCGCCGAGGCAGTCCGGTTCCTCGCAAGCCCCCGTGCGAGCTACATCACGGGACAGGTTCTCGCGGTGGATGGGGGACAATGGCTGGGGACCTCGGCCGTCGACCCTCGAGCACCGTTCTTCGGGGGAATCGACCGGCCTACGCGCTGAGCGTGGCCGGTCGCCCCCTCGCATGAGCTATGGACCCGGGTCAGGCCGGGTGGATCGGAAGACGGGGGCACGGTCCTGAGGGCCGGAGGCCCCTTCTTCGCGAGCGGGGACGAGAAGAACCTACTTCCCGCCGAGGGGAGCGGCTTTCTCGAGGATCTCGCGAAGGAACCATTCCATCTTTTCGTGGGCCAGGACGTACCGCGTGAACAGGTCCGCGGTCCCCGGGTCTCCTCGAGCGTCCGCGAGCTCGATCCCTTTCTTGAGACCGTCCATCACGCGGCGGTGCGAGGCGACGAGGTGTTCGACCATCTCGCGAGGGGTCGGCGGGAGCTTCTCCTCGACCACGAGGTTCGAGGCCTGCCGTAGCGCTTCCAGGGTGTAGTCTGCTGGGGCTCCGAGGATCCTCTGGCGCTCAGCGAGCTTATCGATCATCTCGAAGACCTGCGACGCGTGCGTGTCGAACAAAAGGTGGAGGTCGTGGAACGCCGGGCCCGAGACGTTCCAATGGTATCCCTTGTACTGGAAGTACAGCTGGACGGCATTCGCCTGTTCTCGTCGGAGCGCTTCGAGCAACGGAGAGCTTTCCTTTCGGTCCATGTTTCCCCTCAACGGGTGGTGTCCCTTGAGCTCGTCGATGCGCGTCAGACCGGCTTGACCGACACCTCACCCCTCCCACCGACCTGATGTCGAACGTGTCGGCTCTACCACCCCCTGCCCCGGCCCTCTACCTCACCCCTCCGAATCGTCCCCCTTCGGCGGGAACCGCCGAGACCCTCGTCCTCGTCGCGCTGATCCTCCAGGTCATTGGCGCGGTGATCGTGATCGGCCTCTTGGTCCTCCTCTTCGGGTTCACGGCGTACCACTTCCTCCGGGTGGCTTGGGTGGTCGGGCTCGTCGCGGGCGTCATCGGCGCGATCGCGCTCCTCTTTCTCGGCTGCGCCTACCAGTACTCGTACGTTCGGATCCAACGGGGCCAGTACCAGGAAGCTCAGGCCCCGACCTTGGTCATCGGGATCCTATCGCTGTTTCTCGGGCTGATCCCCGGGATCCTCTACCTGGTTGGATACGTGAAGCTCGGAGACGCCGTCCGCGAGCAGCAAATGCCCCCGTCCAACTACGGAACCGCGTACGGATTCGCTCCCCCACCGGGAGCCGCCGTTCCGATGGTCGCCTGCAGACAGTGCCAGCGGGTCTACTACGTGGGACAGTTCCCGTTCTGCCCGAACTGCGGGCAGAAGCTGGGTTCCTGAGTTCCCGCTCGATCGGCGCGCGGGTTCCGGGCCGACAAGAAGGAAGGATCCGCCCGAGGGATGGCGCCGACGAGCCACCTCAGAGGCCTCGCGGCGGTGAGAGAGGACCCACTCCGCCCGAGGGGCCGGGCGATGGGTTTCGCCACTAGGTTCTTTACCTTCCGGATTCGTGTTTATTGTGCATCTACGCGCCAAGCAGGTGGGGAAGGCGGTGTCGCTCGAAGGACTCCTCAACCGGCCCACGTCGGCGGTCGTGTACGGCAGCAACCGTCCCCTATTGAACTGGGTCGCCTATGCCTTGGCGTCCGCCGCCGACCCCGCGTTCCATTGGACCGATGTCCGACTGCAGGGGGAGGTGCTGGCCGAGACCGACCCTCTTTCTCTCGGCTTGATCCCTCCGGACCGGTTGAACATCCGGTATCCGCACGAACTGTTGCCCAACGACGCCGATGCGAACATGGCGATCGCGGGCGTGGTCCGAGACGATGATTCCTCGGAGGTGATGAAACGGTTGATGGATTTCATTCGGCTCCCCTTGGACGCCCAACGGTTGCTGGCTCGAGGCTCCTCTGGGGAACAAACGAGGGTGTTCGTCCTTTCCAACGGACATCGGCTCGTCTCCTCGTATCCGCCGAACACTCTGACGTCCGTCCTCGGAGCGATCGTCGGAGCCGGCGCGGCCATGTTCATGACGTTCGCTGACTCCCCGCCCGCGTCCCACCGGGCGTTCGAGAGTGCCCTCCACTTGGAGGGCAACGACCCGAGGGCATGGAAGCAGGCGACCCTCAGGGTGGAAAGGGGACCTTCGAAAGGACCTCTTCGGGCGGGGTCCGAATACCGGCTCAGCGAGCTTGACCCGGTCGCCGCGGTGCTGGCCCGCCATCTGGCCAGTACGGGCCGGTTTGCGCCTTAGAAAGCCTGATGGTTCCTCGAGCATTGCCGCCATCGCGATGAGACGCCCAAGGTTCGGTCTCGTCCTCGGATTTGTGTGTCTCTTCGCGGTCACCCTCTGTTGCAGCATCCCTTGGGGACCGTTCGCTACCAGTTCCGGGGGGCAATTTCTGGTTCCGGCCGGGACCGTCCTCAGGATTCCGGGGTTTACGGGTGTCACCTTCAACGTGCCATCCGAGGGAGGAGTGCTTTTCGGGGCAGCTGAGGTTGATCACGCCTCCATTTGGCTCATAGGGGCCCAACGGGTCGGTGGACCGGGCGTGTACTGCCCTAGTGGGCCTACTCCTCACACGGGAAGCCCTTGGGTGTACACCGCGAGTCAGAATCTCACGGTCGGAGAGTACAGGTGGGGTCCGATCTGCGGAGAAGGCGGAAACATCACCGTGACGCAATCGATTGGGGTTCTGTACAACGGACAGACCTAGGGCCGCCGAGAACGGACCGATCTTCCCCGCCCTTGCCTCACGCTCTACTTAAATCGAAGGAGACGGCTCTTCTCGAACCCGTGGACTCGACTTCAACGCAGCGAACTGGTTCGGACTAAGCGGGTAGAATCTTCCTCGAGGTCCACAGAACCTCAGAAGACCAAAACCCGGCGGGCGTGCCGCCGAGACCTGAATCTCGGACCAAGGCAAACGGAGTGGACTTCCAATCGCCCTTCGTACCGTCACGCCCTCGCTCCCGATTTGTATCGCAACCGGCCCCGAAGTGTACAGGAAGAAGAGCTCCGCGAATGCCGTGACCAAGATTCCGGCGACGACCGCTTCGAGAGTCCCCCAAGGTCCCAACGCCGCGAATGTTCCAAGGTAATCCTCCAACGCCAGGAAGACGACGAGAAGCACCGGGATCGCGACCATGAGCGCCCAGAAGATGGGCCAAGTCTTCTCGGAGCGAATCCAACTTTCCGATGTCGTGGGGTCGGCCACGTCCAGGGGAATGTCCCGGAACTAGTTCACCCTGCGCCCGAACCGAGTGCATTGCGCGTCGCAAGACCCGATCCTCGCCGGGAGGCGACGCTAGGTCCTCGGAACGTTCCTCTCCACGAGGAAGCCCTGGACGGTGGCGATGAACAGGTCGGGGTCGCTCAGGTGCGGAACGTGACCGACTCCGGGGAGCGTGCGAAGAGTGGCGTTCCTTAGGCGTTCGGCGAGGACGCCCGCGATGCGGTGTATGAACGGCGGACTCCGCTCCCCAGTGGTGAGGAGCACCGGGATCAGCAGCTCGGCCAAGGCGCCCGCATCGGGTCGGGTCGCCTCGGGGTCGTCCAGCTCCTCGGCCCAACGGGGCATGTATCCTAGGACCCTTTCCCGCACCTCGGGCCGGAGCCGGTCCCAGGTCCCTTCCTCCGCCGAGAGGGCGTCCGCGAGCTGACGCGCGGCCGCCTCGACGTCCCCGGCACGCACGAGGGACTGCATCGCCTTCGTCTCGGCCCAGAGTCGCTCGGCCTCGGGCGCGGTCGCGAGGTCATCCTCGAGGAGGCGGAGGAACGGTGGTTCGTGGAGGTCGAGGCTACGGACCATCTCGGGCCGGTCGGCCGCCAACCGCAGCGCGACGGCGGCGCCGTACGAGTGGGCGATCACGTGAACGGGAAAGAGGTCGATCTCCTCAAGGAGCTGGGCGAGGTCGGTCGCATCGTCCTCGACCGGGTGAGTGCGCAGTGGACCCGTGCTCTCCCCGTGGCCGCGTCGATCGTAGACGAGGATCCGGAGCGATGGCGAGAGTCCTGCGCGGACCCTTTCCCAGCTGCTCCCGTCCGCAAGCGAGCCATGGATCATCACGGACGGGTCCCCTCTCCCCGAGGTCTCGTACCGGATCGAAGCGCTCGCGAGGTGGGCGATAGACATCGGTCTCCGTGGGCGCCCCGCAAGGTCCCGAGCGGACCGGGGAGCGCACGAGACGAGCCGCGCCCAAGGTCATAGCCTCCGCGGTCGGGGGGAAATCCCAGGGTCGCGCCAACGGTCTTTTAGGGGGCCGGCGGTCCCGGGCCGCGGACGTCTGTCATGAGCCACCTCTTCCAACGTCCGCTCTGCGAGATGGGGAAGGCGTACGACTACGCGTTCCGTCCCATGATAGGGGACCCCGCGACCGAGGACGGGGGCGGCTGCGACGACCGACCCCACCCCATCGAAGTCTACGCCGCAGCGGCGGAACGCTCGTCCCCCGACGCCGCATGGCAAGCGTTCTCCGTCTGTCCGGAGCACGAGACCCAGCTTCGGCGGTACGACGAGCGGCTCCGGCAACGCGGGGTCCCTCCCCGATTCCGCGCGGCCGCCGAACGGTCAAGCTCGGCCGGTCGCGGACGATAAACGTCCGCGCCCCTGTGCTCTAACATGCCCTTTCCGAGCGGCGCCTCGATCGCCACGCGCGTCCGATTGAACCAGGGTCCCGAGATCCCGTGGCTCGGCCTTGGGGTCTTTCAGTCCGAACCCGGCCCCGTCACCCGGGACGCGGCGGCGTGGGCCCTCGAGCTCGGCTACCGTGCGATCGACACGGCGGCGATGTACCGCAACGAGGCCGACGTGGGCGAAGCGGTCCGCGGAAGCGGCCTTACGCGGGACGAGGTGTTCGTGACGACCAAGCTCTGGCACACCGATCACGGCTACGAGAGCGCGCTAAAGGCCGGGCGGGCGAGCGCCGGGCGGCTCGGCCTGGGCCCGATCGACCTCTACCTCATCCACTGGCCGAGGGCGAATTCGTCCGAGGAGCGCCTCGATTCCTGGAGGGCGCTCGTCCAGCTCCAGCGGGAGGGCGTCTGTAGGGCGATCGGCGTCAGCAACTACACCGTGCGCCACCTCGAGGAGCTGCGGGCCCACTCCGACGTCGTTCCCGCGGTCGACCAGGTCGAGTTCCACCCGTTCGTCTTCGACCCGGAGCTCCTCCGCTACTGCGAATCGCACGGGATCCGTCTCGAGGCTTGGTCACCGCTGACGCGAGGCCGACACATGGACGACCCCGCGATCCTCACGATCGCGGCCGCGCACCACCGCACGCCGGCCCAGGTGCTCATCCGCTGGGGGCTCGAGCACGGGATCATCGAGATCCCGAAATCGGTCCACCGCGAGCGGATCCGAGAGAACGCCCAGGTCTTCGACTTCTCGCTCTCCACCGCCGAGGTCGAGGCCCTGGACGCCCTGCGCGGGGGTCCGCGGGTCGGCTTGTGGAACCCGGCCGACATACCGTGACCGGGGACCGCGTCGCAGCATGGCACGACCGCCGGCCGGCGACCGGAACCGTCCTCCACGAAACGACTTAATATATTCCGCTTCGGTGGGAAGCCGGGAAGTCCATGGTCAGTGTGGAGGTCCAGCATGAGAAGTGTACCGGTTGCAGCCACTGCCGGGATGTCTGTCCTGTGACCGTTTTCGAGATGCAGCCGCGCGAGAACTGGCCGAACGTCGTGGACGACCCGGCGGTCGCTGCGAAGTTTCAGTTCCGTGTGGAGAAATCAGCGGTGATCCACGGACCGGACTGCATCATGTGCGAGGCGTGCCTCTTCGAGTGCGAAGGGGAATGCATCACGATCGTCGACGACGAGGGCACTTCTCACCAGTCCACGTACAAGTAGCGTCCCCCTCGATAGGACCCGGACGGGTCCTCCTCCGGAGCGCGTTCGCATCCCCTCGATCAGAGTGAGTGCTGGACCGGTCGGTAGAAGGCCGAGCGCACCTCGGTCGGTCCGCCCTGCGCGGGGAAGCGGACCCGGACGGCCGGGGAACGGCCGAACATCGTGAACTCGAGGGAATACCAGACGGCGACCCAGGTCCCCGCGGGCTCCTGGAACGCTTCGCCGAAGTGGTAGGTGGTCTCGATCACCCGGCTCGCGCGCCGCGCGAGCGGGTACGACCACTCGAGGGCCTCGGTCGCGGAGGCCGGGGTCCCCGCGTGCGGTCCGGGCTCCATCGGTCCCTCGACGCTATAGGGACCTTCGGTGATGCCCCGGCCGAGCACGTAGCGGGCCCACGTCGTGCGCATCCGACCGTCGCGCAGGCTCTCCGAGAGAAGCAGCCAGGAGAACGGGTTCCCGGTCGGCACAGGCTCCGCCCGGGCGCCGAGGAGCATCCGGTGCCGGCCGATCGCCGCCCGCCCGGCGAGCCGGATGGCGAAGTACGCTACGAAGAAGGCGGTCAGGGCCCAGAGGGTCGCGATGTAGATGCTGAGGGCGACATGGTTCCGCTCCACGTCGAGGAGAACGTAGAACCCGATGACGGAGACGACGAGGGTCACGAAGCTGATCGCCCGGTCGGCGTCGAGGTGCAGGCGCTTGTCGGAGAACGGAAGGAGCGGCGGGACGGCGAACTGGGTGAACCCGTCCTGGAGGATGTGCGCGATCCCGCCGGCCTCCATCACTGCGAAATAGATCAGCGCCGAGCCGGGAAGGATCATCGGCGCGAGGACCGCCCCGACGACGGCGACCACGGTCACGCCGAAGAGCGAGTGGGTGATCCCGTGATGCCGGAGGATTGGAAAGCGCCGGGCGAGGGGGAAGAAGAGCGCGTCCGCGTCCGGAAGCCCGCCCGCGAGCGCCCCGGCAGCGAGGTACTGGGGCTGCGGTCCCACGAGGCCGTAGGTGAGCAGGTACGCGACGAGTACGTGCGAAAAGAGGTCCACGGCCGCCCCGGAGCGGGCTCCCCTACAGGAGCCCCTCTTCCATCACTTCGACGGATTCGACGTGCGGCACCTTCGCGAGGGCGCGCTCGGTCGATTCAAGGATCCCGCCCGTATCGTTCATGATGACCGCGATGAGGAGCGAGCGCAACCCGAAGGCGATGTCCTTCGCCTGCATGCCCCGGATCGTTACGCCCTCGGGAAGGGCGGCGCGGACCCCCTTCGCGACCTCGTTCAGGTCGGTCTCCACGCCCTGCGGCATCACCCGGAACAAGACCGCGACCTGGCCCACGAACGCCTCCTATGGTCCCTCGAAGCCGCACTTCGCGCACCGGTAGAGCACGCTCTGGTCCCGGCAGCGAGCGCACCGTCCGATGGTCGTCTCTCCACAGCTCGGGCAGGGGAACTGGGTCGCCCCCTTGGCGGGCACCGCGCGCCCGCAGGAAGAGCAGTGCAGGTCGACTCTTGCCGCCATCCGATCGAGGTCCCTTGCCGTTCAGCGGCGCGCCGCGCCCCGCCGGCGCGCGGCCACCCGGGTGACGAATATAAAGATGGCCCCGAAGAACGCCACGATTCCGGCCACGTACCAGAGCGTGTAGTCCGGCGCGGGCCCGGTGACGTAGACGGTCTCGGAGTACTGGGTCTGCCCATTGGCGAACGTGACGAGACCGTGCTCCTGCGTGAGCGAGATCGCGAACGTGTGGTCGCCGCTCGAGAGCCCGAGGGTCGGGTACTCGAACGTGAGCTTGTAGGTCCCGCCGGCGCTCAAGGCCGGCACGCTTACGTTGCCGATGACCGCACCGTCCAGCGTGACGAAGACGCTGAACGCCGTCACCCCCGACGAGGTCGCGACGATCGTCGTCGAGATCACGTACGGCTGGACGATGTTGACGGTGTAGGTGGAATTGGTCGACTGGTTCTTGCCGTTGTAGACGGACGAGACCTCTAGGTCGATCGTGATCATCTCGGTCGCGTTCCCGACCGCCAAGTCCGAGGTCTGCGACTGGTTGCTCGTGAAGTTGCCCTCGGACGCCAGGAAGGTCACTCCGGTGAGGTTGGGGCCGACGACAGACGCGTAGAAGGTGATGTTCCCGACCACGGTCCCGTTCGCGGAGACGGCCGGGCCCCCGAAGCCGGAGACCTGGTAGGGGGTGGTCGACCCGGTGGAGACGATGGTCGGTCCCGTCACCCCGCCGGTCACCGCGGTCGTCCCGGCCGCGCGGGCCGGCGGGGCCAGGACGCCCACCGCGGCGAGGAGCCCGGGGGCGAGGAGGAGCGCGAGGACGAGAACGGCCATGCTCCGTGCGCTCATCGCCGGGTCCACCTCCGGCGGCGCCACCACCGCAGGGCGAAGACCCCCACCACGAGCGCGATCGCGGGCACGAACGAGAGCAGCGGGACGAGCCAGCCCGGTGGGAGGTTGGGCGCGGATCCGAGCGACGGGCCCGCGACGGTCACCGGGGGAAGACCGTTACCGGTCCCTGCGGTGACGGAGGCGACCGGCACTTTGAGCGTCGTGCTCCCGGACACGGCACCGGAGGACTGGACGACGGACACCGCCACCGTCACGGTCCCGGGGGGTACGAAGATGGAGGAGGTCGCGGTCAGGTTCACGGTCAACGAGAGGTTGGCCCCCGCCGCGAGGGTCCTCTCGACCTGGCTCGGGTCCGGGGCGGAGGAGAGGTTGCTCGACCAGCCGAGACCCGAGAGTCGCGCGGAGTCCGAGATCGTCGCGATCACGGTCTCCTGGACGTTTCCCGTGTTCTCGATGTAGTACGGGATCTCGGCGGTCGACGGTCCGACTCGCGTCGGGAACGACGAGGGCCCGACGGCGACCCCGTAGTACCCCACTACGTTCACGGTAGGCGCCGGGCGGACGGATCCGATCACGGTGCCGTTCGCGGTCGCGAACTCGATCGTCAGGCTCGGGTGCGCCACCGGCGTCCCTCCCGGGACCAGCACGCGGACCTCTCCCGAAACCACCGACCCGGACGGTCCCGGGGGCAACGTCACGTTCGTGAGGCTGAAGTTGAAGGCCCAATAGGAGGGGGTCCCCACGGGGTGAACGGTGACCGGGACGTTGCCGGAGTTGCGTACGGAGAAGGCGAAGGTGACGCTACCGCCCGCCGTGACCGTCGCCGAGGTGGGGCCGACGAGCGTCCCGGTGACCGCGGCCGTCTCGGTGTAGGCGAGCGAGAGCACCGTTCCCACGTTGCCGTGGAGGATCGACACGCTCGTCTCCGCCGACGCGTTCGCGGCTACGCCCCCGAAGGTCCCCGCGGCCGAGGCTTGGACGAGGTACGTCCCGGCCGGCAGCGCGAGCACGAGCGGGGAATTCAGCGACTGGTCCGCGTAGACGGTCCGGACGCCGAGCGCGTTGGTGACGGTCACCGTGACCGGCCCGAGGCTGCCGGCGGTGCCGTTGGGGGGAACGACCGAGATCGTATCGACCCAGGTTGGCGCGAGGGCGATCGTGAACGACCCTTGGGCCGCCGACGGAAGCGCCAGGACGCTCGCGAGGTCGGCCAACGATTGGGCGGATCCGGACCCGGTCGCGTACAGCGAGTACGCCCCCGGAGCCAAGCGGACCGAGAAGCTCCCGTTGGACGTCGTCTGGACCGTGGCGTTCGTGGACGGGTAGGGACCGACCCATCGCAGCGTACCCGGAACGGTCCCCGGAACTCCCGGAACGACCAAGGTCCCGTTGACCCAGACCGGCTGGGGGAGGCCGACCAGGGGCACCGAACACGAGGAGTTCACGGACCCGACCGTGCAGGATGCACCCGCGGCGGCGCTCCACGATTGGACGTAGCTGCCGTTGGGGCCTGTTCCAGGGGTCGTACCGTTGACGAAGACCGCGTACGTCGTTCTCGCGTTGAGCGGAAGGACGAACGTGCCGTTGACCGCGTTCGCGACCGCCGCGGCCCCATCGGGGCTCACGAGGTGCACCGGGACACTGAGGGGGATCGTCGTCCCGGCGATGTTCTGGAGCGTTCCGGTAAGGGTCGGGCCGGCGCCCGAGAGGACGATGGAGGGCGTGATGTTCCCGTTGGGGTCGACGGTCACCCGAGAGAGGCTCGCATACGTGGTCCCGGCGACGGTAGCGGTGGCGTAGGCGGAGTAGGCCCCCGGGGCGGCCCGGAATCCGCTCTCGAACACGCTGCCGTCCACGCTGACGTTGAGCAGCGGTGACGAGAGCGTGACCGTGACGCTCGCAGCGGTGACGCCCGAGGGCAGCGACAGGACCCCCGTCGCGTTCACCTCAGGAATGACGATGAGCGTTAGCGCGGAGCGGGTCGCGCCCACCGGGACCGTCGTCGAGAGGGGACCGGGAGGGAGATAGATGACCGTCCCCGACCCGATAACCGCCCGCGCGCCGACGCCGTACAGCCCGGGGGGCAGGGAGAGCGAGAACGACGGGCCCCCCGAAACGGAGCGGTTGACGGCGGTCGCGCTCTCCGCCGTGAAGTTGACCACGACCGATGTTCCGGAGGGGAGCCCGAGGACGGTCAGCGTCACCGGGACCGGCTCAAGCGAGGTCGGGACCAGCGTGAGGGCGGCGAGTCCATTCGGAGAGAGGTCGCACGTTTGGGTCGAGATGAAGCCGAGCGTCGTGGATCGCACACAGTACGACCCCGCCGAAAGCGGGAGCGTGGAGGGGAGATAGAAGGCGACCGAGCCGGTGCCGTTCGCGACCGCAGGTATCGAGGGGCCGCTCGTTCCCGCGCTGACGGAGACGTCCGCCCCCGCCGCGGGATACACTGAGCCCCCGGACAGGACGGCGCCGACCGTGAACTCCGCGCGAAGCGCGGCGACGGGCGAGAGCGAGACCGACGTGGGGGCGGACAGCGTGACCTCGGCGAGCCCCGCGGAGACCGAGGTAGCCTGTGTCGTGGACCCTTCCAGGGCGAGGAGGCTGTAGCTGCCGGCGGGCAGGGAGAGCGCATAGGACCCTCCCACCGCCCAGCCCACGACCTCGTCGCCGGCCGACGAATAGGCGATGACGGCGGTCTTGGTCGTGGCGCCCTGCGATCCTACCGGGGCGACCGAGCCCGAGAGGCGGACGGCCGGGGAAAGCGGCAAGAGGGAGGAGGGAGCGGGGGCCCCCGCGAGGATCGAGGTGGCGCCGAGACCGACCTCGAGCTGCCCGTTGACCGACCCGAACGCATAGACCGAGTAGTTCCCGGTGGGGAGAACGGCCGTGACGGTGCCGGTAGGCGAGCTCACGATGACCGTGGCGTTCCTCGACGCGTTCGAGAGGGTCAGGAGCGGGGAGACGGAGGCGTCGGAGTACGTCGTGATCGGCGTGAACCGCACGGGGATCCCGGCGGCCGGGGCGCCGTTCGCGGTGAGCACGAACGTCGAGCTTCCCGAGGGGAGAAGAGTGAGGTTCACGCTCAGGTTGGCCGTCCTCGACACGATCGCGATCGGGACGCCGGCGGAGCGAAGGTCGGACTTCGCCACCGTCGCGTTGACGGTGTAGTTCCCCGGTCCCACGCTCCCGAGCCGGAACGTCCCGTTGATGGTCGTGGTATCGGTCGAGAGAATGCCGCTCGCGCCGCCCAACGTGACGGTCGCCCCGCTCACCGAAAGTCCGTCCGAATTCCGAACGGTCCCGACCACGGTCGCGGCCCGCAGCCCGGCGGTGGCGTTCCCCGTCGACCCGGGGGTCACCGTGACCGAGGTCCCGGTGAAGTTCTGTCCCGCGTAGAGGACGTTGTATTGGTAGAGGCCGGGAGCCACGTTGGTGATGTTGAACGCACCGCTCGCGTCGGTCGTCGCGACGTACCGGGTGAGGTTCGGCCCTTCGAAGACCACTTGCGCTCCCGGGACCAACGAGTCCGTGGAAGGCGAGTAGGCGGAGGTGTTCCCGTTCTGCCAGTAGACAAAGCCTTGGATCGAACCCGCGCCGACCGTGATCGTCTGGACGAGGCTCGGCGCGTTGAGGCTGAGCCCGGTCGCATCGGGGACGACGAGCTTCATCGATTTCAGCAGGAGCGGACCCGCCTGGGCGAGGCCCTGGACCGGACCCAGGGTGACGTTCACGGTGTCGTTGCCCGGCGGAAGGACGAGCGAGAACGACCCGTCCGGTGCGGTGAGCACCGTTTGGTGCGGGATCCCCCAGCCGTCGTACACCGTCAGTCGGGCCCCTCCGACCGGGGCGCCGTCGGGAAGCTGGACGTTCCCGAGGAAGGTCTGACCGGGGTAGTACTCGAGCATCGTCTCGCCGCCGCTGAAGTAACTGAAGGGGCGCAGGTCGGCCGAGCCGTTGATGGCGCGAGCGCCGGAGATCGCGGCCGGCTGGTTGGTCGCCACGCAGGTGCCGGCGTAGTTGGGTTGCGAGCAGAGGTAGGCGGTCTTGTACACGATCTCGAAATGCTGGAGCATCCAGCCAGGATCGATCGTCGAGTTCATCGAAAGGCCCGGGATGCCGGGACTCTGGCCGATGTCCGTGCCGTTGTACCCGATGTAGATGCGGTAGATCATCGAGTCGTAGAATGGGGCGTAGTAGTTGACGACGGGCGCACCGACCTGGGTGACCCCCGAGGGGAGCTGGCCGTACGGGTAGTAGCTACCGTCCGACCCTAGGACGCTCAGATTGAAGAACGTCTCCGGCTGGCCTGTCGGGTCGATGATGCGGCCGGTCAGGTCCGCGGGAGCGTAGAAGATCCCGGTGTCCGAGCCGCTGAACGGGAACAGCCGCGAGTCGGTCATCGCGTAGCGGATCGACCACCCCGTGTACGATTGCAGGTCGTTGTAGACCTTCGCAACCCCGCTCAGGGGAAGGGAGGTGGCAAGGAAGTCGGCCATCGCGAGGTACATCGCGTTGTCGTCGGTGAGCGTGCTGGCGTCGACGGGAAGGTACCGTTCGGGGTGAGCGACCACGAGGGTATGGTCCGCACTCGTGTTGACGAGCAGGTTGTGGAGCGTGGTGAGGTCGAGACCGTCCGCGGCGAGGATACTGTTGAGCGAGGCGGGGAGGTCCGGGAGGCCGGACGCGCGCTGCTCGCCCTGCAGGAGTGTGGTGGCCAGCACCGCGATCGCCTGGGATTCGTTCTGGGAGAGGAGGAACTGACCCGCGGGGTCGATCCCGTGCTGGAAGTTGTCCGCGACGCTCGGGTGCCCACCCTGAGCGATCGCTTGGAACCCGTAGTCCCACCAACTGACGAAGGCCGGTCGTTGGGGCGCCGGAAGGTTCGTGTCTTGCTGCGCGAGCCAATTGTATCCGGCGCTATCGTACTGGTTCGGCGTATCCAGCGACGTGCCCGCGGCCCCGAAGTAGTAGCTCGATGGGTTCGAGGAATTCAGCTGGAGCCAGGGAGGGATCGTGGCCCCGACCTGGGACGCGTACGACGCCTTGGTGTTGCCCGGGATGCCGGCGTCGATCGCCACCCACACGTTGGGAAGGACGATGACGAGTACGAGCACCATCACGATGACGTGGCGGGGTTTGAACGCCTTCCGGAACGCCGAGAACTGGCTCCGTCGGTCCGCGAGGGAGGCGGTCGTGCGCCGGAGCTCGCCGTAGCCGGCGATGTCGAGCGCTCGACGGATCGCTTCGGCGGGCAACAGGGCGAAGATCGGCGAGCCGATGAGGAAGAACTTCGCCGCCGAGATCGGGAGATAGAAAGAGAGGAGCGCGAACACGAGGAAGACGAGGTGGTGACGCTTGAACCGTCCCTTGACGAGCAGGTAGACGAAGATCGCGAGTCCCGCGAACGCGAGGAAGAACGTCACGACCCCGTAGCCGATGACCAGCTGGTCGATCGAGGGCGCCTGCGCCTCTGCGACGGTCGAGTAGATCAGGTTCTTGACGAAGTACCCCTGCCCCGTGGTCAGGTTGCTGAAGTCGGTCGGGTTCACGATCGCGAGAGCGCCGACCGCCGCGGCGACGAGGGCCACGAGGAACGGGATCGAGAACACCCAGGGGACGTCGCGCATGAGGAGGAACGGCAGCAGGAGGGCGAGCGCGCCGAAGAACAACAACAGCGGAAGGTCGAACCATGTCGCGAACTGACGCTGGACGAGGTAGTAGGGCATGGCCATCGGGAAGCCGACCAAGCCGACGATCGCGGTCGCGACGTAGAGCCCGAACGAGTCGACCCGACGGATCCGCTCGACGATCATCGCGATCACGAGGGAGATCACGATGACCACCACGCCGTACGTGTACCCCTGCCAGGCGAGCGCCAGGGCCCCGAGGGAGACGCCGGTGAAGACCGCCCATTTCACCGCCGAGCGTTCCGTGCTGGCGAAGGCTCGGAGCGCGGGGAGATACTGTCGAGGGTGGCGGTAATCCTCCACCCATCGTCGGTTCCCGACCGCCTTGACGGTGCGGATGTACGAGTACACGACGACGAGAACGAGGAACGTGTAGAACGAGAGGTAGTTCGCGTAGCCGAAGATCGAGGAGTCGATGTTGGCGCTCAGGAACGGGAAGATCATCGCCGCGATGAGTCCCGTCCGCTTGTTCGCGACCTCCCGGCCGATGAGGTAGACGGGGAACACGCCGAGGGCGGCCCAGAGCGGGGCCTGCAGGTCAAGGACCCAGGCGCCGGCCTGGATCGCGTTCCCGCCAAAGAACGGGGCCAGGACGATCCCAAGGATGGCGTTCATCCAGTCGAAGAGCGGCTCCCGTGGATTGACCCCCCCGACGGGGAAGTTCAACATCGGGTCGAAGACGAGGTTCGAGTGGTTCTGGATGATGTAGGTCATCACCCGCAAGTGGTAGTACGAGTCCGACCCGCCGGCGAAGGTGAAGAGGGGACCCCACTGCGATACGACGGGGTACGTCCAGATCGTCCGGAGCGCGAAGGAGACGCCGAAGGCGGAGAGAAGTATCGCCACCGTCCAACCGTGACGGTGCCACCACCCCGGATTCGTCGATTGCATGCGCGACCGGCACCCCGCGCCGGCGGCGCGCGAGACCTAGGGGGTGTATAAATAGCCTACTCAAAGAATTCCGTCAGAAAGAAGCGCTCCGAGGCCGCGGCCGCGAAGCGAGGGCGCGGGGCCCGAGGAACGTGGGTGGAAGTGTTCGCCGCGTCGCCCCCGGCCCGACACCGCCGTACCATCGCTCCGGCCCCGAAGTCTTCGGCCTCCGTTCGCGTACAAGTGGTCCCGACGGCCGATGTCGGCGCTCGCTTCACTGATTACTTAAATAGCCACCGGACCTGAAACAGCGAACAGGTCGGCAACGACCGGTTCACGGAGAATTCAATGTCCCCCGCGGCCGCCCAGATCGCTCCTCTGCCCGACCAGTCCGGCCCCGGTTCCCCCCGGCCCCCTCTCGAGCTCAACGACGTCAGCGTCATGATCGGGGGGCAGGGAGGCGACGGGACCCTGACCGTCTCCGACCTTCTCGGCCGTTATTTCCGGAAGCGGGGACTTTACGTGTACACCTCGAGGAACGTGCTCTCCCGGATCCGGGGAGGCCACGCGGACGCGTCGGTCCGCGCGAGCCAAGACCCGATCGCGGCGGTCAAGGCCCAGGTCGACGTGCTGGTCGCCTTCGACAACGAAGCGGTCGAGATGGGAAAGGCCGAACTCGCCCCCCACGGGTTCATCATCTACGATTCGACCACCTTCCACATCGCAGAGCCGCACTCCGCCGGCTTCCCGTTCGCCACCATGGTGGGCGGGTCCCTCGGCCAGCCGATCTTCAAGAACACAGCGGCCTACGGCGCCCTCTCCGTGCTCTTCGGCCTTGACCCCGCGCAGACCCGCGGGGTGATCGAGGAACGGTTCAAGCGTCGAGGAGGCGAGGCGCTCGACAAGAACCTGAAGGCGCTCGAGATCGGACGGAAGGCGGCCCTGGCGATGCCCGGGGTCGAGAACCGGTTCTCGATCGCGAGCGGGGACGCCCACAACATGATCCTCACGACCGGCAACCAGGCCGTAGCGCTTGGCTTCGTCGTCGGCGGCGGTCGGTTCTTCGCCGGCTACCCGATCACCCCCGCGACCGAGATCCTAGAGTACCTCCAACGGTACCTCCCTCCCCTCGGCGGCGTGGTCCGCCAGGCCGAGGACGAGCTGGCTTCGATCAACATGGTGATCGGGGCGTCCTACGCGGGCGCGCGAGTCATGACCTCCACGAGCGGGCCGGGTCTCGCGTTGATGAGCGAAGGGATCTCGCACGCGGGCATCGCGGAGCTCCCGGTCGTCATCGCGGATTGCCAGCGGGTCGGTCCCTCGACCGGGCAGCCGACCCGCCACGAGCAATCGGACCTGTCTCACCTCGCGAACCTGGGCCACGGCGAGTATCCCCGCTTCATCCTCGCGCCCGCGGACCCGGTCGACTGCTTCGACCTCACGGTCGACGCGCTCAACCTCGCGGAACGCTGGCGATTGCCGGTGATCCTCCTCCTAGACCAGGCGCTCTCCCAGAACACCGCGACGAGCCCTCGGTTCGACCTGTCGAAGGTCCGCATCGACCGCGGCAAGCGCCTCACCCCCGAGGCCGTCGCCAAGCTCGCCCAGTACAAGGTCTACGAGTTCGCCTCCGACGGCGTGAGCGCCTACGCCCCGCCCGGGACCCCGGGCATCTGGGCCGAGGTGACGGGGAACGAGCACGACGAGTGGGGACACGTCTCCGTCAACTCCACGAACCGGTATCGGATGATGAAGAAACGGATGGAGAAGATGGTGCACGCGCGCGCGGAGCTCCCGCCGTGCCGCCTCTTCGGCCCTCCGAACGCCAAGGTCGGCCTTATCGGGTTCGGGAGCACCTCCGGTCCGATCCTCGAAGCCCAGCGCCTGCTCGAGCATAGGGGGATGCCCACCCGATACCTGCAAGCCCGCACGGTGTTCCCGGTGCCGGTGCACGAGATCGACCCGTTCCTAAAGGAGGTCGACGTCGCCTACATCGTGGAGCACAACTACACCGGCCAGTTCGCTCGACTCCTTCGGGAGGCGATGCCCTGGCACCATGAGAAATTGCGTTCCCTCCTGAAGTACGACGGCCTGACGTTCCGCGCACCGCAGATCGTCGCCGAGGTCAAGGGGGTGGCCTAGGATGGTGCAATCCGCGAAACCCGCCCAGCCGATCTGGTGCCCGGGCTGCGGGGACTTCGGCGTCCTCGCCACGATCAAGCGCGCGGCCGCGGCGCTCAGCGTCCCGACACACGACTTCGTGCTCGTCGGCGGAATCGGGTGCTCCGGGTCGATCCACAACTTCATGGACGTCAACGGGATCCACGCCGTGCACGGCCGCCTCCTCGCGCAGGCCGTTGGCGTGAAGCTCGCGAACCCGTCACTTACCGTCGTCGCGGCGGGCGGCGACGGGGACGGCTACGCCATCGGGATGGGGCACTTCATCCACGCGTTCAAGAAGAACGTCTCGATCCTCTACATCGTCATGAACAACGAGACGTACGGCCTCACCAAGGGTCAGGCGTCCCCGACCAGCGAGATCGGGTTCGAGGGGAACGTCGAGCCGCCGTTCATGTCGATCCTCACCGCCCTCTCCATACCGGCGCCGAACTTCATCGCCCGAACCTTCTCGGGGGACCCGAAGGGGATGTTGGCGGTCCTCACCGAGGCGCTCAAGTTCAACCGCGAGGGCCGCGGCTTCGCCTTCGTCGAGGACCTCTCCCCGTGCGTGACCTACAACGACACGTACAAGCTCTGGCGCGAGAAGGTGCTCGACGTCTCGACCCTCGCCGGCTACGACCCGACCGACCGGAAGGCGATGTTCCGCCTCTGCCTCGAGACGACCGAGTCCGGCCGCATCCCGATCGGCGTCATGCACCGACCCAAGGTCGCCGGGCGGGACGGGCTCGAGGTGAAGCTTATCGGAGACGGACCCGGTCCGGTCCGCACGGACATCGGGCTCGAGACGAACCTGCCGGCCTACCACAAGCTCCTCGCGGGGCTCTCGTAGGCCGGCGAGCCCGGTAGCCCTCGGCGCCCGAGCGCGGGGGGGTGAGCACGATCTGGGTCGGGATCGACGACACGGACAGCCCGAAGGGTGGCTGCACGACCTGGGTCCTGACCGAACTGCTCGCGCTCGCCCGGGACGAGGGCGTCGACCTCATCGGAGAGCCGCGGCTCGTCCGGCTGAACCCCAACATCCCTTGGAAGACGCGAGGGAACGCCGCGCTCGCCGCGCGATTCGGCCGCGGTCACGGCCGGCGGAGACGATTGGGGGAGGTCGAAGGTCACCCGATCTGGGGCTTCTCGAAAGGGCGGCCCCTGGCCGCGTCCCAGGAGAAGAGGTTTCTCGAACAGGCGTGGGAACGCGTGCTCGCGGGCTCGCGACGGGGGGAACCCCGGACCGACCCCGCCCTGGTGGCCGTGCGGCATCGGCTTCCCGCACGGCTCTACTACCGCGCGGTGCGCGAGATCGTCCCGATCGAGGAGACCCGGGAGTACCTCGAGTCGGTGGGCGCGGTCGTCCACGCCGAAGGCGACGGGCGAGGGCTCGTGGGCGCCAGTGCCGCGATCGCCTGGCCGGGCCGGCGGGTCACCTGGGAGCTGATCGCGTACCGCCCGGTGGAGCGGGAGGGGGCCCGACGACGGGTCGACGCAGGGTCGGTCCGGGCCGCCGCCCGCCGCCATCCGGAGCTGTTCCTCTGCCACGACCCGCGAACCCGCCGCCTGTTGGTCACCCCCCATACTCCTTGCCCGATCCTCTTCGGTCTCCGCGGGACCCGGCCCTCAACCCCTTTGAGGGCCCGGGTCGACGTTCTCTCCGAGCCCGTCGACCGGTGGGTCCTCTACCGGACGAACCAAGCGACCGGCGACCACCTCGTATCGCGGCTCGCCCGAGAGGTGAGCCCGTACGGCTCCGGTCGGGTGTCAGGACGGGTCGTGGACTCGCCCCACACCCTGCGAGGGGGCCACGTCCGGGTCCGCATTGTGGACCGCGAAGGGACCGCCCTCGAGGTGATCGCCTTCGAACCGACGAAGACGTTGCCGCGCATCGTCCGGCACCTCGTTCCGGGCGACCGGGTGGAGGTCTGGGGGAGCCGGGGCGACGGTCCGGTGCTGAAAATGGAGGGGCTTCGCGTGGTCTCCTTGGTCCCCCGATGGACGGTCGGCTCCCCGCCCCCCTGCCCGGATTGCCACCGACCGACCCGGTCCCTCGGCGCCGTCCGCGGGTTTCGCTGCCCGCGGTGCCGACGGCGGTTTCCCCCGGAGGCGGCCCGACGGACCCGACTGCGGGCCCCGATCCGACCGGGGGAGTACCATCCGACCCCGTCCGCGCGTCGCCATCTGGCTCCGCTCGGCCCCGAACCCTGACGGGTCTTTCCCGAATGACCGAACGCTTTTGAGTGGGGCCACGGTAGCCTCGACGGTCCGGTACCATGGGTGCCCGCGTCCGCACGGCCGTCCTCTTCGTCGTCATCATCGCGCTCTTCGTCGTCATCGGGGGACTCGTCGGGGAGTTCGTCTTCCAATCGTGGCTCGCCGGCCTCGTCATCGCCCTCAGCCTCGCCCTCGTGCTGAACCTGGTCTCGTACTTCCTCTGCGACCGGCTCGTCCTCTGGTCCACGAAGGCGAAGATCGTGAGCCCCGCCGAGGCCCCTCGCCTCGCGCAGATCGTGGACGAGCTCGCCCCCTCGTTCGGACTGGTCGCTCCCCGCATCGCCATCGTCCCCACCCAGACCCCGAACGCGTTCGCCACGGGGCGGGACGAGCGTCACGCGATCGTCGCCGCCACGGAGGGGATCCTCAGGATGCTCAACGACCGGGAGCTCAAGGGGGTCCTGGCGCACGAGCTCGCCCACATCCGCGACCGGGACGTCCTCCTGATGACGTTCGTCGCGACGCTGGCCGGGGCGATCTCCTACGCCGCGCAGATAGCGTTCTTCTCGATGTTCTTCGGGGGGAGCAACAACCGCAGCGGGGTCAACCCGATCGTGCTGGTCCTAGCGCTCATCACCGCGCCGATCGCGGCGATGCTGATCCAGCTCGCGGTGTCGCGGTCGCGCGAGTTCCGGGCGGACGAGGTCGGGGCGTTCACGCTCGGCGACCCCGAGGCCCTGGCGAGCGCGCTCCAGAAGCTCGAGGTGGCGAACGTCCAGCGCCCGATGAACGTCGGGTCCCCCGCGCAATCGAGCCTCTACATCGTCAACCCGTTCCGGGGGGCCTCCTTCGCGGCGATATTCTCCACCCACCCGCCCACGCCCGAGCGGATCCGGCGGCTCCACGCCATGCGGGCCGACCCCCATTACCGGCCCGTCGTCCGGGGTCCCTCCGTCCGGTCCGGCACAGCGCGTCGGCCCGCGAGGAACTAGTGGCCGCCATGTCTGCGTGTCCGGCGTGTGGGTCGGCCGTGGCCGACCCGGCGACCCAATGCCCGGCCTGTCACCTGTCCGTGACGCTCTTCGCCGCCGTTCGGGAGGCCGCGGGGAGCTCCTCCGACCGGGACCCGGCGTACGTCCGTACGATCGGGGAGCTGCTCGCGACCATCGACCTCGGGAAGCCGGCTCCGCTCTCGGGGGCCCCTTCGCAGGGGCTCATGAGCCGACCGGGTCGACCGGCTCCCTCCGTGCGGTCCGCTCCGGGGGCCCGAAAGCCGGTGGCCAAGGAAGTGGCTCCGCTCCGCGAGCTTCCCGCGTTGCCGGCTTCCAAGACCGACGCCGAGCTCCGGCGACGGGTCCAGGAATACTTCGAGCTCGGCCGCCGCATGGGCGCGGACTTCACCGACTTCGAGGCGCGCACGAACGCCGCCTCGCTCTCGGGCGATGAGACCTCCCTCGAGGTGGCGGCCCGAGAGATGTTCGTTCATCTCTTGAGCTCCCTCGCGGAGGAGTTCGAGGCGACCCTGGCCCATCGCAACGAGGTCGCACAACTGATCCCGACCCCGAGCGCGGACGTCGAGCTCGACGCGGTCCGCGAATCGATCCGGCTCGGTGACCTCGCGGGAGCGCTGCGGCGGTTGAGCCATGTCCGGGACGAGCTCCTGAGGGTCGAGGAGGAGTGGCAGGTCGGCCGGATCCTTCTCACCGAATGCGACCTGCTCGCCCAGACGATCCGAGAGCTCGGCGGCGACCCCGCTCCGGCCCAGGGTCCCCTCGAGGAGGGACGGAAGTTCCTTTCGCAAGGCCGGCGCTCGGACGCAGAACAGCTGCTCGCGCGCGGCGCCGTCGCGCTGTGGACGGTCCTCGAGCCCCGGTTCTTCGAGGATCTGAGGAGGATCCGGGACCGGATGAACGATGCTCGCAGCGCCGGGGCCGACATCGCGCCGGCCGTCACGGACCTCCGGGAGGTCGCCACGGAGCTCCGTCAGCGCAATTTCGTGGGAGTGCTTACCGCCTATCGTCGCCTCAGGACGTTCGCCGACCAGCTCCTTCCGGCGGGGCCGGCGGAGGGCGGGGTCGGCGTCCTTGCGTCCGGGACCCGTTCGGACGACCCTTCCGCATAGATAATTAACCGGCCCGAGGTCGACGGGACGTGCCGACCGAGGCGTTGCGAGGGTTTCGGGACTATCCACCTCCCGAGGCCGGCGCCCGTTCCGAGATCCGTCGCCGCATGCGCTCCGCGGCCCGTCGGGGGGGCTACAGCGAGCTCGAGACCCCGTGCGTCGAGAGCTTCGAGCTCTACCAGACGAAGAGCGGGGAGGGGATTGCGGCGCAGGCCTGGATGTTCCGTGACAAGGGGGACCGCCCGGTCGCCCTCGCCCCGGAAACGACGCCGTCCTTGGCGCGCGTCTTCGCGGCCCGGGCGAAGTCGGAACCGCTCCCCGTGAAATGGTTCACCGTCTCGAAGTCCTGGCGCTACGAGGAGCCCCAGGCCGGACGGACCCGGGAGTTCGTGCAGTTCAACCTCGACATCCTCGGGGTGCCCGGGGTCGAGGCCGAGGCGGACATCCTGGCGACCACCGCGCTCCTCCTCGACGAGGTCGGCGCGCAGGGCCTGTACGCGTTCCGGGTGAGCGACCGCGCGATCGCCGATGGCCTCGGCCGTCGGGCGGGAGCTCGTGAGACCGGCCCGTTCTTCCGGGCCGTGGACCAGTACCGCAAGATCTCCACCGCGGAGTTCGAGAAGGGGCTCGCTTCCGCCGGTGTCATGGCCGACCGGATCGAGACGCTGCGCTCGTTCTTCGAGAGCGTCGGCATGGGGGTCCCTCCCGCGAGCTTGGAGCCGTTCCTGGCCGAACTCTCCCGCGGTGGGCTCGACGCAGCGGCGATGGAGGGGGTCGAGCGGGTCCGCAAGCTGTTCTCGTTGCTCGACCGGGCAGGGCTCGCCGACCGGACGGTCTTCGACCCGACGGTCGTTCGGGGCATCGCCTACTACACGTCGATCGTGTTCGAGGGGTACGCGAAGCAGGGCGACTCCCGGTCGCTGTTCGGGGGAGGCCGGTACGACCACTTGATCGAGCTGTTCGGAGGCCCCCCGACGCCGGCCGCGGGGATCGCCATCGGCGACCAGACCCTCGAGATCCTGTTGAAGGACGCCGGGCGCTGGCCCGAGGGGGAACCGCCCCTCGACACGTTCGTGGCCGTCGCCGACCCGGCTCGGCACGCCGACGCGATCGCCCTCGTTCAGGAGCTGCGGCGCGCCGGCCTGAGCGCCGACTGCGACCTACTGTCCCGGAACCTCTCGCGCCAGCTCAAGGAGGCGGCGCGCCGCCGGAGCCGCCGTGCCCTGATCCTGGGGCTGCGGGAGGTGGGCCCGGATGCCCTGGTCGAGCGTGATCTCGCGACGGGTGCGCAGCGTGAGGTCGCTCGGAGCGCGGCGGTACGACCGGTGTGATCGCCTCGAAGGTGTCCCCGTCCCAGAGCAGGATCCCCGGGGGCGATTCGGCTCCGTCCACGTAGCCGTACCAGTAGACGACGGCCCCTTCCCCGAAGATCTCGGTGTACGGGGCCAGCTGGCGCCGTAGGTTCTTCCGCAGCTCGACGTCGTCCCCGAAGTTCGCCTTCGATTCAATCCAGGTGAGCTTCTGACCGTAGAAAATGATCGGCTCGTCCAGGAGCGCGTCCGGGGTCTTCGCGAACTTGCCGCGGATGTCCTTCTCGGTCCGGAACCCGATGCCGTGCTTTTCGAGCCAGTTCTGCAGGCGCTCCTCGCCCTTCCGACCGCGCTCGCGTTGGAGATCCATTCCGTGCGGGGAGTAGATCATGTCCGCCGCGAGGAGTTCGTCGACCTCCTTGCGGAGGCGCGCGTCCGGGGCGGTCTCGGGGTGGAGGAACGCCCCCCAGACCTTCTTCCGGGGGATGCCGAGCTCGCCCAGCATCTGCTGGCCCATCAGGACCGGCGGGAACTTCCATTCCCGGGCGATGTCGAGGATCGAACTTCCGTGCTTCCACTGGGAGACGAGACGGGGGAGTTGTCGTTTCACGACGTAGAACCGACGGGTCGCGTCGCGCGTCACGCGGTGTGTGTGGATGACGAAAAGGAGCTCCTCGTTCCAATGCTCGCTGTGCGCGACCCGGTGGACGTCCTCGTAGGTGACAAGGGCATCGTAGAGGCGCTGGTAGGTCGCTCGGTCCATAGGGGTACAGTGTCAGCGGATGGCGCCCCGAGCCGTGGGCGGGTAAAACGTTACGCCGGCCGGGGGGAGGCGGAGCCGCTCGCTCGATTCGTCAGTCTCGCCAGTCGATCCCGATGGTCCGGAGCCGGACCTTGGGGATCGGCGGCGGGCGTCGCTTGTGGCGGAACTGGGCGACGCGCTTCGTGACCGCGCGGACCCGCTCGAGGGGGAACCCGGTGAGGGTAGCGATCTCGGCCTCGGTGCGGAGCTGCTCGAGACCGTAGAGGATCTGGTCGACGTCCGTGTACGAGATCCCGAGCTCGTCCTCGTCGGTCTGCCCCTCCCACAGCCCCGCCGTCGGGGGCCGTGCCCGGATGGCCGCGGGCAGTCCGAGCTCCTCGGCGATCGCCCGAACGTCCGTCTTGTACAGGTCCCCGAGGGGGAGGAGGTCGACGCCCCCATCCCCGTACTTGGTGAAGTACCCGAGCAGGAGCTCGGACTTGTTCCCCGTGCCGGCGACGAGACGGTGGCGCTCACGCGCGATGGCGTAGAGGACGGTCATCCGGATCCGGGCTTTCGCGTTGCCGAGGGAAACCCGGTCGGCGAGCTCGGGAAGGACCGTCCGGTAGACGTGCTCGACCGGCTCGATGGGGACCGTCCGAGACTCGATCCCGAGCTCCCGCGCGTACGTTTCGGTCTCCTCGAGGAGCGGGTCCGGGAAGGAAGCGTCGGGCAGGAGCACGCCCAGAACGTGGCCGGCGCCAAGCGCGTCGCGGGCGAGTCGAGCCACGAGCGCGCTGTCGATCCCACCCGAGAGCCCCACCACCACGCCGTCGGCACCGCTCCCGAGCGCGTGGGCCCTCAGGAACTGGCCAATCGCGTCGACCGCGTGCGCCGGCAGGCGCGGGACGAGGCTGGTCACGCTTCCACCCCGAGCGGCATGTAGGCGAGCGACGACCGCCACTCCGCTCGGCACGGGCAGTCGAGCTCGTCGAGCGGAGCAAACTCCTGGGAGAGGGAAGCCTCCTGGATCGCGGCGAGGACCCGAGCGTCGCAGCTGCCGCAGTTATGCGGGCCCCGGGCGAGCCCTCCCGCCGTCGGGAAGGAGACCAGACGGGAGGTCCCACGGACCGCAGCGCCTTCCTGGAGGGCCTCCACGAGCGACCAGAGCCAGGGAGGCCGGTATCGCCCCCGGTGGTACAGCCACTCGACCACCGTTCCGTTCTGGATGTGCACGGGATTGACCGAGATCGAGTCGAAGTGCGCCGCGGCCTCCCGGACCGACCGCACGACGTCGGCGACCGCTTCCGACTCGGTCAGGTAGGGAGGCTTCAGGAGAAGGTAGGCCTTCCTCCGAGCGCCGAGCGAGGCCAGACGGTCCGCCGCCGCGAGGTATTCGGCGGGGGAGGAACCCTTGTTGACGAACCGGCCGAGGACGGTCGGGTCCGTTGATTCGAGACCGAGCGCGACCTCGAGCTCGCCCTCGAATGCCGCCTTGAGCGGGTTCATCTGCTCCGGTCGGACGAACTCGGGCAACGTCTCGAACAGGAACCGGCGCGCCCGGCCCGAGAACGCCGAGACGATCGCCGTTCGGCTGGCCGGGTCGACCTCGCGGTCGTCGAGGAAGCTTCCTGAGGTGTAGACCTTCACGTACGGCTCGTCTCGGTACCTCGCGAGGGCTCGGGCGAGCTGCTCCGCGAGCTCGTCCGGAGTGGCGGAGCGTCCGAGCGTGTCCTTCGAGTACCCGCACATCGAGCAGCCTTTGACGTCGGCCCAGTAGCATCCGCGGGTGCGCAGGATCAGCACGAAAGCGCGGACCCGCTCGGGGCCGATCGCCTCGTCCTCGACCCACTGGCGGACGTACCGTCGTGCCTCGCCCGAAGGGGCGGGCTCCGGTTGACGGTTCCGGGCGACCGAGCGCCCGACCGACTCCGGCGTCACGACTCCTCGATGGCGACCTGGACGAGGTCGTTGTCCCGGACGTGCAGGGATTCCCGCAAACAGTCCTGGGCGATGAACTCGATGACGTCCTTGTAGTGGCTTCGGTCAGGGTGGATGAGGTGGCAGGGGTGACCGTTCATCTGGGCGGCGAAGCACATCGCCCCGCCGAACGTACGTCCGCTCGCGTGGAACCCGTCGATCCGCACCCCGGTCCACTCGGAAACGATCGAGGCCCGGCGGAGGGCTTCGGGGCCCACACGTACGTTGAGGGTCCCCGGGTAGGGAGAGTAGCCGAGTCTCTCGGTGAACTGGATGACGTACCCCGGCTGGCTGAGGTAGTACCGCCCCTCTCCGAGACCGGAAGCGACCTTCCCCGAGAGCGAGACCTTCGCCGGACCTTCGAAGATCCGACGGTAGCCGTGGTACTCGGTGCGGAGCAACTGCATCGCCGCGGGCGTGAGCAGGAGGCGCTGGCGCCGTTGTGCCAGGGACCGGGTGAGGAGGCCTTTCGCTTCGAGGGCGAGCAAGTATCGATCGGCCGCCTGCTGGCTTACCCCGACCCTCTTACCGACCTCGCGGGAGGTGAGCACGACCGCGGTGTGGTCCCCCCCCGCAATCGCGAGCAGCTTGAGGACGGCGAGCGCCTCGCCTTTCGGTCGGGGACGGACCTTCTCGAAGCGGGCGCCGCTCGAGGGTCCCATCAGGACGGTTTCCCTGTCGCGCCTTGCGGGGCGTTCAGGGTGACGACGTTCGACCCGCGCAGGACGACTCGGCCCAGATGTCGCGTGACCTCGGACGTGCGTTCCTCGGCGTCGTCCAGCACGACGTTCATGTGCTCGTCCGCCCCAAGGAGCTTCCCCGTCAATGTCCGCGAGTCCTTCAGCTCGAGCGTCACCCGCTGCTGAAGGAGTCGTTCCACGACGTATGTTGGGCCGTCGGCCATCGCGAGCACGACCCGGGCGCCACCTTTAGCGTTTTCCGGGTAGGGCGAAGGATTATTTGCCGACCGGGTTCGGCCCGCCGTGCCCCCCGCCCATGCTTCCAAGGGATTGGATGACGTCGTCGTAGGAAGGTCCCAGATCTCCTGGGTAGGAGGGCAAACCGGCGAACTCGCATACCGCGGGTTCGACGTACGTCGGCTCGTCCCGGGCGTCCCGTACGAATCGATCGTGCACCTCCTCCTCTACGGCGAACCCCCTGCCGCCGACCCGTCTCCGGAGGTGGTGCTCGCGCTGAAGGCGGCCCGGGAACCGCCCCTCGTATCCGAGCGCGTCGTGGATGCGCTGCCGGCGAGCCTACCCCCGCTCGAAGCCCTGCGGACGATCCTCTCCTCGCTCGGCGACGGGAGCTTCGGATACCCGCCGAGCCTCGCCGAGGGCTTCCGCCTCATCGCCCAGACCCCGGTCCTCCTCGCTCGGTCCGTCCGTCGGTCCCGAGGGAAGACCGCGGTCCGTCCTCGTCCGGAGCTCTCGCAGGCAGCGAACTACCTGTGGATGCTCACCGAGGAGGAACCCTCGCCCGAACGGGTCCGGGCCCTCGAGGGATACCTCTGCCTGCTCGCCGACCACGGGATGAACGCGTCGACGTTCGCGCTTCGGGTCGCGATATCGACCCGCTCCGACCTGATCAGCGCGGCCACCGCGGCGCTGGGCACGCTGAAGGGCCCGCTCCACGGGGGTGCGCCGAGCCGCGTCTCGGATATGCTGGACGCGGTCGGGAAGCCCGAGCAGGCCGAGGCGTGGGTCGCCGAGCGCCTCGCCCGCCGAGAGCTTCTCTTCGGGTTCGGGCATCGGGCGTACAAGACCGAAGACCCGCGCGGCGTCGTCTTGCACCGGATCGCGCGCTCGGTCGCGGAGCCGGCCCGGCTCGAGCTCGCCGAAGCGGTCGAGCGGGCCGCTCTTGCCGCCCTCCAACGCACGCGGCCGGAGGGTCGGCTGTTCACGAACGTCGAGTACTACAGCGCGGTCGTGCTCGAGGCCGTCGGACTTTCCCGAGAGATGTTCACCCCGACCTTCGCGGTGGCCCGGACGGCCGGCTGGACCGCCCACGCGCTCGAACAGGCCGCCGACAATCGGTTGATCCGACCCGAGATCGAGTACGTGGGACCCCCGGTGGGTCGGGAGTGGCCCCGACCCCTCCCCCCCGGGTGACGGAAGGCTGCCCTACGGCGGACTCTTCTCCGCGTTATTGTCGGAGTCGACGACCTTGAAGTCGGCGTCCACGGGACCCGACCCGCCCGAGGGCGGGGCCTCGGACCCGCCGCCGCTCGGGGGAACCTGGCTCCCGCCCGTGTCGGTCGGTGGGGCGGTAGCGGACTGGTAGAGCTTCTGGGCCACCGCGTGCAGCGCCCTCGTCAGCTCGTCGGTGCGGTCGCGGATCTCCTGGACCGTGACGTCCTTCTTCTCGACGGTCTCCCGGAGGACCTTCACCTTCTCCCGGATCGTGTCGGCCTCGCTCCCAGAGATCTTCTCCTTCGCGTCGGCGAGGACCCTCTCGGCCTCGTAGGCCAGGGATTCGGCGGTGTTGCGGGTCTGGATGAGCTCGGCCCGCTCGCGGTCCTTCTCGGCGAACTCCTCCGCCTGATGGACCATCTTCGAGACGTCGTCCTTCGAGAGCTTGTTCGAAGCGGTGATCGTGATCCCCTGCTTGCGGCCCGTGGCGAGGTCCTTCGCGGAGACGTTTAGGATCCCGTTCGCGTCGATGTCGAACGAGACCTCGATCTGCGGAACGCCCCGGGGCGCGGGAGGGATGCCGTTGAGGAGGAAGCTCCCGAGCGCGACGTTGTCTGCCGCGATCGGACGCTCGCCCTGGTAGACCTTGATCTCGACCGTCGACTGGCTGTCCGCGGCGGTCGTGAAGATCTGGCTCTTGCGGGTCGGGATCGTGGTGTTCCGGTCGATGAGGTGCGTGGAGACCCCGCCGAGGGTCTCGAGCCCGAGCGAGAGCGGGGTCACGTCCAGGAGCACGACGTCCTTCACCTCGCCGGCGAGCACGCCGCCCTGGACGGCCGCGCCCATCGCGACGCATTCCATCGGGTCGACGCCATGCTCGATCGGCCGGCCGACGGACTGCTCGAGGAACTTCTGAACGATCGGCATCCGGGTGGGGCCGCCGACGAGGACGACCCGGCTGATCTGGTCCCTCCCGACCTTCGCGTCCTTGATCGCCTGCTCGACCGGGGTCCGGCACCGGTCCACGATCGGCCGCACGAGCTCCTCGAGCTTCGCCCGGCTCAAGGGGAGCGCGAGGTGCTTCGGACCCTCATGGGTCGCCGTGAGGAACGGGAGATTGATCTGGGTCTCCATGGTCGAGGAGAGCTCGATCTTTGCCTTCTCGGCCGCGTCGCGCACCCGCTGCATCGCCATCTTGTCGGACCGGATGTTGACGCCGGACTCCCGCTGGAACTCCGCGGCGATCCACTCGGTCACCGCGTTGTCCATGTCGGTCCCGCCGAGCTGGGTGTCGCCGCTCGTTGACATGACCTCGAAAACCCCCTCGCCGAAGTCCATCAGGGTCACGTCGAGGGTCCCTCCGCCGAGGTCGAAGACGAGGATCTTCTGGGCCTTACTCGCCTTGTCGAGCCCGTAGGCGAGCGACGCGGCGGTCGGCTCGTTGATGATCCGGATGACCTCGAGGCCGGCGATCGCGCCCGCGTCCTTCGTCGCCTGGCGTTGGTTGTCGTTGAAGTAGGCCGGGACGGTGATGACGGCCTTCTCGACCTTGTCTCCGAGGAACGCCTCCGCGTCCCGCTTGATCTTCTGGAGCAGGAACGCCGACAGTTGCTGGGGCGTGTACTTCTTTCCGTGGAGGGTGTACTGGTAGTCCGTTCCCATCTTCCGCTTGAACGCGGTGACGGTCCCCTCGGGGTTCGAGATCGCTTGTCGGCGAGCCGGCTCCCCGACGATCAGCTGACCGTCCTTCGTGAACGCCACGTACGAGGGGAACGCCTTTCCTCCCCCGACCGTCGTTCCTTCTGAGCTCGGAATGATCACCGGGCGTCCGCCTTCGAGCACGGCCGCCGCGGAGTTGCTGGTCCCTAGATCGATCCCTATGATTTTGGGCATGGTTCTTCTCCCAGGGCCGCCGACACGTGACGGTCGGGTCCCAGGTTTCCTTCTCGATAAGTAAGAAAGCGCTCATATAAAAAAGCGACTGCTCGACGGACCGGGCGACCCTGCCCGGCTTCGCTACCTGAGCTCCTCTACTCCAACTTCAAGGAAGAGACCGCGACCGTCGGCCGGGGATATCGGAGCTTCATCGCCCTCAGCTGTTCCACCAGAATGGTGGAGACCGCCAGGTTCCGGAACCACTTGTGGTCCGACGGCAGGAGGTACCACGGGGCCCAAGAGGTGTTCGTCCGATGGAGCAGGTCCTCGTAGGCCGCCTGGTACTCGGCCCAGTACATGCGCTCCTGGAAGTCGGCGTCGTTCAGCTTCCACCGCTTGGTGGGATCGTCGATCCGGTCCCGCAGGCGCGCCCGCTGCTCCTCGCGGCTGATGTGGAGGAAGAACTTCAGGATCGAGATGCCCTCCTCGACGAGCTCCCGCTCGAACTGGTTGATAGAGTCGAACCGCTTGGACCAGACCTTCTGGGGCACGAGCTGGTGGACCCGGGCGATGAGGACGTCCTCGTAGTGGCTGCGATTGAAGATCACGATCTCGCCCTTCGCGGGCGCCGACCGGTGGATCCTCCAGAGAAAGTCATGAGCCGACTCTTCCGGGGTCGGTTTCTTGAACGAGCTGACCCGCACCCCCTGGGGATTGACCCCCTCGAACACGTGCCGGATGACCCCGTCCTTCCCGCTGGTATCCATCCCTTGGAGGATCACGAGGAGGCCTCGTCGCGCGTCGGCGTAGAACAGCTCCTGGAGCCGGTCCAGCTCTTCGCGAAGACCTAGGAGCGCCGCTTCTCCCTTCCGCCGACCGCTTCTCCAGCTCGACGTGTCGGAGGCATCGCTGTGCGCTAGGTCCACCTTCCCGCCGGGGGGAAGCTTGAGTCCCCCGAACGTCTCGGTCATCCCAGCCCGTCCTTCCGGGAGTTCGAGGGGGGCGGCGCCTCTTCCGGCCTTACATGGGCCTCGTGCGCGGACTGCCCGAGGATCTCCGGCAACCTTCCCTGGGCCGCCTCGATGGCGGGTCGGTCGCCGCCGGGACCCCGGAGGATGTGCGCGATGCCTACCGCCAGCAGTCCGCCGAGGATCGGGCCCACAATGTAGATCCATGCGTTCCCAAGGTTCCCTAGGACGAGGTCCGGGGCTATCGACCGAGCCGGGTTCATCGAGGCCCCGCCGACCGGGGCGGCCCAGAGCCCCGCTAGGACGATGTACCCTCCGACCGCGATGGCCGCCAGCGACCCGATGTTCTGGGCTCGGGAGGCCGTGCCCAAGATCGTGCTCACGAGCCCGACGGTGAGGACCACTTCGAGGACGAGCGCCTGGAGGGCGGTGAACCCTGGCCCGGGATTGGTGGCCCCGAGCGACCCCGCGTGCCCGAAGAGCCACGACAACAAGCCGATGGCGAGCACCGCGCCGAGCAACTGCGCGAGGATGTAGCCCGGGACGCGCCTCCACGGGAAGTCCTTGCGGGCGGCGAACGCGATGCTGACGGCCGGGTTGAGATGCGCGCCCGAGGTCGCACCCATGAACAGGATGATCGCCATCACCATGAGGCCGGGGGCGGCGACCTGGGAGGCGAGGCTCAGCTTCCCTCCGCTGACGGCGTTGACGACCGGACCTCCGGCCGCCACCAGGACCAGCAAGAAGGTCCCGAACGCTTCCGCGAACAGTCGGCGTCCCTCGAGGGAGGGGTCCCGGAACTCCCGCTGGACCACCTCCAAGGATCGAGTGCTGAAGCCTCCCAGCATGTCGACCCCGGGAATCCTTCGCCCCTCGGTCACGTCGCGCCTCGACCCTCAAGGAAACGGCAGGGATTACGGCCGACGTCCAAGACCCACTCGGAGGCATGGACCCTTCCCTTTCGGTTGCCTCGAGAACGCCGAGGGATGAGGGATAACACGGAACGAGTCATCTCAGGCCTTTCGCCCTGCCCGAGGCTCTCGGTCGGGCTTCGGAGGGCGGGACGTACGCCCGGGTAAAGTAGGTATCGTGGCAGGAGGCGCCCCGTCCACCGGGGGGCGGAGGCGCGGGCCGGTCGACCGGGCGCGGCCCTAGTTGATGATCGAAACGGTCCCCGCGCCGCCGTTCGTGACGTAGGAGACCTTCGTCGCGGGGTCGTAGGCGTCGCCGCCGACCGGCCCGACCCCGAGGACGATGATGTTCGCGACCTTGTTCGAGGTCGAGATCACGGTCAGGTCGCTCTTAACGGCCTTCCCCGTGAAGTTCGCGTCGCCCACGACCACAACGTCTCCGCTCGCCGGGTCGTAGACCGCGACGAACGGGTACTGCTGGGTAGCGATTCCGGTGCCGATGAGCGTGTTCGTGGTCGCGTTCACGATGTAGGTGCGGTTCGACTCGGCGCAGGGAACGTAGAGGTCGTTGGTCTTGGGAGAGTAGGCGATGATTCCCGCCATTTTTCCGACCTTCAGGGTAGCGGCCACCTTGTTCGAAGTGCTGATGATTGTTAGCGTGGAATTGGGATATCTGTCGGTCGTGGTGTTCAGCTTCCCGAAGTTCGTGACGTAGACTGCGTGGTTCACGGGGTCGAGCTGAAGGAACGAGGGGTCGGTGCCGGTCTTGATCGTGGTCGCAATCGTGTTCGAGGCGGTCAGCACGGAAACGTTGCCGGTTCCCGTGGACCCGTGAGGACCGTACGCCTCGTCCAGGACGTAGAAGTCCTTGGTCGCGGGGTCGTAGAGGCCCTGCGTGGGGCTGTACCCTACGGGCAAGGCCACGGTCGTGACCGAGTTGGTCGTGCTGTTCACCACGGACAGCTTCGCGATCGAGGAGTCCGAGACTACGACCGACTTGGAGGCGTTGTCGTATCCGGCGAAGGCGCCCCCAGCCCCGACGGGGATGACCGTGACCTTCTCGCTCGTCTTGTTGATCTTCGAGAGGTTGTAGTCGACCGTGTACGTCGGGGTCACGCTGTAGGAGAGGGTGTAGACGTTGCCGTTCGCGGGGTCGTAGAGCG
Source organism: Thermoplasmata archaeon (assembly GCA_052326485.1). Classification (GTDB taxonomy): domain Archaea; phylum Thermoplasmatota; class Thermoplasmata; order Lutacidiplasmatales; family UBA184; genus Lutacidiplasma. The sequence goes on along the minus strand of JBKQMS010000003.1, from coordinate 97,142 downwards.
TCGTCCCCAAGAGAGTGCCTTTGATGGCCACGGTGGACACGACCTTGTTGCCCGACCCGATGACCGAGAAGTTCGAGGATCCGAGGTTCTCGACGTAGAGGTCCTTATTGGACGGGTTGTAGAGAATCGAGACGGGTTCCTTTCCGACCGGGATCGTCTTCGCGACCGCATTCGTGGTGGCGTTGATCACCTTGACCGAGTTCGTACCCTCGACGGCCACGTAGATCATGCGGGTAGCCGGGTCGTAAACCACGGCTTGGGGGTCCTTGCCTACCGAGATGTTCTTCGTCACCGAGACCGCCGGCAGGAGAATGCTTGAGGGCGTGAGGGCCGACCCGACGGACCGGACTTGGGGGCTGGCCGCCGACGCTGTTGCGCCCAACAGCAACACCAAGACCAGCACGGCGACGACGGTTCCTACTCGGACGATGGTTCTCATGAGGCTCCTCGGTCCACTCGGTGGATACGCGGGCATCCCGACCAGTGGATAAGGACTCCGGTCGCGCCGAACTTCGATTCCGAGCCGGGAGGGCATGCGCTCGACGCCTCGCGGGACCGCCCACCGCTCCTGCCGGAGAGCAGAGCCGTCCTGGAGAAACCGTGGAGAGGATCCTTCCGCGGTGGAACCGACATCGCGCCCAACGCGCAACGCTCTCTCTGCTCAGGTTCTCTCGGCACGTTCCTTCCCGGCACGATGTGCCATGGCCCGCTTGCCCCCAGAGTCCAAGTATCGGCGGAGGGTGAGGGCATCGATGCGTGTCCGACGCCTCGGCCCCGGAGGAGAGCTGGAGGTTCTGCACGCGGCGCACCTCATGGACGAGACCCCGGAACTGGTGGCCGCGCGGGGCTACCTCGCCGACGACCGGAACGTGTTCCTCGTCGCCTACGAGGGGAGCGAGGTGGTCGGGTTCCTCCGGGGGACGGAGCTGAGCCAGCTGAGGTCCAAGCGGAAGCAAATGTTCCTCTACGAGATCAGTGTGGACGAGAGCTTCCGTCGACGCGGAGTGGGGAAGGCGCTCATCTCGTCGTTGCTCAAAGACTGCCGAGAGCTGGGGTTCGAGGAGGTCTTCGTGTTCGTCGACGCCACCAACGCACCGGCCGTGCGGTTGTATCTCACCACCGGGGGGCTTCCGGAGACCGCCGCGGACCGGATGTTCGTCTATCGCCTTCACTCGGATATCGAGTCCCCCGTGTGAGGGGGACCTGAGCGTCCGCCCAGAACAGGCACCGCGGCGGGCGCAGGGACCTCCGGGACCCGACCCGAAGCCCGAGCCGCCGTCCGAGCACCCCAATCACGAGACGCTCGTCTGCTCTCCGGTGTTGCTCATTTGAGGTGAGCATCGCTTATTGGGAGCGACTGATAGGTATCGACCTGTGATCGACCGGCCCCTAACGGTGGCGACGACGACGGGCGGATCCGACCCCGTCGTCCTGGCCGAGAACCTCCGGCATTCCTACGACCGTCGCCGCTTCGCCTTGGATGGGGTCAGCTTCACGGTCCGCCGGGGGGAGGTGTTCGGCCTCCTCGGCCGGAACGGGGCTGGCAAGTCGACCCTGATCAAGGCGATGACCACCTTGATCCACCCGACCTCGGGGACGTTGCGTGTCCTCGGCATGGACCCGGCCCACGATGGCCAGAAGATCCGACGCAAGATCGGAGTGGTCCAGCAGGGCGAGTCGTTCGACTTCACCACCGTCCAGAGGAACCTCGACGTCTACGGCATGTTGTGGGGCATCCCCAAGGCCGAGAGCCGGCGCCGCCGTGAGCTCCTCCTCACGAAGTTCGGTCTCACGGACATCCGCAAGCGACGGGCGTTCGACATCTCGGGGGGTCAGAAGCGCCGCGTGCAGGTCGCCCGGGAGTTCATGCACGACATGGAGGTCCTCTTCCTGGACGAACCGACCGTCGGCCTCGACGTGATCATGCGCCGGACCCTGCTCGACTCGGTCCGCGAGGAGGTGCGGCGAGGGCTCACGGTGGTCTTCACGACCCACAACCTCGAGGAGGCCGACTACCTCTGCGACCGCGCCGCGGTGATCGACGAGGGCAAGATCCTCGTCCTCGATTCCATCGAGAACTTGAAGCGCCTCTACGGTGGCAAGAAGACGATCGACCTGACGGTCGGCAACGGCGACGTGGCGAGGTTCTTCTCCCTCTTGTCCGAGCGACTCGGCCCTGGGACGACCGTGACCGTGAGCGGCGGCTCCGCGGTGATCCTCACGGACGACGCGAAGTCGGCGCTCTCGAAAATCGCCGAGCTCACCCAGACCCAAGGGATGCAGTTGGAGTGGCTGAACGTGAGGAAGAACTCCCTCGAGGACGTCTTCCTCCATTCGGTCGGTCACGGAGGCGAGTCCCTTGCCGATGCCTAACGTGCTCCGGCTGGTCTACCGGAACATCCTGGTCAACACCGACCCAGGAAGCCTGACGATTCTCATCGGGCTGCCCGCCCTGTATCTCGTGTTCTTCGGTTTCGGGTTCCAGTCCGTCTCCTCGGCGAGCGGAGCCGGGAATACTTACCTCACGTACTTGACGCCCGGGATAATGTCGTTCCAGGTGGTGATGGCGGGCACGGTCGGCGGCAGCATGCTCTGGGCCGACCGTCGCTGGGGGATGCTTTCCCAGCTCCTTATGGGCCCGTTCACACGGCTCCAATACCTCTTCGGGATCATGCTCACGTCGATCCTGTTCGGCCTCGCGGGGGCCGCGGTCATGCTCGGCGTCGCGTACCTCCTCCTGGGTTCGGTCCCCACAGGGCTGTTCACCCTCGGCGTGATCTTCGGGTCGATCACGGTCGGTTCGATCTTCTTCGGAGCGCTGATGCTGTACATCTCCGCCCTCGTAAAGTCGAACACTGCGTACAACAGCATCCAGATTCTCCTCCTCTTTGTCGTGAACTTCGCGAGCACCGTGTTCTACCCGCTGAGCAGCGGGCTACCCATCGTCCTCCGGGTCCTCTTCCAGGTGAACCCGCTCACGTACGTGGCGGATGCGGTTCGGGGTGGGTATTCCGGGACCCTGAACGCCACCGACGTCTACCAGATGATCGTGCTTCTGGTGGAGATGGCGGTCGTCCTGTTCCTGGCGACCCGGGCGTACATGCGCTCGGACGTCTCCTACGAGTAAGCCCGAGGTCGCGAGGGCGCTGAGCGGCGCGCGCTCAATCACACTTCGCGCGACGGCCCGGCGGTCGCGCGCGTCCTTCATTCCGAAGCGTGGGGGCGTTCGCGGGCTCCGGGCCAATCGATATCACCGCGGGCGAAGTGAGGGACCCGTATGCGGATCACCGGCGTCGACTGGTGGCTCGACTTACGATACCGCGAGAAGTCGTTCACGGGAAAGGTATCGATGGAGGTCGAGGGCGCCACCGACCCTCTCGTGGTCGATTCCGCCCAGCTGACGATCGACTCGGCGACCCTCGACAGCCGGCCCGCTCCGTTCCGGGAGGACGCCGCGAAAGGGGTCCTCGAGTTCGCCGGGATCTCGTCCCAACCGCACCGGCTCGAGATCACCTACCGAGGCGCTGCCGACCCCCATTCGCTCGTGGGCCTGTACGTTTCTCCCTCCGGTCCGGAGTACTGCTTGACGACGATGATGTTCCCGACGGGGAGCCGCCGGCTCCTCCCGACGTTCGAGCATCCCACGGTGAAGACGGTCTACCGGCTGGTGCTCACTGTTGACGAGGACGTGAAGGCGGTCTTCAACACGGCTCTCCGGTCCGAGCGACCCGTCGGTGGCCGAAAGGAACTCACCTTCGACCCGACACCTCCGATGTCCGCCTACCTCCTGTACCTCGGGGTCGGGCCCTTCGATACGATCACGGTCCCCGGGAATCGCTGGTCGGTCACGGTCGCCGCTTCCCCCGGACGGGCCGCGGCAGGGCGCTTCTCCGCCGAGCGAGCCACGGAGCTCCTGGCTGCCTACGAGGAGTACTATCACACCCCCTACCCGCTCCCGAAGCTCGACCTGATCGCGCTCGAGAACTTCTGGGCCGGGGCGATGGAGAACTGGGGCGCGATCGCCTTCCGGGAGAACATGGTCCTCGTCGACCGGACGACGAGCGTTCGGGACCGGCGGATCAATCTCCTGGTGCTCGCACACGAGATCGCCCATCAGTGGTTCGGGAACCTCGTCACGCCGGTATGGTGGGACGATTTCTGGCTCAACGAGAGCTTCGCGACGTTCGTCGGCCACCGGATCGTGAGCCGGAGGTACCCCGAGGAGGACCCCTGGTCGACCTTCCTCGCCAACTACGTTCTGCTCGCGCTCGACCAGGACTCTCTTTCCTCCACGCATCCGATCAAGGTGCCCGTGAGCTCGCCGGAGGCGCTCGGCGAGATCTCGGACTCGATCACGTACGGCAAGGGGGCGGCCGTCCTCCGAATGATCGAGGCCTACCTCGGAGAAGAGACGTTCCGAGACGGAGTTTCGCGGTACCTTGCGAAGCACCGGTACGCCAACGCCCGAGCCGAGGACCTCTGGGCGGCGCTCGGCGAGGTCTCGGACCGACCCGTCGGGCAGGTCATGACCGAGTGGATCACCCGGCCCGGATACCCGATCATTCACGCCCAATGGGCGGGTGGCCGGCTCACCCTCCGCCAGGAACGGTTCCGGGCGGACGGGGCCGCCTCGCCGGGGCTCTGGCCGATCCCGTTGCGCGTCGCTTCGGCGAGCGGAGTGGTCACGACCCTCTTCGAAGGGGCCGAACTGACCCTCGGGGCCAGTTCGCCGAAAGGACTTCGCATCGACCCCGGTCGGACGGCCTTCGCCCGGGTGCACTACGACCCCGCCCTCTTCGACCAGATGATGGAAGAGTTCCCTTCGATGGCTCCGGTCGATCAGTGGGGGCTCGTGGTCGACTCCCAGGCGTTCGTCTACGCGGGACTCGTCCCGTTGGGTGCCTTCCTGAAGCTCGTCCGCGCCGGGACCTCGCTCACCGAGGAACTTCCGGTCCGCTCCCTCGTGACGGCGCTCTCGGACCTGTTCCGCCCCCTGTACGACGCTCCCGCGTTCCTCTCCACGTCGAGGGAGTTCCTGCGCGCTCAGCTACAGACGGTGGGGCTCGAGGCCCGCCCCAACGAGCCCGATTCCCGGGGCTTGCTGCGGGAACTGCTCGCCGTGGGCCTGACGCGCGTCGACAGCGGTTTCACCCAGGAGCTGGCGCCCCGATTCGCCGATTTCGACGGCTTGCCCGCTGAGCTTCGAGGGCCGGTGGCGAACTCCTACGCGGCCGACCGGGGATCGGCCGCGTTCGACCCCTTAGTGGCTCGGCTCAGATCGACCACCCGGGATACCGAGCGGGTCCAAATGGTGCAGGCCCTAGCGGCATTCCGGGAACCGATGCTCCTCCGCCAGGCGCTCGACCTGATCCCGAGCCCTGGGGTTACCCCCTCGGGGGCGCTCGACCTGCTCCTGGCGACCTCGGTCAATCCCGTGGGGGGGCGGGAACTCTTCGATTGGTACTGCCGCCACGAGAAGAGTCTCTCCGAGATGTGGGCGGGGACGCCCCTCCTGAGCCTCTTCCTGCGGATCTCGCTCGCTTGGTCGGGCATCGACCAGGAGGAGGAAGTGAAACGGTACTTCGCGGACCACACTCCTCCCGATGCGACGATGGCCGTTCAACAAGGTCTCGAATCGCTGAGCCTCGCGATGCGGCTCCGGCGGCGCATCCAAAAAACGGGCGTCGCGTAGGTAGCTAACTCCCACAAACGGGGATCCCAGAAGGAGGCCCGCCTTCGCCTGCAAGGGGAGGATTAATCTACCACCCCCTGGGCTGGGAGCGGAGTCCCTCGTCGCTTCAGGCGTCACGCACCGCAGGAGTTCGCGTGCGGATCACGGCGACAGAATCAGGGGGCCGCCCTTACGGTTCTTAGGGGATCTCCGGACGCGACCGCCGAGTTACGAGTTATTCGTCGCCTTTTTCGGACCAATAGGGGTTTATACGTATTGGTGACCCTGTACCACGTTTGGCGATAGGGGATATCTAGGAGGTACTTCGATGAGCTCACGAACGTCTCAGAGGACCGTCTATCTGGTCACTGCCGCAATCGTCGCCTCAATGGTCGGGGGATTCGCTCTCGCGGACATGTCTCTAGGCACCGTGAACAACAGCTACCAAGGGTCTCAGACGACAACGGTTGCGCCGATGCAGGGTCTCTCGTATGTTTCGACCCAGATCGTCGCGGTCGGAGGCGTGAGCGGGTCCTCAATCTCCAACACCCTGTGCAGGCCTTTGACGAGCGTGTGTGACGTCACCTCGGGAAGCGGGCTCACCATCTGCGCCGGAACCTACACTGGCTCCGCCTGCGTCGCGGGCGACTTCGTCGAGCAGGTGAATCTAACCACCATTGTGGCCGAGGCTTTCCCCGTCACCTCTCCCAGCGCCGTTGCAGTGACGCTGTACGTCACGGGAACGCCGAACATCGGGGCGAGCTCCGGGACTCTAGGAACGTACACTGGGCTTACCTTCTACTTCAGCGAGACCGCGGCACCCACCGCTGCTCAGACCCTCACCTTCGATTTCGATGTCGGGGGCATGCCACTCGGGCCCGGTGGGGTCAACTCCATCAGCGTCCTCGTGACCACGGTCCCCTAGGATCGGCGAGCAAATCGAATCCCTCCCGCCGCGTCTCTCCCGCGCGTCGTGGGGGAGGGATTCTCCGTCACCGGGGGTCGGAAATTGGAGGACGAGGACAACAAGCGGCCCGCGATGAGTGGCCCCGAGGGGTGGACGGGCTCCGTGCCGATGAAGGAGGCGGAGCTCTGAAGCGGCGTCCGGACAACTTCGAAGGCGCGTTCCCGCTCCTCCTCATCGGAAGCGTCTTGATCGTCTATTGTGCCATCCTCCGGAACGAGGCGCTCGCTTCCAATGGCGTCCACTTTCCCCTCTGGGGCATCGTCGGCGCGGTAGGGGCGGTGATCGCCGGTGCGGGGGTCTACTCCGTCTTCCTGGAACCCTCTGAATTGACGGTGTCGGCCGCCCCGGAGGGCTTCGTTATGGTCCCGAAGGCCGAGTGGGAGGCGGCCCGAATCCATCCACGTCCAAGCGCGCCGGCTCCGACCACGACCTCTGTGCCGCCCTGGTGGGAGGGGCCACCGGTCTATCCCGATATTGCCCCGGAGCCCCCGACCAGTCCCTCCGTCCCAATCGAGACGACACAACCGTACTCGGTCCGGGCGACAGAGTCAGCCTCGGGGCCGCCCGTCCCACCTCGGCCGTCGCCGAGACCGATCGGCGATGGCTTGGGCTCCCCAGCCCTTCCCCGCCTACCCTCCCGCATGGTTCCCGACTCGGCCCCAGCTCCCCCCATACCGCGGAGGGCCTCGACCGATGACTTGGAAGAGACGATCGCCGAGCTGGAAGCGCTTGTGGAGGACGTGTCCCGACCTACGCCCCGTCGAACGCCAGTGGCGCGGCCAGGAAGCTCGCGACTCTGCGCGGATTGTAGTCGCCGGCTGTCGGCGGATCCGACTTCGAACCCCTGCTCCGGATGTGGTCAGGAGCTGTGCGTCGATTGCGCTCTGTCCTCCCAGTTCGAGGATGCGGACCTTCGGTGCATCGCCTGTCGAGCGCGCGATCCTCGGGTCGGGTCTGCGGCGAAGACGAGTGCTTCTCGACGCTGATGCCGCGCGCGACCTCGGCCGTGATGCACGGGGGTCGGAAGCGCAGCGCTTTGTAGGCCGTATCCGGTCAAAGCTCGTGACCAGAAGCCATCGGTCCGCCCCGCGAGATGCCTCCGACCTCCCCAAGGCGGTCTTCTTCGACATGGACGACACGATCTTCGACCACTCGCTAACGTGCCGACGGGCGCTCGCGTGTCTGAGGAGGACCGAGACCCGTCTGCGAGGCCCGAGCCTCGACGTCGTGTGGCACGAGTATGCGCGTCTGCTCGACGCCGTGCAACCGGACGTGTTCGCCGGTCGTATCACGATACAGGCCGCCCGGGTCGAACGGTTCCGGCAGCTCGCCCGATTCTGTGGCACCGAGGTGACGCCCGAAGAGGCCGCGGGGCTCTCTCGACAATACCGGGCCCATTACCAGAAGCTGCGTCGGACCGTTCCGGGCGTCCGTCGAGTGCTCGAGCGCCTGCGGGGCCGGACCGTGGTAGGGGTCGTCACCAACAACGAGGTTGCGGAGCAGGAGCGCAAGCTCGACCACCTGCATCTCCGCCCGCTCATCGACTTCATGGTCGTGTCCGAAGGAGTGGGCGTCTCGAAACCCGACCCGGGAATCTTCCTACTCGCGCTCGAAAAGGCCGAGGCCCTGCCTGAGGAGGCCGTGATGATCGGCGACTCCTGGCGAAGCGATGTCACAGGCGCCCGGAACGTGGGGATCCGCCCGGTGTGGTTCAATCGGTTCCATCTCGCTCGCCCCGACCCCTGGCCGGTGCGCGAGCTCGACTCGTTCCAGTCCCCGACCCGAGCGGAGGCCGTGCTGGCCGGAGCGGAGCTCGGACGCTCCAACCGACCGTAGACCCGCCCCCGAGCGCATTATATCGACCGTTCCGTTGCGCGGGCAATGGGCGGAGCCCGCGAGTCCTGGCTCTCCGCGGCCCGCAGGACCCTGCCGGCGATGCGGACCTGGCGGATGGGCTTCCATCGGGAGCCGGAGCTTTCCCTCGAGGAAGTGCGGACCCAGGAAAAGGTGGTCGCCGCCCTGAGGGAGCTCGGCATCCCGTTCCGGACCTTCGACGGCTTTCCCGGGGTCGTGGGGATGATCGCCGCCGACCGATCCGGTCCCGTGGTCGCGTTGCGCGCGGACATGGACGCGCTTCCCGTGACCGAGCTGACCGGCCTACCGTTCCAGTCGCGCTACCCGGGCAAGATGCATGCCTGCGGCCACGACGTCCACATGGCGGCGCTCCTGGGCGCCGCGGCGATGCTCGTCCGGAGCCCGCACTCCACGGGCGGACCGGTGAAGCTCCTCTTTCAGCCCGCGGAGGAGGAGGGCCACCGCGGCGGGGCGCTCCCCCTCATCGAGCGGGGCTGCCTCAACGACCCGAAGGTCGACTACGTCGTGGGGCAGCACGTCGAGCCCGGGCTCCCCCTCGGCATGATGGGCTGGAGGGTCGGACCGATGATGGCGGCCGCCGACTTCTTCCGGATCACGGTTCGGGGAAAGGGGGGGCACGCCTCCACGCCCCAGCAGGGCCCGGACGCGATCGTCATCTCGAGCGAGATCGTGACCGGCCTTCAGACCCTGGTCAGCCGGGTCCGCGAGCCGTTCGACCCGGTCGTCGTCAGCGTCGGCTCAATCCACGGGGGGACGCGGAACAACATCCTCCCGAGCGAGGTCGTCCTCGAAGGGACCGTGCGCACGCTCCGAGCTAGCACTCAGGAACTGATGGAACGCAGCCTGAAGCGGAAGGTCCGCGCGATCGTCGCCGGTCACGGGGCTCGGGTCCGCGTGGAGTACCGCCGCGGCTACCCTCCCCTCGTGAACTCCCCCGGCCCGACGAGGGTGGTCGCAGAGGGTCTCGCGGCCGAGCTCGGCCGGAAGAACGTGGTCGAGGTCGAGCATCCGCTCATGGGGGCCGAGGACTTCTCACGGTACCTCGAACGCGTCCCAGGGACGTTCCTGAGGCTGGGGGTCGGAGTCCCGGAGCGCCCCGCCAGCCTCCACAGTGCCACCTTCGCGCCGGACGAGAGGGCGCTCGTCGTCGGAGCGGCGGCCTTGGCGACCGCCGCGGAAAGCCTTCAGCGATCCCCGCCATGAACGTCGCGCAGGTCCGCGCGGACTTTCCAGCGCTCCGGCCGCGCGGCGGTCGTCGGCCGCCGACGTACCTCGACTCGGCGTGCATGTCGCTCGTGCCGTCCGCTGTGCTGAACGCGATGGAACAGTACTACCGAGAGTTCCCGGGATGCGCGGGCCGGAGCCTGCACCGATACTCGGAGGAGGTGGGGCGCCGGTACGAGGCCGCCCGAACTGCCTTCGCCCGGTTCCTCGGCCGCGCCGACCCTGCAGGGGTCGTGTTCGTGCGGAACGCCACCGAAGCGATCAATCTGGTCGGCCAGGGCCTCCCGTGGAAGGCCGGGGACCGGGTCCTCGTCTCCGACCGGGAGCACAACTCGAACCTGATCGTCTGGCAACGGCTGGCAGCGGAGCGCGGGATCCGGATCGAGATCCTGCCTCTGCCTGACGACGGTCACTTCGACGCCGACGCGTTCGAGGAGCGGCTAGCGCGCGGGGTCCGCCTGGTGAGCCTCTTCCACACCTCCAATCTGGATGGCCAGACGCTGCCGATGCGCGAGATCACCGAGCGAGCGCACGACCGGGGCGCCCTCGTCCTCTTCGACGGCTGCCAGGCCGCGCCGCACCAGAAGGTCGAGCTCGACCGACTCTCGGTCGATTTCTACGCGGTCTCGGCACACAAGATGCTCGGCCCGACGGGGATGGGAATCCTTGCGGCCGCGTCCGAGCCACTCGGTCACCTCCGGCCCCTCCTGATCGGAGGGGAGACCGTGGAATGGTCGACGCTCGAGAGCCACGCCCTGCGTCCTCCCCCTCACCGGTTCGAGGCGGGCCTGCAGAACTACGCGGGCGTGATCGGGGCCCACGCCGGCATCGACTACCTTACGCGGATCGGCTTCGATGCCGTTCAAGCCCAGCAGGTCGCGGTCAACGCGAGGGTGACCGGCGCCTTCGCGGACGAGCCCCGGGTGCACATCCTCGGCCCGGCGGACGTGCGGGACCGCTCGAGCGTCTTCGCGTTCACCGTCGAGGGCATCGACCCGCACGACGTGGCAGTGTTCCTGGACGAGGGACACGAGGTGCTGGTCCGCTCGGGCATGCACTGTGTCCACTCGTTCTACTCGGCCCGCGGCCTCCCGGGGAACGTGCGGGCCTCGTTCTACCTCTACAACGACCGGACGGACGCCGACCGGCTGATCGTCGGTCTGCGCGAGCTGCTCGAGAAGGTGCCGGGGCCGACCGTTACCGGTACATCGGCTCGGAGGGCTGCGCCGACGAATCGGGCCGTCCCCTCTCGGCCGCGTGCTTCTGGATCGCGAGCAGTTGCTGCTCGATCCGCTCGGCCTCGGCATAGAGCGGAACGGGGTCGAGCGGGGTCCGGAGCAGGATCTGGTTGATCGTCTCGATGACCTTGGCCGCGGCCCGGGCGTCCGGGTAGTCGGCCTGCGCCTCGGCGAGGAACGTGAGGACGTCAAACCCTCGGCGGCGGCCCTCGTTCAAGAGGACGCCCGCGATACCGGTGATGACCCCCTCGGCGAACGGGATCATGTTCGGCTCGATGTAGAGCTCGCGCGCCTTCCGGGTGCTCGCGACCCCGTAGACCTTCACCTCGTTGAGACGAGGCGGATGGCTCGCGCGCGAGGCGCCGGGCGACGCCTCGACGACGAGCCCCTCGGGCGAAACGAGCAGGGAGCAGCGCTGCTCCTGGACCCAGTCGAGGATCGCCGTGGCGAGCGGATGGATGACGCTCGGCGCCGGGTGGAACTCGGAAACGAACGCCACGAGCTTGTCGGCCCCGCGCCCCGCCCGGTCCGCGGGAGGTCGGCCGGCGTAGATCCGCACGGGGTGCTGCGGGATCCCGTTGCGCACGAGCGAGACCGTGGGGAACGCGGGGGACTCCACGATCCCGATCTGCTCCATCTCGAGCGTGTCGATCAGGTAGTTCGCCACGATGGAGCTGACGAGGCCGACGGAGGGGAACCCGTCGATCACGATCGCGCCCTCGACGTCTACGCGCTTGATCTCGTAGATCCGGACCTGGTCCGGCGCCATCGGCATGGGGCTAGAGCGACCTCTCGACGATCTGTCCCAGTTCCTTCGAGATCAAGTCCACGATGTCCTTCGTCAGCGCGCGTCGCACGTCGGGCGGCAGCGCCGAGAGCCCCAGACGGGCGGTGGCTGTACCAACCCGAACGAGGGCGGCGTACTCCGTCGCCCGCGCCGCTAGGAGGGCCTTGACGGCGTCCTTCAGGTCCTGGGCGAGCTTCGGATCCTCCTGGAGCGTCTTCTCCAGATGCCTTCGAATCTCGTCCTTGACGATGTCGCGCGTCGCCTCGCGGACCAGCTCCTCGGGGCGAAGTAGGTCGGTGGTGCTCTTCAGGAGCACGTCAATCGGTTCACCGGAGGACGACCCCTCGGTCATCGGGGCGCCAGAATCGGGTCGGAGGGATAAGCGTTTGGCTGGGCTCTCGACCCGAGGCCGGCCACCGCTCGGGAATTCGCGCGGGAGGCGAATCCCAAAGCCCGAGCGGAGGAAGGGTTTATCCCGACCCGAACATCGACCCGCCGGCGTGGGCCGGTAGATCAGCGGAAGATCGCTACCTTGGCAAGGTAGAGGTCGCGAGTTCAAAGGGTCGGGCCGCGACGAGCGGCCCGGTCGGAGAATCTCGCCCGGTCCACTCCCGGTTTCTCTCTCCTCCCGTTCGGCAGATGTCGAGCGTAGGCACCGACACGAAAGACAGCCATTTATACCGGAGGCCGGATGGCGGGGTCCGTGGAGGCCGACCTCCGGGAAAAGATCGCGGGGGAGGTGGTCCTGTCGCCCCATCCGGGACGCACCCTTCGCAAGTGGAGGGAGGATTTCGGGGTCTCCCAACGGGACCTCGCGCGCCGGCTCGTGACCGTGCCCTCGGTCGTCAGCGACTATGAGTCGGAGCGGCGCCGGAGCCCCGGGGCCGGCTTCATCCGACGGTACGTGGAAGCCCTGATCGCCCTCGACACCGACCGCGGGGGGAAGGTCGGCGAACGGCTCGGGGTCCGACCGCATTCGGAGGGAATCCTCGGGATGCGCGAGTTCACGGTCGCCATCCCGCTCAAGACCCTCGGGGACCGCCTCGAAGCGCGGCCGGTGAGCCGGGTCGACCTGCACCGGGACATCCATGGGTTCACCGTCCTCGACGCGCCGCGTGCGATCCTCTCGATCGACGCGTCGCACTTCGTCGAGGTGTACGGCTGGACGACCCAACGCGCGCTCATCTTCTCGAACGTGAAGTACGGGCGGTCGCCGATGGTGGCGATCCGGGCCCATCCGATGAAGCCCGCCGCGGTCTTCTTCGCGAACCCGGGCCGGATCGACCCCCTCGCGATTCGTCTCTCCGAGATCGAAGATATCCCTCTCCTCTCGACGGCGCTCGGTGCGCCGGCCGTACTCGAGCGCCTCGAGGAGCTGTAGGACAGGAAGGAGGGACGAACGATGGAAGCAGGCATTGTCAGCTACGGCGCGTATGTACCGCGGCATCGGATCACGCCCGCCGAGATCGGCCGGGTCTGGGGAGTGGACGGGGAGGCGATGGGCCTCGGCCTCAACGTTCGGCGTAAGAGCGTCCCCGCCCCCGACGAGGACACCATCACGATCTCGACCGAGGCGCTCAGGACCGCGCTCGTCCGCGGGGCGATCGACCCCCAGCAGATCGGAGCGCTGTACGTCGGGTCGGAGTCGCACCCGTACGCCGTCAAGCCGTCCGCGAGCGTCGTCGCGCAGGCCGTCGGCGCGACCCCGAACCTCACCGCGGCCGATTTCGAGTTCGCCTGCAAGGCGGGGACGGCCGCGATCCAGGTCTGTCTCGGGCTCGTCGAGTCGGGCATGATCCGCTACGGCGTGGCGATCGGTTCCGACACGTCTCAGGGGGCGCCCGGCGACGCCCTCGAGTACTCGGCGAGCGCGGGGGGAGCGGCGTTCGTCATCGGGACGGACCGGGTCATCTGTCGGGTCCACCGGACGAGTTCGTACACTACCGACACGCCGGACTTCTGGCGACGGGAGGGACAGCGGTACCCGAGCCACGGAGGTCGGTTCACGGGAGAGCCCGCGTACTTCCGGCACGTGGTGGAGTGCGCCCGTCGGATCCTGGAGGCCGCCGGCACGACCCCCGCCGACTACGCGCACGTCGTCTTCCACCAGCCCAACGGGAAGTTCCCCCAGCGCGTGGGCAAGCAGCTCGGCTTCACCGAACCCCAGATGCGCTACGGGCTCGTGACGCCGGCGATCGGCAACACCTACTCGGCCGCGGCGCTCCTCGGACTCGCGAACGTTCTCGACCACGCCGGGCCGGGGGAGCGGATCCTCGTCGTCGGCTACGGTTCGGGAGCGGGGTCGGATGCGTTCGACCTCGAGACCACGGACGATATCGCCTCCTACGACAGGGCCTACGGGCGACCGGTCGACTACTTCCTTGAGAACGGGGTGGAGCTTTCCTACGCGGTGTACGCGAAGTTCCGGGGCAAGATCCACATGGGAGGGGAATAACGATGCGCGAAGTCGCGGTCGTCGGCGTCGGCCAGACGAAGTTCGGCGAGCTCTGGGACCGCTCGTTCCGCGAGATCGGGATCGAAGCGGGGCTTCAGGCGCTCGTCGACGCGAAGCTCTCCTCCCAGGACCTGGGAGGGCTCTTCCTCGGGAACATGGCGTCGGGTGCGCTCCTCGACCAGGAGCACATCGCTCCCCTCATCCTGGACGCCACCGGCCTCGGGCACCGCCACCTGCCCGCGGTACGGGTGGAAGGGGGAGGAGCCTCGGGGGCGCTCGCCCTCCACCAGGGATACCTGGCCGTGGCGAGCGGCCTCTACGACTTCGTCGTCGTGGGCGGCGCGGAGAAGCTCACCGACGTCCCCGACGAGACGGCCTCTCGGATCACCAGCTCGGCGGCCGACCACGAGTGGGAGGTCGTCTTCGGAGCCACTCTTCCCGCGCTCTGGGCGCTCGTCGCGCGTCGCCACATGCACGAATTCGGGACGACCCGCGAGGAGCTCGCCCGGGTCGCGGTGCACGCGCACGAGATGGGCTCGAAGAACCCGAACGCCCACTACCGCAACAAGCTCACCCTGGCCCAGGTCATGGAGGCCGGGCCGGTCGCGGAGCCTCTGGGCGTGCTCGACTGCGCTCCCCTATCGGACGGGGCGGCCGCCGTCGTCCTCGGGCCGATGGAGCTCGCCCGCAAGCACACCGACACCCCGGTTCGAATCGTCGCAAGCCAAGTCGCCTGCGACACGATGGCCCTCCACCACCGCCGCGAGATCACGCGGCTCGAGTCCACCGTGGTCGCCGCCCGTCGGGCGTTCGACCAGGCCCGGCGGGTGCCATCCGACGTGCAGGTCGCCGAGATCCACGATGCCTACACGATCAGCGCCCTCGTCTCGCTCGAGGACCTCGGGTTCGTGGAGAAGGGTCGTGCCGGTCCGGAGTTCGCGAGCGGCCGGTTCGGTCCCGGAGGGAAGATGGTCGTGAACCCGTCCGGGGGCCTCAAGGCGCAGGGCCGGCCGTTCGGGGCGGTCGGCGTCGCGCAGGTGGTCGAGCTCGTCCGCCAACTCCGAGGCGAGGCAAAGGAACGCCAGGTCTCGGGAGCGAGCCTCGGGCTCGCCCAGGACGTAGGAGGGACCGGGGCGACCACCGTCGTCCACCTCCTCGAGAGGGTCAACTAGGAGGGGACCATGTCGATCGCAAGATTCTGGCGCGAAACGCCTCGACGGTACAACCTGGGTGGGTCGAAGTGCGCCACGTGCGGGACGGTCTACTTCCCGCCCCGCGCCGTCTGCCCGGAGTGCACGAGCCACCGGCAGTCGATCGAGAAGATGATGCCGTTCCAGCTCTCCGGCGAGGGGGAGGTCATCTCCTACACGATCGTCCACGACGCGGCCGAAGGGTTCGAGATGCAGGTACCGTACGCCCTCGGCCTCGTGAGGACCCCCGAGGGGCCGATCCTCACCGGGCAGATCGTGGACATCGAACCGAAGGCCGTGACGATCGGCCTCAAGGTGCGCGCCACGTTCCGGAAGCTCCGGGAGGAGGGCGCCGCGGGCGTCATCCATTACGGGTACAAGTTCACGCCGCTCGACGACTTCGGGGTCCTTCCCTCCGCGCGGACGCCGCCCGCCCCCGCGCCGGCCCGGACCACCACGAGCCCGGAACGGACCTCGACGTGACCGTGGCCGAGCGACGGAACGGCCCCAACCCCCCGCTGGCCGAGGAACCGCCGGCGGACGAGGAGTACGCCCGGGCCTACGCCGCCGGCTACGAGGAAGGAGTTCGGGGCGCGCTCCGGGAGACGCTCGAGCACATCGGACACGGCCACACCCCTCAGGAGATCCGGATGCTGACCGCGAGCCGGCTCGCGCGCCTCTCCGAAGAGGTCGAGCTGAAGCGCAAGAGCCTCCTCGCCCCACCGCGACGCCCGGCCTGGGGATCGCTCTTGCGGCCCCCCGCGCCGGCGCGACCCTGGTCCGGGCCGGTCATCGCGGCGACGACCCCGCCGTTCCGGCTCCTGCCCGGGCACTCCCTGCTCGTTCGTGAGGAGCGGCCGGCACGAGCCGTCGAGATCCTGCGCGCGAACGTCGCCGCCTTCCCTCGGGTCGCGGTCGTATCGATGCGTCCCCCCGAGATCCCGGGGCTCGCATCCGACCACCGTATCGACCTCGCCGTGGGCGGCCCCGGCCCCGCCGGCGCCTCGGACCAAGGCTCGCTCACCCCGGGGGAGATCAGCGGCCGCCTGAGGGACCCCACCGAGGCGCCCGGCGGCGCCCTCGTCTACGTAGACGCCCTCGAGTTCTTGGCGACCGAGCACAGCCTCGACACGATGGTCAAGTTCGTTCACTGGCTCGTGACGCAGGCGCAGGAGACCGGCTCCGCGCTCCTCGTCTCGTTCGACCCACGATCGCTCGACGTCCGAGACGTGAGCCGCCTCGAGCGGGCGTTCGAGAGCGTCCTATAGGCCCTACCAGACCATCCGGCCCCGCGCGGCGAGAGGGAGCTCGGACGGTTTGCGTCGGCGGACGAGCCGCCATCCAAGAAAGACTGCCTCTACCCGGGCCGACCCATCCCGCAAGAACTGGATCGATTCGGGCTGGCCGTGGACCCTTGCGACGAACTCGTCGTTCCCGGCGGGACGGAACCGGAGATTCTTCTCGATCGCTTCGATCCCCCGGAAGTCGAGGCGAAGGTGGTCCTTCCGCGCGCGGACCTCCGCCCAGATCCCCTCGCCCGAGCAGTACCAGCCGGTGTACGGCCGGGTTGGCCTCGGGGTGGGGAGCGGCTTTGGCGTCTCCTCGAACGGAGATCGAGCCGGAAGGCCAAGCGCGAGGTTGATGGCAGCGGCGATCCACGGCTCCACGTTGGCCGTGTCGGCGTTCGAAAGGATCGCGCCGGCGACGCCGCGCCGTGGCACGGCCGCGATGAGCGAGCTCACGCCCTTGAGGCCCCCGCTGTGGTGGACGAGGAGCATCCCATGGTAGTCGGGGCGCACCGCGAGGCCATACCCGTAGTGGACGCCGTGACGGATGGGAACGTGCGGTCGCGTCATCTCGGCCACCGAGCTCGCCGACACGATCCGCTCCCGGCCGACTCGGCCACCGGTGAGAAAGATCTGGAGGTACTGCAGCAGGTCCGTCACGTTCGTTCGCAACGCCCCGGCCCCGCGCAGGCAAGTGTCCTCCCACCACTCCTCGCTCGGGACGAGCGAATGCCGCCGCCCGGTCCAGCGCGGAGAGTATAGCGTCGTGACCTCGGCCTGGCGGAACAAGATGCCGGTGTCGAAGGTGGTCGAGGTCATTCCGGCCGGTCGGAGGATCTCCTCCTCGAGGAAGCTCTCGTACGTCCGTTCGGACACTCGCTCGATGATCGCTCCGAGGAGCCCGAACCCCTCGTTCGAGTAGCTGAAACAGCGGCCTGGAGGCCCGAGGAGCGTGTACCTCTCCTCCGAAAGGTAGCGCATGAGCTGCTCGTAGGTATCGATCGGCACGTGGTCGGGATTCACGCCGACGCGCCGCGCGATGCGCGGGTCATAGGGCGGGTCGCGCCGCACGCTGCGCATCGACGTGTAGTAGATCGACGGGAGCGGCGGCAGGCCGGAACTGTGGGTCAGGAAGTGGTGAATCCGGATCGGCCGGCGGGCGCTCGCCCCGGGAATCCGGAGCTCGGGGAGGTACCGGACCACGGGGTCGGAGACTCGGAGAAGTCCGTGCTCTGCAAGCCGCAGGATCGCGAGGGCGGTGAACGACTTCGTGACGGAGGCGATCCCGTAGACGGTCTGGGGGGTAGCGGGCAGCCTCGCCTCGCGGTTCCGGAACCCGTACCCTTGGGTGAACGGCGCGCGTCCCGGCCGCAGGAGGCCGAGGGAGACTCCGGGGGTCTTCGCGCGGGACATCCCCCGCTGGACGATTCGGTCGAGCCCCTCGAGCCCCTTCGTCATCCCATCCCACCTTCGACCCCGGAGAATCCGTGGCCGCATAAGCGTGTGAACCTCCCGGGTCCTGCCGGTCGCGGCGGAGGGTCGAGGCCCAGGGGAGGGGTCGGACCCGTGGGTGGCCTCCCTCGACCGGACGGCCCGCCGCTTTATGTCCCTCTACCGACTGTCTGTGAAGCAGAGGCGAACGCGTGACGTCGGTAACCCTGCCTGAGCTCGACGCCCTCGCCCGACGGCTGGTCGGGGAGCGGCACGACCCGTTCAGCGAAAGGGCGTTGGCACGCGCCTACGAGGAGTACGTCTCGCGTCGGCCTCGTCCCCTCGCTCCCGTGGTCTTCGTCGGAAACGGTACGGAGTACCCCACCGTCTACGGCCTCCTCACGGACCCCAAGGCCAGTCCCGCCACGCTCGAGATCCGACCCGACCCCCCGCCCTCTCCCAACGAATGGGGATTCCTCCGGCCGTTCGAGCGGATCGTCCTTCGCCCCGACGGTTCGGCGGACCTCCACCCGGCGATCCCCGGGCCCCCCGAGCGGGGGATCGCCCGGCTCCTTCTCCGCGAGCATTACCTTCCTCGATCGCGAGGGGACGAGGACCGGGGCGCCGCCGGAGGCAATCGGGTCAACCTGGCCGCCAGCATCGGGACGCTCGACCGGGGGCTCACGGTCTTCCGCGAGCAGGGCCTCCTCCCGTTCTCGGTGGCGGTCGCGATGTACCTCCCCGAGGAGCGGGTCCGCTACGAGTTCGACCTGCTCGGAACCACGTTGCTCCCCGACCCGCGCTCGGGCCGGCTTCCTCCGACACGTCGGGTCCGCCGGACCGCCCGGATGGGCTTCGCGGTCGACCGGGTCATCGGCCGGGGTGACCTCTCGCTTCTCGCCGCGCGCTGTCTCGAGGTCCTCACGGAGTCCCAGGGACTGACCTCGGTCGAGCTGGCCCACGTCTTCGGCGGCGTTCGGGAGCTGGTCGATTCCGCCCTCCAGGGCTTGGTCGCACGCCAGTT
The DNA here is from genome assembly GCA_052326485.1 of Thermoplasmata archaeon. Lineage (GTDB taxonomy): Archaea > Thermoplasmatota > Thermoplasmata > Lutacidiplasmatales > UBA184 > Lutacidiplasma. Next base: position 77,994 of record JBKQMS010000003.1, on the reverse strand, counting down.
CGTGACGTTCGACCGTCGAACGGGCATCTACCGGCCGCGGATCGAGGCGTTCGTCCCGAGCGGGGCTGAACCCACCGCGACCGCCGGGCCGGGCGCCATCGGCTCGGACGCGATGCTCCGGACGAGCGTGCAGGAGCTGCTCGCCGCCGCGGATGCTCGGGCCGCGTGCCCGCTCTGCGGGGCTCCCCTGCCTCCGGGACCGAAGCAGATCCTCTGCGAGAACTGTTCAGCCAAGGTCGGACCTCCGGGCTGAACGGGCGGGCCTGTCGGGAGTCTCCGCCCCGGGCGGCCGGCGTCCGGGACCTTTGAACCCGAGTTCACTGGCTTAGAAGGCCAGGACTTTGTCCATGCTAAGCTACAGGCCCGGGAGCCCGACGGCTTCCGCCCTCCTTAATCCTTGGGTGGACGGCCACCCTGTCGGCGGCCGGCGGACGCGACGAGATGGGCGAGGCGGAGCGGCTCCGGCCAGTGCCCCCGAACGGTGGACCGTCGGACGAGGAGGGCGGCGTCCGCTCGGGAGCACCCGACCGCGGCGGCGAGGATCGGTTGGCCACCCGTGGGGACCCGGAACAGTCGGTGCGCGCGCAGGAGGGACCAGCGGGCGTCGGCCGAACGAGGGAACCATTTCCGCAACGCCGCTCGGATCCGGGAGAACTCAGGGGGTCGTCGCGTGACCGCGACGACCGGCACACCGAGCCGCTCGTGGAGCGCGTCCAGGTCGAGCACGTTGAACCCTCCCACGACCGCTCCGTCCACCAGAACGGCGCGGACTCCTTCGAGAGGCCCGAGGCGACGGACGAGCGCGATGACCCGTCTCGTCCCGTCGGTCCCGTCGACCCGGACGCGGCCGGTGCGTACCGCTTCCACATGCTCGGGAATCGTCAGGATCACGGCCGCGACCGGCGCGTACCGGTCCCCGCGCGCGAACGCTCCGTCGTCGACCCCGACCACCCGCGGATGCGGTTTCCCGAGGGAGCGCCTCAACGCTAAGACCCCCGATGAGGTCGGGCGTCGACGTCGATGGGAGTCCCGGCGGTCTCGGTCCGTTGCCCGGTGTGCGGGGCGGACCTTCGGGTGGTCCTCGCCCCTGCTCCTTCGACCCAGTGGTTCCCGTGCCCCCAGTGCCATAACCCGGTGCCCGTGGTCGTGCCGCGGGACCCGCCTCCGCTCTACACCTGGGAGGTCATCCCGGGGCTTTACCCCGCGCTCCCCCCCACCCGCCGCCCGCGGGTATCGTTGCGACGCATGGCCCAGGTCGCGCTGGTCGGTGTTGCGGCGGTCGCGGTCGCGCTCGCCGGGGTGCTCGTCGTCCTCGGAGACCAGGCCCTTGGCCCCGGGAGCTACACCGTCTCGGGAACCGTCGTCGAAGACGGTTCGGACGGAGGAGGCGCTCCCGCCTCCGGGGCGACCGTGGTCCTGACCACCGACGGCGGCCAGGAGTTCGTGCAACATACGGGTGCGAACGGAGGGTTCCTGTTCTCGGACGTGCCGGTCGGCGGCATCTCGTTGAACGTCACCATGTCGGGCTACGCCTCCGCCACACTGACCACCTTCGCATCGACGGTCTACAACGCGGGGACCACCGGACTTTCCGTCACGCTCGTCCCGGGGAATCCGAGCAACGGGACCACCACGTCGCTCTCCCCGTTCCCTAACCTCGAGAGCTTCCTCGCCTCGATCGGGAGCGGGGCCGTCCTGCTCGGGATCGTCGCGGTGCTCGGAGGCGTCGCGGCCGTCGTGACCCGACGCAGCGACCGGCCCGCGGTCGGCGTGGTCGGAGGCGCCGCCGGGGTCCTCGCCCCGGCCGCGCTCTACTTCCTCGCGCTCGGGGGACTCTTTCCCGTGGTCACCGCGGGCATGGCGGTCCTCGGGGGATTGGGAGCGTTCGCGGCAACGACCCGGACCGTCGAGATCTTCCAGGTGGGCCCGGAATCCCGGACGTCCTAGAAGGGACCCGGGGCCCGGGGCGACGCGGCCCGGCCCGGGCCGGAGATCGGTCGGCGGGTGCGGAAGCCGCCGGTCAGGGAGTGGTAGAAGCCGACCCCGTGCTCGCCCCGCTGCCAGCAAAGGAACACAAGCTCGCCATCTTCCATGGCGTAGAAGTCGACGAGGCCGGTCCCGAGCTCCTTCACCTCGATCCCCTCTGCTCGAAGGGCCCCGACGGCCTCCTCGAGGCGGTGGCTCAGGTGCTTCAGCTCGGCGTCCAATCGGGCCTTGAGCTCATGGTCGGGCTGGTCTACGGCGTCGGCCTCGGAACCCCAGAACTCGGAGAGGCGCTCCCGCTCCTCCTGGACCTCCGCGAGCCGACCGACCCACCCACGCAACCGCGGAAGGAGCTCCTCGAGCTCGGGAAGCCGGGAGTTCGCCTCCGCCACCGTCCACAGACGGGGAGGTCCGACCGGCGGATGTTCGCGGTCGCCGCGATCGCGTCCCGACCGTTCCATCCGACCCTCTTCCGAAGCAACCCTCGCGCCCTATATACGAAGGAGATAGGGACGGGGTAACTCGCTCGGACCTGAGACGTTAAATCAGCGAGAGCTCGCGCCCCGCCTTCTGGAACGCGGAGATCGCGGTGGTAACGTCCTCGGGGGTGAGCGCGGCGTTCATGATCGTCCGGATGCGCGCCTTGTCCTTCGCGACCATCGGGTAGACGATCGGCAGCGCGAAGACCCCGAGCTCGAAGAGCCGGAGGCTGAGCTTCTGGGCCCGGCTGCTCTCGCCCACGATCACCGGGGTGATCGGCGTCTCGCTCCGCCCGGTGTCGAACCCGAGGTCCCGCATCTCCTTCTTGAAACGTCGGGTGTGGGTCCACAGACGCTCGACGTGCTCGGGCTCCGATTCGAGGACGTCAATGGCCGCGAGGCAGGCCGCCGCCACGGGCGGTGGATGCGAACCGCTCAAGAGCCAGGTCCGCGACTTGTTGTAGGCGAACTTGATGAGGTCGGTCGACCCCGAGATGTGGCCTCCGACGACCCCCCAGGCCTTCGAGAACGTCCCCATCTCCACGTGGACCCGGTCGCGGCCGAGCCCAAAGTGCGCGACGATCCCGCGGCCGCCCGGGCCTAGCACGCCCTCGCCATGGGCGTCGTCGACGTAGACCATGGCGCCGTGCTGCGCCGCCGCGGCGGAGATCCGGTCGAGCGGAGCGATGTCGCCGTCCATGGAGAAGACACCGTCCGTGATCACGAGGACGCGCCGGTAGGCTGGGGCGTGCTCCTCCGCCTTCGCGAGGACCCGCTCGAGGTCGCTCACGTCCGCGTGGCGGTAGACCGCGCGCTCCGCGCGCGAGAGGCGGACGCCGTCGATGATGCTGCCGTGGTTCAGTTCGTCGGAGATGATCAGGTCGCCCTCCCCTACGAGCTGGGGGATGAGGCCCGCGTTCGCCGCGAAGCCGGTTTGGTAGACGAGGGACGCCTCGGCATGCTTGAACTGGGCCAGCCGGCGCTCGAGCTCCATGTGGAGGTCCATCGTGCCGGCGATGGGACGGACGGAGCCGGAGCCGACGCCATGCGTATCGATCGCCCGGTGCGCGGCCTCCTTCATCTTCGGATGATTGCTGAGGCCGAGGTAGTTGTTGGAACAGAACATGAGGACCCGCTTCCCGTCGATCTCGCACCACGGGGCGCTCGGGCCCTCGAGCACTCGGAGGCGCCAGTCGAGGTCGTCCTTGACGAGCTGGCGGTACTCCTCTCCCAGGAAGGACGTAGGGTCGCGCATGATGCTCACCACCTCGCCTCGAGCGAGACCTTGGCGGCTTGCATCGATTCGATCAACGCCATCGCATCCGGGAGGTTGCGGATCGGGACCCGGTGCGTGATGATCTGGTTCATCTTCTCCCGGAACGCCGGGTCGGCGAGAAGCCCCTTCACCTGGAACCAGGTCTCGAACATGCGCCTCCCGTAGATCCCGTGGACCTTGGCGGCCTTGAAGATGACCGCGTCATTGAAATTGAGGCTCGCGTCGCGGTCGAACAGGCCGAGCAGCGAGATGCGGCCGCCCGGCGTGAGCGCGTCGAAGGCGAGCTTGAGCGCCGCCGGGTGGCCGGCCATCTCGAGCGCGACGTCGACCCCGCGGCCGTCGGTCTCTTCGCGGATCGTCTTCACCGCCGGGGTGTTCGGGTCGGTCGGGTCGAGGACCCGGTCCGCCCCCATCTTCTTCGCGAGGGCGGCACGCAGCGGGTTCACCTCGGTCGCGAACACCCGCCGGGCCCCGAGGGTCCGCGCGACGGCGATCGCGAGGAGCCCGATCGGCCCGCACCCGGTCACGAGGACGGTGCCCCCGGCGATGTCCTCGAGGTTCTCTTCGGGCAAGAGCGAATGGACCGCGTTCCCGAGCGGCTCCTGGATCGACGCGAGCGCAGGGTCGAGGTGGGGGTCGTTCTTCCACGCGTTGAGCTCCGGCAGCACCGCGAACTCGGCGAACACCCCGTTGCGGTGGACCCCGAGCACCTGGACGTTCTCGCAGATGTGCATCTTCCCCGTGCGGCACTGGTAGCACGTGCCGTCCACGATGTGCGTCTCGGCGGACACGCGGTCGCCCACCCGAAGGCTGCGGACCCGTTTCCCGACCTCGACGACCTCGCCGCAGACCTCGTGGCCGGGGATCATCGGCACGTGCGAGACGTGCGCCTGCGCCCACTCGTTCCAGACCCAGATGTGGACGTCCGTCCCGCAGATGGAGGACGCGAGCACCCGCACCAGAACCTCGTCGTCCGCCGGCTTCGGCTCGGGGACGGTGCGGATCTCGGCGCCCGGACCTCGCTCGGTCTTCACGAATGCTTGCATGGTCGTCCGCTCCGCGTCGTGGAGGGCACCCACCGCTTAACGGTTGGGGAGTTCGACTCGATCGACGGCGCGCGTTCGGTCGTTCGTCGCTCTACGCGCGCGTCCGAGCCCGTACGCACGAACGTCCCGGTTTTCGAGGAGAAACACCGCTCTCTGACGGTCCGGGACCTTCGCTCGCGCGAGCGCTTATATAGGGCACCCTTCTCCCCCGCCCGCACCGGAGGCAGGACCTCCTATCGACCCATGGCTCGACGGCATCGCCCGAGGCGAGGATCCCTCGCATTCTCCCCCCGCTCCCGGGCCGTGAGGCCCGTTCCGAGGGTCCGTTCCTGGGCCCCCGGCGCGAAGCCGGTCGCGATCGAGGGGTTCGCCGGCTTCAAGGTCGGGATGACGCACGCCTTCATCGTTGACTACCGAAAGCGGTCGACCACCGCGGGCCAGGAGGTATCCATCCCGGTCACCGTGGTCGAGGTCCCCCCGCTCCGAGTCGTAGCCGCCCGGCTCTACGCCCGCAATCCCTACGGAGCGCGGGTCATCTCCGAGGTCTGGGCGTCCGGCCTAGCGGAGGAGCTCTCCCGACGGATCCCCAACCACCCCCCGAGCCCGCCCGAGGCGATCGAGGCGTTCGGGAAGGCGGCCGGGGACGAAGTGCGCCTAATCGTTCACACCCAACCTCAGCTCATCACGGGAACGGGCTCGAAGACGCCCAACCTGTTCGAGGTCCGGGTCTCGGGCGACAAGTTCGACGAGCGTCGCGCGTTCGCGCTGGAACAGCTCGGCCAGGAGGTCCCCGCCGACCGATTGACGAAGGAAGGGGAGTTCCTGGACGTCATCGGGGTCACCAAGGGCTTCGGGTTCCAGGGCCACATCCAACGCTGGGGCGTGAAGCTCCAACCCCGGAAGAACTCGAAGCACCGGAGGATGATCGGGACGCTCGGACCGCACAATCCGAGCTTCGTCACGTACCGAATCCCCCAGGCCGGCCAGCAAGGCTACCACCGGCGCACCCAGTTCAACATGAGGGTCCTCAAGATCGTCCGCGACCCGCGGGCGGACCCTATCACCCCCGCTGGGGGGTTCCCGCACTACGGAGAGGTACAGAGCGCCTGCATCGTGTTGCACGGCTCGCTCCCCGGGCCCGCGAAGCGCCTTCTGCGGTTCCGCGCCCCGATGCGGAGCCACGTCACGTCGGTCGAGAAGGTCGACCTCCGCTACTTCAGCACGCGTTCGAAGCAGGGAGCATGACGACTCCGGACGCGCCCTCGGTCGACCACCCCTCGCCCGCCGAGCGAGCGACGCCCCACCACCGGGTCCACCTGGTCGGGCTCGATGGCAAGCCGGGGGTGGTGGTCGCTCTTCCGCTCGCCTTCTCGACGCCGGTACGCCCGGACCTCATCCAGCGGGCGGTCGTCGCGGCCCAGACGCACCGGCGGCAGCCGTACGGGACCAGTCCGACCGCCGGGGCACGGCATTCGGTCCAGTGGTCGGGCAAGGGAAAGGGCGTCGCGCGAACGCCGAGGCTGATGGACTCCATGCGCGGCGCGCAGTCCCCGAACACGGTCGGCGGCCGGCCGGCCCATCCTCCCAAGGTCGAACGGATCTGGGGGAAGAAGATCAACCGCAAGGAGCGACGGCTCGCGTTCGCCTCCGCGCTGGCGGCGACGCGGGAACCGAAGCTCGCCACGGACCGGGGACACGCGTTCCCGGCCGCCCTCCACCTCCCGGTCGTCGTGGACGACCCGGTCGAGGAGATCGACCGCACCCAGGACGCCCGCCTCCTCCTGGAGCGCCTCAAGCTCTGGGACGACGTCGAGCGGGCGCGCGCGGGGACGCACCTCCGCGCGTCCGGCCGAGCCCGACGCCGGGGCCGCGTTCGCCGCACGCCTCGGAGCCTCCTTCTGGTGACGAGCGGTCCGGGCAAGGCCCTCGGCTTCCGCAACCTCGCCGGGGTCGAGGTCGTACCCGCGCGCCGGCTCGCCACCGAGGACCTCGCCCCGGGCGGGTCGGCCGGTCGTCTCACGATGTTCTCCCGCGCGGCGGTCGAGTCCCTGCGCGAACGGCTCGGGGAGGTCGCGCCATGAGCGGCGTCCGCCACCGGATCATCCTGCACGCCTACGTCACCGAGAAGTCGATGGACGAGATGGAGCGGCAGAACAAGCTCGAGTTCGTCGTCGACCGGCGGGCGAACCGCGCGCAGATCCGCAGGGCGGTCGAATCGACCTATCAATGCAAGGTCGAGAAGATCACCGTGAAGATCGTTCGGACGGGAAAGATCGCCACGGTCCGGTTCACGAAGGACTTCTCCGCCGAGGACATCGGCGGACGGGCAGGAGTGTTCTGATGGGAAAGCGCATCATCTCTCGCCGCCGCGGCAGCGGAACGGGACGATACCGGTCCCCGAGCCACCGTCATCACGGGGCCATCTACCATCCCTCGCCCAGCATCGTCGGCGAAGGGACGGTCACCGCGATCCTCCCGGCTCCGGGACGCTCCGCGCCCGTGGCCGAGGTGCTGGCCCCCGAGGGTTCGACGGTCCGCATCCTGGCCACCGCAGGCCTCGCCACCGGTGACACGGTCGCCTTCCAGGAAGGAAAGCTCGACCGGGGTTCCATCCTCCCGCTCTCCCGGATCCCCGACGGGACGCTCGTCTCGAACCTCGAGGTCAAACCGTTCGACGGAGGTCGCCTGGTGCGGGTCGCTGGCGCGAGCGCGCTCGTGGTCGCGCACGCCGGTTCCGACGTGACCGTCCAGCTTCCCTCGGGCGCCTTCAAGCTCCTTCTCGCCACGTGCCGTGCCCAGGTCGGCGCGGTCGGGGGCGGCGGTCGCAAGGAGCGGCCGATCATCAAGGCCGGCAAGAAGTTCTGGGCGACCCGCACGCTCGCCCGACAGCCGTTCAAGGTCCGCGGGGTCGCGATGAACCCGGTCAACCACCCGTTCGGTGGCGGGGCCCACCAGCATGTCGGACGCCCGAGCACCGTCTCGAGCGGAACGTGGCCAGGGGCGAAGGTCGGACGGTTCTCCCGCTCCGCCCGCAAGAAGCGCCAGCTCCGAGAGGGGAGAGGGAGGTAGGTCGACATGCCGAAAGCTCGTCGCGCGAAGAAGGTCGAGGCCCGTCGGAAGCGGGAGTTCACGCTCCGGGGGAAGACCCTTCCCGAGCTCCAGGCGATGAGCCTCGAGGAGCTCACGAAGGTGCTCACGGCCCGGGCGCGCCGATCGATCCGGCGCGGGTTCAACTCCGAAACCTCCCTGTTCTTCGAGCGGATGCGCACGACCGCCCCGGGGAAGGTCGTCCGCACGCACTGCCGCGACGCCCTCGTGCTCCCGGAGCACGTGGGGCGCCATGTAGCGATCCACAACGGCAAGGAGTTCAAGGATGTCGAGGTCCGACCGGAGATGATCGGACACTACTTCGGGGAGTTCGCCCTCACCCGCCGCTTCGAGAAGCACTCGGGCCCGGGCGTCGGGGCGACGCGCTCGTCGAAGTTCATGCCGCTGAAGTGAGGAGGGAGGTCGGGCGATGAAGGGCTACACCTACCGTGCCGAGTCGGGAGTCAGCGTCGCCCGGGCGCGGGGGATCGAGCTTCCCATTTCCCCCAAGAAGACCTACGAGATCCTCAACGCGATCCGCGGGCTCCCGGTCGAGCGCGCGAAGATGATCCTCGAGGACGCCATCGCCTTGAGGCGCGCCATTCCGTTCCGCCGCTACAACCAGGAAACCGCCCACCACACCGGCACCGGCCCGGGACGATATGCGAAGAAGGTCGCGAAGAACGTCCTCCAGGTCCTCGAGAACGCGCGCGAGAACGCGGAGTACGAGAGCATGGACGCCGACCGCCTCTTCGTCAAGATCGCCGCGAGCAGCCGGGGCCGCATCCGCAAGGCGACGATGCCGCGGGCGCACGGCCGGGCCACCGCCTGGAACGAGCAGACGACCCACATCGAGATTGTCCTCGCCGAGCGCAAGGAGGCCGCATGACCGCGGAGCGCAAGGTGATCCAGGAGCAGATGCGACGCGTCCTTCTCAAGGACTACCTGGTCCAAGAGAGCGCGCGCGCCGGCTTCGGCGGGCTCGACATCACGCGGACCCCGATGGGCACGCGGGTCACGCTGATCTGCGAGCGCCCGGGGATCCTGATCGGCCACCGCGGCGAGCTCATCAAGCGGCTCACCGAGGACATCCACGCGCGATTCCAGCTCGACAACCCTCAGATCGAGGTCCAGGAGGAGCGAGCGCCGAGCCTGAACGCGCAGCTGATGAGCGAGAAGCTCGCCTCGACCCTCGAGCGGGGTTGGCACTTCCGCCGCGCCGGGCACTCTACCGTACGACGGATCATGGAGGCCGGTGCCCGCGGCTGCCAGGTGATCCTTTCCGGAAAGCTCACCGGCGAGCGCCACCGCACGGAGCGGTTCAAGGCCGGGACGATCAAGTACTGCGGGGAGGCGGTCCATCTCTGGATCGACAAGGGGTTCTACCAGGCCCGGCTCAAGCCCGGCGCCATCGGCGTGAACGTCTGGATCATGCGCCCGACGGCGAAGCTCCCCGACGAGATCGTTGTGAAGGGCGTCGCCGACCGACCGAAGCCGGTCCCCGTCGTGCTCCCGCCGGTCGAGGAGGTCCCCGCCGTCGCGCCGCTGGGACCCGAGGTAGAGGTGCCCGACCTACCATGACGCTCCAGCGAATGAAGGAACTGCGAGGCCTCACCGACGAGGAGCTCCTGCGCCGGATCGCCGACGACGAGAACCTTCTGCTCCGGGAGCGCGGGACCGCCGCCATGGGCGGCGCGCCGCCGAGCCCGGGCCGCATGCGAGCCCTAAGGACCAACGTCGCCCGCGCCCTCACCGTCCTGAGCGAGCGGGCCAACGCCCCACGGGAGGCCCGCCGTCCTTAGGAGGCGCGTAGGTGAGACGATGCCGAAGGTACCCCCCGCCCACACCCCGCTCTCCCGCGCCGAACGGGAAGCCCTCGCCGGCGAGATTCTGGGCGCATCGGTCTCGTTCCCCGCGTCGCCTGCGCTCCGCTCGCCCGTCGCGGGAACGCTCATCGACGAATCCCTCTCCACCTTCACCGTCCGGCTTGCCGGCGCGACGCGCGCGGTGCGCGTCCCGAAGGCCGGCCTCGAGGGCACGATCGCTCTCGCCTCGGGAGAGTTACCGTTAAGAGGGGACACCCTACGCGTGCGGCCCGAGGACCGCACGAAACGCCTCCTTGCGGGCGGTTCTCGGAGGCTCTCATGACCCCAACCCGTGCACCGACCGCTCGCCGGGCCCGGGACATCGGCCTCGACGTGCGGGCCCCGAAGGCCCGGTGCGACGACCGGCACTGCCCGTTCCACGGGCGGCTCCCGGTGCGCGGCCAGGTCCTGGAAGGGACGGTCGTCTCGACGGGGATGCAGCGCACCGCGGTCGTCGAGCGCACGCTGCTCCATTACGTAGCGAAGTTCGAACGGTACGAGAAGCGCCGACGGCGCTACCTCGCGCACGCTCCGCCCTGCCTCAACGTCCCCGTGGGCCACCGCGTCCGGATCGCCGAGACGCGACCGCTCTCGAAGCTCGTCTCGTTCTGCATCGTCGAGGACCTCGGCGAGGCCGCGCGCCGCGTTCGCGGTGAGGAACCGGTCGAGGCCCCCGCCGAAGTCGAGGAGGCCCAGCCATGAAGGGTCTCGCGGGCCGGCGGAGCCGGTCCCTCCCGAAGGGGGCGCGGCTCGAGTGCGTCGACAACACCGGCGCCAAGGTCGTCGAGATCATCGCCGTACGGAACTGGCACGGGACCCACCGCCGCTACCCGAGGGCGGGGATCGCCGACCTCATCATCGTCTCCGTCAAGAAAGGGACTCCCGAGATGCGGCGTCAGGTCCTGCACGCCGTGATCGTTCGCGCCCGGGCGCCGTTCCGGCGGCCGGACGGGACGCGGGTCCAGTTCGAGGACAACGCCGCCGTCATCACCACCGAGACCGGGGAGATCAAGGGCTCCCAGATCAAGGGCCCCGTCGCGAAGGAGGCCGCCGAACGCTGGCCGCGGATCGCGGCGGCGTCGTCGATCATCCTGTAGGAGGCTTCCCCGGATGACGACCTCTCCTCACTCCCCGCGTCGCCAGAGAAAGGCGCTCTACACGGCCGATTCGTTCGAGCGCCGGATCCGAATGGGCGTTCCGCTCTCTCGGGACCTCCGCTCTCGGTTCCACCGTCGCTCGCTCCCCGTCCGCAAGGGGGACACCGTGCGGGTCCTCTCGGGCAGCTTCGCCGGCCGGGAGGAGCGCGTCGCTCGGGTCGACCGCCGCGGCTACTCGGTCACGCTCGACAACGTCACGCTCAAGACGGCCGACGAGAAGATGAAACCGCTCTCGCTCGGCGTCGGTCACCTCGTCATCACGCGGCTCAACCTCTCCGACCCCTGGCGCCGCCGCTCGATGCGCGTCCGGGACGAGGACGTCACGCCCGAGGAGCGCGGGGAGAAAGTCGCCGAGGACGAAGAGGCCCCCGAGGCTGCCCCGGCCCCCGAGGCCGCCACGTCCCCCGAACCCGCCGCCGCGACGCCCCCGAGTGCCGAGGGCCCGGCCGAACCCGAGGAGACCGCCGCCCCGGACGACTCCGCCACCACCGAGGATGACGGAGCGGACGACGTGGCTCCCGCGAAGCCGGCGCGACGCGCCCGGGCGAAGCCCGCGAAGGAGGAAGAGGAATGACCTTCCGTCTGAAGCGCCGGGCCGCGCCCCGGACCTGGACGGTCCCCCGGAAGGGGACGAAGTGGCTGAAGCGCCCCGCCCCGGGGCCGCATGCTCAGGACCAGTCGATCCCCCTCCTGCTCGTCCTGCGGGACCTGCGTCACGTCGTCACGAGCACGCGCGAAGCGCGGCTCCTCCTGCGCTCGGGCGCGGTCAAGGTAGATGGGAAGGTCGCGAACGACCTCTCCCGTGGGCTCGGGCTCATGGACACCCTCTCCCTCGCGGCACCGCTCGACGCCCACTTTAGGGTCGTCAAGGACCGGCGGGGAAAGCTGACCCTCGTCCCGATCCCTTCCACCGAGGCCGCGGTCAAGATCGGACGGGTCCGGTTCAAGCACGCCGTGCCCGGCGGTCGGGTCGAGGTGACGCTGCACGATGGACGGAACTTCCTCGTGGCGGCATCGACCCCGTACCGGGTCGGCGACTCGGTCAAAATCGCGCTGCCCGAGCAGAAGGTGGTCGAGCACCTGCCTCTCGCGCCCGGGTCCCTCGCCTACGTCGCGGGCGGGTCCCATGTGGGAGAGCTCGCCCGGGTCGACCGGGTCGAGGTCCGGAACTCCTCCCAACCGAACCTGGTCCACTTCAAGGAGGGGTTCTCGACGATCAAGGAGTACGTCTTCGTCGTCGGCCAGAACACGCCCGAGGTCACGCTCGCGGAGGGGGTCGACCGGTGAGCGCGCCGCCCTCCGCCGCCGCCGTCCCGCCCCCCACCGGTCCGTCCGGAACCAACCCGTACCGCGCCGTTCGGGTCATCAAGGTGGTCGTCAACGCCGGGGTCGGGGAATCGGGCGAGCCCCGCACGAAGGCCGAGAAGGTACTCCAGATGGTCACGCACCAGAAGCCCGTCGCGACCCGTTCGCACTCCACGAACCGGGACTTCGGCATCCGCCAAGGCCAGGAGATCGGGGCGAAGGTCACCCTCCGCGGAGAGGCCGCGCTCGACTTCCTCCGACGGGCGTTCGAGGCCCGCGACAAGCAGTTCGACATCGACTCGATCGACCGGAACGGGAACTTCTCCTTCGGGATCGCGGACTACACCGACTTCTCGGGGATGAAGTACGACCCGGCGATCGGGATCCACGGGATGGACATCGCGGTCGAGATGGGCCGCGCGGGCCACCGGATCCGCAATCGTCGGCTCCAATCGCGGCCCCTGCCGAAGTCGCTCCGCTCGACCCGGGACGAGACCCGGGGCTTCCTCGTCTCCACGCTGGGGGTGACGATCCTTGAGTGAGCCCAAGAAGAACTTCGGTCGCAAGGACGGCTGCCTGCGTTGCGACCGCAAGCGCGGAATCGTTCGCCGCTACGGCCTCCACCTCTGCCGCCAGTGCTTCCGCGAGGTCGCGATGGACCTGGGATTCCGCAAGTACCAGTGAGGAGGGACGAACGATGCAGATGGACCTACTGAACGACGCGCTCGTCACCCTCCGCCACGCCGACCGGGATGGCAAGCCGCACGTCGAGATCGCTCCCACCTCGAAGCTGATCGCCGAGGTGCTCCGGATCTTCCGGGAGCACCACTACATCGAGGAGTTCACGTTCGTGCCGACCGGGCGCGGAGGGAAGTACGACGTCGCGCTCTCCCGCCGGATCAACTACTGCGGCGTGATCAAGCCGCGCCTCTCCGTCGCCTTCGACGGCCTCGAGCGGTTCGAGTCGCGCTTCCTTCCTGCGCAGGACTTCGGGATCCTCGTGCTGTCGACGAACCGAGGCGTCCTCTCCCACCAACAGGCCCGGGAGCTCAAGATCGGAGGTCGGCTGCTCGCCTATGTCTACTGAAGCGGACCGCGGCCAGGAGACGATCCTCGTCCCGAAGGGGGTCACCTTCACGCTCACCGGCCGGCGCTTGCACGCGAAGGGACCGCTCGGCTCGGTCGACCGCCCGTTCCCGTCGGATGCGCTCGAGCTCAAGGCGAGCCCGGGTCAGGTCACGCTCACGCTTCGCCTGCCCTCGCACCGGAAGCGGTCCCAGTCGCTCCTGAAGACCTGGGCAGCGCACCTTCGCAACCTCGCCGGCTCGCTCACGGTCGGCGTCGAGGCGCGCCTTCGGGTCGTCGCCGCGCACTTCCCGATGAAGGTCCAGGTGAAGGAGAACCACATCCTCATCGAGAACTTCCTCGGCGAGAAGCACCCCCGATCCTCCGACCTCGTTCCCGGCACCAGCGCCCGCGTCGACGGCGACTACGTCATCCTCTCGGGCTACGACGTCGAGCAGGTCGGGCAGAGCGCCGCGAACATCGAACGCGCGAGCCGGATCCGGGAGTACGACCCTCGGGTCTTCCAGGACGGCATCTACCTCGTCGACCGAGCCCATCTCAAAGAGGCGACCTGATGGCGGAGGAGAGCCCCCCCGAGCCGAAGGACGAGGCGGTCGTCGAGGCGCCCCACAAGGCGCCGGCACGACGTCGCGTGAAGGCGGCTCCGAAGGAGGAAGCCGCCCCCGCCGAGAAGCCCGGGCCCGCGAAGAAGGACGAAGGGCCTCGTGCTCCCCGACGCGCCGACCTTCCGCCGGCCCAGCGCACCCTCATGCGGGCTCGCGACGAGATCGACCGGCGTCGCCCCCTCTTCGGGCGCCAGGCCCGGTACCGGTACTACCGCATCGGTCGCGACATGTCGTGGCGCCGGCCCCGCGGGCTGCAGTCGAAGCAGCGCCGTCACTACGGCTACCGGCCGAAGGTCGTCCGGATCGGATACCGCTCCCCGGCCCGGGTCCGTGGCCTCGTCCCGAGCGGGTTCCGCCCCATCATCGTCCACACCACGTCCGACCTCGAGAAGATGAACGCCCGCCTCGAGGCGGCGATCATCGCCCGGACGGTCGGCACCCGCCGCCGCCTCGTCCTCGAAGAAGCGGCGCGCAAGCTCGGGATCCGGGTGCTCAACCCCATCGTGAAGTCGGAGCGGGAGGCGTAGAGGGTCCGATGCCCGACCTTTCGAACCAACGCCGCCTCGCCGCCGCGCTCCTGAAGTGCGGCGAGGGACGGGTCTGGATCGACCCCGCCAGCCAGGAGGAGCTCGCCGATGCCGTGACCCGCTCGGACGTCCGCAGCGCGATCAAGGCCGGGGTGATCCGTCGGGCCCCCGTGAAGGGGACCTCTCGGGCTCGGGCCCGGCTCCATGCGGTCGAGGTCGGAAAGGGCCGCCACTCCGGACCCGGCTCGCGGCGCGGCACCCCGTCCGCCCGGGTGCCTCGCAAGGAGCGATGGATGCGACGAATCCGCGCCCAGCGCAAGCTCCTCCAGGAGCTTCGTTCCACGAAGAAGATCCCTCCCGCGATCTACCGGGAGTTCTACCGCCGCGCGAAGGGCGGGATGTTCCGCAGCCGCGCGCACCTTATCGTCAACCTGCGTCTGGCGGGCCACCTTCGAGAGGGCGCCCCATGAGCACCGGTCCCCGCTATCGGGTCCACTTCCGCCGCCGCCGTGAAGGGAAGACCGACTACCGGGTTCGGCTGCGCCTCTTGAAGTCCGGCACCGCCCGTGCCGTCGTCCGCTTCTCGGGCCGGCGGGTCCGGGTCGCGATCGTACAGTACGACCCCGTCGGGGACCGCGTGGTCGCGGTGGCGGAGAGCGCCGAGCTCGCCCGGGTCGGGTTCCCCGCCTCCAGTTTCTCGTCCACCCCGGCGGCGTACCTGACGGCCTATCTCGCCGGCCTCCGGTCGAAGTCCGCGGGCGCCGAATCGGCCGTGCTCGACACGGGGATCCGGCACCCCACCCGGGGCGGGCGGCTCTCGGCCGCGCTCAAGGGGCTGCTCGATTCAGGCGTAGAGGTCCCGCACGGCGAGGGCGGCTTCCCGAGCGCCGAACGCCTGAACGGCGCGCACCTCCCGAAGCCCCTGCCCCAGCCGCTCGAAGCGTACAAGTTGAAGCTCCCCGAACTCGTCCCGCGCGCGGAGGCGAAGCCGTGAGCGGCCCCTCGTCCGGTCCGTCGCGCGGAGGCTTCGGCCCGGGCGGCCCGGCCGCACCCCCCCCGTGGGTGCCAAAGACCGAGCTCGGCCGGCGCGTCGCCGCGGACGAGATCACCACGATGGCCGCCGCCATCGAGAGCGGCCTCCCGCTCCGGGAACCCCAGATCGTCGACAAGCTCCTCCCGGGCCTCCACGACGAGGTCCTCGACGTGAACATGGTCCAGCGGATGACCGACTCAGGCCGCCGGTTCAAGTTCGCGGTCACGGTCGTCGTCGGGAACGGCGACGGGTTCGTCGGGCTCGGCCGGGCGAAGGGGCGCGAGGTCGGTCCCACCATCCGCCGCGCGATCGACCGAGCGAAGCTCGAGGTGGTCGAGGTCTACCGTGGCTGCGGCAGCTGGGAATGCGGCTGCGGCCGGGCGCACACCCTCCCGTTCCAGGTCCAGGGCCGCGTCGGCTCGGTGGTCGTGACGTTCAAACCCGCCCCCCGGGGCGTCGGCCTCGCGGTCGGCGATGTGGCGAAACCGATCCTCCGGTTCGCCGGGATCACGGACGCCTGGGGATTCACCGACGGGCACACGAAGACGACCGTGAACTACGCCCAGTCCGCGTTCCAGGCGTTGGTCGCGCTCTCCGACCTCAAGGTCCCGGCCGAGGACGCCTCTCGTCTCAAGATCGTCCGCGGACCGGTGGGGACCTCCATCCTGCCGCCCAAGGACGAGAACGCCCCGCGGCCGATCCGTGGCGGTCGGGGCCGCGGACGGCGCCC
This sequence comes from Thermoplasmata archaeon, assembly GCA_052326485.1. Lineage (GTDB taxonomy): Archaea > Thermoplasmatota > Thermoplasmata > Lutacidiplasmatales > UBA184 > Lutacidiplasma. The sequence continues at coordinate 61,815 of JBKQMS010000003.1, read as the reverse complement.
GCCCCAGCGCGGCGGAGGGCCGGGCCGGGGCGGACCCGGAGGGCCCCGGGGCGGTCCGCCCCGTCCCGCGCCGCCGAGAGGGAACTAGCCATGGCCTGGATGATCGTTCGGGTCCGCGGGTCGATCCACGCCCGCCACGACGTGGTCGAAACCCTGCGCTATTTGCACCTCACGCGGCCGAACCATGCGACGGTCGTCCCCGAGGTCCCGTCCGTCCGGGGGATGCTCACCACGATCCAGGGCTACGTCACCTGGGGCGAGGCCGAACCCGAGACCGTGGCGTTGCTACTCAAGGAACGGGGGGAGACCAAGTCCGGGGAGCGGTTGACCGATGCGTCCGTCACCGAGATCACCCCGGGCAAGGACCTCTCGGCCCTCACGCGCTCCGTCGCCGAGAAAGGCCTCACCCAGGTGCCGGGACTCAAGCCGCTCTTCCGGCTCCGCGCCCCGAAGGGGGGCTGGCGGTCGACCAAGAAGCCGTTCACGCTCGGCGGCGCGCTCGGGTACCGGGGCCGCGCGATCAACGAGCTCGTCCGCCGGATGATGTAGGAGGAAGTTCGTTCATGCCGAGTCGCACACGGAAGTTCCGCGGACTGAGGACCCACGGTCGCGGCATCAAGGCCGGCCGTGGCGCCGGCAAGCAGGGGGGCCGGGGCAACGCGGGACTTCACAAGTACAAGTTCAAGTCGATGCTCATCTACGCTCCCGACCATTTCGGTCGGCACGGGTTCAAGCGGCCGACCCAGATCGTCGAGAACCCGACGAGCCTGAACGTGGGGGAGCTCGAGGGATTCGTGCCCAGCCTCGAGGCGGCCGAGGCGCTGTCCCGCGAGGGGGAGACGCTCGTCGCGGACCTCACGAAGGCCGGCGTCGACCGGCTCTTGGGCGGGGGGAGCACGATGCGGAAGTGGAAGGTGGTCGTTCGCCACGCCTCGAAGCATGCTCGTGAGAAGGTGACGGTCGTCGAGTCTCGCCCGGGCGGCGCAACGGAGGCGCCCCCGAAATCCCTCCCGTAGACTATATAACTCGCGTACCGGCTCCGAGACGACCTCATGGCGGAAGAGGAGATCCCGCGGGACCGCCGGTGGGCGGTGCCGCTCATTCTCATCCCCGCCGGGATCCTCGCCCTGTTCTGGTTCTGGGGTCAACCGACCCCGATCGCCTTCGGCCTCCTCTCGGCGGCGATGGCCGCCATCTTCGCGCTCTTCTACCTCGGCCTCTCTTACAACGGCTCGCACTCGAAGCTGTACGGCTTGAAGCCGGTGACCACCCGGATGCCGGCCGTCACCCAGCCGAAGGGCCACGTGCACTTCCGGACGAAGCTGTTCTGGACGCTCGGGATCCTCCTGCTCTACTTCCTGCTGACGAACATCTACCTGTTCGGCGTCGACCAGCTGACCGTCATCGACCTGTTCCACAGCTACCGCGCGATCCTCGCCGGGGCGCAGGGCACCCTCATGCACCTCGGGATCGGCCCGATCGTCACCGGGTCGATCATCATGCAGCTGTTCACCGGCGCGAAGATCATCAACCTCGACCTCACCGACGACGAAGACAAAGGGGTCTACCAGGGGACGCAGAAGGTCGTCGTCATCGCGATGATCTTCATCGAGGCGATCCCCCAGGTGTACGGGTACCTCTCTCCCTCGGGCTCGCTCGTCTCGAGCCTCGGTGCCATCTCCCCCGGCAACGGCCTCCTGCTCGCGAACGCGATCATCATCGCCCAGCTCGTCTTCGGCAGCTACCTCGTCTTCCTGATGGACGAGGTCGTCTCGAAGTGGGGGATCGGGAGCGGGATCTCGCTGTTCATCGCCGCCGGCGTCTCCCAGCAGATTGTCCAGGGCACGCTGAACTGGGTGCCCCAGAACCCGTCGCTACCGATCTCGCAGACGAACCCTCCGAGCGGGACGATCCCGAAATCGCTCTGGTTCTTCACCCACTTCTCCGCGAGCCAGATGGCCGGCGGCGGCTGGGAGCAAGTGCTGTTGCGCCAGCCGAACCCGATCGTCGCGCTCGTGGGCACGGCAGCGATCTTCTTCCTCGTGGCGTGGACCGAATCGACGCGCATCGAGCTCCCGCTCTCGCACGCCGAGGCGAGGGGGGCTCGGGGTCGGTACCCGCTCCGCCTGATCTACGCGTCGAACATCCCGGTCATCCTGATGTCGGCGTTGCTCGCCAACGTCTCGATGATCTCGATCCTCCTCTGGACGAACCCGACGCTCATCCACTTCCCGGTCCTCGGCCACCAGTGGTGGATCGGGTCGTACCCGACCGCGGCCCAGGCGACCCACTTAGGCGTCAGTCAGACGACCCCGGTCACCGGCGGCGCGTACTACCTCTCGACGGTCAATGGTCTCGAGGCCTGGCTGTTACCGATCCTGAACTACAACGAGTACGGGCCGTTCCTGGTCGGCCACGCCTGGTGGCAAGGGCTCCTCCACGTCGGGATCTACTTCGGCGCGATGGTCGGTGGGTCGATCCTGTTCGCCAAGTTCTGGATCCAGACGACCAACATGGGCCCGGAGGCGGTCGCCCGCCAGATCGAGGCGTCCGGCATGCAGATCCCCGGGTTCCGTAGAGAGCCTCGGGTGCTGCGCCGGGTCCTGGAGCGGTACATCCCCGTGATCACGGTCATCTCCGGCGCGGCGGTCGGCGCCCTCGCCGCGGGCGCGGACCTGATCGGAACGCTCGGGAACGCCTCCGGCACCGGCGTCCTGCTGATGGTCGGGATCATCATCAACCTCTACGAGGCGATGGGCCGCGAGCAGTTGATGGAGATGAACCCGCTCCTGCGCCGGTTCCTCGGAGGCGAGTCCTGATGACGGATGGGGGAAAGCCCCTCCCGTCGGCGGCGGATGTCTCCGAACCGCTCGCCGAGGAGGAGACTCCAGAGCCCGAGGTGGAGGCCGAGGCCGCGAGCCCGGAGCCCGAAGAAAAGCCCGCGGCCCGTCCGGCGCGCCCTCCTCCGCCGCCGTTCAAGGTCTCGACCTTCCTCTACGTGTTCCTCGGCCTTCTCGGCCTGTGGATGCTCATCGACGGGAGCGCGCGAAGTTCGATCGCCGGCCTCTTCGGAACGAGCCCGGGGAGCCCGGGACCGCTCTACTCCTTGATCGGGTTCAACTCGGACTACCTCTTGCTGACGATGGCGCTCGCCGGCGCCATCGAGATGCTGATCACGTCGGTGGCGTACAACTTCACCACGAACTGGGTGAAGGCCGCGAAGGTCCAGAAGTGGAGCGCCGCGTTCCGCAAGGTGCAGATGGAAGCGATCCGGTCCGGGAAGAAGGACCGTATCGCGGCGCTCAAGCCCCAGCAGGAGAAGCTCACCCGGCTCTCGGGCGAGGTCTCCATCGCCCAGTTCAAGGGGATGGCGATCACCTACTTCCTCCTCATCCTGATCTACTCCTGGGTCTACCTCGTCATCGAGGCGGCGAACCCGGTCCAGAGGACGGTGAGCTTCGGCTCGGGGGCCTCCATCGTTCTGACCAGCAACATCGGCGGCCTGCCAATCCCGATCTGGTTCGTCATCTTCAGCCTCTACACGGTGCCGTTCTCGCTCGTCTTCCGCCGCCTATTGAAGCACCTGTGGCTCCGGAAGTACGCGAACGAGCACAACCTAACACCCGCCGCCCCGGCCTCCGAGACGGCCGGGGGGCGCGCGTGATCGGCGCCGTCGTCACCGTGGGGGGACCACCGGGTAGTGGCAAGTCGACGGCGGGACGGCTCATCGCTGGCTCGCTCGGCCTCGAGTTCCACTCGGCGGGGGAGCTCTTCCGGGCCGAGGCCCGGCGCCACGGGATGGAGCTCGCGGAGTTCGGACGGTACGCCGCGAGCCACCCCGAGGTCGACCGGGAGCTCGACCGGGCCATGCAGGCGCTCGCTCGGCCGGGACGTCTTCTGGACGGACGGATCCAGGGCGCTCTCTGCCGTCGGGCCCACGTCCCGGTCTACGACGTCGTCGTGACCGCGCGCGAGGAGGTGCGCGTGCGCCGCGTCGCGGACCGGGACGGCCAGTCGCTCGAGCAGGCCCGGGTCCATGTGCGGGAGCGCGAGGCGAGCGAGCGTGACCGGTATCAGCGCTTCTACGGGATCGACCTCGACCGGGAACACCCGGGCCTCGTGGTCGACTCGAGCGACCGCCCTCCCCTCGAGGTGGCGGACGCGATCCTCGCCTTCGTGCGGGAACGCGAAGCGGCGGCGCCTCGATGACCGAGGCGACCGCGGGCGACGCCGTGGACGCCCGCCTGCGCGAGGGCGCGTTCCTGCTCCTCGACAAGCCGCGGGGACCTTCGTCCCACCAGGTCACGGCCTGGGCGCGCGACCTAATCGGGGTCTCCGTCGCGGGGCACGCGGGAACCCTCGACCCGAACGTCTCCGGGCTCCTCTGGGTCGGGGTCGGGCCCGCGCTCAAGCTGCTGCCGCTGGTCCTCGAGTTCCCGAAGCGGTACATCGCCTCGGTCGTCCTCCATGGACCCGTCCCGGTCCGGGAGGTCGAGCGAATCCTCACGGAGTTCACCGGGCCGATCTACCAGACCCCTCCCGTCCGTTCCGCGGTGAAACGAGAGCGGCGGGTCCGCACGATCCACCGGCTCGAGCTCGTCGAGGCCGACGGGCCCCGCCTCCTCCTCGACCTGACCGCGGACTCGGGCACCTACGTGCGCACCCTCGCCGTCGACGTTGGCGAGGCGCTCGGCTTGGGAGGGCACATGGAGGAGCTGCGTCGGGTCGCGAACGGTCCGTTCCGGGAACAGGACGCGGTCCCGCTCCCGGTGCTCGCGGACGCGGCGGCCGCGCGCGCGGCCGGCGACCCGGCACCGCTGCTCGCGCTGCTGCACCCGATCGAGGAGGTCTGGCGGGAGTTTCCCACGATCGTCGTCAAGGACGGCGCCGCGAGCGCGCTCGCGCACGGGGCCGGGCTCGCGAGCGGTGGGATCCTCGCGCTCCCGAAGCCGTTCTCCCGCGGCGCCCGCGTGACGCTGGTCACGCGCTCCGGCGAGCTCGTCGCGACCGGGGTCGCTCTCCGGGGCTCGGACGAGGTCGGCCACGTGAAACATGGATGGGTGGTCGACGAGACCCGGGTGTTCGTCGATCCCCTCAGGTTCCCGGCACTGTGGCAGAAGCCCGGACGCTCGAGAGATCCCCGACCCCCAAACCCCCACGGATAGGGTTATTTTCGAAGCCCATTCCGGGTCGGCGATGGAACCCCGATCCGAGGTTCGAAAGCCGCCCGAGAAAGGGCCGTTCGCCTCGCTCGGGCGGTGGGTCGTCCGCCACCCGTGGCATCCGGTAATCTTCTGGGTGGTATTGCTCGTCGTCGCGGTCCCATTCCTTCCCCTCCTCGGTTCGGTGACCACGAACTCGGCCACGAGCACCCCTTCTGCCTCCCCGAGCGCGCAAGCCAATGCCGAGCTCGCGCGCCTCTTCCCGGGCAGCCAGAGCGGGTCTTCGAGCATGCTCCTCTTCTACGGACCGAACCTGACGGATGCGAACGCGCAACACGTCATCCTGGACGTCAGCGCCGGCGTCGCGGGCGACACGTCGCTGAAGGACGTCGCGGGTGTCGTGAGCGTCTACAGTGAGTACGCGTCCTTCCTGGCCGGCCAGGCCGAGCTTGCGGAACGATTCCTTTCGGAGGGGATCACCAACGGAACCGGTCTTCCGACGAGCTTCCTGGACCTCGTCCAGACCGCGTTCCCGCACGGGTTCCCGGACCCCGCCGCGCCGTACGCGTGGGCCAATGGCACGGTCGAGGCCTCGACGCTCGCCACCGAACCGCTCCCAGTTCCCTACTCGATCTACGCTCAGTTCGTCGCCTCGGGAGGAACGGCAACCATCGTCCAGGTCTACTTCTCGGTCTCCGATCAGTACATGGATCCCTCCGGGGCACACCCGGTCTACTCCGACCTCGGGAAGATCGATACGTTGGTCGAGTCGACCGTCTCCGCCTCCGACCCGACCCGTTCGATCACCTACGTGCAGACCGGCCCCGCCCCGCTCGACCTGCTGACGCAGACCTCGACCAACGCCTCGCTCGCGCTCGTCCTCCCGATCACGGTCGGCCTTCTGCTCGTGATCTCCATGCTCTACTTCCGCTCCCCGGTGACGCCGCTCCTCACGTTCGCAGGCTTGGCGATCGCGCTCGTCCTGGGCCTCGGCGCGACGGTGCTCGTCGGAACGCTCGTCTGGCACGTCGACTCGTCGGTGCTCGCTCTCGAGGAAGTGTTCGTCCTCGGCATCGGAACCGATTACGCGATCTTCCTGGTCGCGCGATATCGAGAGGAGCTCGTCCGGGGGAGACCTTCCGACGAGGCGATCGTCACGGCGGTCACCTGGGCCGGCAAGTCCGTGGCCACCAGCGGGGCGGTGGCGATCCTCGCCATGGTCGCGCTCACCTTCAGCGGGGTCGCCCTGATCGCCCAGTGGGGGTCGGTCCTCTCCCTGGCGGTGCTCATCACGCTCGCGCTCTCCCTCACGCTGGTCCCGGCGTTCCTGAAGATCGTTGGACCGCGGATCCTCTGGCCGACCACACGCGAACGGTTCCAGCGTCACGCGGCCGTCGTCTCGGGACGGACGGTGCGCGAGGAGACCTACTTCTACCGCGCCGGACGGGCCACCCAACGCCGACCCTGGACGTTCGTGGCCGTGCTCATGGGCGTCTCCGTACCCCTGGTCGTGCTCGCCCTCACGGCCCCCGTCGCGTATGATTTCTACGGGCAACTGCCGAGCGGTCAGCCCGCGACCGACGGTCTCGTTCAGCTTGGAAATCACTTCGGTGATGGTTTCGCCGTACGTTCGTTCGTTCTGGTGACGTTCGCCCAGCCGCTCGTCGTCGGGAACTCGACGAACGCGACCGAGTTCACCGACATCGCGGCCTTGACGGCCGACGCCGAGGCGACCTCAGGGATCGCGGCGGTGGAATCCCCGGTCGGACCGTACGGCACGACCCTCTCGAACTGGGGGAACCTCTCGACCCTTCCGCTCGCCACACAGGCGAATCTACTCGGGTCGCTCGCCCACTTCGCCGGCACCGACGGACGCACGGTCCTCCTGGACCTCCAGCCGTCCGCGACCGGGCTTTCCCTCTCGGCTGTGACGGCGGTCAACGCGGTCCGATCGTCGTTCGGGGCCTACGCCGCGGACCATCCCGAGATCGTCACGACCGCCTACGGAGGGGGGGCTCCGACCATCAACGACCTCGCCCAGCAGACCTTCACGGCGACCGTGTTCCTGATCATCGCCGTGACGCTGGGGCTCATCTTCGTCCTGCTGGCCGTGCTGCGCTCCTGGGTGATCGCCCTCATGGGCGTTGCCACGATCGCGCTCTCCATCAGCTGGGCGTGGGCGGTGAGCTACCTCGTCTTCCAGCAGCTCCTCGGCTTCCCGCTCTTCTTCTACGTCCGGACCATCCTGTTCATCCTCGTCCTCGGACTCGGCATCGACTACACCATCTTCCTCCTGACCCGGGTCAACGAGGAGCGCGTCCGCGGCCGGACCAGCTCGGAAGCCGCGGTCGAGGGCGTCGCGCGGACCGGCGGCATCATTACCGCGGCGGCGATCATCCTCGCGAGCGCCTTCGCGGCGCTGACCGCCGGGTCGTTCACCCTGATCCGGGCGATCGGTTTCTCGGTCGCGGTCGCGGTGATCCTGGACGCGATGGTGGTGCGGACGTACATGGTCCCCGCGTTCCTGCAGACCTGGGGCGACCGGGCCTGGACCTGGTTCGGTCAGCGCCCGAAGGAACCCGTCACCTCCCCTAGGTCCGACCCCTCGCGGGTCCCCGGGACCTCTCCGCCACCGGCGGGCACCGCGGACCCGTAGACGCCTACGGGGTGAGGAAGCGGGCGCGCGCCCGCTCGAGGTGGGGGTCCGGCGAAGAGGCATCGATGACCTCGACCACCTTCCCTTGAGCGTCGATGAGGAACGTGACCCGGCGGGCCAATCCCCGGGGTCCGAGGACCCCGTAGGCCGAGGCGACCGCCTTCGACGTGTCCGCGATCAGCGGGAACGCGATGCTGTACTTCTGGGCGAACGCCTTCTGCGCCGGGCAGTCGTCCACGCTCACGCCGACGACGTGCACCTTGCGGGCGAGGTACTCCGCCTGGACGTCCCGGAACCCTTTCGTCTCGGTCGTGCAGCCGGGCGTGTCCGCCTTCGGATAGAAGTAAAGCACGACCGGGGAGCCCTTGAGCGAGGAGAGCCGGAAGGGGGCTCCGTCCTGGTTCGGCGCGACGAAATCCGGGGCGGGGTCACCGGCGGCGAGCATGGCCGTCCCAGAAACGTCGGGTATTTTACCCGGCTGTCGAGCTCGGAGCGACGCTAACCGGTCGCGACCGTGACGAGCGTCTCGGTCGACTTGATCCCGGGAACCTTGCGGATCTTGTGGACCACCGTGTCGAGCGCGGCGTTGATGTGGGGAGCCTGGACCTTCACGATCAGGTCGAACGGGCCCGTCACGGCCTCGACCTCGGTGACGCCCGGGACCACCTTGAGCCGCTTCAGGACGTCGTCCAGGCGACCGACCTCGGTCTCAACCAACAGGTAGAGGGTCTCCATCCTCGGAATACGCACCCGCTTTCAGCAGCGCACTTCCTCCCCATCAAGCTTCCGAAGCGGCGTCCGGGTAACCCGCTCCCAAAGCGTTATGCGCGACGACACGCCGATTCCGCTGCCATGCCGCTCCGGCTGGAGGACACCCGCTCCGGGGAGCGTCGGACCGTCCGACCTCAGTCCGGCGCCCCGGTGACCCTCTACGTCTGCGGGCCGACCGTGTACGACGCGGCTCACGTGGGTCACGCCCGGACCTACCTATTCTTCGACATCGTCCGTCGGTTCCTCGCCGCCGAGGGGACGCCGGTCCGCCACGTGATGAACGTGACGGACTTCGAGGACAAGATCGACCACCGGGCGGCGGAGCTCGGTCTCTCCTGGCGCGCCCTCGCGCGGAGGGAGGAGGCGGGGTTCTTCCGGGACATGGGCGCGTTCGGGATCCTCCCGCCGGCATACCGCCCCCGCGCGAGCGCGTACGTCCCCGAGATCGTCCGCGTGGTGGAGGCCCTCGCGAGGACCGGACGGGTCCGGCGGGAGGGGGACTTGTGGATATACTCGCCACCGGACCGGCCGCTCGGGGAGAACTTCCCGATGGACTCGGAGCTCGCCCGCCACGCGGTCGTCGAGCCCGACCACCCGTTCCCCCGTCGGGAGGGAGCCGTGGGCGAGTTCGTGGTCTGGAAGCGACAGGACCCCCCGCTTCCCTCGTGGAAGAGCCGTTGGGGCCCGGGGACCCCGGGCTGGCACCTCGAGTGCTACGCGATGGCCCGTCGGATCCTCGAACTGCCGGTGGACGTCCACGGCGGCGGCCTGGACCTGATCTATCCGCACCATCACGCGGAGAACGAGATCGCCCTCGCGCTCGACCAACGGCCGTTCTCGCGACTGTTCGTCCACACCGCGTTCGTCCTTCAGGATGGGGCCAAGATGTCGAAGTCGACGGGGAACCTCATCCCGCTGCGCACCGCTCTCAAGCGGTCGAGTCGGGGGGGTCTGCGCTGGTACCTCCTTTCGACCCCATACCGGGTCCGGCTCGAGTGGAACCCGCACCGGCTCGAGGCGGCGGACCGGGAGTACCGGGAGCTTTGCCGCCACCTCGCTCGCTGGCTCGCCCCCGGGGCGGGGGGCGCCCTGGGCGCGGCGCTGGTTCGCGCCCTAGCCGAGGACGCGCGCCGAGACCTCGCCGAGGGGCTCGCCACGCACCGCGTCATCGCGCGGCTACGCGAGCTCTCGAGCCAACTCGCCCGGGACCCGAGCGAACGGGTCGCTTCGGGAGAGCGGAGCGCGGCGCGCGCCGCACTCCGATCGGTCGAGGATCGGACGGGGATCCCGCTGCTCCCCGTCAGAGGCCCGAGCGGTCGACGACCACGCTGAGGCCGTTGCCCCCGCCCATGCAGGCGGTGGCGAGCCCAAGGCGGGTCCTCGAACGAACGAGCTCATGGATGAGCGTCACCACGATCCGCGCCCCGCTCGCGCCGATCGGGTGACCGAGCGCCACGGCGCCTCCGTGGACGTTGAACTGCTCCTCGGTGAACCCGAACGTCCTCTGGACGGCGATGGACGCGGACGAGAACGCCTCGTTGTGCTCGACCCGGTCGAAGTCCGAGGGCTTTAGCCCGGTGCGCTCGAGGTGCTTTCGGACCGTCGGGATCGGTGCTTCCATGACGTCCCGCGGGTGGACTCCGCCTTCGGCGGTCGAGTGGACCCAGGCCAGGGGCTTCAGCCCTCGCCGCTCGACCTCACGACGGCTCACGAACACGAGCGCGACCGCGCCGTCGGAGATCTGGGAGGAATTGCCCGCGGTCAGGACCCCGTCCGGAGCGAACGCCGGCTTCAGCTTTCCGAGCGCCGCGAGCGAGGTGTCCGCTCGAGGGCACTCGTCGCGAGCGAGCCCGGGACCGCCGGGCGGCGTGCCGGGCGGGATGGGAACGACCTCGCTCGAGAACGAGCCATCCTCCATCGCCTTCACGGCTCGTTGGTTGCTCCGCAGCGCGAAGGCATCCACGTCCGCGCGGGTCAGATGGAAGTGCTGGGCGACCCGCTCACCGGTGAGGCCCATGAGCTCGTGCTCGTCGTAGGCGTCCATGAGCCCGTCCCGCTGCATCGCGTCGTCCATCGTGTGCGGTCCCGGGCGGCTGCCCCAGCGAAGGCTCCCCGGCAAGAGGTGGGGCGCGTTCGACATGCTCTCCATGCCGCCCACGAGGACCCGGTCGAACTCCTCGGCACGGATCGCCGTGAACCCGAGCAGGATCGCCTTCAATCCCGAACCGCAGACCATGTTCACGGTCGCGGCCCCGACGCTGTCGGGGATCCCCGCGCCGCGGAGCACCTGACGCGCAGGGTTCTGGCCCACGCCGGCCTGGATCCCCTGGCCGAAGAGGACCTCTTCGATCTCCTCCGGCGGGATCCCGGACCGTTCGATCGCCACCCGCGCGACGTGGCTCCCGAGCGCCGGCGCAGAGAGGCCCCGCAAGGCGCCTCCGAACCGGCCGATGGGAGTGCGTACCGCGGAGAGGATGGCAACGGGAGGCTCGGGACGATCAGCCATGGGTCAGCGAGCGGGCGGGCGATTATGAGGCTAACGTGTCCCGGGCCGCTGAGTTCTGCTCCGGCCGCTCCGGCCGGTCGGTCCCGTCAGTCCTCTTCGACCCGAGGGGCGAGGAGGTAACGGCCTTCGCCACGGCCGCCGCTCATCGCGAACTCGATCTTGAGGGGGTACTCGTTCCCCACGTGGAGCGTCGTCTCGTCCGCGGCGATCGACTTCACCATCGCCGAGAAGAAGTCGAGCGGGTACATGCTCTTCACCGGCTCCTTGACGTCGAGACGGGTGAGCGAGTCCTTCGGGATCCTCAGGTCGAGCCGGTCGGTGTCGCCCTCGGAGTGCATCGTGAAGGCGTCGGGTTCGAGCGAGAGCGTCACGTGGTCGGTGAAGCTCTCGCTTCCCCGGATCCCCTGGCGCATGTCCTCGGTCTTGACGGTCACACTGGCGGGCGGGCTCACGTTCGGGACCTTGGGGTCGGTGATCCCCGCCGGGTCGACGATCGCCATCTGACGGGTGAGGCGGCCGACCGCCGCGACGAGCCGGTTCTTCCCGTCGAACTGGAGGTCGATGATGTCCCCGGGCTTTGAGAGGCGGAGGACCTCCTTGAGCTTCTCGACGTCCACGCCGATCTCGGTGGTCTCGCCCGTGAACTCCTCGAAGACGCTCTTCTGGAGCTTGAGGACGAGCATCGCGACGTGCGAGGGGTCGACGGCCTTCGCCTCGAGGCCGTCCTTCGAGATGGTCAGCTTGACCTCGCTCACCAGGGTGGAGACGACCTCGACGACCTCGCGGAGGTTCTCCATCTTGACACGGAGCTTGAACATTCGAAGCCTCGGCGTGACACATCGGTCCCCTCTAAAAAGGTTGCCGAGCGCAACCCTTGCCCGAAAGCGGTTTCTCCGCCGGAGATTCTCGTCCTTGCATGACCGAGCTCGCGTTCCTGGCCGACCCGGCGGCGGCGTATGTCCGGTCGTTCCGTGCGCGGGTCACCGCGCTCCCCCCCGGGGGGGTCGTCCTCGACCGAACCTTCTTCTATCCGACCGGGGGCGGGCAGCCGAACGATCGCGGGACGCTCGGCCTCTCGGGGGAGGAGCCCGCCGAGGTGGTCGACGTCACGAAGTCGGGGGCCTCCGTCGTGCACCGTATCCGGGGGCCCCCGAACGTCCTCCGGCATCTCTCGGTGGGCCTCGAGGTCGAAGGGAACCTCGACTGGGACCGGCGCTACCGCCACATGCGCCTCCATACCGGTCAGCACTTGTTGAGCGCGCGCATCTTCGCCCGGACCGGGCTGCGGACCCGAAGGGCCCAGCTCGCTGGGGTCGGGGCGGCCCTCGACCTGGAAGGTCACCTTCCGCCCGACGTCCTCCCCCTCCTCGTCGAGGACCTCGCCGAGGCGGTGGCCCATCCCCACCCGGTGACGCTGCGGCACGTTCCCCGGGCCGAGTGGGACCGCCACCCGTTCGCTGCGCGCTCGGGGCTCGTTCCCTTGCCGGTCCAGGTCGACCCGGTCCGGGTGGTGGAGATCGAGGCGGCGGACGTCTGCCCGTGCGGCGGCACCCATCTGCGCTCGACGCGGGAAATCGGCCGCGTGGCGCTCCGCCCCCCCGTGCTCACGGACGGGGGCGACCGGGTGGGGTTCACCCTCGAGGAACCTTCGCTGACCACTCCGAGCGAGTGACCCCGTAGACGCGGACGTCGTGCCATCGTCCGTGGTGGAAGAGCGCGGACCGTAGGGTCCCTTCGTGACGGAAGCCTAGTCTCGCGAGAAGACGGTAGGAGGCCGCGTTGTCGACGTCACACGTGGCGCCGACCCTCTCGACCGCGGTCGCTGCGAACAGGTGGTCGGTCAGCAGCTGGACCGACTCTCGTCCGAATCCGTGGCGACGGGCCGTTGGGTCGCCGAGCACGTACCAGACGTCGGTGTACTCCAGGATTGGGTGGGCGCGGTAGTGGCCCACCATACCCACGACCTTCCCTTCGTCCTTCCGCTCGATCGCGAACCGAGGTGCGAGCGAGGTGGGTTCCTCGGAGGCCGAACCCACGGCCTGGGAGAACTCGTCGAACGTGTCCACGGAGAACCGGTCGAACGGTGCGACCGTCTCGGGCTCGTTGTACCACGCGAACACGGCCGGGTATTCCGCCGGAACGAGCGGCCGCAGCCGGACCCCGGACCCTTCGAGGACCGTCATTCCGCCTCAACCGGCGGAGGTTCCCCGAGGGGGCTTGGCCGGCGACACGGCCTCGGACGCGAGAACGGTCGTCGGCTCGATCGACAGGCCGACCGAACCCCCGTTCCCCTCCTCCCCCCGCTGGTACTCGAGCGCCTTCCGATGTCCGCTCGGGGTGAGGGAGAACACGTGCTTCGGCTCCGAGTACCCCACCACGTACTGGGTCCGTCGGTAGATCATCCGACCAATCTCCAGGACGCGGAGCGCCTGCTTGACCTCATTCAGGTCCTCGCTCGCGAACTTCCTCAGGATCCCGAACTCCGTCGTCCACTGGGAGGCTTCGAACCGGATCTGCTGGCCCCGGTGCTCCAAGAGGTGCATGAGGAGCAGGCGTTCGAGACGGTCCGGTTCCTCGGATGGCATGTGTACAACTGGTAGGAGCTCAGGAGATGGTCGTGATCTCGTAGTTCACGTCAAGGCCCTTGAGCCGTTCGTGCATATCGGTCATGAGGCGGATGACGTCGTCGATGGGGGCCTTGTCCTTCCACTTGTAGACGAAGTCGTGCATTCCCATCGACTCCTCGAAGCCCAGTCCTTTCATGGCCTCCACGACCTTCATCGGGTTCGCGCCCTCGGAGTGAAAGGTCATCCGGACGTAGGTACGCATAAGCCGCCCCCCCCGGGACAGTTGGCGTAGCGTCTTTAGGCGGCCCTTCGCTTATATATGCTTCCCCACCTCCAAACGAGCCGATGACGGGCCGCGCGCTCGATGGTCCGGTGGTGGTCACCGGCGGCGCGGGAGCGATCGGCTCCGTGCTCGTCCGCGATCTGCTCGACCGGGCGGGCGAGGTGCGCGTCATCGACAATCTATCGAGCGGGCGCCGGGAGCACCTTTTGCCCTCTCCGGGAGGCAGGAAGGCCCTCCTGACCGTCGCGGACCTGAAGAACCCCGCCTCGTACGCGGACCTGTTCCGCGGCGCGTCCGCGGTGTGGCATCTCGCGACGAACCCGGATATACGGAAGGGAATGACCGACCCCCGGCTCGATCTCGAGGAGGGAACCCTCGCCACCTTCCATGTCCTCGAGGCGGCCCGTCGCCACGACGTGCCACGCGTCGCGTTCTCCTCCTCGAGCGTCGTGTACGGGCTGCCGACGGTCTTCCCGACCCCCGAGGAGTACGGTCCGCTCGAGCCTCAGTCCCTCTACGGGGCGGCGAAGCTCGCCGCCGAGGGTCTCCTCACGGCATACGCCCATTCCTACGGCCTGACGGCCGACATCTTCCGGTTCGCGAACATCATCGGGCCGAACATGACGCACGGTATCCTCCCTGACTTCTTCGACAAGCTCCGCCGGGACCCCACTCGCCTCGAGATCCTCGGGGACGGTCGGCAGTCGAAGAGCTACCTACGAACCGAGGATTGCGTCGCAGGCATGCTCCTCGCGACCGGACGCTCGCACGACCGGGTGAACCTCTTCAACCTGGGAACGGCCGACCAGATCTCCGCCCGGGAGATCGGCGAGAAGGTCGTCGCGGCCCACGGCCACCACGCCCACATCGAGTACACGGGGGGAGAGCGCGGTTGGTCCGGGGACGTCCCTGTGCAACTCCTCTCGATCCGACGGATGCAGGCCCTCGGATGGGAGCCGCGGTGGACCAGCGCCCAGGCGGTCGACCGGGCCATCGAAGAGCTGGTCGAAGTCCGCCACGTGCGCACGGGCGGCAAGCCCGACGCTTAGGCCCGCGGTCGCGGAGCGGCCACGGAAGCGTAGACGCGCAGGTGCTCCTCGACGACCCGGGGCCACGCGAAGCGGGTCTCCGCGACCGCCCGCGCTCGCTCCCCCATCTCCCGGCGGAGCCGGTCGTCCGCGAGGAGTCGGGTGACCCGCTCGCGCATCGCGGCGACGAACGCGGCCGGGTCCGCGTCGGGAATCGACCAGCCGGTCGCCCCCTCCTCCACGGTCCCCTCGATCGCGGGCCCGCCGACGACGGGCATACCGGCCGCGAAGGCTTCGAGGACCGTCCCCGGGAGCACCTCCACCGCGCTCGGGTGGAGCAGGAAGTCGCTCTCGGCGTAGAGACGAACGAGCTCCTCGTCCGAGACCTCCCCGAGCATCTCGACCTCGTCGCCGGCCGTCCTCACTGCGGCGGCGTACGCGGGCGACGGCATCGGTCCGGCGATCCGAAGGTGGACCCCGAGGCCGCGTACGGCCCGTGCCGCCACCTCCCAACGTTTGAACGGGAGCACGACACCGACCCCGAGGGCGTTGCGCCCCGAGCGACGTTCCCACTCCGGGCGGAATCGCGTGCTGTCGATCCCGATCGGGATCACCGATACGGGGGGCAACGGAGGTCGGACCGTTGCGGCCATCGTGCGGGCCAAGGTGGGCGTCAGGGCGACCACGGCCCTCGCCCGGCGGACCGCTCGGCGCTCGAGCCAGTACCCCCAGCGGTGGGACCATTTCGCGCGGTAGAACCAGTGCCGCGAGTGGGAGGTGTAAACGTACGGGTACCCGCCCAGCGCAAGGCGGTTCGCGACAACGGGAGTGTTGGCGTGGAGGACGTCGTACGGTCGGCCCTTCAGGAGTCGGGGGAGCTCGAACGCGAAGGGGTACTCATCGATCATCCGACGGTGGCGGACCCGGTTCACGACCTCCGCCTCGTGGCCCGCCGCGAGAAGGGCGGCCTGGAAGTCGGCGAGGACCCGTTCGACCCCACCGTAGCCGGTCGGGGGGATCGGCTGGACACCCCCTCCGATGAGGAGAATCCGCACGCCCTCCCGAGCCCCCCTCGAGATTAAGGTCTTGGCGCCTTGAGGCTCGAGGAGGATCCTACCGAACCGGTTCGGGGGGTCCGGGAACCATGGGAACGGTGTGCGTCGAGATCGCGGTCCGCGACGACCCTCGCCTGCTGGACGCTCTCGCCTCGCTCGACCGTCAGGAGCGACGGCCGGACCGGGTCCTCGTGGCGGCCTCTCCCGCCACCCCTCCGAAGCTCCTCGAGGAGGCCCGGCAACGGTTCCCGTCGCTGCCCGTGACGTTCCGGCAGTACGCCGGCGGTGTCGTGAACGCCCGGGCCGCGAGCCTCGCCGACCTGGCCGAGGAGGTGACGGCATTCCTGGATGCGGATGAGCGGGCACCTCCCGAATGGCTGGGCCGCCTCGTGGCGCCGATCGAGAACGGCATGGCCGATTTCGCCGGCGGGCCGACGCGGCCGGTTCGACCCCCCGAGGGGTCGATCGAGCGATACTCGGTGCTGCTCGAGGCATCGATCTACGCGGAGCTCGTTCCGCGGCAGGTCTCCTACCTCCCGCTCCAGAACACCGCCTGGAGGACCTCGTCCCTGCGGCAGCTCGGGTTCGATGCGCGGATCCCGTTCGCCGAGGACCATGACCTGGAGACCCGAGCCGCACGCGCGGGACTGGTCGGGACGTTCGTTCCCGACGCCTGGGTCTACCACGACAAGGGTGCCGAGGGGAGCTTCCCTCGCTGGGCCCGCAAGCGCTACCGGTACCATGTGGCGATGGCGATGTCGCTCCTAAAGAACGGGGAGCTCGGTCGTCGGCTCTCCGAGCGTCGGCGGCCGGTGGCCCACCCGCTCCGCTTCCTCGATGCCGCGATGAAGCCTCTCGCGTTCGTCTACGCCGAATTCCGCTGGCGCCGCGTTTCGACCCCCGCCGAACGCTCGGCGCGTCGAAACCCTCCCTCGAGGACGCCGAACGCTCGGTAACCCCTCCGGGCCCCGCCCGGTGGAGACGCCGTACACCCTCGAGAAAACCTTATCCCGCCCCCCGGTTCGGCGGGGCGATGTCCCCCGAGGCCCACCACGGTACGGCCGCTCGGGTCACCGAGAAAGGCGACCTCGTCCGACTAGAGTTCGAGCTCTGGACGGAGCTGGGCGGGAAAGTCGAGTTGCTCGATACGACCCACGAGGAGCTCGCTCAGAAGGAGAACGCGAAGACGGAGGGGCGGACGTGGGGTCCACGGCCGCACGAGATCGGCGGAGAGTACTTCCCCGCGGGCATCGAGAACTCCCTCATCGGGCTTGCGGTCGGGGACGAGGTCCCCCGGGAGTATGCCCCCGCGGACGCCTTCGGCGAGCGGGACCCCAACTTGATCGAGCTGTTCTCGATGCACCAGATCGAGCGCCTCCCCGAGATGCGACGGGAGGACGCTCACCTCGACATCGGCACCACGCTCACGATCGAAGGCCGACGCGGGCGGGTCATGTCGCTGACCGCCGCGCGGGTCCGGGTCGACTTCAACCCGCCGTTCGCCGGGCGCAAGGTCCGTGGGAAGTTCAAGGTCGTCGAGCGGATCACCGAACCCGCCGAGCAGGCGCTCTCAGTGATCGAGCTCCAGTACGGCCGGTCCTCCGAGTTCCACGTCGAGGTCCACGAGAAGACCCTGACGGTGAAGGTCCCCGACCGCACGAAGTTCGACATTGCGTGGATGGCCGCCAAGCCACGGGTCATCGACCGGCTCCGCACCCACCTCCATCCCCACACGATCCGGGTCGTGGAGGAGTACGTCACCCCCGCTCCGGAGAAGAAGGAAGCCGCCGAGACCGCGAAACCCTCCGAGTCCTCCAAACCTGCGGAAGACGGGAAACCCTCCGCCGCTCCGGCCGCCGACTCGGAGAAGGCACCCGTGGCCGCAGAGCCGCCAGCGAAGTCGAAGGGCTCGAAAACGGCGCACTCCGCTGCGAAGTCGCCGACCACCTCGGACGACGCGTAGACGATCCTTCCGACCAGGCCTCGAGAGCGAAGGCCTTGGAAAGGCCCAACGCACGAGACGTCATTGACGAGGACGGACCGGTCCGATTGCCCTACGAGCAGCACCGATCTCCCTCGGAGGCATGGTCGCGGCGGGCGCAGCCGGGGGGCTCACTTCGGGTTCGGGGACGACACGCGCGCGGCCGGCCACCGGTAGAGGTAGACGTCCGTGGCCGCGTCATGCGTCTCGGGGGTCCAGCCTTGGACCGGGTGGCAGTGGCTCACCACGCGGGCCCCGTCGGGAAGCTCGGCCTCCAGCTTGGGGCGCAGGCGGGCCATGGCGCCGGGCCAGAGGAAGGCGGTGATCACCGTAGCGTCCCGGAACTCGAGGTCGAAGAGGTTCCCCCATCGGAGCGTGATCCGGTCGGCGAACGGCCCGAGGGACCTCCTTAGCTTGAGCACGAGGTATCGGAGCGGCTCGACCTCGACCCCCACCACGCGGGCCCGGTACGTCCGGGCGGCCCGGAAGACGATCGCCCCGGTCCCGGCGCCCAGGTCGTAGAGCTTGTCGTTCGGGCCGACCTCGCCGAGGCGCAGCATCGTCTCGACCGCCCGGCGAGGCGTCGGTTCGTATCCCGCACCGAACAGGAACGAGGCGAAGACGAAGTAGGCCATCCCCACCGCGAGGATCAGCAGTCCCACGGCGAGGGCGAGCTCCAGGTCGTCCACCATCATCCGGCCCGCTGCCTTCCGCTCACGAGGCGGTCGGCGGCCGTGCGGGGGTCGATGCGCCGGGCGACGACCTGGTCCAAGAGGTGCCGCAGCGACGGGTCGCGCTCGAGCCGATGCGTGAGCTCACGCCCGACGTGGTCCCGCGCAAGCCCGACGATCTCCGCGGAAAGTCGCTTCCGCTCTCCCTGGGTCCGCTCCCCGGAGGAGTCCAGGAACTTCTCGTGGGCGATCACGTCGTTCCAGAGCTCGTCGATCCCCGTCGGTTCCACCGTGGAGGTGCCGACGATGAGGGGAGCCCACCCGCTCGGCCGACCGCCGAGCGTCACCAGTTCGGCCAGGTCCCGCTTCGCCAGCTCGGCGCCGGGGAGGTCCACCTTGTTGACGCAGAAGATGTCCGCGATCTCGAAGAGGCCGGCCTTCAGCGTCTGCACCTCGTCGCCGAGGTGTGGGACGACGACCACGATGCTGGTGCTCGCGATGTCGCGGATCGCTACGTCCACCTGGCCGCTCCCGACGGTCTCCACGAGGATCACGTCAAAGCCCGCCGCGTCGAGCAGCCGAGAGACCTCGCGGGTCGCCGCCGCCACGCCGCCCGCCGCGCCCCGGCTCGCCATCGAGCGGAAGAACACGCCGGTGTCGTCGGGGCGTCGTTCGAGCCGGATCCGGTCCCCGAGGACCGAGCCGCCGGTGAACGGGCTCGACGGGTCGACCCCGATCACGCCGACGGTCTGTCCGAGCGACCGCAGGCGGCCGACTAGGGCGTTCACGAGGCTCGACTTGCCCACTCCGAGCGGACCGGTGAGACCCACGACCGGGGCTCGACCGGAGCGAGCGTAGAGGCTCCTCACTACTCGGTCCGCCGAGGGGTCTCCGTTCTCGACCGCCGTGATGGTCCGCGCGAGGGCGCGCCGGTCCCCCTCCACGATCGCCCGAGCGGCCGCGGGAAGGCGGGAGGAGGACCCCGTCATGCCGAGCGATGCGCCAACGACCGAGCGGTGGTGACGATTTCCTCGAGGGAAGTGCCCGGACCGAAGATCGCGCGGATCCCGGCCTTCTTGAGACGCCGAGCATCCTCGTCCGGTATGATCCCGCCGGCGAAGACCGGGATGCTTCGGCCCCCCTCCTCCTTGAGGAGGGATAGGATTCGAGGGAAGAGCGCCATGTGGGCGCCCGAAAGTATCGAGAGCCCGATCAGGTCGACGTCCTCTTCGAGCGCGGCCCGGACGATCTCCTCGGGCGTCTGCCGAAGGCCGGCGTAGATGACCTCCATGCCCGCATCCCGCAACGCGCGGGCGACCACCTTCGCCCCCCGGTCGTGACCGTCCAAACCGGGCTTGGCGATCAGCACCCGGATCGGGGTCTTCTTCGCGACGCGCCCCTTCGGCATGGTCGACCGCCCTTTTACCGGGGTCCCCAAGAAAAGCTTTGGCACAGGCTCCTTAGAGGGAGAAGATCAGGTCGAAGAGGACGTTGCCGGCCAGGAGGGCGGCGACGAGCCCGACCGCCATCACGACCAGGAACGGGATCTGAGGCGTGACCCAGACCCGGCTCACGCCGCGGGAGCGCAGGTCCTGAGCGATCTCCACGCGTCGCTGGCGGTCGTCCTCGGAGGTCTCGATCGACTTCTCCTCCTCCCGTGCCTCTCCGAACATGGGGTCGCGGACCCAGACGTACTTCCGGGGAAGGTCGTCGACCGGGATCGTGTAGCCGACGAATCCCGAGAGCCCGCGGAACTCCTTCGCGCGAACGTTGCGCACCGCGATGAGGAGGGGGACGACGACGGAGAACAAGGCCGTGTTCATCAGCACATTCACCCCGAACGGCAGGATCGCCGTGACGGGGGCGATAGGTCCCGGGACCGGGATCAGCGGCGTGGCGAACATCGGCACGAGAAGGCCGACGATCATGAGCGCCTTCGCGTCGGCGCCTCCGAAGAGGATTCCAGCCTCGAACAGCCCCCTCGCGAAGAGGACGGTCACGAGCACGGCGATCACGGGGATCGGAACGGCGTCCGAGCCGACCCCGACCCGGGCGACCGCGATCGCGACGACGGCCACCACGCCAACGTAGGCTCCGAGCTCGAGGATGTCGGCGTACCGATCGCCCCAGGCGCCGAGCCGAACATCCCAGGAGAACAGGTGCTGGATCACCAGCAGGCCGACCACCGCCCAGAGAAGCGTGGGCAGGGTACCGTTCGGCACCACGACGGCGAACCCGATGAGGAACCCCACCACGCCTAGGACCTGCCACAGGCCATCCGGGACCTCGCGGTCTCGCCAGTCCGCCAGCGCGGCGTAGGCGAAGCCTCCCAGCAGAAGGCCAAGGTCGGCGCCGAGCGCGTAGGTTCCGAGGTCCGTCATTCCGGAGCGCCGCCCTGCCGGCCGAGGACAGAGAGCCGGTTGATAAGGCCGGTTCCCGAACGGGCGTTGACCCGCAGGAATAGGGTCGATGGCCACTCCCCGACACCTGAGACCCATCGGAACCTCGCGGGAGGCGGTCCGCCGGGCGCCCGCCGCCGAGGTAATCGTTTTAAACGACCCTCCACTCGCGCGACCCCGCTCCTTGAGGACAGGATGGTAGAGTACAAGCTCGTCATCTCCGAGCGCGAGAAGTCCGTCGCGCGCACGGTAGGCGACCCGCAAGCGGCCGGCTTCCTTGGGAAGCGTATCGGCGAGGCGGTCGGTGGAGAGCTGATCGGCGCGACCGGCTACACGTTCCGTATCACCGGCGGCACCGACAAGAGCGGGTTCCCGCTTCGTCCGGACCTCCCCGGGGCACGCCAGACCCGGCTCTATGTCGGGGACGGCTTCGGGTTCAAGGCGCCCCGGTCAGGGATGCGGCGGCGCCGAACGTTCCGCGGCAACACGATCAGCGAGGATACCGTCCAGATCAACCTGATCGTCGAGCAAAAGGGCCCGAAGCCCCTCGCGGAGCTGTTCGCAGCGGCATGAAGGTTCCCCGCCAGCCCGAGGTGAACATCGGCCTGGTCGGCCATGTCGACCACGGCAAGACCACCCTTACCCAGGCCTTCACCGGTGAGTGGACCGACCGTCACTCCGAGGAGCTGAAGCGCGGGATCTCGATCAAGCTCGGATACGCGGACGCGGCGTTCTACAAGTGCCCGAACTGCCCGGAACCGTCCGGCTACTCCATCCAGCCGGTCTGCGCCTCCTGCGGCGGGGAGGCGAAGTTCCTGCGCGCCGTATCGTTCGTGGACGCACCCGGCCACGAGACCCTGATGGCGACGATGTTGTCGGGAGCGGCTATCATGGACGGCGCGTTGCTGCTTATCGCCGCGAACGAGCACTGCCCCCAGCCTCAGACCCGAGAGCACCTCTACGCGCTCGACATCATCGGGGTCCACAAGGTCGTGGTCGTGCAGAACAAGATCGACCTCCTCTCTTCCGAAGAGGCCGAAGCGAACTATCGGGAGATCGCCGAGTTCCTCAAGGGCTCGCCGATCGCCGGAGCCCCCATTATCCCGGTGAGCGCGAACCACCGGGTCAACATCGATGCGCTCATCGGGGCTGTCGAGGCGACGATCCCGACCCCGCCCCGGGACCCGAAGAAGCCTCCGCTCATGTACGTCGCCCGTTCGTTCGACATCAATCGCCCCGGCACGCGACCCGCGGCGCTCCAAGGCGGGGTCCTCGGGGGCTCGCTCCTTCAGGGTAGACTCACGGTGGGCGAGGAGATCGAGATCCGGCCAGGCCCCACCGGCACGGGCACCGAACGCTCGGAGTCGCTGACCACGAAGATCACGTCGATCGTCTCGGGAGGCCAGGAATGGCAGGAACTGCATCCGGGAGGCTTGGCAGCCATCGGCACCAGCCTCGACCCATCGCTCGCGAAGGGCGACGGCCTCACCGGGCGACTGGTCGGAACCGCCGGGACGCTTCCGCCGGTCAGCCAGAAGATGCGGCTTCGCGCGACCCTCCTCGACCGGGTCCTCGGGGCCCAGCGAGAGATCAAGGTAGAGAAGATCCGCACGAGCGAGATGCTGGCCGTCACGGTCGGGACGACGATCGCGGCGGGCAAGGTCACGAGCGCTCGCGGCGACGACTTCGAGCTCGCGCTCAACCGCGCCGTCACCGTCTTCCCGGGAAGCCGGGTCGCGATCTCCCGCAAGCTGAACGCCTGGAGGCTGATCGGCTACGGGATCGTCGAAGGGGTGGCGAAGTGAAGCCCGACCTGCTCGAGATCCTCCGGTGTCCCCTCTGCCGCGGGGGGCTCACCCTCGCCTCCCGCAAGACCGAGGGCGCCGAGATCGTCGAGGGAACGCTCACCTGCACCCAGTGCCACATCGAGTATCCCATCGCGGACGGGATCCCGGACCTGCTCCCACCGGACGAGCGGGACTAGCCCGGAGCGCTTCGCTCAGGTCATCGAGTAGTAGTAGGCGAAGAGCGCGAAGAACATCGCGACGGCGATCGCTACGGATGGGAACATCCATCGGATCGCCCCCCGCGAGCGTGCCTGCACCGAGCTCCCCACCGTGACGACGGGGATCGCGAACGCGAGCCAGTAGCCCGTCAGGATCGTCTCATAGAGCGCGTAAGCGGTCCCGTTGCCCCGCGGGTCTCGCGTCGCGAGCGCCACGACCAGGATGACCCCGAAGGCCAGGAATGCGAGGCTCACGCCGGCGGCATCCAGGTACCCTTCGAGCCCGCGCTTTCGCTTCGGGTAATAGTGGCGGAGGAGGAACAGCATCAGCACGAAGAGGCCGAGGGTCGTTGCGAGGAGGTAGAACGAAGGGGTGGCCAGGGATAGCTCGTGAGGCCCGGGACCGGGAGGAACGAGCGCCATCCGAGCTGACCTAGGCGGGGGTCACCAACGTCGCTCGGGCGGGACCGCCGTCCCCATCGCGCACGCGTAGGGGAAGGCATTCGAGCCGGTACTCGCCGGCCGGTGCGGTCGCCAGCAGGAGCCCTTCCAGGATGAGGGTCCCGCGACGGAGCAGCGAGTGATGGACCGGGAACGTTCCGGTGGGGTCATTCTCGATCGAGAGGGCATCGATGCCCACGATTCGCACCCCTCGTTCGACCAGCGCGTCGGCCGCCGCCGGCGTGAGGCCTACGTAGTCGGAGAAGAACGTGAGCGAGCTCGCCCACCGTGCCGAGTTGGCCGTACGGAACAGGACCCGAGCGGTCCCGGACGGGACCTTCGCCGCATCATCCGCTCCCACCGAGGTCCTTCGGGGGTCGACGTCGACGACCCGACACGGTCCGTTCAGGACCTCGAGGTCGATCCGGTCCGCGGTCGCGCCCCCGGGAACAAAGTGACCGACCGGGTCCACGTGCGTGCCGGCATGAGAGCCGAACGATAGCCCGGAGAGCTCGTAGGGGTCCCCTCGGGCGATGGAGGAGAGCGGCGTCACGACGAACGGGGGGTCCCCCGGGAACGAAGGCATCCCCGGAAAGAGCGGCATCGAGATGTCGATCCGTCGCATGACCGCCGCCGGCCGCCTCCGAGTGAGGGGTCGTTGGCTTCGGTACGCATAAGCGTTCGCCGGGAGGGGCATCCCCTCGACCACCTACCCCGCCCCACGCCGGGGGTTCCGGTCGAAACGAAGGGTTAAGGGGTGCCCGGAAAAGACGGGACCGATGCCCCGCGCCGCATCCGTCCGGCCGGACGACGACGACGACGAGCCGGAGGAAGACGAGGAAGAGGCAGACGACGAGGACGAAGAGGAGGAGGAAGAGCCCCGACGTCGTCGGCGGGCGCGTTCTCCTTCCAAGCGTCGGTATCGTCGCCCGCGTCCTACGCCGGTGCGACGATGGCGCGCCTCCGAGCACGACGAGGAGGAGGAAGAGGACGAAGTGGAGGGGCCCCGGACCGGCCGGGGTCCTCCCCCTTCCGGGAAGAAGACGGTCTACTGGCGGGCCCGCGATTCCCTGTTCTTCGAACCGTTGGTCGCGCTCGCGATCATCGTGATCCTGCTCGTCTCGCTCTTCGCCTACACTCAGAACTGGCCCCCGGTGTACGTCGTGGAGTCGGACAGCATGCAGCACGGCACGTCCGACCAACTCGGCCTCATCAACACGGGAGACCTGGTCCTCGCGCAGAAGGTCCCGCTGTCGGGAATCACTTCGTACGAGGCGGGGGCTCGGACCGGCTACTCGACCTACGGAGAGTACGGCGATGTGATCCTGTATTGGCCGAACGGGCAGGGGTCCACCCCCATCATCCATCGGGCGATCCTGTACCTCGAGTGGAACCCGACCAGCTTCTCGTACAACGCCACAGACCTCACCGGTCTTCCGTGCGGGACGTCGGCGCCGCCCGCGTACTCGTACGTCCCCCCACGCGGGGCTGCGAACTGCGAAACCACGGGCCTTACCGGTACCCTCAACCTCTACCGGATCGGCTGGCAGTCCGTGAACATCTCCATCGACCTAGGCTCGCCCGCTCTCGGAATGCATTCGGGCTTCCTCACGATGGGGGACAAGAACACGGTGACGGACCAGCTCAATGTGCCCCAGTTCAGCACGCTCGTGGAACCGGGCTGGATCATCGGGGTCGCCCGGGGCATGATCCCATGGTTCGGCGCCGTGAAGCTCCTCCTGCAGGGGCAAGCCGGCAGCGTTCCCCCCCAATCCTGGCAGTTCATGGGCCTCACGATCGTCGCGGTCATCCTGGTCGCCTTCGGGATCCACTACGCGTTCCGCACAGAGGGCATCGAAACACCTCTTCGTCGGAAGGAGGAGGAGAAGGCCCGGGAGGAAGAAGAGGAGAAGACCCGCGAGGAGGCCGAAGCCGCGCCGGCAGAATCCGGTCCGCGTCGGTGGCTTTCTCGGCTGCGCCGCCGTCACCCGGAGGACGAGGAGGAGGAACCCGAAGCGGAAACCCATCGCCGCCGCCGGACCCGACCTCCCCCTTCCCACACGCCCGCCGGTCGGGGCCGCCCGGTGCCGCACGTTCGGCGGTCTGAGAAGCCGGCGAAGAAGCGGTCCTCGGACGACGAGCTGTAGCCTCGCTCTCGCTCCTCCGTGCACGGGGGGGTGACCGGCCGTACCGGCCCGGGGGGACCGGGTGAGCTGGGGCCGTCGCGCAATCTTATAGTCCTACCCCGGGTCCCAATGTCGGGGGTCGAAATGCACGTCATCGGTGGGACCGCGTCGACCGCGCTCGCCGAGCGGATCTCCCGCGAGCTCGGCAACGCGCCGTTCGGGATCCCGTTCACGAAGCGCTTCCCGGACGACGAGATGTACGTGCGCATCGGCGGCCGGCTCGAGGGGGAGGATGTCGTGGTCGTCCAGTCGACCCGGACGGACAATGACTTCCTCGAGCTGATCCTGCTCGAGGACGCGGTCCGCGAGGCCGGGGCTCGGCGGACCTTCGTGGTCGTCCCGTACTTCGGCTACGCGCGCCAGGACCGGCGGTTCTTCCCGGGCGAGCCGGTGAGCGCGCGAGCCCTTTGCCGCCATGTCGAGCTCGATGCCGATGCCGTGGTGACGGTGGACCTCCACTCGTCCCAGACCCTCACGCAGTTCACGAAGCCGGCGTTCGAGGCAAGCGGGATCCCCGCAATCGCTCGGCTGCTGGCGGAGCGGTCGCTCGACCTGCTCGTCTCCCCCGATAAGGGCGGCGTCGACCGTGTACGACGCATGGCGCAGTTGCTCGACAAGCCGTGGTTCGCGCTCGAGAAGCGACGCATCGATAGCGAACACGTAGAGCTCTCCCTGCCGTCCACGCTTCCGGTTCCGGTCGAGGGGAAGAACGTTGCGCTCATCGACGACGTCATCTCGACCGGCGGGACCATCGTCGAAGCGGCGAAGCTCCTTAGGAAGAAGGGGGCCGTGGGGATCAGCGCCGCCTGCACCCACGGGCTCTTCCTCAAGGACGCCTTCGAGCGGATCAAGGCGGTCGTGGGGGACGTTTACTCGACCGATACGCTCGGGAACCCCGCCGAGAAGGCGTCGGTCGCTCCCGACATCGCGCAGATCCTCCAACGCCTCGTCTCGGGATAGAGGTCGCCCAGGAGCCGGCCGTGGACGAGCCTCTCAAAGCGACCGGAGCTCGCCTCGACGACCTCGTCGAGATCGTCCAGCAGGTCCGCAAGGCGCTGCTCGCGCGAGACGAGTCGCCGGCGGGGGACTGGGTCGAGCGGACGGCCGAGGAGCTCCGCTCGGGACGGACCCCGGGTTGGTACTATCCCGTCGCGCCGGGAGCAGGCGTTTCCTTCTACTCCGTGAGCGGAGAGGAGGCCTACGGCCACGTCCACGTGGCCGAGGAGACCGACGCGGTCGACCGGGGCGAACGCCTCGCGGGGGCACTCCTCGAGCAGTTGCCGCCAGAGGTCCGGTCGATCAACATCGGGTTCACGGGCCTCTCCCCCGCGCACGAGGAGGAGCTCTTGGGCCGGCTCGCCGGGCGCCCGGGGGCGACCGTCCTCGAGCGCATGGCGATGGAGCGCTCCCTCACCATCGACGACGGGCGACCCCCCGGTCCGGTGCCGGACCATCTCTCGCTCGTCCCGATACGCGCCGTGACAGTCGACGCACTCGCCGACCTCGACTTCCGGTCCGTCCGCGGGACGCTCGACGCTCAGTTGATCGGCGACCGGGTCGAGGAGTACCGCCGGGTGACCGAGGCGCTGATCGGCGGCAGCCTCGGTCGGTTCCTGGACGAGGCGTCGACCGCGCTCTACCAACCCGACCCCCCGCGTCTCGTCGGGGCCATCCTCTCGGCCGAGCGCTCCCCGCGTAAGGGGATCTTCGTGAACTTCATGGTCGACCCCGAGTTCCGTCGGAAGGGCTACGGCCGCTACCTATTCCGGTGGGGATTGAGGGCGCTCTGGGCGCTCGGCTACGAGCGCGTCCACCTCTGGGTGACGGCCGCCAACGATCCCGCCCGCCGGCTGTACCACGAGTTCCATCTCGAGCCGACGGTGAGGTCCACGATCTACCGCGTCACGCGGACCTCGGACCCCCCGCAGCCGCACTCCGACCGGTAGGGGCAATCCGACGTCATCCAGTCCGGGCACGCCGGCAGGCCCGCCGGCGCCCGGTCGCGGACCGCGCCCGCGAGGCTGCGGCTGCGCTCCCGGTAGAACCGAGAGAACGGGGTGAGCGAGGCGAAACGGAGCTCGAGGACCTGGAGCCGGTCGCGGTCGGCCTTGGCCCGCTCGAACCCGACCACGACGACCCCGGAGTCCGTCCCCGTGGTGGCGCACCGCAACCCGAGCTCGAGAGCGTACTGGGGAGCTCGCCGGACGACCTCATCCTCTCGGAAGCGCCCCCACACGCGGGATGTCCTCATCAACAACGGACGGCCCCGGAACCCGACCACCTCCTCCTCGGGCTCGGCCGACCGGGCCGGTAGCCGCGCGACCTCCCCGGCAGGCCCGCACTCCAGCGCCTCGCTCAACCGCGCGTAGAGGTCCGGTTTCGGGGAGGGGGGCGAAACCTCTCGAGGAGGAACTGTCGTCGGGGCCTCGGTCGGGGCCGCGACGGGAGCGGTCCGGTCGAAGTAGGCACGCCGAGGGTAGAGCAGTTCCCGAAACCGCCCCACTGGTGAGGTCTCCTCGGTCGGGATCGGCTCGGAAAGCGCGGCGCGGACCCGGTCCCGGACGTCGTCCCTCGCGGAGATCGTCTCGACCTCCTCGGGGATAGGGTGGGGGACGGGCTGCTCCCCGCCCGTGCACGCGCACACCGAGGCTTCCTCGAACTCGCAACCCCGACCGTACCACGGACACCTCGGAAGCGGGTCGACGCGGGCCTCGCCCCAGGCTGCCCGGAGCAGGTCGGCCCTGCGCCGCATCTCGGAGAGGATCCGAGCGGTCGATCGGAACGTAACATCCACGGCCTGTACCTCGGAGACGCCGTCCGGGCTCGCGACCAAGGTGAGGAGTCGGCCGGCGGGCCGGTCGACGAGCGCGCAGTACATGCCGAGCTGCTCGATGTGG
Organism: Thermoplasmata archaeon; assembly: GCA_052326485.1. Taxonomy (GTDB): domain Archaea; phylum Thermoplasmatota; class Thermoplasmata; order Lutacidiplasmatales; family UBA184; genus Lutacidiplasma. The sequence goes on along the minus strand of JBKQMS010000003.1, from coordinate 33,207 downwards.
TCGGGTCGGTAGCCCGGGAGGTCCGATGGGTCGATGAGCGCGGTCGCGGTCTTCACCTCAATCGGGAGCTCGGCCAGGATATCGATCCGTCCGACGAGCCCGTCCCGTCGGACCCGCGCCTCGAGGACCCCTTCGCGAGCGAGGCGGGTCCCCAGCGTCCGATGGAGGGCGCGGCCCTGGTCGAGGCGGACCTGGCGGGCGGGAGGGATGGGAACGGCGGGCGCGAACGCCCGATAGAAGGCCCGGCGCAGCGAGATGAGGGCGGTGACCCCGATGGACCTCAGGCCGGTTTCCAGCTCGAGTCGGCTCGTGAGCTCCTTCTCGAGCGCGGCGTCCCCTCGGACAGAGACGACCGCCTCCCACGGGTTCGGGGACGGGGGCTCGCTCTCGGGCACGGTCCCCGGAGGCCGAACAGGTATACGACAGCCCCCCCGCTGGGGGAAGCCGCTATACCACGCGCCCCGCTCGCTCTCTCGTGCGCGACCACGACGGTCGTCCGCTGGTCGTCGGTACGGGCATCGCCGGACTGTACGTCGCGCTCCGCTGCCGAGAGCTCGGCCTACGACCGACGTTGATCACGAAGTCTCGTCTCGAGGAGTCCAACACCCGGTACGCTCAGGGCGGAATCGCCGCGGCGGTCGGGGCGGACGATTCTCCCGCCCTCCACCTGGAAGATACGCTCCGCGCGGGGGCCGGCCTGGTCGACCGCGCGGCAGCCAAGGCGCTCACGTACGAGGCTCCGGCGCGGATCGCAGACCTCGTCCGGTACGGCGTCCCCTTCGACACGATCGAGGGCCAGGTTTCGCTGGGACGAGAGGCCGCGCACTCCCGGTCGCGGATCCTTCACGCCGGCGGGGATGCCACCGGCCTCTCGATCGAAGAGACCCTGAAGCGAAAGGTCCTGGATGCCGGTATCGAGGTCCGGGAGCGGACCGTGCTTCGCGGGCTGCGGGCGACCGGTCGAGACGGGATGGTCGCCTTCATCTCGAACGATCGCGGTCGGAACGTCGAGGAGACCGAGGCCGGCCCGGTGGTCCTGGCGACCGGCGGCGCGGCCAGCCTCTACCGACAGACCACGAACCCCTCCGTGGCGACCGGAGAAGGTCTCGCCATCGCGTTCCGGGTCGGGGCGCTCCTCACCGACATGGAGTTCATCCAGTTCCACCCCACGGTCTTCTGGCGGGAGGGTGTGCCCCGCTACCTGATCACCGAAGCCTTCCGAGGAGAGGGCGCCGTCCTCCGCAACGAGGCCGGCGAACGGTTCCTGGTCGGACACCATCGGGACGCCGAGCTCGCGCCCCGCGACATCGTATCTCGGGCTGTCGACCGCGAGATCCACCGGTCCGGTCACCCGTGCGTCTATCTGGACGCGACCGCGATCTCGCGGGACCGCCTGTTCGCTCGCTTCCCCTCCGTTTGCCGCTTTCTCGCGACGTACGGTCTCGACCCGTCGCGCGACTGGATCCCGGTCACCCCCGCCGCCCACTACATGATCGGAGGGGTGACGACCGACCTCGAGGGCCGGACGAGCCTCCGCGGGCTCTACGCGTGCGGAGAGGTCGCGTCCACCGGTGTCCACGGGGCCAATCGCCTGGCGAGCAACTCTCTCCTCGAGGGACTCGTCTACGGGGAACGTGTCGCGCGCCAGCTCGTGAATCCGGTCCCGAGCCCGGTGCCGTCGCCCGGTCGTCTGGTCCGGTTCGCCTGGTCCTCGGGCGCGGGGCGCGCCGACTTTGCCCAGGCCGTCGACCGGGTCCGTGACCTCCTTTGGGACAACGTCGGGATCGTCCGCACGGGAAGCGGCCTTCGAACCGCCCTCGAGGAGCTCGCCGGGCTCGGGAGGTCGACCGAGCCGAGCCGCGCCGCCGACCTGCCGGGACCCGTCGCCAACGCGGTCCTGACCGCCTCGCTCGTATCGCGCGCGGCGCTCACCCGCACGGAGAGCCGGGGGGCCCACTACCGTTCCGACTTCCCGGCCCGCCGGCCCGAGTGGCGGTTCCACATCGGGATCGTGCGGAAGAAGGCCCCCGGCCGCCGCTCCTAGTCCTCGCGACAACCGTATGGCCTCGGGCAATGTCGCCCGGGCATGGACCTCACTCTCTCCCGGGAGGAGCAGGACCTCCGCGAGGCCGCCCGACGTTTCGCCCGCAAGGAGATCGCGCCGGTCTCCGAGCGGATGGACCGGGAGGACCACTTCCCGAGGGACGTCTTCGCGCGTCTCGGGGAACAGGGCTTCCTCGGGCTCACGCTGCCCGAGAAGTACGGAGGGCTCGGGCTCTCGTACGTCGCCCAGGCTTTGGTGCTCGAGGAGATCGCGCGGGTCAGCCCCGCCCTCGCGCTGAGCGTCGGCGCGCATTCGAACCTCTTCGCCGACAACGTGGCCCGGAACGCCGACGACGACCAGCGGGCGGCGTTCCTCCCGGCCGCGGCGGCGGGAGAGGCGGTCGGGGCCCTCGCCCTCACCGAGCCGGACGCAGGCTCGGACGCGGTCTCCATCCGGATGAGGGCCGAGCGGGACGGCGGCCACTACCGTCTCAACGGCACGAAGCAGTTCATCACGAACGGCCCGGTGGCCGACATGATGCTGGTCTACGCGAAGACCGCCCCCGACAAGGGTTCTCGTGGCATCAGCGCGTTCCTCGTCCGGCGCGACACCCCCGGGTTCTCGGTCACGAAGAGCCTCGACAAGATGGGCATGCGGGGCTCGCCCACGGGAGAGCTCGCGTTCCAGGATGTCGAGGTCCCCCGGGACCAGCTGGTCGGCAAGGAGAACGATGGGGTCCGGATCATGATGAGCGGCCTCAACGTGGAGCGGGCGGTCCTCACCGCGATCCCCGTCGGGATCATCGCGGAATGCCTAGACCGTTCGGTCGCCTATGCCCGACAGCGCGAGCAGTTCGGGCAGAAGATTGGGCGCTTCCAGCTCATCCAGGCGAAGCTCGCGGAGATGTACTCCGACCTCGAGGCGTCTCGGTGGCTCATGTACGCCGCGCTCGAGACCGTGCGCACCGACCACCGCATCCTTCGGGCGAGCGCCGCGGCGCTCACGTTCGCCTCCGAGGCGTCCACCCGCGTCGCCCTCGACGCCATCCAGATCCACGGGGGGTACGGGTACATGCGAGACCTTCCCCTTGAACGGCTCGCCCGGGACGCGAAGCTGCTCGAAATCGGGGCAGGCACGTCGGAGATCCGCCGCCTTATCGTCGCCCGCGAGCTGCTCGGCCGCGAGTTCGTGGAATAGGCCGCCCTCCCGGACCCGGGCCGTCGCTGCGGGACCGGAGGCGCACCCCGGGCGGCCCGAACGTAAGCGGGCCCTGGTCCCGGCCAACGTATATAGCCGCGGTAACCCCATGCTCCGGCGATGGCGGGCCGCCCTGCGAACCCCGGGGGGACCACTTCCTTCCTTCGGGTGGAGGTCCTCAAAGAGCTCCAGACGCTCATCGACGACCGGGAGGTCCGGGACCGGGTCGACCGGGGACCGCTCTCCGAGACGAAAGGGCGGGAGCACTGGGTCCTCCACCTCCTCCTCCGAGGCCAGGAGCTGAGCCAGGCGCACGCCGACACGCTCATCGGGACCGCCTACTCGAACCTGCTCGCCCGCCTCCAGGCGGTCGAGGACCGCCTCCAGCGGATGGAGACCGGCAGCCAAGAGGTGAGCCAGGACGTCAAGACCCGGCTCGAGGGGATGGAGACGTCGCTCGGCGAGCGGGTCTCTCGCGAGCTCTCCACGGGAATCCAGTCCGCGACCGACAAGCTCTCCACGACCATCACCTCCAACCTCGAGGAGAAGTGGAAGCCGGTCGGCGCCTCGATCGAGACGTTCGCCCAGTCGTCCCATCAGCTCACGAAGGACCTGTCCGACACCTACCGCGTCTCCACCCAGAGCCGCCTCCTGCTCAACGAGAACGCCCGGCGGATCATCGACCTCGGCCGGGACCTGGTCGCCCTCGAGGAGAGCTTGAAGCTCACGCTCACGAAGGCGATCGAGGACGGCCTCGCCCCGCTCGAAGAACGCATCGCGGCGCTCGAGGGCCGCCGGGCACCCGCCGCCGAGGCGACGACCGACCCCCCGCCAGAAGCGCACTAGGCGTACGCTGCGATGCGCCTTTCACCCCGCCACCCCCGTTATGCGAGCCTGAAGGTGCGACACGCCCTCGCCGAGGCGCACCGGAAGGGCCTGGTCGTTCCGGAGGGGCTCATCGCTCAGGGCCGAGGGGAGGCGTTCGACTACCTCCTTGGGGAACGCACGACCCCCGGCGCCCGGCGGGCCGAGCGGGCGGCAGCCGAATGGCTGCTCGCGGCCCGGCACCCGGTCGTCAGCGTCAACGGAAACGTCGCGGCCCTCGCGGCCCCGGAGGTCGCGGCGCTCGCGCGGGCCGTACCCGGGCTGGACGTCGAGGTGAACCTCTTCCATCGCACCGGGTCGCGGGCCCGCCGGGTCGCCGAAGTGCTGCGGGCGGCCGGCGTGCGCCGGGTGCTGGGCGTGCGGCCGACCGCGACGATCCCCCGGCTCCCCTCCGACCGGGCGAAGGTCGACCGTCGGGGCATCCTCGACGCCGACGTCTGCCTCGTCCCGCTCGAGGACGGGGACCGGACCGAGGCTCTCCGCGCCCTCGGGAAACGCGTCATCTCGGTCGACCTCAACCCCCTCTCCCGCACGAGCCGGGCCGCCGACCTACCGATCGTGGACGAGCTCCGGCGCGCGCTCTCCGAGGTCGCCCGCCAGGCCGTACGGCGGCGACAGAGCTCCCGTCCGCCCCGCCTCACGCCTTTCGACCGTCGCGCGGCGCTCTCCGAGGCGCTCGGGACGATCGGGACGGGTCTCACGCGTGCGGCAGCTCGGCGCCCGATCGCTCGACCGCGGACCCGAGCTTCGCCGCGACGTCCTCGAGGAACCGGCGGTCGGACTCGTCAAAGGCCCTGACCGCGTTCCCGTCGATGTCGATCTCGCCGACCACGCGCCCTTCGTGACGGACGGGGACCACGATCTCGGCTCGGGTCTCGAGGAAGCAGGCGAGGTAGTTCGGGTCGGACCGAACGTCGTCGACGATGACCGTGCGACCTTCGCGGGCCGCCTGACCGCAGACCCCGCGGTCGAGGGGAATCCGCGTGTGCTCGGTCGCTTGAGGCCCTTCCCATGCGTCGAGGACGAGGTCGGTCCCTTCGAGCCGATAGACCCCGACCCAAGGGTAGTGGGGGAACGAGTGTCGAAGGAACCGGCAGACCTCCGCCAGGGCCTGGCGGCCAGCTAGGCGGGACAGGATCGCATCGACCTGCAGGAGTGCCGGGGCCCGGGCTCGGTCCGGGACCGTCATGGCGGGAGAGAACCCCGCCTCATGGGATCCCGGGCCGAGCGGGGAGCGCCGAGGGGGAGAATCTCCGCCGCGACGGGTTGGCCGTCCTCGGCGTTTGAACTCCCGAGGCGTATTCCGCCACGAGCTTTCCAGACTCGCGCCGTACCGGACTGAGCCACCTCGGCACGCCCTGGGTGACGGACGGGAATCGACCGATAAGCTTAGCGGAGACGCGGGGGACGACGCTAGTCGCGGAGAGGGTACCACCGGCAGTTCGCACAGCCCACGCCGCGCTCCTCGCCGGGGATCAGGATCCCGCAGCTCGGGCAGGGCGCGGGGGGACGCAGGGAGAGCGCGAGGCAGTCGAAGCACGCGCCTCCGCGCCGGTCGTCCGGAAGGATCACGAGCTCCTTCCCGCAAAAGAGACACCGAGAGAGGCGTTCATCGGGCAGTTCGAAGACGCGACTGTCCGCGAAAGAAAGCATCGCGGCTCCACCATTTGGCCGGTACATAAGGCCTCGCGCGACGGACCCGCTCGGACGCGCGTCGGAGGCCCGTTCCGGGCGCTCAGGGCTCCTTCCAGCGGGCCTTCAGGGCCGCGAGGAGGAACAGGGCGGCCGTGAACGCGACCAGAACCCCCCAATCGACGGCCGCCCCCGACAGCGTGAGCGCCGGCCCGAGCCCGCACGCCCCTTGGACGAGCCCGGCGGCGTAGGTGGTCGGAGAGATGAGCGCGGCGGTCTGAGCCCACGCGGGGAGCGCGGAGAGCGGATAGTAGACCGGGGGAAGGACGGTGAGCACGAGCGAGATCATCGGGCTGAAGAGGAACGTCTCGCGCACGTCCTGGAAGTACGTGGCGAGCGTGAACGCGAGCGCGCTCGCGAAGGCCCAGACGAGGACGAGGACCCCGGCGATCACGGCGAGGTTCGTCACCGTGGCGTGCCCCCACGCGACGAACAGCGCGACGAACACGGCGAGCGCCGGCAGGGAGTAGACGAGCTCGCTCAGCGCCATGCCGGTGACGTAGACGGGCGCCTCGACCGGCGAGGCGACCACGATGTCCTGGAACTTGAGGTCGTGCCGGTAGTGCGTGAGGTCGGACTGGAGGCTCGTTCCGACCGTCATCATCGTGAGCACCATGCCGCCGGTGATCCCGTAGTTGAGGTAGACCCCGCGCGAAACGATGAAGATGAAGAAGAGGAACGAGAGCGGCGAGGCGATCGTATTCAGGATGTAGAGAGGGGTCGTCCGGATGGGGATGATGCCGTTCAGCCAGACGAGGGTGAAGACCGAACGCAGACGGTTGCGTTGGCTCATGCCCCGACCTCCACGCCGCCGTCGTCCTTCTCCGAGGAGTTGGAGTCCTCCTCGATCGACCTCCCGACGACGTCGAGGAAGATGTCCTCGAGGCTCACGGGACCCATCGAGATCCGGAGGCCGCGCTCGAGGGCGCGTCGCGCGACCTCATGCGCCTCCGCCTCGCGGGTGAACAGGAGCGTGCCGCCCTCGATCTCGGAGACCTTCCCGTAGCCGTCCAGCTCCTCGCGCGGGAAGGCACCTTGGATCGTGACGCGGTAGGGGTATCGCACCCGGGCCCGCAGGTCCGCGGGCGTTCCTTCCAGCTTGAGCCGTCCGGACTCGATGAGCGCGAGGCGAGAGGAGAGGGCTTCGGCCTCGTCGAGGTAGTGGGTCGTCAGGACGATCGTCCGGTTCTCCCGGCTCGCCCGGCGGATCGCCTGCCAGACCTCCCGGCGGGCGATCGGGTCGAGACCGGTGGTCGGCTCGTCCAGGAAGAGGACGTCGGCGTCCGAGGCCAGCACCATCGCGCACATGGTCCGACGGCGAAGCCCTCCGGAAAGACGCGAGACGAGCAGGCGACGGTACTCGGTGAGGGAGAGCTCCTCGAGGACGTCCCGCGTCCGGCGGTGGGAATCCTGGGCATCGAGCCCGCGGAGCTTCAGGTAGAGGTAGATGACCTCCTCGACGTTCAGGAAGTACAGGGGCCGTGACTCCTGGGGCACACAGGCGATGCGGGTGCGAATCGCCCGCTCCTCGGTCCGGACGTCGTGCCCCAGAACGTAGACCGTCCCCTTCGTGACGGCGAGCTGGGTCGACGCGATCCGTACGAAGGTCGTCTTGCCGGCCCCGTTCCGCCCGATGAGCCCGTAGACCCGTCCGGTCGGTATCTCGAGCGAGAGGTCCTCGAGGGCGAACTTCCCGGGCCGCGCCTTCGGGTACGTCTTGCCGAGGTGGTCGGACGAGATCGCGATCGACATCGACCCTCCGCCCGCCCCGAGGTCGCTTCTACGGACGACTCCCGGCGGGCCGGCCTCAGCTCAGGATCTCGGCTAGGCGGTGCTCCGACCGGCCTCGCTCGATCTCTTGGGCGATGCGCTTTCCCGTCGAGAGACCGGGCTCGATGAAATCCGAGTACGGGCTGCCCGAGATGAACAGGTTGGTCCCAGCGACGATCCGCGTCGAGACCTCGAAGACCTTGAACTCGAGTCCTTCGGTCATGATCCCCTCGACGCAGAACGGGCCGACCATTCCGCCGAACAGCTCGATCGAACGCTCGACGATCCGGGCGGCGACCTCGAACGCCTTCGGCAAGAGCGACTCTCGGAGAATGACCGGCACGTTCCCCGTGACGACGAACGTCGGGCGGATCCCCGCCTTCAGAAGCTCCTCCTCGGCCCCCAGCTTGTACAGCTCGTCGATGTTCGCCTCGTCCCGACGGTCCATCCCGAGGAGCTCGAGGGAGCCGTGACCCACGCGATAGCCGCGGTCGGAGAGCGGGGAGTAGAAGAAATGCATGTAGTACCGGGTCCCGAGCACGTACTCCTGGATCACGTGCGGGCCGGTCGGTTTGAACTCCGCGAGCGCCTCGCGGTTCTTCGCGAGGAAGAACCCTTTGCCGCCCTTCGCGCCGTAGTACTTCACGATCACCGGACCGTCGACCTCGGACGGGTCGTCGTAGCGTCGCGGCATCGGGACGCCGGCCGAGTCGAGCCACTCGCGCTCCTTCTCCCGGTCGGACTCCCAGCCGAGGACGGCCCGGTTCCCGAAGGTCGGAACGTCGAGTTCGGCGAACGTTTCGGCCCCGACGTACTCCACGAACGAGCCGTGCGGGATCACGATCGCCCCCTCGGCCCGGAGCCTCTCGGCGGCGGAAGGGAGGTCCTTCGCGCGGGGGACCGAGAGGAACCGGTCCGGCCGAGCGAGGGGGAACGCGTCATAGAACCGGGGGGGAGGTCCGACCGAGATGCCCAGGGTCGGGAAGCCGAGGGCGCGCGCCCCGTGGAAGATCTGGAGCGAGGAGTGAGAACACAACGTGGCGATCGTGGGCGTCCGACCCTTCAAGGACGCGAGGCGAGACTCGGAAGCGAGGGGAATCCCCATACGGGGGAGTACGAGGGACGAGACATAGCGTTTACGCGAACCGCGGGCCACTAGGGCTCGGACGGACCACCCTCGAGCTCCCAGTACCACTTCACCCGTCGCGCCCCGGTCTCGGCGACCTTGCGTCGGACCTCCGGGTCGACCGCGGGGTCCCGGACCAGCCGGCGGACCTCCTCTGGGGTGCCCGAGGAGACCCGGGCCGCGAGGCCCGAGCGCTCGAGGAGAGGTCGGACGGTGTCGAGCGAGTACTGCCAGGCTTCCTCGCGACGGCGGACCGCGACCGAGCGGCTGCCGGGGACGCGATGGACCCCGAGCTGCTCGGCGGCCCGGTGGAGCTCCTCGGCGGTCCGTCGGAGCTCGGTCTCGAGGCGCCCTTCCTCGGCCCGGAGCGTTTCGAACCGGTCGACGAGCACGCGGAGTCGCTCCCCTTCGGCGGCCGGGACGGTTCGGAACTCGGGGCACCGGTCCTGGAAGTCGCATCGGGAGCAATGGCGACCGGGGGACGGGTCGAACGCCTCCGCTCGGATCCCGTCCATCGCGGTCCCGAGCCGGTCGTGGAGGCCGGCGAGCGCGGCGCGCTCGCGCGGCGCGGTCTTGAGCGGCGTGAGCGACCGAAGATGGTAGAGCGTGAGGCCTTGGACGGGCTCGGCGTAGTTGCTCTCGACCAGCACCTGGTAGAGGCTCAGTTGGTCGGATTCGCGGGCGTCATCGTTCGAAAGGTCGCGCGACGTCTTGTAGTCCACGATCTCGAGGCCGCCCGCCGGCGTCCGGTCGATCCGGTCGATGTAGCCGTGGATCGGGATCCCGTCCCATCGGGCCTCGAGGTGCTCCTCTACCGCGACCGGCAGGGGGTGCTCCCGCACGAGGAACTCATAGTACCGCAGTAGGATCTCGCGACCGAGGGCCCGGTAGCGCGATTCCTCCTCGAGGGAAGTGTATCCCTCGCTCGACCACTCCCGTTCGTAGGCCGCGAGGAGCTCCTCCGCGCTCATCCACGACCCGGGAGCGGCGGCGGCCGAGCGGGGGTGCCACTCGTCCAGCGTTCGCTGCCGGTCGCTCTCGCCGGCCCGCCGGGCGGTGGGGACCACGAGCGGCGCGACGAGCTGCTCGAGGACCGAGTGGACGACCCGGCCGAAGGTGAAGTACCCCCTCGGCGCCTCGGGCAGCTTCTCGACGTAGAGGAACCGCCAGCGCAGGGGGCACTCCTGGTACGTCCGGAAGGAGGAGTAGCTCAGCGCGGGGGTTGCGGGCACGACCCGAGACCCGCCCGGGGGTTCATCTGGTTTCCGGGGGAGGCGCCCCGGCGCTTTCCCGTCGCTTAGTGGCCGGCGGCGGGGGCGCCGAGGACGGCGTTCTCCCCGACCGTGCCCGCTACGCTCGGCAGCGTGCCGCGCGCCTGCGGGTTCGTCAGGTTCTTCGGAAGGCCGAGGAGCTCGAGGAGCTCTTTGTAGTGGTTGCGGATCGTGACCGGGGTCACGTTCGCGACCGCCGCGATCCGGTCCTGGCTGCGGGGCTCGCCCATCAGGTTGGACGCGATGTAGATGATCGTGGCGAGGATCCCGTTCGGGAGCACGCCGCTCGTCGAGTAGACCTGCTCCACCTGCTCGAGAAGCGAGAGGACCTTCTGGCGGACCTCTTTCGAGAGGTTCAGGTCCTGCGTGAACCGGACGAGGTAGTCGCGCGGTTCGACCGGCTTCAACCCCAACTTGAGCTCACGGGCGAGGAGCGTGTAAGCGCGGCCGACCTCGATCTTGGTCGCCTTCGAGTGGGCGATGATCTCCTTCATCGTCCGCGGCACGTGGCACTGGCGGCACGCAGCGTAGACGCTCGCCGCGACCAGCGCGACGATCTTCTTCCCGCGGGTCGCCTTGTGCTCGAGGGCCCGACGGTAGATGTACGTCGCCGATTCCTTGACCTCCCGCGAGAGGCCGAGGACCCCGGCGAGCCGGTTCAGCTCGCCCAGCGCGACCACGAGGTTCCTCTGGTGGGTGCGCGCGGCGCGCAGCCGGTGGTTGAGCTTTCGAAGGTGGTAGAACTTCAGCGAGGTGTTCCGGGAGAGCGAGTTCCCTTGGAAGTCGCGCGTCGGGACGCCGATCTCGCTAAAGAGGCCCTTGTCGGGCATCAGCGGGGAGATGACGGGACCCCACCCGCGGGCCTCCCGGCCCGTGTCCTCCTTCGACCCGCGCTGACCGCGGTCGCTGACGAGGGCGCTCTGGTCCACCACGAGGCCGCAATCGGCGCATACGATCTCCCCTCGGATCTCGTCGCGGATCAGATGCGAGGAGCCGCAGTTGGGGCAGACCTCAGCCACCGCGGGAGGCTGAGGCGCGGCGGCCACGGCCCCAGTGGGCACGGGTCGGCCCAGCGTCTTCACGCTCGTCGCATGGGGGTGTCGCCCTGAGGGTGCCGGAGAGCTGGTCTTCATAGCTTGTAGCCCTCCCAAATAAGGGCTCATATTTATAGGTTCGTTCGCTCCATGTATCGTTTGTATGCTACACATGCTACACCATGCCCCGGTGTAGCATGCCGCCTCAGGTCGGGGTCGCCGTGAAGACGCAGCCGCGGCTGGCGTGCTTGGTCGGGTCGGGCTTCGAGACCTCCCAGCGCTGACCCGTCCGGGTCTCGAGGACGGTCCGCAGGAGCTGGGAGCACATCACCCGTCCAATCTCGGGCGAGTCCCCGGTGCAGGCAAAGCACCCGGTAACGCGGAGGGTGAGGGGGCGCTCGCGGACCGTGACGAGGTGGCCCATCGTGTGCGTCTCGTAGTAGAGCCCGAGCGCGCGAGCGACCTCCTCGGGGGACCGGCCCTCGACCTGGCCCGCGATCTCGCGTCCCAGCTGCCGCGCGATCGTCTCGATCAGCTCGGGAAGGTGGAGATGGAACTGTCGGACCCCGGACGCCCGCATTCCGAGCTTGGCGACGTCCTTGAGCCGCTGGAACGGGACGGCCTCCTTGCCGGAGACCACCGGAAGAATGGCCTCCGGGGGGTTCTCGAGCTCGACGAATCGGGCCTCGGCTCGGGCGGCGGGGGTCCACAGACGGTGGTGGTAGTCCCGGGCCAAGCGAATGAACATCGGCGCGGAGGACCAGAGGGCGACCTGCTCTTCACCGGAACGGCCGAGCCCGTCCTCACTGGAGACGTAAACGAGGGAGCCGAGCCGGTCGATCACCACCGCCCGGTTCGCGACGGGGTTGCTCGAATGACGCAGTTCGGCGAAACCGGCGAAATGCTTCGCCTCGACGAGGTTCTGGGAGTCGACCTCCGCGACGACCCGGACCTTCACTCCCCGAGTGCTCGCCTCCCGGAACGCCCGGTCCAGGCCCAGGTCGACGAACCGGGAGAGGGCCCGCTCGCTCGCGCTCACGAGGATCTCTCGGTCGGCGGCCCCGATGCGCTTCAAGAGGAAACGACGGATCGCCTCCGTGCCCTCGAGGACCGCGAACTTGCGCGGGTCGCGCTCATCGAACTCGTCGCGACCCTCTTCCCACTCGGCCAGGATCCGGTCCCGGTCCTTCTCGAGCTGCCTAAGGCGGTCCGAGGCTCGGTGGATCCACCGGTCGACCAGGTCGTCGGGAGTGAGCGCCTCGAACCGCTGGGGGCGGCCTCCGGTCGCCCGAAGGAGACCCTCGGTGCTGAGCTGTTTGATGAACCGGTAGGCCTCGACGCGGTTCACCGACGAAACGCGGGCGAGCTCGCTCGCGGTCATGGCCCCGCCCCGGCACGCGGCCAGGTAGACGCGCGCGCCCTTCTCCGGGACCCCGTGCTCGGAGAGCAGCTCGAGAAGACCCGACTTCGGCGGTCCCACGAGAGAAGGAGGCGACCCGCTGATAAAAGGTCGAAGGTGGCGGGGGTCGGGTCGTCGCCTAAGGGGAACGGTTTAGAGCGCGGCCTGGAAGTCCTCGATGGTGAGCGGATACTCGATGTCGGCCCCGCCCGCGCGCGCCTTCAGGGTCTCTCGGGCGAGGAGCCAGTAGACCGTCGCCAGGGCCACGCGGCCCTTGTTGTTCGCGGGGATGACGAGGTCGACGTCCCGCGTCTCGTTGTTGACATCGCACAGGCCGACGACGGGGATCCCGATCGAGACCGCCTCGCTCAGCGCCTGCTGGTCGGTCGCCGGGTCCGTGACGATGAGGACCTTCGGCTCGTAGTACTCCTCGAGGTTGGGGTTGGTGAGGCAGCCGGGCACGAACCGCTCGGCAAAGGAGACCGCCCCGAGCGTCTTCGCGAAGACGCGCACCGGCTTCTGGCCGTACTGGCGCTGGGAGACCACGAGGATCCGGTCCGCCGGGTACCGTGAGAGGAACTTCGCCCCGAGCCGTATCCGGCGGTCGGTCTCGCGGACGTCCAGGACGTGCAACCCGTCGAATCGGACCTTGAAGACGAACCGGCGCATGGACGCCGACTTCTGCTGGGTCCCGATGTGGACGCCCGAGGTGAGGTACGTGTCCTCGGGGATGAGCAGCTCGCCCGGCTGGATGTCCTGGCCGTCGCTCGCCGTCATCGGCTCTGGCATCGGGGGCTCTTCGTCGGGCATCTCGTCAGGTTCCGGTGGCGCGGCCGAGCCGCAGGAGTTCATTTAGCTTTGCCACCCGCTCACCGCCGAGAATCCCGCATTTTAGCCCCCGGGCCGAGGTCCCGAGCGCCACGTGGGCGAGCCATCCCTCCGGAACCTCTCCGGACCGGTGCGAGGTGACGGTCGAGAGCCCCCGGCTCCTCGCGAGGTCGACGGTCGCGAAGGTGTCGGTGAGGGTCCCGACCTGGTTGACCTTGATGAGGATCGAGTTGGTCGAGTTCCGTTCGAGGCCGATTCGCAGCCGCTTCTCGTTGGTGACGAAGATGTCGTCACCGATGACCAGGGTCCTATGGCCGACCGCCTTCGTGAGGGCGGCGAACGCGTCAAACGCCTCCTGGTCGAACGGGTCCTCCACGAACTTTAGGTCGAACCGGTCGACGAGCTTCGAGACGAAGCCGACCTGGCCCTCGGAATCGAGCGTTTGCTCCCGGTACCGGTACTTCCCGTCCGCGTAGAACTCGCTCGCGGCGAAGTCGAGTCCGGGGTGGACCGCGAGGTGGAGCTCGTCGCGCGCCTTCGTGCAGGCCTCCGCGAGGATCTCGAGCGCCTCGAGGTTCGAGACCGCCGCGACCCACCCTCCCTCGTCTCCCCGGCCCAGCGCGGCCTTCGGGAGCCGCCGGTGCAGTTCCTCTCCGACGAGGGTGTGCACCCGAACGGCCGCCCGGACGGATTCCTCGGGCCGGGCGCAATCCGCGAACGCGATGAACTCCTGGATGTCCGGACCGCCGATCGCGTGCCGGCCCCCGTTCAGGCAGTTGCCGGCGATCGCCGGGAACGAGCGGCCGTCGACCCCCGGACGAGCGAGGACCTTCCAGAGGGGGCGACCGGTCTCCTCTGCGGTCGCCATGGCGGTCGCGACGGAGACGGCGGTCGCCGTGTTCCCTCCGATGGCGGAGAACGACGAGGTCCCATCGACCTCGTGCAGCATCGAGTCCACGGCGCCCTGGTCGGCCGCGTCCCGTCCTACCAGCCGGGGTCCCACGCGCGCCCGGAACGTCACCAGCGCCTCCGCGACGCCGCCCTTCGGGAACGCCATGACCTCGTGCACGCCCGTGCTCGCTCCGCTCGGCGCCCCGGCCCGGCCCCGGGCCCCGGAAGCGAGGGTGATGCTAGCCTCGACCGTGAGCCGACCGCGGCTGTCGTAGATCGGGAAGAGCTCCGCGGAGGCGATCTGGCTCATGGCGCCTCCTCTACGAATTCAACCATGACCCCACCGAACGCCGAGGGATGGGCGAAGCCGACCCGCCGGCCCCGCGCCCCTGCGCGAGCATGCTGGTCGATCAACCGACCCCCGCGGGCCGCGACCTCCGCCAGGGCCACGTCGACGTCCGGGACCGAGAACGCGATATGATGGATCCCTCCGCCCCGCGTGGCGAGGAACTTCGAGACCGGCGACTTGAGACCGGTCGGCTCGACGAGCTCCACATGCGTGTTCCCCGCGGAGAGGAATGCGACCGTCACCTGGCTTCCCGGGACCGGCTCGGGAACGGATTCGGGCTCCCCGAGCAGCGGCCGCCAGCGTTCGAGCGTTTCCGAGATGTTCGCGACGACGATCCCCACATGGTCGAGCTGCATGGTCCCTCCTAGAATGCGGTCGAGGGGGGCTGCTCTCCAAAACAGGACCTCCACACGTCCGCGACCTCGCCGAGGGTGCTCCCGGCCCGGACCGCCTTCAGGACGGACGGCATTACGTTGGCGCCGCCGTCGGTCGCGACGCGCAGTTCGGCGAGGGCGGCCTCGACGGCCGCCCGGTCGCGTTCCTGCCGCCAGCGACGGAGCCGCGCGACCTGTTGCCGCCCCTCGGCGGGCGTGATCCGTTGGGTGTGGACCCCCGCCGCCCCACCTCCGGCGAAGAGCGAGAACCGGGGGTTGCCCTCGGTGAACTCGTTGACGCCGACCACGACCTCTTCTTTCCGCTCCCGCGCCCGAGCGACGCGGTAGGCCTCCTTCGCGATCTCGCTCGAGACGAACCCCCGCTGGATCGCGACGAGCGCCCCGCCCATCTGCTCGATTCGGTCGAGATACTCGCGGGCCTCGGTCTCGATCCGGTCGGTCAGGTACTCGATCTCGTAGGAGCCGCCGAGAGGGTCGATCGTGCTCGTGACCCCGGATTCCTCAGCGAGGATCTGTTGGGTCCGCAACGCGAGCCGGGCCGACGACTCCGTCGGGAGGCCGAGCGCCTCATCGAGCGCGTTCGTGTGCAGGGACTGGGTTCCGCCGAGGACCGCGGCGAGCGCTTCCAAGGTCGTGCGCACGACGTTCAGCTCGGGCTGCTGGGCCGTAAGGCTCGACCCGGCGGTCTGCGTGTGAAATCGGAGCTGCTTCGAGCGGCTCCCCTTCGCCCCGAACTCGTCGCCGACGATCCGGGCCCACAGCCGGCGGGCCGCGCGGAACTTCGCGACCTCCTCGAGGAAGTTCCGGTCGGCCGAGAAGAAGAACGAGAGGCGAGGCAGGAACTCGTCCAGGTCGAGCCCTCGGTCGCGCACCGCCCGGACGTAGGCGATGGCGTTCGCGAGCGTGAAGGCCACCTCCTGGACCGCGGTCGCACCCGCTTCGCGCATGTGGTAGCCCGAGACGGAGATGTAGTTCCACTGCGGCATCTCGCGCGTCGTGAACTCGATCAGGTCGACCGTGAGGCGCATCGAGGGGCCGGGGGGGTAGATGTACGTCCCGCGGGCGATGTACTCCTTCAAAATGTCGTTCTGCACGGTCCCGCCGAGCCGGGCCCGGGGCACGCCGTTCTCCTCGGCGACCGCGACCAGCAACGAAAGCAGGATCGGCGCGGTCGCGTTGATCGTCATCGACACGGTGGCCCGGTCGAGCGGGATCCCCCGAAAGAGGGTCCGCATGTCCCCGAGCGAGGTGACCGGCACGCCGCACCGTCCGACCTCCCCGTGGGCCCGCTGGTGGTCCGAGTCGTACCCGTTCTGCGTCGGAAGGTCGAAGGCGACCGAGAGGCCGGTCTGACCGCCCTTCAGGAGGAACTGGAACCGCTCGTTCGTCGCCGCGGCGCTCCCGAACCCCGAGTACTGACGGAGCGTCCAGAGCCGACCCCGGTACATGGTCGGCTGGATGCCCCGGGTGAACGGCGCCTCCCCGGGGAAGCCGACCTGCTCCAGGAACGCCGCATCGGGGTCCGGGAGAGGGTCGACTAGGATGGGGAGACGGCCGCCTTCGGCCCGGGCGCCGATCGCCCGGCGGGCGTCCTTCTCCCATCGCCGGCGCGCCGTGGATGCCGTGGGAGCGCGCCGCGAACGGGCCATCGCCGATGGACCGGGGAGCGATACTAAACGCTTCCGTGACGCGCGATGAGGGGCCAGAGGGCGGTGAGGTCGACCTCAGCCCACGCCACGGGGACCGGGACCCCGAGCTCCGCGAGCAGCGCCGGCGCGACCTCTCCGAGCTCGGCGACCACCTCGCCGGCGACCCGAACGCGCGCGGCGCGGCCGCTCGTCACGCCCGGGACCTCGGTGGGCTCGCGGGTCCCGACCACGTCCACCGACCGGAGCAGGTACTCGACGAGGGCGGCAGCCTCGGCGAACCCCGCGCCGTCGGAGGCGATCATGACCCCGGCACGGTAGCGGGTCTCCGCACCCGTGTCGGACCCGGCCGAGGCCACGACCACGGGAGCGACCTCTCCGAACCGCTGCGGGTAGCCGTGGCGCGTGTTGCGGGCGAGCACCTCGAGGTGCGAAAGCAGTAGCCGGTTCCTCACGTAGGCGAACTCCGCCGAGACCGGGTTGCGGAGGTGGAGGGGGGCATCCCCTCCGACACGGGCCACCGCCGATTCGGAGACCAGAAGCGGCGTGTGAGGCGCGGCCAGGCCGAGCCCGAGAAGCGCGGCCGCGAACCGCCGACGGAAGACCGTCTCACGGCGAAGACGGCCCCGGGTCCGGCTCGGGGGCAGGAGCCCGTCCTCGGGGCGGACCCCGTCCGCCAGAAGGACGTCCTCGGCCGCGTCGACCGAGGTCAGGAGGTCCGGGCGCCACGGTGGAGCATCGACCTTCCAGCCCCCGGGGTGGGGGCGTCCTCCGAGCCGCGCCTGGGCGAGCCGCCGCTCTACGACCGCCGCCGTCGGTCCCTCCCCTCCGAGCGCCCGGAGGACCGAGGTCGGCAGGTCGACCGCGTGGGAGGCGATCAGCGAGGCTCCGTCCGAGTGGGTGCCGCCGGGGCGGACCACCGGAACCGGAGTGACGGACCAGCCCTGCGCCACGAAGACCACGAGAAGAAGTCCCACTGCCTCGGCAACGCTACGCTCGCGGGTCCCGGTCGCCTCGATCAGGAGGTCGCGGTCCCCGGCCCGGGCCTCTCCGGCGGCACGGCCGTTGAGGATTGGCGGTAGGCTCAAGATGGTGCCCCGGGCGTCCCGGAGCGTGAGGCACGCATCCCCCTCCCGGCCGAGGGGCCCGTACGTCCCGGCCATTGGATGTTCCCGGAAGAACTCGGCGGCTCCGACCTCCTCCGAGGCATCGAGCGGCACGAAGCGGACCGAACCGAACGGTTCGAGCCCGTAGCGGACCGGGAACTCGAGACGCTCGACCGGGTAGATACCGAGGCTCGCCGCCCGCCGGTCCCGCCCGATCGTAGCGTGGAGAATCTCTTGGAAGCGGACGGCCTCCGCCAGGAGCCCGGCGTCGAGCGACCGACCCTTGGGGGCCCGGACGACAGCTCCCCCGATCGCGGGGCGAAGGAGCTCCACGGAACGGTCGACCTCGAACCCGGAAGCGAGGTCCTCGGCGGCCGGCGCCCGATAGGACGGGATACCGCGGGCCGCCTCGAGCACGCCCTGGAGGTAGAGGCCCAGCCCCCCTTCGGAGAGGAGGTCGAGGCGGTCAGGGGTCACCGAGACCGTGAGGGCGGGGCCGTCATGGCCCTCGACCTCGGCCTTCGAAGCGAACAGGAGGTCGTCGAGCGCCGCGTCGCTGAGGGGCCGACCGGCGAGCGATAGGAGGCGTTCCGTGTCCAGCACCGCGCGCGGCATCGCTACGGGCTCCCTCCGGTGAGCGTGGCCAGGTCGTCCTGGAACAGCTCGCGGATGTCGTTGCAGCCGAGGGAGACCATCGCGAGCCGCATGACCCCGATCCCCCACGCGAGCACCGGAACGTCCACGCCGAGCGGGCGGAGGACCTCGGGGCGCAACACACCGCCGGGGAACACCTCCATCCAGCCCAGGCGGGGATGGCGGACGTACCCCTCGATGGAAGGCTCCGTGAAGGGGAAGTAGCTCGGCCGGAACTTGATCTCCCTCAGCCCGATCGCGTCGGCGAGCGTGGTGAACACGCCGACGAGATGGCGGAGGTCGAGTCCCTCTTCCCCGATGATCCCCTCGCACTGGTGGAACTCGAGGTGGTGGCGAGCGTCGACCTCTTCGCGACGGAAGTTGCGGTCGATCGAGAACATCCGGAACGGGGGTCGGGGGTTCCGCGCGAGGTAGCGGGCGGAGACCGCGGTCGTCTGGGAGCGGAGCACCGGGCGGACGGCGACCCGGACGTCGTACGAGCCCGGCCACCCCGGCCCGAGGGGCGCGGTCGTACCCGGGAGCGGTCGACCCTCGTGGACCGCGGCAACGCGGGCGAGGAGGTCCGGAGCGGGCGGCCTTCCCTCGACCCCCTCGACCGAGAGCGCATCGTGGATCGACCTCGCCGGGTGGTCCTGAGGCATGAACAGCGCGTCGTTGTTCCAGAACTCGGTCTCGAGGAGAGGGCCCTCGGCCTGCTCGAAGCCGAGCCCGACCAGGACCTCCTCGAACTCCTCGAGCCACGCGATGTACGGGTTCGGTCGCGCCCCCGTGAGGTACGGCACGGCCGCCCGGACATCATAGGGCCGGAACGTGCGGCCCCGCCAGTCCCCCGAGCGCAAAAGGTCGGAGGTGAGCGAGCCGAGAAGCTCCTCTCCCTCGGGGGCGATCGGAAGGCGACGGCCCTCTTCAGAGGCGGACCAACGCTTGATCGACCGATGGTCGCGACGCACAAGGCCGCGCCGCTCGAGCGCGTCGACGATCGCCGGGTCGACGTCGGTCGCTCCTTCCGAGACCTGCCTCAGCACGGTCTCTTCCGGAAGGAATGCTTCCTGGACCCGCGCGTCGTTCTTCAGCCGGAAGGGGGGCCCTTCGGCGAGGAATCCTCTCCGGCGGAGGACTCCGATGGCGGCGGACCTCTCTTCGTCGTCGAGACCCGCCGCCGTCACTTCGTCCGGGGTCAGCGAGCCGCCGTGATGCGAGAGCGCGTCGAGGAACCTGCGTTCGGGAAGTCCGCGGGCGAGCGCTCCTTCCCCCTTCGGGGTGAGCCGGGGGATCGTCTCGTGCTCTTCCTCGACGAGAGCGAGGTGCTTCGAGCGGAGGCGCTGCAGGCTTCCTCGGACCTGGTCGGCCGGTAGCCCGACCTCGCGCTCGAGCGACTCCTCATCGAGAGCGGAGCCTTCCCGCTCACGCAAGGCAAGCAGCAGCGAGCGTTCTGGCCCCGAGAGAGCGACCGGGGCCGCCCCGACCGGGGCATCCCCCGATGCCTCGGGCACAGGGAGGCGAGAGGGGGACCGGATTAAGTCTTTTGGGGCCGCCGGCCGCCGAGGGAGAGTGGGGGCTCCCGCCGGACCGGAGGGAGCGGCGACTAGTCCGGCGGAGGACCGGCAGGGCCCGGCGGCGGGGGCGAGGCCGGAGGTGGGACGGGGGAGGCCGGGTTCGTTGGCGGCGCCGCCGCGGGGGTCGGGCGGGCCGCGGTATGTCCTGGACCCTGCGGTAGAGAAGGGTTTGGAGGGCGCGCGCGACCCCGACCCAGAACGAATCCGACCGCCGAGGCGGTTCCCATGATGAGGGCGAAGGCGACCACGTCCCAGGGGAACTGCTCGATCCCGACCAGTGCGGGAACGAACCCGAGGAGGTTGACCTCGAACGTGGTGGAGTTCGTCCCGTAGTACCCGTCGGTCGTCACGGAGACCTGGGCGGTTCCGTGCGCCCCCAGGAAGCAGACCGGGACCGTTACGGCGATGCTCACCCGCCCGGTCGCGTTGCTCTCGAGGCTCCCCGAGCTCCACACCCCCGCGCACGGTCCGTTCGGGTCGGTGGCCTGAAGGCTGATCTCGATCGGGACGCCGGCGATCGCGGCTCCGCTCGTCCGGTTCGAAAGCTGGGCGACCATCGTCACCGTGCCCCCCGGCGGGACCGGCGAGGGGGTGACGGAGACGGCAAGGCGGACGAACGTCGCGGTCAGGTCTTCGTAGAGGAGGAGGGCGCGAGGCGACCCCCAGCCCGTCTCCGGGTCCCATCCTTGGGTCGCGCTCCCGATGCACGTGGAGCCGCTCGTCACATCGGCGAGACCGACCGCGTCCTTGCCGCTCTCCTGGGCCGCGCCGACCGCATAGAGCCGCGGCGTGAGGAAGCCGAGCTTGCCACCGTACAGGGCGTCCATCTCCGTGACGAGGCCCGCCCAGAGCGGCGTCGCGAAGCTCGTGCCGGCCGCGACCGAGTTCTGGCCGGCGTAGTAGAGGAAGTCGTACCCCGAGCTCGCGGCCACGTCGGGGACCCCGCGATGGCCGTTCGCGAGAATCGGGGCCGCGGCGCTTCCGACCTCCTGCCACGAGGGGGCCGGCGTCGTCGAAGAGAACCCTCCGCCGCTGCCGCTCCAGGCCGGCTCGCTCGCCAGTCCGGTAATCTCCCCCAGGAGGTCGCGGGCCAGCGTAGGAGCGGTACCCCCCACGGCGATGACCTCGGTCGAGTCGGCCGGATAGTCCGTCGTGGTCCCCCCCATGCAGGAGACCCCCGCGTCACCGCCGAGGTCGCCGGTCGCGGCGAGGAGCGTGATCCCCTCGTGGGTCGCGGTAGCGAGGTCGGTGGCCCAGGCCGCCGAAAGCGGCTGGCTCGAGCCTTCGGGGGTCCCGAACGACATGGAGATGACGGAGACCCCGGGGATCCCGGTCACGGCCATGCTGAGAGCGTCGGTCATGGAGGCGACGGAGGGGGAGTAGTTCTGGTCGGCCGGCCCGTCCGGGGCGTAGACGGCGTCGAGCGTCGCTCCCGGGGCCATCGAACCCGCCCACTCCATGTCGAGCGTCAGCTCCTGCGGGGCCTTGCTCGGGTCGTTGGGGGCGTTGGTCGAGGGAGACGGAGCCCCGTCCACGGGGAACGGCGCAATCGTGGGCTGGGGGAAGTTGCTGGGGTAATCGCTCGAGAAGAACGTCCGAAGATCGTCCGGGTCATACCCGGCCCCCCAGAGAAGGAGGGCAATCCCCTGCCCCGTCGCGAACCGAGACGCGCCCGAGACGTTGTAGAGGGAAGAAAGGTCGTAGACCTGCCTTGCGATCTCCGGGGAGATGAGCTGGTCCGACCCCGATGCGGGGCTATTCGAGGTGCCGGCGACTCCCCCCAGAAGACCGGCGGGCAGCGAGAAGGTGACGAAGCCGCTCGAGAGCCCGGTGACCGCCGCGACCGACGATTCGAGCCCCGCGGGCAGGCTCGGTGGGGAGGAGGGGAACGTCACCGCGCGGCCTTCGTACGTCCCCGACTCAAGCTCGGTGCCGAAGGCGCGGTCGATAGCGGACGGCGTCCCGTCGAGCGTGAGGGAGAGGCGGTCGGGGCTGGTATGTACGGGCGTGAGACCCACCGATCCGAAGTACGATTCCGCGGCCGCGTAGGCCGTGGGGGAGAGGCCGTATCGATCGGCGATCTCGGTCACCGAGAGAGGACGGGCGCCGGCCGTTGGAGCGAAGAACGATGGGTCGGTCGGGCGGAAAGTAATGACCACGAGCTGAGCGACTGCCGCCGGGACCGCGTCCGAGACCGAATGGGCATACCCGCTCTCGTAGCCGGCCCGCGTCGCGAACGACCCCGAGTACACCGCCGCGGCATCGAGCGGCACGGGGGAGCTCGATGCGGTGGAAGTCCCGGCGACGAGTCGGCCCGTTGCGGCGGGTAGGCTGGGGACGCCCATGAGCACGGCGGCGAGCGCGACGAGCACGAAAGCGCGGGGCCGGCGGGTCCGTCGCCCGAACGTCATCGCCCGTAGATGGAGCGGGACCTCGGAAAAAGGTTCCCGACCGGCGACGGGAGGTCGACCGTCTACACCCGGATGGGGGAAGTGTAGCCGGCGGGTCGGTGGAAGCTCTCGGCTCCCCCGAGCGGGTCGGGTCGCGGTGTGGCGGTCTCGCCCCGCTTCGCCGAGAGGTAAGCATCGATCGCGTCGGCGGCGTCCATCGCGGTCCCCATGGCGTACACGACCGACCTGCCTCCCGCAGCGAAGATCCCGGGAACGGCGGTCTCGAACGCTTTCCCCTTCCCTTCCGGCCACCCCTGGGAGGTAAGTTTGAGGTCGAGCTCTGGCCCGAAGCCCGTGAGGTCGGCTTTCTGTCCCACGGCAACGATCACGGTGTCGCAAGGGATCGTCTCCTCCGAGCCCGGGACCGGCACAGGCGATCGGCGACCGCTAGAATCGGGTGGACCGAGCTCCATCGCCTGGACGACAAGTCCCTCCACGTGGTGATCCCCAACGATACGGATCGGCGCCTTGAGGAAATGGAACCGGATCCCTTCCTGCTCCGCCCCGTGGGCCTCCTCGGCGTCGGCGGGCATCTCCTGGCGGCTGCGGCGGTAGACCAGCGTCACACGTCCCCCGTGGGATTCGCGGAGCGCGGTTCGCAACGAGTCCATCGCTACGTCCCCGCCCCCGATGACGACGATCTCCTTGCCCACCGTGACCGGGATACCGTGGTTGACGTGCTTCAGGAAGTCGAGCGCCGGAAGGACCCCGGGGAGGTTCTCGCCCGGCACGCCCAGTGTACGGTGGCTCGGCGTCCCGATCGCGATGAAGACCGCTTGGTACCCGTCCTCCCGGATCAGCTTGTCGAACGGGAACTCCTTGCCGACCTTCGTCCCGTTCACGAACGTGACGTCCAGGTTGCGGAAGCGCTTCCGGTCGGTCTCCACGTCCGCGTCCGTCATCCGGTACGCGGGGATCGTCTGCATGAGGCCCCCGAACCGGTGCTCCTGCTCGAAGACGGTGACCGAGTAGCCCCGGACGCCGAGCTCCCAAGCCATCATGAGACCGGCCGGGCCCGCGCCGACGACCGCGATGCGCTGGTGCTTCGGCTTCGAAGGAACGTACACGAGGTCGCTCTCCCCGTAGTCGAGGGCCGCGCGCTTCAGGTGCCGGATGGCGATCGGGACCCCCTTCTTCTTGACGACACAGGAATCCTCGCAGTAGTGGTAGCAGACCTTGCACAGGCACGTCGCGAGGGGGTTCTCGCGCAGCGTGACTCTCGCCGCCCCCTCGAAATCACCGTCCGCGATGAGGCGGATGTACTCGCGGCAGTCCTGCGTGATTGGACACGCCTCGACGCACCACGGCCGGCGGCACTGGATGCACCGCTTCGCCTCGAGGATGGCATCCTCCTTCGAGTAGGCGTGGAGGACCTCGCGGAAGTCCGTGGTCCGTGCGTCCACGGCCTCCTCGGCGATCGGGACCCGAACCGGGTTCAGCTTCGGCGGCGCGGACTTGGTGGGCGGGGCGGCCGCGTCAGGGGTCATGGTCTCGACCCTTCCGAGCCTCGTAAGTTCTTAAGACGATTCCGTGGCGAGCGAAGCACTCGCACGCGGGACCGCCCTCGGGACGCGCACGGTTCCCACTTATAGCCCGGCCATGTTGGGTCCTTCGGCCCCTGCGGGCCGGCCGGCACCATGGTCCTCGATTCGCTCGGAAAATCGCTTCGGGGCGTCCTCCAGAAGATCGCGCGCGGCTCCGTGGTGGACGAAGCCCTCCTGTCGGAGGTCGTCCGCGACATCCAGCGAGCGCTCCTCCAGGCGGACGTCAACGTACAGCTCACCCTAGACCTGACGCAGCGGGTGCGGCGGCGGGCCGTCGAGGAGAAGCCGCCAGCTGGGGTCAGCCTTCGCGACTTCCTCGTGCGCATCATCTACGAGGAGGTCCGGGGCATCCTCGGCAAGGACCGGCCGTTCGACCTACGACCCAAGAAGATCCTCCTCGCCGGCCTCTTCGGCCAGGGAAAGACGACCACGGCGGGAAAGCTCGCCCGATACTTCCAGAAGCGGGGCATCCGGGTGGGGCTCGTCGCCGCCGACGTCCACCGACCGGCGGCGGTCGACCAGCTCGAACAGCTCTCGAAGAAGGTCGGGTGCGAGTTCTACGCGAACCGGTCGGAGAAACGGGCCGAGGTGATCGTTCGGGAAGCGCTCGAGAAGTTCCCCCCGCACCTCGCTGTCCTTGTCGACACCGCGGGTCGCAGCGGCATCGACCCGGACCTGATCGAGGAGCTGAAGCGCGTGAAGACCGCGCTCGTCCCGGACGAGGTCGTCTTGGTGCTCGACGCCGCGATGGGCCAGACGGCCGGCCGGAGCGCGGAGGCGTTCCACAAGGCGGTGGGGTTGACGGGCGTGATCCTCACCAAGCTCGACGGCTCGGCGAAGGGCGGCGGGGCGCTCTCCGCAGTGGCGGTGAGCGGCGCCCCGATCCTGTTCATCGGCACCGGCGAACACTTGGACGAGCTTGAGCGGTTCGAGCCGACCCGGTTCGTCTCGCGCCTTCTCGGGATGGGCGACATCCAGAGCCTCCTCGAGCGGATCGAGGAGCTTTCCGACAAGGACGCCGCGGAGAAGGCCGCGAAGGCACTCATGACCGGGCGGTTCACGCTGCGCGACATGCGCGCGCAGCTCGATTCCCTCGGGGAGATGGGTCCGTTCTCGAAGATCCTCTCGGCCTTCCCGGGGTTCGGCTCGATGAAGGTCGACGACAAGGAGCTGGAGCAGACCCAGAAGCGCCTACGCGGGTTCCGGGTCATCCTCGATTCGATGACGGGCGAGGAGCTGGACGACCCCCAGCTCATCAAGGCCGACCGAGTTCACCGCATCGCGCGGGGGAGCGGCCACCGGCCTCAGGAGGTCCGGGCTCTCCTGAAACACTACGAGACCACGCGCAAGGCCGCCCACGGCCTGGTCTCCAACCGAAGGCTCCGGCGCCAGATGGAGAAGCAGTTCGGCACCGGAGGGGACGCGCCCCCGTGACCCGAGCAGCCGAGCGATGACGATCGTGAGCGTCGCCGAGGGCCTTGGCGGCGGGCTCCTGCTCTTCTTCATCCCGGGGTACGCGGTCACCAAGGCCCTCTTCCCCGAATGGCGGGTCCGCGGTCGTGAGGGAGGCCGACGCTTCCTCGAGATCGTGACGCTTTCCTTCGTGACGAGCGTAGGGCTCACGGTCGTGGTCGGATTCGGGATCCTCGACCTCGCTCCCGATGGATTCGCCGCCACGTGGTCCGACCCGGTCCTCGAGGGCGTCCTCGCCGCAGTGGCCCTCGTCGCGCTCGTCGCGGCGTTCCTCCGGGGGGCGTTTGCCCGGACCCCTCCGAGAACCTCGCGAGCAACGGAGGCGTCGGGAGAGGAGGGGGCGTGGGAGCTCTCTCGCGAACTGGAGCGGCTCGGGCGAGACGAACGGCGGCTTCGGCACGCCCTACGCGTCGCCTCGGGGAGCTCGACGGAGACCGGCCGGCTCACCGCGGAGCTCGACTCGGTGAGGGCCGAGAGAGAGGCTCTCCGGCGGAAGAGGGAGGACGAGTATGCCTCCTAGAACGACCCCCGGAGGCCCCGATTACAAGATGGTCCTGGTGGTTCGGGGCGAGCTCCGTTTGACCGCGGGCAAGGCGGCCGTCCAAGTGGCCCATGCGGCCGTCCTTCTGACCCAGGAAGCGGCGAAACGGGCCCCGGAGGCGCTGCGCGCCTGGTCGGCCACGGGTCAGAAGAAGATCGCGGTGGTGGCGTCGACCCTCGAGGAGCTAGAAACGCTCGCCCGGGAGGCCCGCGCTCACGGCATCCTGTGGGTGCTCGTGGAGGATGCGGGGTTTACCGAGGTGCCGCCGGGGACCAAGACCTGCCTCGGGATCGGCCCCGCTCCGAGCTCCCAACTGGACCCGATCACGGGGTCGCTCGCCCTGCTCTAGACCCGGTCCGATTCGAGGGCCGGGCCGACTCGGCGGACCAAGTTGATAACCGTATAAATACAGGGATAGGCTGGACTGGTTGTGCCCGCGCGGGATGGGGTCTAGCCCATGCGGATGTGGATTTACATCGTCCGACGCCTGATCCTGATCATCCCGATCGTGATCGGCGTAATGACCATCACGTTCGCCCTGGTGAGCGCGCTCCCCATCCAGGACCGCCTGATCTCTTCGTTCGGGCCCCCGCCCAAGAACTCCCCGGGCGGATACGCCGCGACCGTCCCGTGTTCCGTCTTACACATCAACAAGACCGGCAACTGCCCGAACCCTTTGTTCGTGCGGGATACTCACAAGCTGGGCCTCGACCAACCGATTTTCGTCCAATGGGGTGTGTATATCGGCAATAGTCTCACGTTCAATTGGGGGTACGTCGATAACAATAGCGGAGCGGCCCGATCGTTCCCCGGGAACATCCAAGGACTGTCGGTCGCGACCACGCTCGGCGAGTTTCTGCCTTATACTTTAGAGTTAGCGATATTCTCTCTCGCCATCATCCTCGTCGTATCGATCCCGCTCGGGAATCTGGGCGCCGTTTACCGGAACCGTCCTATCGACCAGGCCTCCCGGGTGATCTCGTTCTCTGGCTACGCTTTGCCCGGGTTCCTGCTCGGTTCGCTCCTGTTATTTGCGTTCGTGTTAGCCCTCGGTCCGGTCTTTAACTGGACCGACCCGACCTGCAACAAGGAATCGTGGTACCTGTTCTGGTACGGTTCGTGGCCACAGCAGACCTGCTATCCGGGCGGCCAGTGGCCGTCCTGGCTAACGGCCGGCCAGATCAGTTCTCCCACCGGCTTCCCGACCGTAGACGCCCTCTACCATGGCCAGGGGTGGCTCGCGCTGGACTCGATCATTCGCATGACCCTCCCCGCCCTGGTCATCGCGTACGGGACGATCGCGGGGCTGCTCCGGTTCGTCCGCAACAGCATGCTCGAGGTCATGAACCTCGATTTCGTCCGGACGGCTCGGGCGAAGGGCGTCCCTGAGAACGTCGTGATCTCACGTCATGCGGGTCGCAATTCGCTCAACGTCACGATCACGGTCCTGGGCCTCACGTTCGCGTTCTTCATCGGCGGGTTCCCGGTCGTCGAGTACATCTTCAACCTCTGGGGGGTCGGACGGATGTTCGTCTACGCGCTTCTCTCCCCGTACGACTTCGGGTTGATCTTCGGTTCGACCCTACTGTTCACGTACCTTGTCGTATTCGCCAACATCATCGTGGACGTGCTCTACGCGTACCTGGACCCACGGGTCCGGTTGGGGTGAGGGAAGAGTCATGGCAGAACCCGGAACGGTCCCGGCCCCGCCTCTCCCCGCCAAGACCAAGCGCAAGAAGGTCAAGAAGGCCCACCGGCCGAACCCTCGGATCGCCCAGATGAAACGGACGTTCTACTTCCTGCGTCGCAACACGCTCGCGATGGTCGGGATCGGGATCCTGCTCATCTTCATCGGCATCGCGATCTACGCGCTCTTCCAGCCGATCCCCTGGACCCAGCTCACGCAAGAGTGTGCCTCCAACAACGCTCCCTACCCGCCGACGGGTGGCTGCCTGTGCACCTACACCCCCGGCTCTCAGGACCCGGGACCCAACTGCTACCAGACCCCGCTCGGCAGCCCATCGATCATCGCGCCGACGTTCAATTTTGCTCACGGGACGCTAGGCCCATTGCCTTTGGGCTCGCTCACCGTGGCTCCTACCACCCCGATCTTCTTCAACACGTACACCGGTCTCTTGCGAGGGTCGGACTGGTCGCTCGGCATCTCGGTCGCGATCGTGGGGACGGGGGCCCTGATCGGTCTCCTGGTCGGAGCGATTTCGGGCTTCTTTGGCGGTTGGGTCGATGAGACTCTCATGCGAATCGTCGACATCTTCCTGTCGATCCCTCAGATTCTCTTCGTCATCATCGTGATCGCAGTGCTCGTCCAGATCCCGTTCTTCCAACCGTTCACGCTCCGGATCACGTTACTGATCATCGGATTCGTCATCGTGTGGTGGCCGTTCTACGCACGTATCGTACGGTCGCAGGTCTTGGTGGTCCGCGAGCAGAAGTACGTGGAGGCCGCGCGAGCGAGCGGAGCCGGCGGCGGGCGTCTGGTCATCCGTCACATCATCCCGAACAGTGTCTACCCCATCTTCGTCCAGATGTCGCTGGACGTCGGCACGATCCCGTTGCTGCTCGGGACGCTCGTCTACCTCGGTTTCCCCCTCTTCGCGACCATCTACTTCCCTGAGTGGGGCTCCATGGCGGCCCTGTCGGTGTTCGGGCAGACGCTCAGCAACTCGTTCCTCACCTGCCAGTTCGGGACCTGTGTGATCCCCTGGTGGCAGTTCCTGTTCCCCGGAATGGCGCTCTTCCTGTACGCCATCAGTGTGAACTTCCTGGCGGACGGGCTTCGCGATGCCCTGGACCCCCGGCTCCGGAGGTAGGAAGGAAACGATGGCAGCGGTATCACGCCCGGTTCAGGAAGTGACCCTTCCTCCGCCCGAGCTACTCCTCGCCCCAGGCGTGCCGGACCTGGCGGCCCAGGAGCCCTCTGCCGGAGCGACCCCCCCGAGCCCTGTGGTCCTCGACGTTCGGGACCTAAAGACGTACTTCTTCACGTATGACGGCGTCGTCAAGGCGCTCGACGGGGTCTCCTTCAAGGTGCGACGGGGGGAGACGCTAGGACTGGTCGGAGAAACCGGCTGCGGAAAGAGCGTCACGGCGTTCTCCGTGACCCGTCTGATCCCGGACCCTCCGGGCCGCATCATCGGCGGCAAGGTCCTGTTCCGAGGAATCGATCTCCTCTGGGGTCTCGAAGCCGAGGCCCGGATCAAAGTCGACAAGAAGACCGGTCGCGCGAAGGTCCGCCGCTCGTTCCGTCGGATCAAGGCCGGTCTCGAACGAATGTCGGCGGTCCGGGGTCGTGGGATCTCGATGATCTTCCAGGAGCCGACCCAGGCCATGAACCCGGTCTTCTCGGTTTCGAACCAGCTATCCGAAGCGCTCCTCCTGCATCACGGGACGGCCCTCGTCGACGACCTCCTCTCGGCAGCCCCGTCGGACCCGGAGGTCCGTCCGGCCCTCGAAGCGCTGGTCGAGACGGCTCGGGGCGGGAGCTCGGAGGTCGTCCGAGCGACCTCGAAGAAGGTCGGCGAGGCGACCCACGTCAGCTCGTTCGGGACCCAGGCGTTCTATCTCTCTCGGGATAGCGAACTCTCCTCGGAGGACCTGCTCCGCCGCCTCGAGAAGAGCCTCCGCCGGCTGCATCTCAACCGCCTCGAGAAGGCATACTTGAGACACCGGCGCAAGCGCATGGTCGTCGAGGAGGAGCTGCACGAGGTCTACCTCAGCGAGATGCGTGAGGGACGCATCGACCGGCGGCAGCGCCGGATCCTTCGTGCCCGACGCACACGCATCAAGCTCGGTGGGTTCTACTACGGGGTCTGGGGGATCCGAGGGCGGGTCCAGCGCCCGCTGCGGGACGAGTCGTTCTGGCGGTCGGTGCAGCTCCTCGAGGAGGTCTCGATCGCCAACCCGGTCCAGGTCGCCCGGGGATACCCCCACGAGCTCTCCGGAGGCATGCTGCAGCGGGTGATGATCACGATGGCGCTCTCGGTAGACCCGACGATCCTCATCGCGGACGAACCGACCACCGCGCTCGACGTCACCATCCAGGCCCAGATCCTCGAGCTCATGCGGGGCCTAAAGACGCGTATCGGCACTGCGATCCTGCTCATCACCCACGACCTTGCGGTGATCGCCGAGGTCGCCGACCGTGTGTGCGTCATGTACGCCGGCCAGATCGTCGAGACCGCTCGCGCCCGGGACCTCTATCAGCATCCACTGCACCCGTACACCCAGGGGCTCCTCGCCTCGATCCCGAACCTCGAGCGTCCGGACAAGAGGCTGACCTCGATCCCGGGTTCCGTGCCCGACCTGATCCGCCCGCCCGAGGGCTGCCGATTCCACCCGCGTTGCCCGTATGCGATGCCCGTCTGCAAAGAGGTCCGACCTCCGACGACGGTCGAGGGGAGCGAGCACACGGTGGCGTGCCATCTCTTCAAGGGCCCTGTGTCGGTGGAGTGACCATAGGGGGGATTCACCAAATGATGAGCGAACCGTCCCCGATCCTGATCTCCTCCTACAACCTGCGCAAGTACTTCCCTATCCGGGGAGGCCTCTTCTCCACCCGGATCGGCGACGTCCGGGCCGTGGACGGCGTAACCTTGGAGGTCCGCGAGTCCGAGACCCTCGGGCTCGTCGGAGAATCCGGCTGCGGGAAGACCACGGTCGGCCGACTCCTCCTCCGCCTGATCGAACCGACCTCGGGACACACCTACTATCACCCGTCCCCCGAGATTCTCACTCGGCTCGGGTCACTCTACTCTACGCTCAAGGAGTCGACCGCGACGGAGGGGGACGGCGGCACCCCAGCTGCCCAGGCGGCGCTCAAGGAACTGGACGAGATCGCCGACCAGTACTCGCTGTACCGGCTGAAGCATTCGAAGATGAAGGAGCTCCGTGGGAAGCTCCAGATCGTTTTCCAGGACCCGTTCAGCTCCCTCAGCCCGCGGATGCTGGTCCGCGACATCATCGGCGAACCGCTCGCGATCCACCACACCGGCACCCGCGCGCAGCGGTACCAGCGGGTCGCCGAGCTCGTCCAGGAGGTCGGCCTCAACCCCGAGCACCTCTGGCGCTTCCCGCACGAGTTCTCCGGCGGACAGCGCCAACGGATTGGTATCGCCCGCGCGCTCGCCCTGCGCCCGGAGTTCATCGTGCTGGACGAACCGACCAGCGCGCTGGATGTGTCGGTCCAGGCCCAGATCCTCAACATCCTGAAGAAGCTCCAAACCGAGCAACGGCTCGCCTACATGTTCATCTCCCACCACTTGTCGGTGGTGCGGGCGATGAGCCACCAGGTCGCGGTGATGTACCTCGGCGAGATCGTCGAGCGGGCGGCCACGGAGGACCTCTTCTCGCGTCCGCTCCACCCCTACACGCAGGCGCTCCTGTCGGCCATCCCAGTGCCCGACCCGACCCTGAAGCGGGAGCGGATCGTGCTGAAGGGAGACGTCCCCAGCCCGGCGGCCCCGCCTCCCGGATGCCGCTTCCACACCCGCTGCCCGGCGGTCATGCCGGTCTGCTCGCATGCCGCGCCTCCCCTCATCGAGGTCCGGAAGGGGCACTGGGTCGCCTGCCATCTCTACCCCCCTACCGCGGACGGACCCACCTCGAGCCCGCTCTCCTCTGCTCCGATGCTGGGGGCCGGAGCGGTAGACGCCGGCGCTCCGCGGGCCGCGTAGGCTCGACCACCCGTGACATCGTCGCCCGCCCCCGAAGCATCCGCGATGGGCACCGAGGAGTCCTCGGACTCCGACCTCGAGGGAGCATCGCTCCAGGACCGGGTCGCCGCCGAGAAGGCCCGGGCGCTGCGCGAGCCCGGGCCGAGCTGGCGCCAATGGATGTTCCAGAGCGCCTTGCGGGCCTACTACGTCCTGGGCATCCTCGTCGCGGACGTCCAGGTCGTGGTGCTCTGGTACGAAGAGGGGAGCGCCGTAGGTCTGGTCGTCTCCCTGGCCCTCGCGCTCTACCTCGAGTTCCTCCTCTACCGGTACCTCTGGTACCGCCCTCGGCCGGAGGCTCTTACCTCAGGCAAGTTCCATCCCACGTGGATACGCCCTGTGGAATACGGCCGATGGACCGTCGAAGCGGACCTGGTCCGGGCCGGTGTCGCGATCCGACGAACGGAAGAAGGTCCGAGCCCCAAAGAGTTCCTCTGAAGCGTCTCCCCGTTCGGGAAACCCCAGTCCGATCACCGGGCCGACCGACCTAACACACGTGCCCGCTCCGAGAGGGCAGGACCGGGTCGCAACCTTAGCCGCGGGGCGACTCCGGCGGCGAGCGAAGGGGAACGAGAGGTCACGAACGTCTTCGCTCGAAAAGAATAAGAAGAGGGAGGAAAGGGTTAGGCGCCCCGGTCACCCGACCGGGGCGCGGGCCTGTGCTGGTTCCCTGCCTATGACGTCGGCAGCACCCCGTTCCCGTTGCAGAGGTACCAGGTGTTGTCCCCGCCTCCACCGATGGTCGGGTTGATGTTGATGGTCGTCGGATTGATCCATGCGGCGTACGAGACCACCAGGTTCGACTGGTCGTAGTACACATACAGGGCGAGCCCGTTCGCGATGTGCTCGACCATGTTGTACATCAGGACCCGAGCCGGGCCGACCGGCATGCCCGCGGCCGTGTTCATGCCCCACTCCATCGCGCCGTAGGCGTTCCCCTGGCAGGCCTGCGGGATTGCGCTCTGCTGGGACCAGAAGAGCAGCCCAGCCGCCGAGTACGACGCTGCCGGACCAACAAGGCTCGCTCCCGTGCAGGTGTAGATGCTGAGCCCTTGCTGCACGGCGTCGCCCGAAGTGTACGTCGCGTTGGGGTAGTACATCGGCGCGGCATAGTCGGTGGGGTCAGGGTAGTCAGGCGCCCATCCGAGGTTGTAGAACGGCAGCGCAGACTCACCGGGCAGCGCCGAAAGGCTGTAGGTGACGAGCTGGCTGAACGTTACGTCAAACGTGTTGGGCGCGAGCCGCCCGCCCGAGATCTGGCTGATGAAGGGCATGTAGTCCTGGATCATCTGGTCCACGACCACTGCTCCCTTCTGCCCGATGATCGGGAACTGGCACGGCGAGCTCGTCGTGCAGCTCGTGAGGTCCGAGTCGTAGTACGGGCTCCCCGAGGTCGTCGCCTGGGCCCACCACCACGCCGCGCTACCCACCGTGGCCGGGTTCAGCACCGGGTCGGTGCTCGGCCAGCTGATGTTGGTCGGGTAGTAGTTCCCCATGTACTGCGGGATCGCTCCACCGTAGTTGAATCCGTATTGGATCCCGTCCGTGGTGAAGATCGTGTTCTCGACCGTAGTGTACGGGAACGCGTTGACGAGGAACTGCCGCAACCCAACGTAGTTGAAGA
>JBKQMS010000002.1:0-22564 GCA_052326485.1 Thermoplasmata archaeon | reverse complement strand
TACGGGGACCAGCTCGCGAGGGTGGACTGGAACATCTTGCCGGAGGTGCCGCTGGTAAAGTTCCAGGTGGCATCGTAGAAGGAGAGTGTGTCGTTCGACGTGTCGTACTCGGCCAGACTCTGCACCCAGTAGAAGTACCCGCGGTGCCCGAGCACGGTAACGTTCGCGAGGATGACGTTCAGCTGGTCGCCCCATCGGTTGGGGGTCAGGCTGTCCGGGAAGAGACTGGTCGTGGAGTACACCGTTTGGATCGCGGCGATGCTGTTCGAGTCGATGGTATTGTGCCCCACGATACCGTTCGTGTTGTTCTCTCCGATGTAGTTGATGCCGGAGGGAGCGGGAGCCGGGTCGGTGTTGTTGCCGACGCAGGCCCGACCCGCCGTCTGTCCGCCGGGCTCGAGCAGGCCGTTGACCAACTGGTCGCCGTTCGCGGCGAAGATAGGAGAAGGACTCGAGGGTTGGGAACCTACGGAACACCCGCCGGGACCGTTCGCCGGCAGCGTGGCCGTCGGAGTCGCGTCGGTCGCGGGGGCCGTCGGGGAAGGTGCCGCGTAGGACTCCGTCGCGGACGCCAAGGTCGTGGACGGGGTCGCGGGCGTCGGCGCACTGCCGAGGGCCGGCGGGGCGCGGGTCGCAAGAGTCCCGGAACCGGTGGCGACGATGCCGAATGTGCTAACGACCATCACGAACGCGACGAATACGACGAATCCAAAGAGCCAGGTGCGACTCACCATGGAAAAGTGCAAGCCGAGACCTTACTTAACCCCCCCTCGAAACGACCCGGGCCCGAATCGGGCGGCGTGCTCGAACGCGAGAGCGGGCGCGGGGGGATTTGAACCCCCGACCCCCGGGTTAGGAACCCGGTGCCCTATCCAGGCTAGGCTACGCGCCCTCGATACCGGTTTCCCGATGAAAGGATATCATGGCTTCGACGCCGCCACGGGTGGTTCCGGAGGGACGAGACGGTCGTATCGATGGTCCACCTGGGCCGCGAAACCCCCCGCGGGCTCCTGGAGGATCTCGATCCCCTCGAGATATTCGCGTAGTGTCGGAAGGACGGGTCGTCGAGGGTTCTGAGGGTCCGGAGGCGGGGGGTTCGACCCGCCCAGGGCGCTCAGCAGCCAACGATCGGACCCCACGACGAAAAGGAACGGGTAGACTCGACACTCCCTCGTCAGCGTGGCGAACAGCCCCTCCGGCCGGGCGTCGGCTTTCGGCGACCCGGAAAGGAAGACGACCTGATCCGCACTCTTCCCGCGGTGTTCGGGAACGCGCCCAGGGTCGAGGAGTGTCCGGTGGGTAACCCACCCCCTGGCGAGCATCTTCCGCTGCGAGAACGGCAACCCGAATGGACCCACAAGGTGCCCGCCCCGACCTTGGTCGGTCGCTACGAACGGTCGGCGGAGCAGCTCCCCCACGGCCCAACGCTGGTGCGGGCTGAGTGAGGTCCCCTCCGCCTCCCCGTTCGGGCCCGAAAGCGGCCCGCCGAGCCCATGGGGGTAGGCCAGCGTCCCCTCGAGGCCTGCGAGGTGGCACCAGAGGCCTTCGAAATCGAAGTACACGGGTACGGTAGGCGCATCCGCGCGGACGGTCACCGACCAGGGAGGCGCCGCTAGCCGGCTCGACTCGAAGCGGTCGAGCAGCCGCTTCGCTTCCCGGGGCTGAGTGTGGAAGGTCACCGCGATCGCCGTCTGGGTCCCGGACCAGAGGACCACGTTCCCGGGATTCTCAGCGACGGTCCGACCAAACTCCTCGACCCGGTCGGCGAACGGACGCGCGACTACGAAAGTGACCCAAGGACGACCGAGAGGGACAGGATGGGGCACGTATCGGTCCTTCAGCCAGCCCTCCTCGTACGCGCGGCGTCGGACCGCATGGTAGGTCGACCGCGGCACGGGCACCTGGCGGAGTCGCTCGCGCTCACGGTCGGGTCGCGCCGCCAACAAGACCGCGATGACGCGAGCCTCGGCGTCCGTCAGCGCTCGCGTGGTCACGACCCCCGAGGCTTGCGACGGTATAGCACGGTGTCCAAACCCCAGGGTCCGGGCCGGACCGCCCGTTTAAAGGACGGTGTTTTCATGATTCTCCCCAAGGAGCCGCTCGGAGAGGTCATGGCGATACACGCACCGGTCAAGGGACTTCCCGTCCTCCTCGCCGTAGTATTGGCAGTCCTCATGGTATTTGTTGTCGCGTCCGGAGCGGTCGAAGCGGCCCCGCTCCAGGGTTCTTCGACCCCGGTGGGTTCGTGGTCGTACGGAGCGGTGAAGACCGCCTCGGTCGGGCCGCTGCCCGCCTCGGACCGAGGCTGGGTTTACGAGGCGACGGCGACGTTCGGCTACACCGTCACGATCTGGGACAACAACACCTCGGCCACGACCTTCGAGCTCACCATCGTCCGGACGATGGGCGCCGCGTTCTCGGTCCAGTTCTGCTCCCCTTCCTGCTCCTCGCCCACGAACTGGGTGAACGTCTCGTATCGGGCGTGGGAGATCACGAACGGGATCTCGAACTTCACCACCCAAGGTTTGGTGCACGAGAACGACGCGACCGTACCGGCGATCGGGCTCCTGAACTCTAGCGTGTGGGTCCGAGCGAACCTGACCGAGACCTACGACGCACACCTGCCCGCCCTCGGCTGGCAGGTCGATAAAACCCGGTATCTTTCGGGAAGTATCTTGGGCCGCTCGACCATCTCCTTCACGCCATCCCTAGGCCTATTCCCGGTATCCCTGACCCCCGGAACCTCGTGGGATTCGACGAGCGCTTTCAATGCCACGGGTGCCGCCAACTATTCCCTCTACTATGCGGCCCACGGACCGGTCCGCACCACTATTATCGGTCCGATCTCAGGGCCTGTCTCCGTCGCGGCCCAAGGGAACGTCACGGTCGATGGAGCCTACGCCGTCGGCAGCTCGGTCGACCTCGGTGGGGTGACCTACCCGGCGATCACGTTGACCGTTCTCGGTCCGTTCAGCGTTCGGGAGGGGGTCATCTTCGTCCCCAGCACGGTGGACCTCTTCGGCAGCCCTAGCGCTCCGGTGGCCGGGAACGCCACCGGGGCGACGAGCGTCGAGCAGTCGACCCTCGACGTGACGGCGTTCGCGGGCGGCCACTTCGGACTCGCGGCCTCGAGCTGGCACTACGTCCTTGATTCCGCGAACCCGTACGATGCGGCCAACTCCGGTGCGTCCGCCTCGGGAATCGTCCCGGCCGCGCCCGCTGGCAACTCCGTTTCCTCGGTCACCGTGCAGGGAGAACCTGAGACCGACTCCCAGTCTACCGCAACCCAGCAGTGCCTGACCGCAGGGAGCGGTTGCCCCCTCGCGGGCGGGTCGTCGCCCCGTTCCCTGTTCGGCGCGGTCGTCGTCGTGGGGGCTCTGGCGACCATCGGAGCGCTCGTCGCGCTGGCGGTCGTCGCGCGCCGCCGCCGTGTCCCGCCCCCTACCTACCCCAATGCGGTCCTGTACCCGCCGGGCGCGGCGGGTCCCTTGAATCCTGCCCGGGCGCCCACGACTCCCGCCGCTCCACCGGCTCCCGAGGACGACCCGCTCGACCACCTCTGGTGATCCCGGCCCTCTTCCGACGACGAGCGCCCCGTAGCCTCGAAGAGCATCGGGGCGTGGGAGACCGGGTCCGCTAGCTCGGCGGCGGAGGCCGCGGGGGAGGCGGCGTCCGGGTGGAGATGGGGTACCGAAGGATGGCCGCGACGCCCCGGAACGCCTTCGCGAGGAGCTCGCCCTCTTCGCTCTCGGTAGAGACGAGGCGGGCCGTCGCGCCCGACGCGGCCGCTCGCCGGAAGAGCCCTTCCACGTAGTCCTCGCTCGACGTCTCGCTCACCGTGCGCTGGCCGCACTTCGGACACGGTCCGTCCAGGACCGCGTCGATCGCCTCGTCGGCGAGGGAGCGCTCGAACTCGTGCTCGCAGGAGGTGCACCGGAAGCGGACGCGCTGCTGGCGCAGACCCTCGGAAACGATCAGGATGTCCACCGCGCCCAGGTCAAGGGCGCGGTTGACGTCGACCTCCCCGTAGGCCGCGAGACCCGCCTCCGCCTTGCGGATCTCGTTCAGGAGGCGCTGGATGAGCCGCTTCTCCTCGGTGAGCTCAAGTCCGTGGAGCGTCTGGGTCGCCTTCTCGACGAGCTCCCGGAGCCCGTACTCGTCCGTGTAGCCCGTGTCGAACAGAGGCTGGACGACCTTCTGCTGGAGCTCGTATTGGAGGTAGCTCTCTTTGAAGAAGTACTCCTTCGTGGCCCCAGGCCCTCCGAGCAGGATCCCCTTCAGCTGATCCTTGCGGGGCAGGAAGAGCTCGTTCGACATCTCAGCGATCTTGACGAAGAACTCGTGGGCGGCATGCTCGATCATCCGCTCGAAGCGGTGCTGGGACTGCCCGCCGCGGCCGTGCTTGCTCGGCACGAGGGACGAGCGGTTGCGCAGCGGCTCGACCCGCTTACCCCGGAGGAGGCCGAGGGTTACCTCGGCACGGTCCATGACGATGAGGCCCCAGACGTCCGGCTCGTGGACCATCGCGAGGAGAGGGTCGAGGAAGAACGACGAGTCGCATCGGTAGAGGTAGGTGTTCAGCGGTTCGGGAGGTTCGACGATGAACGTGACCGGCTCGGACTTGTCCGAACCCACCGCCTTGTTCCCGACGAAGAACGCCACCCCGTTCGCCGGTGGCTCCTTGAAGCCGCGGACCCGTCCCATGAGCGATTCGATCGCCCACATCACGTTCTTGCGGGTGGTACGGCTCTTGATGTTGGAGCTCTGCGCGTACTCGTTCCGCAGGTAGCTCATCACGTCCGAGACCTGCTTCCCCGGCGAAACGTAGAGGCTGATCAGTTCGGTCGCGCGTCCCCGGCACGCGCCGATCTCGTCCAGCTTCCGCTGGAACGAGTACCGCGCGAGCTGCAGGTCGGCCGAGGGGACGCTCATGGCGTCCCTCCTGCCCGCGGAGGACTAAACGGCTCCGGGGCTAGGGAAATGGGCGAAGGCGGCCGCGCCGGGGACGGCCACCCGTTCCCCGGGCTTCGGAGTCAGAGGAGGCGGCGGATGTGCTCGTCGATGACGTCTTCGGGGTACGCCCCGACGATCCGGTCGACGAGCTTCCCCTGCTTGTAGAAGAGGAGGGTGGGGATGCTCATGATGCCGAGGGCGCCGGCCTTCTCTCCGTTGTCGTCGGAGTTCATCTTGCCGAACGCCACCTTGCCTTTGTACCGCTCGCTCAGGCGGTCGACGATCGGGGAGACCATCCGGCACGGGCCGCACCACGGGGCCCACACGTCGATGACGGCGGCGGGGTTGTCCTGCGCGAAACGATCGTAATTGACGTCACCGACTTCTTGCACGCTCATCGAGCTGCCTCGGTCCCTTCGAGGTGCTCCGGCTATTAAAACGTGTTCTGGCGCTGAGGAAACCGAGGGGCGTCGAGTTCCCTTCCGACCGGGTCACGACCGACCCGGGCGAAGCGTCTTTGTACGTTGGAGACCATTTCCCGGCGTGTCGTTCTTTTCCAGTACGCGGGACGATTCGGGCCTCTCGACGAGCCTCGGCGCGAGAACCGGCGAGTCCGTGCCCTACGTCGACCGGGTCCGCTCACGGCCGGCCGTGCTCTCGCCGGCGGCGCGCAAAGGGATCCGACAACGGATGCTGCTCTTCCGGCAGGCGTCCCTCGAGCGGATCTCGGAGCTGACCGGGGCGCCGATGGCCGAGCTCGGCCGGTTCCAGCGCGAGCTACGCGAGACCGACCTTCCCGACCGGCTCCTCGACCGGGGGGCTGGTGCTGCGTTCACCCGGGAGCTCCCGCAGGGTGCCCTTCTCTACCTTGCCGTCCGCGCGGCCCGCCCTCGGCGCGTGGTCGAGACGGGGGTGCGCCCGGGCTATTCGACGGCGTGGATCCTCGCCGGGCTCGACGCGAACCAAGAAGGCGAGCTCACCTCGCTCGGGCCCGGACCGACCAGCGGCCGGGCGTCGGGAGTGCGCGACGTCACCGTGGGACAATTCGTTCCCCCTTCCCTTCGGACCCGATGGACGCTCGCGCTCGGGAACAGCGAGGACCGGCTCCGCGAGATCCTCGCGGGCTCGAACGGCGTGGACCTGTTCTTCTACGACAACGGTCCCGTGGCGGCTCGGGCCCGTTACGAGCTGCGCGCGGCGTGGGAAGTGCTCTCCTCCCGTGGCATCTTGCTCGCGCATCATACGGAGGCCAGCTCGGCATGGGCCGACTTCTGCCGGAACCAAGGGCTGGTGCCCCAGATGCTCGACCCCGGTCCTCCTCCGATGGGAGGCCTCGCGGTCCGGTCGCGAAGCTAGCGCGTTCGGTTCAGCGTTCGAGCTCTTCGACCAAGGGGACCGCCGCCGGAAGGATCAGCTTCTCGAGGCCGGTGCGCACCGCCCGCTCGCTGCCCGGAAGGGCGAAGACGGGCTTTCCCTGGAGCACGAAGAGCGCCGCCCGGCTGAAGACCGCGAGCGGGCCCACCTCTTGGAAGCTGAGCGACCGGTAGACCTCGCCGAACCCGTCGAGCTTCCGGCCTCCCATCGCCTCGAGCGCGTTCACCGTAAGGTCCCGGGAGCTCACCCCGGTCCCTCCGACGGTGATTGCGGCTTCGACCCCTACCTCGTGGAGCCACGGCTCGAGCCGCTCGCGCACGTCCGCGACGGAGTTCGCGACGAGCGAGTAATGGACCACCCGGTGGCCGGCCTTCGAGACCAGGTCGCGGGCGAGGTGGCCGGAGGGGTCGTCCTGCTCGGCATGGATGTCCGAGACCGAGAGGATGGCGAATCCGAGCGATCGAGTACCGTGAGAGTCGTGATGGCTCGGGGGGTTCGAAGGTCCGCCGGCTTCGGTCATGACTTTCCTCCGGGCGCGCTCGCGGCGACGTGCGCCAGGACCGCCTCGAGCTGGATGCGGTCGGACGCCCCCTGGGCCAGCCGGAAATCGACCTCGCCCAGGTACTCGAGAAGCCGTATCTTCTCCCGGGCCGCCAGGACCGTGTCCGGGATGTCCGGCAGATAGCTGTGGATCGCCTTCAGGATGTCCTCGCCGGAGGCTCCGCGCTCGACGAAGAGGGCGAACAGCCGGTCCCTCGCCTCCCGGAAGTTCCCGGCGAGCGCGGCGGTTAGCATCCCCTCGACCTCTCGCCGGAGCGGGATCGTGGCGTACTCCTTGATCGTCTCGGCCGTGATGCTGTCGGAGTGCGTCCCGGCGAGCTGGAGCAGGTTCGTGGCCCGACGCATGTCCCCCCCGCTCGCCGTTAGGATCGTCTCGAGCGCCTCGGGCGAGACCTTCTTTCCCTCGCCGGCCGCGATCCGCTTCACCTGCAGGCGCACGGCCTCGGGCGAGTAGGCGCGGAACCGGAAGACCGCGCAGCGCGACTGGATCGGGTCAATGATCCGCGAGGAGTAGTTGCACGAGAGGATGAACCGGCACGAGCCGGAATACCGCTCCATCAGGCGGCGCAGGGACGCCTGGGCCTCGGAGGTCAGGTTGTCGGCCTCGTCGAGGAACAGGATCTTGAAGCCGACCTCCCCGAGCGAGGACGTCCGGGCGTACTGCTTGATGGTCGTGCGGACCGTGTCGATGCCTCTTTCGTCGCTCGCGTTCAGCTCCAAAAACGAGGTCCGCCACTCCGCTCCGAAGAGGTCCCGGGCCAGGGCGAGGGCGGCCGTCGTCTTGCCGCTCCCCGGCGGTCCCGCGAACAGGAGATGGGGCATCGACCGCTTCTCGGCGTACGACCGCAGCAGCGGGAGGATCGCGTCCTGGCCCACCATCTCCTTGAGAGAGCTGGGCCGGTACTTTTCGACCCAGACGGCCTCGGACCCACGAGTCGCCATCGATCCCCGGTCGCGTTCTCCCGGGCGGCCTAATTAGCATTGCTTGAGGTCACGAAACGGGCTCGGCACCGATAGGGAGAGGGGAGGTTGGCACTCCTCGCCCTTCTCGCTCGGTGGTCACGGAGGGTGTGCGTCCGAGGTGCGTCCGGAGAAAGACCCCGTATCTACTC
Organism: Thermoplasmata archaeon; assembly: GCA_052326485.1. Lineage (GTDB taxonomy): Archaea > Thermoplasmatota > Thermoplasmata > Lutacidiplasmatales > UBA184 > Lutacidiplasma. The sequence continues at coordinate 14,564 of JBKQMS010000002.1, read as the reverse complement.
CCCAACCCGATGAACGGCCTACACCTGCGGTGCGTGGTTGAGCAAGCGATGAGCCAGCGTGGATTCCCGGGCCGGCGACCGCTCGGCGAAGGCTCGCGGAGCGGGCCGACGACCCTCCATTGTCCGTCGATGCGGGACTCGTCGGCGGAGGTTCCCGCTGGTCGGAGCGCCCGCGGGCTCAGCCCGCGGGTCAGTGAACGTCCGGCTCCCGAGCCCGACCTCGCCCTCTAGTGCGGGGCGAGGGGCGGCCCCATGGCTCCGAAGGGAACCCGAGCGCCGGCCCCTCTCGCGTTCAGCGTCCGGTTGAGGCGGAAGAGCAGGTAAATGAACACGGCGGTGACCGCCAGGATCCCCGGGGCGAGGATGAACTCGAGCAGCACGTCCCAGAGGAACAGAGCTGTCAGCATGCCCACCGCGAAGTAGAACTCCGAGCGCTCCAGGTCGTCGGCTCCGACCCGGCGGAGGATCAGGAAGAGGACGGCCCCGTTGGCCAAGACCAAAAGGACCGCGGCTCCGGCGGCCGGGATCAGCCAAGAAGAGGAGAAGATGAGAACGAGAACGTACACCCCGAACTCGACGGTCCCGAGCAGGATTAGCGCGTTCCGGCCCACCTTCCGGGGCCCGGGACGGACCGCGAGGAGGTATCGAGGGGCGCGCACCGCGAGCGCGACCAGCAGGGCGACCACCGCGACGAAGAACGCGAGCGCGGCGGGCGACGGACCATTCCCGACGATGAACCCGAAGCTCACGACCTCGGCCACGAAGATGCCCGCGACGAGACGGGTCGCGCCTCGGTCGAACCAGCGAATGTTCTTCACTGCTGGGAACCAGAGCTGGGTGAGCAGGATCGGAAGGGCGATCGAGTAGGTGGCGTGGAACACCGTCAGCGCGAGCGCCCAGAGCCAGTTCACCCCGAACAAGTGACCGTAGACGCCGAGCGGCCCGACCGTCTGCGCGGGAGGCGCGAAGAAGGTGTGGACCTCGAACCCTTCCTCGGCGATGCCGTAGGCCGCGCCCAGGAGCAGGATGGACGCCCACCCCTTCTGGTAGATGACCGCGAACTCCCGGATCAGGAGCGCTCCGCACCCGTAGAGGGCGATGTCGAGAGGGAAGCCGGCGGCGAACCGAAGCGGGTTGGTGATGACCCAGGTGACCGAGGTCGAGCCGGTCAAGAGCTCCGGGATCGCGGGGGCCAAGAGGAGAAGCGCGAGAACCGGGAGGCGGGGCCGCAGGAGGATTCGCACAGGCTCGGCTGCGCGAACGGGTTACTTGAAGCATCGGGTCCACGGAGCGAGCGGCCGGCGTTATTAGCCGAGGTCGGCTCTCGTTCCCCGTCTCATGCGCGAACTACTGGCGCAGGTCGCCTTCCGGGGAACGATCCGGGAGCGGACCGTCGAACCGTACGTCCGGCTCCTGAAGGAACTCCGATACAAGCGGCGAGTGAAGGGAGTTCTCCTCGACCTTTCGAGCGGAGGCGGGGAAGCGATCGCCTCGATGGACTTCTACCTCGCCGTCAAGCGCCTCAACGAGATCAAACCGGTCTATGTGTCGATCGGGTCGATCGGAGCCTCGGGGGCGTACATGACCGCCCTCGGAGCGCGGAAGATCTTCGCTTACCCCGAGTCGGATGTGGGTTCGATCGGCGTCATCTCGGCCCATTTCGCGGTACGGGACCTATTGCGTCGTCTCGGGGTCTCGGTCGAGCTCCTCCACGCGGGCGTCCACAAGGACGCTTACCAAGGATACCGCCCGCTCACCGAGGTGGAACGGGCGAAGTTGCAGGCGATCACCCAGGAGGGGTACGACGTCTTCGTTCAGCTCGTGGCCAAGGAGCGGAAGCGAACCGTAGAGGAGATCCTCCCCCTGGCAACGGGGGAGTTCTGGACCGGTGCTCAGGCGCTCAAGCTCGGCCTCATCGACGGGCTCGCGGACCGCGAGGCGGCGCTCGAAGAGCTCGCCGCGGTGACGGGCGTCTCGTCCCGCAAGACGGTCCGGGTGACCCCGCCACGCTCCTTTTTCGACCGTTTGTTCGGAGGCAGCGCCGCCGCCCTGGGGACGGGCCTCTTCGGTCGGTTCCAAGACACGGTCGAGGATGCCATCCTCGAGGGCGAGCGCTACTCCCTTCGCCGCTGACGCGGCCGCGAGCGGTTATATAGCCCTACCACGCTCGAAGGACGGACATGCCGGAAAAGCGCCAGCGGGGGTTCTCGAGTGCCGCGGGTCTCATCCAGTACTACGACATGGAGGAGACGCGGGCGCTCAAGCTCCCTCCGTTGCTCGTCATGAGCATGGGCATCGTGGCGGCCGTCTTCGTGGAAATCCTGAACTGGCGACTCGTCTGATCTATCATACTGCGGTCGGCCCTGACTCCGTCGACGGCGCGACGACCGTCGTTCGGCCGGGCAAGAAGCGCCCTTCGGTGGTACGTCCGAGCAGGACGACCTTCGACTCCGGAGACTGGTCCAGCACCTGATACCCGCTCCGCATCGCGAGGCGTGAAGCGAACTCCATGACCTGGTCGTGGGTCGGCTCCTGGTCTCGGGCGAGACGGCGGCGCGACTTCCCCATGAACACGTACCCCTTCGGCTCGATGAAATCGGGGCGCGCGATCTGGTCGAGCTCGGCGTACGAGTCGACCCAGCCCAGATTCCAACCCCGCACGAGAGTGTGCCGGATCACCCGTCGGGTCCTTAGCTCCCGAACGACCGAGAGCGACTCGAGGAGCCGCTCCCAGGCGTCGTCCTGCGCGGGCAGCGTGAGGCGTCGAAAGATCTCGGCGTTCGGCGCGGTCACGGAGACGTAGAGCTGCGTCGGGAGGGGGTCGAGCGCCCGCAGCGCGTCGGGGTTCGTGCCGTTCGTCACCAGGAACGTGGTGATCCCTCGCTCGTGACAGAGCTCGAGGAACCGGTTCAGCTTCGGGTAGAGCGTCGGCTCCCCCGTCAGAGAGATCGCGACGTGCCTCGGCGTCTGGGCCTCGTCCCATCGCGCGAGCTGCACGTCGGGGTCGCCCTTGAATCCGGAAAGGATCCGTCGTTGCGCCTCGACCGAGCGGTCGAGCAGACCCTCCGGGTCGTCGTATTCGGCCATCATCTCGTCGTTCTCCCAGCCCTGGTTCCGCCAGCAGAATCGGCAGTGCAGGTTGCACGAGTCGATGGCCGGCGACATCTGGAGACACCGGTGGCTCTCGATGCCGTAGAACCGGCCCTTGTAGCAGTCCCGGCCCCGGGCGAGCGATTCGCGGGTCCAATAGCAGAGCTTGACGGCGCTGTGCTGGCCGACGAGCTGGTAGCCCTGGCCGGCGAGGTCGTCCGAGAGGTCCTGGTCGGCCATCGCCCGGCCGCTCGACCGAGGTTCGACCCATAAGGCTTTGCGAACGGCCGCTCCGGTTGGCGTTCGGCGGGGGCGGTCCTCATCTTCTCCGCGTCCCCGTGGCTCCGCGCCGGGGCGAACCGGGCGTGACCGCGGCGAGAGTGCCGCGGCCTTACGTGAACTCTTCCCGCTCGAAGGAGAGCAGGCCTCCAATCGTGGTCAGCAGCCAATACCCCGCCATGACGAGGATCCCCTCGAGGTAGGTGGGGTTGTACGCCGTGCTCGTCACGCGCGTGAACGGGTTCCTCACCGTCACGACGTGCGCCGGAACGCCGGTCAGAGGATAGGCGTTGATGGCGTTGACATACGAGAGCAGGAACCAGGGCTCGGTGTGGGCCAGGGTGAGCACGACCGTCTGAATGATGCTGAAGCCGAACAGGAAGAGGACGGCGACCACGAGGACGGCGTACGCGCTCGTCTTGAACAACGAGCTGAACAGGAATACGAAGCCCAGGAGGGCGAGCAGGTAGAGCAGCGTGATCGCGAACGACTCGATCAGCGGGCCTGGGACGGAGAAGGCGTTGAGTCCGAGGTAGTAGACAGCGTTGCCCGTGACGATGATCAGGTACACGACGAGCGAAACGATCGAGGCCGCGAGCGTGGCGAGGTACTTCCCCGCGTAGACCGTGGTGCGCTTGATGGGAAGACCCATCAGGAAGTAGCCCGTTTTGTTTTGGAACTCGCCCGCGATCGCGTCGCCTCCGAAGATGATCCCGGCGAACACGATGACGACACCCGCCCCGCCTGCCCATAGGGTTCCGTAGAGGTCGTCGGCGTTGTCGATGACCCCGACTGGTCGATAGTAGGCGACCACCGTGGTCAGGATCGCGCCGGCAGCGAGAACGATCCCCATCATGAGGATGAACCGCCGGGACCGAAGGTAATCGCGGAACTGGTATCGAGAGAGGATCAACGCCTGGGAGAGGGTGCTAGGGATCGTTCCGAGGGCGCCGTCGCCCAGCGGAGCGGCCGGGTCCGGAGGGGCGAAGGCCGGGGCAGCGCTCATGCCTCCCCCGTGGAGATCTCGTGGAGGTAGACCTCTTCGAGCGCGCTGCGGGACTCGCGGAAGCTGAGGAGGCCGAGCTGCATCCCGGCGAGCTTCTCGAGGAGACGAGCCTGCTCGAGGGGGCCGCCCTTGACCTGCAAGGTAATCCGCTGAGGCGCAGCCCGAGTCCAGCCCGCGACCTCGGGGAACGCCCCGATCTGCGCGGCCAGGACGGTTTCGTCGAGGGGCGAAGCGAACTCCGCTTCCACGGCCCGGACCCCTCCCCCAAGACGCTGGGTCACGTTCGAAAGGCTGTCCGCGAACAGCAGCTTTCCCCTGTCGAGGAGCGCGACCTCGTCGCAGACGTCGACGACCTCGCTGAGGATGTGGCTGCTCATGAAGATCAACCGGTTCCCCTTCTTGAGGTTGCGAACGATCGTGCGTACCTCGGCCATGCCGCGGGGGTCGAGACCTGTGCTCGGTTCGTCGAGGATCACGACCTCCGGGTCCGAAAGGAGGGCGGCGGCGATGTTCACTCGCTGCTTCATTCCCTTCGAGAAGCTGCCGACCTTCTGGTTGGCCCACTCCGTCATCTTGACCTCCTCGAGGACGGTCGCGGTCCGGGAGGAGACCTCCTCGGGGCGCATCCCGCGTAGCGCGCCGCTCATTTGGAACGCCTCTCGCGGCGTGAGCGACGGATAGATCTCGGGTGACTCGATCAGGTCGCCGGCGACTTCGAGGGCGCCCTTGCGGTCCTTCTGGACCGAGAGGCCGTTGATGAACGCCTCGCCCTCGCTGGGGAAGATCAGGTCGGTGAACATCTTCAGGGTCGTGGTCTTGCCGGCCCCGTTCGGTCCGAGGAATCCGACGCACTTCGCCCCCTCCACCTTCAGGTTGAGGTGGTCGAGAGCCGTGAACGAGCCGAAGCGCTTCGTCAACCCGACCGCTTCGAGACTCGGTGTCATCGTACCCCTGGGTTGCAGGGTCGTGGTGAGAGTGCTAAAAAGGGTGCCGCATCAGTGCAATGGCGTCGCACGCGCCGGGACAGGAGCGACACGTCGCTCCAGTTTCACCCACCTCAAGGACAGGGAGTTCAGGACCACCGTGGTGGACGAGAGCCCCATCGCGAGCGCGCCGACGACCGGGAGCACCTGGTACATCGACAGCCCGAACACGGGGACGAGGGCGCCCATCGCGATGGGGAGCAGCACCGCGTTGTATCCGATTGCCCACGCGAGGTTGCCCCGCACCTTCGCGACGGTGCGCCGCGCGATCCGAAGCGCGAACGCGACCCCGCGGAAGTCGGACCGGACCAGGATCACCTGACCGGCCTCGCGAGCCACCGCGGCCCCGGACCCGATCGCGATACCGAGATCGGCCCCCGCGAGCGCGGGAGCGTCGTTGATCCCGTCGCCCACGTACGCCACGACGCGACCCTGGGACTGACACTGGTGGAGGAATTCGATCTTCCCGAGCGGAGTCATCTCGGCGTGGACCTCGTGGATCCCGAGCGGGCCGGCGACGGCCTGGGCGGCCGAGGCGTGGTCACCGGTCACCATGACCACGTCGACCCGATCCTCCGCGAGCGCCTTCAGCGCCTCCGGAACCTCCTCCGAGGTCGGGTCGCGGAAGGCCATCACCGCGATGATACCCCCGTTCTCCCTGACCACCGCGACCGAGCTGCCTTCCGCCGTGAGCCGATGAACTTCCGCGTCGAGCGGTCCCAACTCCCCTTGAGAGCCGGTGCCGATTTCGGGTCGCACGACCTCGATGTCGACCCCGTCGACCCTACCCCGCACCCCTCGGCCGGGGTCCACGGTCACCTCGGTAGGGCGCGGAATCGTGAGACCGCGACTCTTGGCCGCTTCGACGACGGCTCGAGCGTACGGATGCGAGGACCCAGATTCGACCCCAGCGGCGAGCGAAAGCGCGCGCTCGACCGAGGCCTCACTCGCAGCATGCATCTCGGTCAGGGTGGGGGACCCCCGGGTCAGCGTGCCGGTCTTGTCGGTGAGCACGACATCGACGCGCGCGGCCTGTTCGATCGCGTCCTCCCCACGGAACAGCACTCCGGCCTCCGCCGCGCGTCCCGTGCCCACGACGATCGCCGCCGGAGTGGCGATACCGAACGCGCACGGGCATGCCGTGATCGCGACCGTGACGAAGATGAGGAGCGCGATGGTGAACCCCGCGCCTCCGAGTACGTACCAAGCAACCGCGGAGAGGAGCGCGAGGGCCAGGACCACCGGCACGAAGACCGCGGCGATCCGGTCGGCGGTCCGCTGCAACGGCACCCGAGACATCTCCGCGTCCGTGAGGAGCCGGCCCACCTGGGCGACGAACGTGTCGGACCCAACGCCGGTCGCCTCGACCTCGGCCGCGCCCTCCCCGTTGATCGCACCGGCGAGCACGAAGTCGCCGGGGCCCTTGGGAACGGGAAGCGACTCCCCCGTCAACAGCGATTCGTCGGCGCTCGTTCGCCCCGAACGGATCACTCCGTCCGCGGCGAACTTCCCTCCGGGCAGTACCCGCATCCGGTCTCCCGGGCGGATCTCGCTCGGAGGCACCGAAACGACGACCCCCCCGCGAACGACCTCGGCGTGCTCAGGAAGGAGCTCGTCCAGCCGGCGCAAGGCGGAACCCGCCCGGACGCGGGTGAGATGCTCGATGTAGTTCCCGGTCAGGATCAGCGTGATGATCAGCGCCGACGCGTCGAAATAGGTGGCCGGCGGGAGGCGGCCGGATAACATCACGACGGCGAGGCTGTAGTAGAACGCCGCGCTCGTGCCGACGGCGATGAGGACATCCATGTTGGCGATCCGGTTCCGAACGGCGTCGTACGTCCCGCGATAGAACACCCACCCCGGATAGAACTGGACGGCGGCGGCCAAGACCGCTGCCAGAACCGTCGCCTGCGGGAACGAAACGACGTACGTGAGCACGACGATGGCGACCGAGAGTGGCCATGCGACCGCCAGGCGACGAAGAAGACGCGAGCGCGCTTGCTCGGGTTCCGCGAAGGTGCGCGCGCAGGTCTGCGAGCAGAAGTAGTAGGTTCGGCTTTCCCGCGTGAGCTGGAGCGCCTCCGGGCCGGCTTCGACGAACATCCCGCAGACGGGGTCGGTCGGCATGATTCCTTGAGGAACGCCGGACGGCTCGGGCCGGGGACCTGCCTACTTGGGCTGGGCCGCGTGGGTCCGCTCATAGGCGCGACGGCACGCCTCCGAGCAGAAGAAGACCGGGACGCCTTCGTAGGTTCCCCGGGCCGCCGCGGTCGACTCCTCGATCTTCATCCCGCACACCGGGTCCGTGACCTTCATCGTGCCGTTTACGTCACGCGGGAATTAAGCATGGAGGGTCGCAGGACCGAATCCACCCAAGCGAAACCTCTATGCCCTCGAGCAATTCCCCCCGCCCCCAATGGTCCTCCAGCTCGACCCGACCGAAGTCGCCCGCAAGCTGCGAACGACGCCCGAGAAGGTCCTGCTGCTCGACGTGCGCGAGCCGTTCGAACGCGAACTCGCCGCGATCCACCCCTCAGTTCACATACCGATGGGCGATATCCCGTCGAAGGCCGACGAGATCCCTCGGGACCGAGAGCTAATCGTCTACTGTCACGTGGGGAACCGGTCGATGATGGTCGCGGGGTTCCTCGAAAGCCTCGGTTTCACGAAGGTCGCGAACCTCACCGGCGGCATCGACGCCTGGTCCCTCAACGTCGACAGCTCGATCCCTCGGTACTCCTGAACTCCGACGGACCACCCTTCGGGTCGTCTCGCCCCGCCACGAAGTCCGAAGGCCGTAGATCTCAGCGGCGTCGGCCCCGCCGTTCGTCCGGGTCCGGGGGCTGTTCGAAGACTTCGATGTAGCCGCGCATCTTCCAATACGTGTCGAGGAACTCCTGGCCTCGAGGGGTGATGTCGTAGACCGCGCGGCCGTCTAGCTCTTCGGACTTCAGAAGGCCCAACGATTGGAGACGGTCCATGAAGTGGCGCAGCCGGTCGACCGGCATTCCCGCGCCGTAGGAGATCCGCGTGATACGGGCCGCACCATGGTAGTGTTTGACCACCTCGAGCACGGTGGCGTATAGGTCGCTCACCTCTCTTCGCCGTGGGGACCCGGGAGAACCGTCCAACATGCCGCCGTCCTCGGACTCAGAGCGGGAACGGCGGCAGGCTCGCGACCTTCTGGGGCGGTGAGCGGACGCGCGCGCCCTCCCGCAGCTCGATCGCCTCGGTGTAGACCACCTCGTCGACCCTCGCCCCCTCGCCGACCACTACCCGTCGCGCGAACACCCGGCGCGCCTCCGCCTTGTCCCCGAGCTCCACCATCTCCCCGTAGATGTCCTCGGCCGAGGCCTTGGTGTCGAGCCTGACGACCCCGCCCACCAGGGGCCCGGTGGCCCGCGACTTTCGCCGAAGCGAAACGCGTGAAGCTTTGAGTCCCTCGCGCGTCGCGACCGCGCCGCCGATGTCGGCGTCCGCGGCGAAGACCGCGCGCCGGGCGTCGATCTTTCCCCCGACATCGAGGACGTTGCCCGTCAGGGATTCTCCCACGGAGATCTGGCCGCCCACCTCGAGCTTGCCGGTCAGTTCGAGCGAACCGTGTACCGAGAACTTGCCCCCCACCTCGACGTTTCGGCCTTTGCCGTTCCCGCCGATCGTCCCGATGCCTCCGATCTCGAGGTCCTCGAATGTGAGGTCCCGGTCCGCGCTCATCATCCCTCCCGCCTCGATGCGGCCGCCCTTGGCGGAGTCGTGGAAGTTGGCGATTCCGCCGACCTCAAGACCCCCGAACTCGAACGGGGCGTCGGAGGTGAACCGACCGCCGACCTCGACCGAGCGGCGAACGATCCCGCCGGCCAGCCGGATGACCCCTCCAACCTCGATCGAGTCGAGCTCCACGTCATGGAGGTCGACCGAACCGCCGGCTTCGACGGACTCGGCCGTCAGCTTGCCGGCGAGGCGGAACCGACCTCCGACCGAGACCTTCTTCGCGGTCAGGGTCTGGGCGCCCTCGAGCCGCCCTCCGACGTCGAACTGCTCGGCAGAGGCGGGACCTCCCACCGTCAGTCCACGGTCGGCGTCGACCCGCTTCGCCTTGAGCTCTCCATCGACCTCCACGGCCCCGTCGCGGGTTTCGAGGTTCTCCTGGACGAAGAGGTGACCGTGGATTCGGACCGTGCCGTCGTCCGAGCGGAAGGAGCCACAGTCCATGTCCCCGCGGACGTCGGCGTTGCCATCGAATCGGGCCTGTCCCGAGACCGCCAACCGGCCGTCCACCTCGATCTCCGAGTCCCGCTCGACCCTCAGGTCGCCGTCGAGGGCCCCGAGCCGAACCTTGCCATCCCGGGGCACACGTGTCTCCGTCATCGATCGGAGAAAAGCTGCCTCCCTCTATAGGGATAGGTCACGTTCGGTGACTACCGGTGGCGACCCTACACCGCCGGCGGAAGCTCCAATAGGGACGATTCCTCCCCCTCGTTGTGCCCGACTCGCTCGAATCGGTTCGGCGCGAGGTGGTCAGTTGCACTCGGTGCCCCCGACTCGTCCGGTATCGAGAACGTGTGGCGCGAGAGCGGAAGCGCGAGTTCCGCCACGAGGAGTACTGGGGACGCCCGGTCCCAGGGTTCGGTGACCCGGGCGCTCGACTCGTGGTGGTCGGGCTGGCTCCGGCCGCTCACGGGTCGAATCGCACCGGTCGTGTGTTCACGGGAGACCGATCGGCCGCGTTCCTCGTACGGGCTTTCCATGAAGCCGGGTTCGCGAATCAACCTACTTCCGTCCAGCGGAACGACGGTCTCCACTACCGGGATCTCTACCTCACCGCCGCGGTCCGATGCGCGCCGCCGGACAACCGACCGACACCCGCGGAACGGGGGAACTGCGCGCCGTTCCTGGAACGGGAGCTCCGCCTGCTCACCGAGACGCGCGCGATCGTGGCCCTCGGGGGGTTCGCATGGGACGCGGTACGGGAGGTGGTCCCTCGCGTCTACGGCGGTGAGCGCCCGAACGGGACGTTCGCCCACGGCGCCGGGCTGTTCCTCGGACCCGGTCGCCCGATGCTCTGGGGCTCGTACCATCCAAGCCCGCAGAACACGAACACGGGCCGCCTAACGATGGCGATGCTGGTCGACCTCCTGAACCGGGTCCGCGCCTCCTACGAGCCGAGCGCAGCCATGCGGACGCGCCATCCTTAACGGGAGGGGTCGGTGGCCCCAGGGATGATGGAATTCGAGCTCCTCGACCGTGACGGTCTCGCTCGCCTCGGGAGGTTCACCACGCCGCACGGGGTGATCGAGACGCCCGCGCTCCTCCCGGTGGTCCACCCCGACCCGGAGCGGCAGCCGGTCGCGCCGGAGGAGATGCGGACCCGCCTCGGGGTCGGCGCGGTGATCACGTCGGCGTACATCACTTGGCGAACACCGCCCCTGCGGGCGGTCGCGGAGACGGAGGGCATTCACCGACTGATCCGGTTCGACGGCCCGGTCATGACCGATTCGGGCGCCTTCCAGCAACACGCCTACGGGTCGGTCGAAGTGACCCCCGAGGAGATCCTGGCGTTCCAGAACACGATCGGGAGCGACATCGCCACCGTCCTCGACGTGTTCACGGAACCCGAGGACGGCCGGGAGGAGACCGAGGCCGCGCTCGCGGCCACGACCGAACGGTCCTTGAAGAGCCGGGCGGCCCGCCCGGGCCTCCTCGCGGTTCCGGTGCAGGGCGGGTCGCACGCGGACTTGAGGGCCCGGTCCGCCAAGTCGGCGAGCGAGGTCGGCGACGTCCTCGCGGTCGGCGGCGTGGTGCCGCTGATGGAGCAGTACCGCTTCCCCGAGCTGGTCCGGGTCCTCGTCGCGACCCGACCGACCCTTTCCCCGGCGCGCGCGGTCCACCTGTTCGGCACCGGACACCCGATGACGTTCGCCCTGGCCGCGCTGTTCGGGGTCGACCTGTTCGACTCGTCGGCCTACCACAAGTTCGCGCGGCGCGGAAGCCTCATGTTCCCTGACGGGACCGTTCCGCTCGACGACCTGCGCGAAAGGACCTGCCACTGCTTCTTGTGCGCCGAAACGCCGCTCACGGAGGTCGCTCGACTGCCGCCGGAGGAGCGCGAGCGGAAGGTCGCCTTCCACAACTTGCTCGTCTCGGTCGAAGAGATAGGACGCGTCCGCCAAGCGATCCGGGACGGCACCCTCTGGGAGCTGGCGGAACGACGGTCGGCCGCACACCCGGCCCTGCGCGCCGGCCTCCGAGAGGCCATGGCGAACCCGGCCGTCTTTCTGCCGACCGAACCCGAGTCCCGACGCGCCTTCCGGGAAGTGGTCTCGGAAAGCACGAGCCGACCGGCGGCTGTCCGGTTCCGGCACGCGGTCGACGCCTACCGAGCCGGCAAGGCCGAGGGCCGCCGTGTCCCCCGCTTCCCGCTTCGCCCGGAGTATCTTCGCTACCTGCCCACCACGGACCGGTCGGGCCAATCGATCGAATGGGAGAGCTTGACCGCATTCGGGTCGGTCCCCGTGGAGCTCTCCGACCTCTACCCGGTCGGACCGTACCTCGGGCTAGAGGAGTTCCTCGCGCGCCCCCATCACCGGCCTCCAGGCGCCTTCGCCTCGATCGTCGCGGAAACGGCCGGCGGCGACGTCGACCTCGACCGGGACTGGACCTCGGCCTGGGACGAACGACAGGTCGCGCGCCTGCTCGAGTGGCGCTACGGGAGCACGGTCGCTCCGAGGGCTGTCGAAGGCCTCCGGGCCGAACGCTCCCGTAGGACGGGTCGGCTCCGCGCGATGGTCCGGGACGGCTCCCCGGAGTTCGTCGTCGGCACCGACGGGATCCCGCGGCCGACGTTCCGCGGCGCGACGCGACTTCATTCGCTGCTCGAGCCCGGCCGGGAGCGCGTCGTGGTCCACTCGGATGCCGTTCCGTTCGTACGCGAAGGGCGGACCCTCTTCTCGACGTTCGTCGTGCAGGCCGACCCGGCGCTCGTCCCGGGCGCGTCGGCGCTGCTCGTCGACGAGAGCGATTCGTTCCTCTCGGTCGGGCGCCTCCTGCTGGCCCCGAGCGAGATGGCCCGCCTTCCGCGGGGCGTGGCGGTGCGCGTGACCGCCCACGCCCGGTCCCGGCCACCGGAACCGGAAGAGTGACCGTCCGACGGATTGGGGACCGCGCGCGTCTCCCCTGCACCGCTCGACTTTAAGGCGGAGAGCGATAGGGCTGGACGAGTCGTTCCGAGAACACCGATGACCAAGACGTTCCTCCTCCTCCAGCTGGACAGCGAAGGGGCCCCCTACTCCGAGGTCGCCACCATCCTCGAGGACCTGGGGTTCCGGCCAGAGTCGGAGGGGTACGACTTTGTCTACGACTGGGGACGGCCAGCCTCCGTGGCGGAGTCCCTCGCGTTCGCCGACCGGATCCAGGGAGCGCTCCACGGTTCCCGGGTCCGCTTCCGCATCGAATCGACCGAGGAATGAGCCGTCCGTTCCCTCGCCGGGCGGGATGGTTATAACCGCCCCCCCGGTAGACGGCCGATGGTCATCCTCGGCATCGAGTCGACCGCCCACACGGCCTCGGTGGGGATCGTGGGGGAGAAGGCGGAGGTCCTCGCCCTCGCCTCCGACTTCTACCAGCCTCCGTCGGGAGGGATCCATCCCCGGGAGGCCGCGAACCACCACGTGGAGGTGCTGCCGTCCCTCGTCGGAAAGGCGCTCGAGGCCGCCGGGGTGCGGCCGAGCGAGGTCGACGCGGTGGCGTTCGCCCAAGGACCCGGTCTCGGACCGTGCCTGAGAGCCGGCGCGACCGTGGCCCGGATGCTTTCCCTCGCGTGGAATCGGCCGCTCGTTCCCGTGAACCACTGCGTCGCGCACGTAGAGATCGCCCGCGTCCTGAGCGGGCTCGACGACCCCCTCCTGCTCTACGCGAGCGGCGGGAACACGCAGGTGATCGCCTACGCCCGCGGACGCTACCGTGTGCTCGGCGAGACCCTCGACATCGGAATCGGGAACTTCCTCGACAAGCTCTGGATCGGGCTCGGCGGGAGGTTCCCGGGCGGCCCGGCGATCGAAGCGGAGGCCCGTCAGGGAACCGAGCTCCTGACCCTGCCGTTCTCCGTCCACGGCATGGACGTCGCTTTCTCGGGAATGCTCACCGCCGCGCTCGCGCTGCACGCGAAGGGCGCGAAGCGGCCGGACCTCGCCTACTCGGTCGAGGTGACGGCATACTCGATGCTGACCGAGATCACGGAGCGGGCGCTCGCCCACCGCGGTCGGGAGGCCGTCGTCCTCGGCGGGGGCGTCGCCTGCAACGGACGCCTTCGGGAGATGGTCCGCGCGATGGTCGAAAGTCGCGGAGGGACGATGTTCGCCCCCCCGAAATCGCTCTGCGTCGACAACGGCGCGATGATTGCCTGGACCGGGCTGCTCGCCTTCCGCGCGGGCGGGACGACCTCGGTGGAAGCGTCGGCCGTGCAGCCCCGACAGCGGACCGACCTCGTGCCCACGCCCTGGCGGGCGGATTAGCTGGTCCCGCCGTTAAGAGCGGGCGCGGAGTGGAGGGGGCGTGGACGAGGTCGACGTCCTCGTGGTCGGCGCGGGGCCCGCGGGGTCGACCGCGGCCGCTCGTCTCGCCAAGGCGGGTCACTCGGTCCGAGTGGTCGAGGAGCATCCGAAGGTCGGGTATCCCGTCCAGTGCGCGGGACTCGTCTCCCAGCGGGTCCTCGACCTCGCAGGCTCCCGCTCCATGGTCCGGGCCGCGGTCCGGGGGGCGAGCGTGTTCGGTCCGTCACTTGGGTCGATCAGCTTCCGGGCGGAATCTCCCCGGGCGTTCGTGATCGACCGCGCGGGGCTCGACATCCACCTCGCCGACCGGGCGGTTGAGGCGGGAGCCGAGATCCGGACCTCGACCCGTTTCGATTCGGTCGACGGGGCGGCCACGGACCGACTCACCGTCCGGCTGCGCAGACCCGATGGGTCCTCGGAGGAGATGCACGCGAAGCTGGTCATCGGCGCGGACGGGGTCGCGAGCGCCGTTGCGCGAGCGTTCCGCCTTCGTCGCCCCGTCGAGGTGCTGCCCGCGTTCGAGGCCGAGTTCTCCGAGAGCCCTGGGGACCCCGACACGGTCGAGGTCTACCTCGGCCGCAAGCTCGCGCCCGGCCTCTTCGGATGGTGGATCCCCGACGGCTCGGGCGGCGCCCGGGTCGGGGTCGCCGCGGACGC
>JBKQMS010000001.1:0-95057 GCA_052326485.1 Thermoplasmata archaeon | reverse complement strand
ACGCCGGGACGAAGGTGTTGGACATGACGAGGTTGTCCGACGAGTTCCAGAGCACCACGTTCGCCGTCGGGAACGGGTTCTCGGCGGCGTCCAACAGGCCCGCCAGCGTCTCGAGCTCGTACATCGCGGGCCAGCCGCCGACGAACGGGTCGTTCGCCAACGTGATGTGATGGGCCGACACGAGCTCGATCTGCAGGTAGAAGTACGGACCTGGGAGCGGTCGGGCCGCCGGACCATACGTGAACCCGAAGACGCAGAAGCTCACCGGGTGGTCGAGATCGACGTAGGCGTTCGTTCCGTCGATCAGGATCCCCGCGAAGGTCGGAAAGCCGAAATCGTTCCACCAAGCGAACGCGGGTGACAGATCCCCGTCCTTGGCGTTCCCGCACGCGGTGCAGCCCGCGGTGGGGTTGTTGAAGAGGTGATACTGGTTCGATCGCGATCCGTCCCCCGAAGTGGAGATGCCCGCCAGTTGGGAGTTACTGAACGCCCACAGGGGCGTGTAGACGCCGCTCGACGAGTCATAGGGGAGCGTGACCGCAAGGCGGGTGGGGGTAGTCCCGACCACGAGAGTGCCGGTCTGCTCGGCGTAGTCGGCCAGCATCACTTCGTACCGGTAGGTGCCCGGGGGAAGGTACCAAACGGGTTCGTCCGGAGCCCACTCGAACCCCGGGTTGATGATCGATGAGCCGTTGAAGAACACGAAGACGTAGGGGGTCGCTGAAGTGGGATCCGGGGACCCGGAGACGCTGATCGCGTTCGTGACGGGCGTGAAGCCCGATGCGGAGCCCGCGGCCGCCGGGAAGCCCCAGAGCCCTCGGAGGATGAACGGGCCTGCGGAAGCGAACTCGGTCGTGCCGACGTAGCTCATCGAGAGCCCGGTCGACGTTTCTCCCGTGTCCCCTCCGAAGTCTTCCGCCGCAGGCACCGATTGGTACTGGTCGGATGTGCAGGATGCGATCGTCGTCGGACAGTAGTCGAGGGTCGCGGAGACGTTGGCGGCAAGGACAGCCATGTTCGAGCCATCCTCCGGCCCAATGCCGAAATCGAGCTCGTAATCGTAGAGCGCGCCCCCTGGGCTGAGATGCGTGCCGGACGCTTCGAAGGACGGAAGGCCGACCCCGGCAGGATGCTGAGGACTGGTCGAATGGAACACGATCCAATCGTAGTTCCCGTGGGCACGGATGCCGCTGGCGGCGAGAACGCTGTAGTTGAACCACAATTCCTGCTCCCCATCGGGGGTCAGGGACGTGTTCAGGTAGAGCGTCAGCGTGAACGGTGTCGGCGCGTACACGTAGGGCCCGAAGCCCGTGTAGATCCCACCGATGGCCGAACCGTTGGGGTTGTGACGGAGAATCGTGGAGTTGTCGCTGGGGATGCCGAACGCCGTTGAGCTCGATGTGTTCCACGTGTCCTCGCCGAAGTTGAGGGTCCCGTCGTGCGGCGCGTAGGTGGCGGCGTTCTGGACCCAGAACTGGTTCCCCGGAACACCTTGGAGGGTAACATTGCTGAGCACCGCGTTCAGCTGGATCCCCCACATGTCGGGGGTGTCGTCGTCGAGGTAGAGGGTGTTCAGCTGGTTCACGGTCAGCGTGCCCACGACGCTCGACGCGTTGAGAGTGGTTGCCTCGGTCCTTCCGGTGGTATCGTTCTCGCCATAGTAGGCGATGCCGGAAGGCGCCGGGGGGCGAGTATAGAACGAACTCCAGTTCCCGGGAGGAAGCGTGTCTCCGGGGACGACCACGCCGTTGACCACCTCGGCCGGGCGGCCGACATAGGGGAGCCGTATGTCCCCCGGCGGCACTCCCGCCTGACTCAGCGAGTTCGCCGTCTGGGCGACCCATTGGTCGAACGCCGTGGAGTTGGGCGCTGACCCCCCTCCCCCGGTCAGGGGTTTCTCCGGGGTGGGGGTCGGGCTGGCTCCGAGCGAGGTGTTCTCGTTTAGGGCGGCGGTCCCGCGAGAGGGCGAGGCACCCGAGACCGCTTGAGCTCGACCAACGCCGGCGGTCGAGAGGACGAGGATGGCCAGGACCCCGCCGATCAGCAACGCGCGTAGCACGTCTCTGTCCCCAAGAACCCGATGCGAGCCTGTCGCCGGTCGGGGGCGGCGGGCGTGGCGGACCCCGGGGGTACACGGCGTCGGATCGTCGGTCATCGACCCGTCACCCCGCGAGGGTCCAGACGGATCGCGACGAGGTCGACGATGAGGGCCCAGACCACCACCACGATCGCGATCAGGAATACCAAGGGCACGACGGGGGAGAGATTCCCTCCGCTCAGGCTGGCGAAGATCAGGTACCCGAAGCCCGATTGGTCAACGAAGGCCACTTCCACGGCGAACTGGACGCCGAGGTACTCCGGGATCGTGAGGGCGAAGACGAGCAGGAACGAGGGCGTCACCGCCCGGGCCGCGTGCCGCCACAGCAGCGTGCGTTCGGAGATCCCCCGCGAGCGGGCTCCGACGATGAACACCTCCTCTCGGATCGAGCGAGCGATTGAGCGGGCATGTCGAAAGAAGATCGCGACGTAGGCTAGCGCGACGACCGACGCCTGGATGAGCGTCTTCATGAACGTGATCGCCGCGATGTCCCACGCATGATGGATGACCGCGTCGGCGAGCGGGAAACCCGTCGGTTGGGTCGCGAAATCGTAGAGGATCCAGGAGGGGTATCCGCCGTGGTCGAAGAACCAACCCGAGGACGGGATCAGTCCCTGAGATGGAATGTCTTGGATGTAGTCGAGGTAGGTGAAGAAGAGGGCGTTCAGGACCAGGGTTCCTACCACAAAGACCGGAAGCAGGGCGGCGGTCAGGGTCACGAACCGAGCGGGTGCGTCAACCCCTGGCCGTCGGCTCCAACCCGCCAGGAGGCTCATCGGGTAGGCGAGCACAGCGGCGATCGGGAGGGCAAACACGGCCAGCTGGACGGAGGCGGGGATGTAGTACGCGAAGACCTGAGTCCAAGGGAGGTGGAGGCTCAGAAAACCGGTCTGTCCCGGCCAGTAGGTGGTGCTCCCCCAGTTGCCGGTGAAGAGGTTGAACACCATCTGATAGAACCCTTGGTCGATCGCGACGAGACCCTCGGGCGGCGTCTTCGTGAGGGCGACGGGCACGTCGATTGCGAGGTACAGGATCAGCAGCACGAACACGAGTTGTGCCGGGATCAGCAATAGTCGCCGCAGGGCGTACCGAGCAAAACCCGACAATCGTGCTCGACGCGGGGTCCCGGTGGAGAAACCCCGCGGTCGACGATCGGGGTGCTTGCCGGATCCGAGGTCCGGCGATGGCTCCTCGGGCCGGGCGCTCACGGGCCGGGCCTCCGGGCGAGTTTCATCGTACCTCGGACACCTGCCGCAGCCACGGACACCACGGCTCACCGCCCGGTCCGATCGGCCCGGACGGTGGTCGCATAAGGCGGTGGGCCCACGCGGGCGGTCCTCGGAACGAGCCATGGTGCCTCGCTCCCCGTTCGGCCGGGGGAACCCGAGATTGCCGCTCCAATCTCACCCCGCCACCCGGCTCTTCGTGTGCCAGCACTCGCTCGAACCCGTTCCTCGCGCGGTCGCCGCGCGTCGTGGTCCTAGAAGGACGCGGCCGTCGGCGGTCGACGACGCCGTCGCACCAGATATACCACCACCCCAACAACGAATACGGCGAGCACGAACCCGTTGACCAGGTAAAGCCACAAGGGTACCCCGGGACCCAAGGAGAAGGGAGCCCCACCCGAGGATGAGACGGCCCCGATCACGGTCACATTGCTCGCTTGAGAGTCTGGCACGTACGTGTACCCGTCGTGAGCGTCATACACCGCTCCCTGCGGCCCGGCACCGACCGGGACGTTGGCGATCACCGAGGTGCCGTTGATCACGCTCAGGTCTCCGGATAACGTGTCGAGCACGTAGACGTAGCCGTTCCCGGGGTCGTACACCCCCGAACCCGGGGAGCTCCCGTCTTTCAAGGACGCGGTCACCTTGGTGCCGCTGATCACGCTCACGCTGCCAGAGCCGACGTTCGCCACGTACACGTAGCCGTTCCTCGGATCGTACACTGGGGAGCCCGGATAGGAGCCGACGGAGACCGTGCCGATGACCGACGTGCCATGGATCACGCTCACGTTTCCCGAGTTGACGTTCGGTACGTAGACGTATCCATTGTCGCTGTCATACGTCGCCGACTCGGCCCCCGAGCCGACGGGGACCGTCGCGACGACCGACGTCCCGTTAATCGCGCTCACGTTGGCCGAGTACTGGTTGATGACGTAGACGTAGCCGTTCCCGGGGTCGTACACCGCGGAGCTCGGAGAACTCCCAACGTTCACGGACCCCACCACCGTGGTGCCGCGGATCACGCTGACTTTCGCCGATTCGTAGTCCGTTACGTAGACCAGGTCGTTGCCGCCGTCGTACGTCCCTCCGACAGGACCGCTTCCAACGTTCACCGTCCCGACGACCGACGTGCCGAGGATCACGGTCACGTTGTCGGAGTACTCGTTCATCACGTAGACGTAGCCGTTGCCACTATCCCAGACCGCGGCACACGGGAACGAACCGACGTTGACCGTCCCCAACACCGTCGTCCCACTGATGACGCTGACGTTGGCGCCGCCCGAATTCGGCACATAGACGTAGCCGCTGCTGGCATCGTACGCCGCACCCTCGGGGTCGGAACCGACCGCGAGCGTCGCGATCACACCCACGGACGGGGTCGTGAGGGGGGAAGCGCCTGATGCCGGGACACCGAGCGTGGTGTGCGTCCCGACCCAAGAGAGGCGAGAAGTCACCGTGGGAGACACGTCGGTCCGAGACGGGTACGCGGAGGTCGACCCTGACACCGGGGCGATGAGCGCGGAGGTCAGCAACACCAGGCAGAGGATCGCCGACACCGCTGCCAGTCGGATAACCCGAAATCCGCGATCCATGGTCCACCTTAGAGGGCGTCAACGTGCAACGGTGGTACCGGTATATGTCCACTGGCGTCGTTGCGCCCTCGTCACGCTGGACGCGACCCAACGTGCCGAAGCGCGACGACGCGCCGGGCGCCGTTCCGGTGGTCGTCCGACCGGGCGGGGTCAGGACGGCCGGCTCTTCGTCGAGGGTGAACGCTGCGGTCTTGTCACTTCTCCGACCACTCGCTCGTCGGCTTCGTTCCCCCGCCCTCCGGCGGCGGAGAGGAGCCGGCTGGCGACGCCGGCGCGACCGGCTTCGGTGGCGGTCGGCGTCCGCGGGAACGGTAGGCGAGTGCGATCAGCCCGAGCACGACCGCGAGGGCCGCCAGAAGCCCGATCGCGGCCCATGCGGCTGAGCTCACGCCCGCGGCGGGAGCTGCGGGAGCGGTGGGGATCGAGGTTAGGGAAATCGTGAGCGAGCTCGTATGCGCGCTGGTGACGGACACGTTGTTGAAGTAGGGCAGGTACCCCGCTGCCGTCGCCTCGACCGAGTGAACGCCGGGCGCGAGCAACGCGGAGTAGGCAGCGCTCGCCAGCGTCACTTGCGTGCCGTCCACCCAGACCGTCGCGGAACCGGGCGAGACCGAGAGGCTCAACGTTCCGGCGACGACCACGGTCAGCGTGATCGTTTCCGTGGTGGTCCAATTGGAGCCCACCGTCACGTTGGTGAAGTAGGGCTCGTACCCAGCGTCCGTGGCCTCGATGGACGTGATCCCTGCCGGAACGGACATCGACACGGCGCCGTCGCTGAGCGTAGCCGCATGCCCGTCCACCCAGACGGATGCGTTCGAGGGCGTGACTTGGAGGTCCAGCACTCCCGGGTCCGGCGTGAAGGTGAACAACGCCACCGCCGCAGAAGGGACCGCTACGGTGATCTCCGTGGGCGTGACGGAGTAGCCGGCGGCGGCCGCCGTGACGTTGTAGCTTCCCGAAGGGACGGAGAAGAAGATGACCCCTACCGGTATTGCTTCCTCGGTGACGAACTGGGTCACGGTCGTGTTCCCCGTGCCGGTACCGTTGATCGACGCCGACCACCCAATTTCGGGCCCGGTCGGGAATCCACTGGCCTGGACCTCCAGGTTGAACAGCGGGGCGAATGTGACGTTCACGAGCACCGCCGCCCCGTCCACGGTGAACTCGGACGGCGCCGCGGCCACGGTGTAACCCGTCGGCGCTCCCACGCTTAGGGAGAACGTTCCGTTCGGAGATTCGGCCGCGATCGAGGTGTAGTTCGAAGCCAGAAGCACGCCGCCCTCCGTGACGTTCCACGTCATGGACGATCCCAGTCCGGTCTCTTGGAACGTCACGTTGTAGAGGGAGAACGGCACCAGCGGAACGTAGTCGCCACCGGCCGTGATCGCCCCGGTGTCGTTGTAGGGAAGGACGCCGAACGGATTCGAGGTGTTGCCGTAGTTGGACCAGTAGTTGCCGCCCTGGTACGAGGTTCCGATGATGCTACCGGTCAGGTTCAATCCGTGGAGGAGCGTGTAGTTCGTCGCGGGTTGCTCGCTGACGTTCCAGGTGTCGTTGTAGCTCACCGGGTAACAGTAGTCATACTGGTCGCACTGGAACGGGTCGGCGGTCGGGGTGATCGCGGGGAGCGGGACACTAAAGAGGTTGTTGTAGACCAGGTCGCCCGACTCTGTCTCGTTGACGCCCGTCACCGACATGCCGCTATCGTCGACGGACGCCGGGTTCGCTGCGACAATCGGCCCGGCGAGGAACGTGTTGCCCCAGACCGTGTTGTTCGAGGTCGCGGAGCTGTTCCCGTTGTAGAAGAGCAGCGAGTTCCCCTGGTCCGAGAACGTGTTGGACGCGACGAGCACGTTCGTGCAGTCCCAGGCCATCACGGACGCCTCAGGGAACCCGTAGAGGAACGCGCTGAGCCATCCTGAGATCCCGGCCGCGTGGACCAGGGAGATGTTGGAGGCGTTATAGAACTGGATCTGGAGGTCGTTCGTCAGCGGGAGCCCGAGGGCGACGATGTACGGGCTCGCCAGGTCCCAGGAGGGGATGTTGATCTCGAACGAGGGGGGCGTGACGTCGATCCACGCCGAAGTACCCGAGAGCAGGAGCCCGGGGAAGACGGGGAACAGGTAGTCGTCCCACTGCGCAAACTGCGGAGCGAGGGGTTGGTTCTGGTTGTGATCGAGGATCCATGGGTTGGCCTCCGTTCCCGCGCCGCGCAGGGAGATCCCCTGCAGCTGGGCATTGTCGAGCGCGAAGAGGGGGGTGTACACGCCCTCCGCTCGGCTGGCGGTGAGCGTAACCGTCGGGAGGGTCGTCGCGGTGGTCGCCAGAACCGATGTGGTGTAGGGGACGTGCTCACTCATCAGGAAGTCGAGGAAGTAGGTTCCCCCCGTCGGGAGGTAGAAGGTCGTGGTCCCGCTGACCGAGGTGGGGACCCACTGGGCCTCGCTGACGTTCTCCGTAGCGCCGAGGTTCACGAACAGGAACGCGTAGGCGTAGGTGGGCTGGACGGTGACCGTGTACGGCACGGCGCCAGAACTGCCAGAGTAGTTCCATAGGCCCCCGACGAACGCCGGACCCGTCTCGACGATTCCGATGGGACTAGGCCCTCCGCTTGAGTACACCTGGAGACCCACGGCGGTCTCCCCGGTCTCCTGGCCCGCGTTGTACGCGGAGGGGACCTCCTGCATCGCCCCGGCGGTCGCGTTCCAGTACTCGAGGGAGATCGTCGCGTTGGCCGCCATGAAGGCGGTGGTATCCCCGTCGTCGTTGCCCAGGAGGTCGATCTCCATGTCGTTGATGAGGCCGATCGGGTCGTAGTTGTACCCGTCCGCCTGGTAGTAGGGCGTGGGCGCGGCCTGGGTGGGAATTCCTCCCGTGGAGTTGAAGATCAGGTAGTCGAAGGAACTCGACTGCCGGAACGTGTCATTCGACACGGTGTAGTTGAAGTAGAACGCCGGGCGGTCTCCGATGGTCGAGGTGTTCAGGTAGAGGGTGAGCGCGAACGGGTACCCGATCGTGATCGCGGGGCCGAGTCCCTGGTACAAGTAGGGGAAGTCGTCGTACGTGCCGTTGGGGCCGAAGCCGTAGACGCTCGTGGTCGGGAAGTATCCCGACGGGTCCGAGAAGTTCCAGACCTCGTCCCCGAAGACGAGCTGTTCGGTGCTGGGCGTGTAATCTACGTAGTTCTGGCTCCAGAACTCAAACGAGGAGTTGTTGGAGATCGTCACCCCGCTCGCGACCGAGTTCAGCTGGATCCCGTACGTGTCCGGACCGTCCCCGTCGAGGTAGAGCGACTGGAGGTTCGTGATGTTGACCGTGCCTGCGACGCTCGTCGAGTTGAGCTCGTACGGGACGAGCGCGCCCGACTGGTTCTCGAGACCGATGTCCGCGACCCCCAACGGGGCCGGGGCCTGGATGTACGAAGGTTGGATCGGCTGAGCCGTGTCGGTGACCGCCCCCGCGAAATTCGGGAGATGCACCGTGGCCGACGAGATGCCTTTGGAGCGCAACGCGTTCTCGATGGCGAGCGCCTTGTCGATCCCGGCGGCCGAGCGCGCCGGCGTCCCATGAGAGGATGTTGCCGGCGAGACCCCACCCGCGAAGCTAGAGTGGGACCCGAAAGACCCCACTCCGGATGTGCCGGAGACGCTCGCGATGAGCCCCAGCGACCCGAGAACGACACAGACGACTACGGCGACGGCGAACCCCGGCCGAGAGGACCACCCGACCATACGAGCCTTGGAGAAGGAGGGAGAGATATCCTTTCCGGAGAAACGGACGCTGTCGGACGGCACAGAAGAACTCGGGCTTGCAACCCCCCACGCCGGAGGCCCGCCTTCATAGCCGAGACAACATCGCTTGAACCCATCCAATATCGAGGCCGAGAAGGGCAGAGCCGCCGCCCGCGCAAACTCTTTAGCCGTCCATGACCGAGCGGGCGTTGTGATCTCGGAAGGTCTTGATCCCATCCTCATCCAAGTGACAATCCCCCTCCCGGTGCCGATGATCTTCGCCGCGTTCACCGACCCGGCGCAGATCAAGAACTGGCTCGCGGACGACGCCCAGGTTACCGCCGAGGTCGGCGGAACGTACCACCTCTCCTGGAAGGGGGCGAACGCATTCGAAAGCGCGGGGAAGATCGTCCGCATGACCCCCGACCTCGATATCGGGTTCACCTGGTTCGCGCCTCCCCCCTTCGCGCGACTGATGAACCACCCCGAGCCGAGGACGCAGGTCTACGTGCGGCTCCAGGAGTCTCCCGAGGGGATCGATATCACGCTCGAGCACGAGGGATGGGGCGCGAGCGAACCCTGGGAAGAGGCACGCTCCTGGCACTTCCACTTCTGGGAGGAGCGCCTTCTGCGGCTGAAGGACTACCTCGTGAAGACCGCCTACGGCTGACGGGAGCGACCGCCCCTTCCCGTCACATCCCACCGGGCGTGTAGCGGTGGCAGACCGCTTCCCCGCAGAGGGCGCACGGGCCGCTCGGGAGGAGCCGAAAGCTCGCGGTCGACCCGATCGCCACCACTCCCATGTGGTGCGTCGGAAGGTGCCCGCACCGACACCGAGGATGGGCCACGGGCCGCGTCGCAGCGCCGGACGCGGCCGCCGATCGCATGATCCGACGACTCCCCCGCCATGCCAAAAGCTTGTCGCGCGCGTCACGCCTATGACCTTCCGCGAGCGTCCGGTGCGCATGGAGGTCGGCGGGTGCCCTCTGCCCGAGGACCGCCTCTACGACCTGACGAACGAGGTGTGGTGGGCGGACGACCCCGAGGGCGGCACTGCTCGCGTCGGGATCCTCGGAACGCTCGGCGCGTTCGCCGGACCGTTCCGGTCGCTCACGTTCCGTCCCATCGAGGGCGCGGTGGGGCGAGGGCGCAGCGTCGCGACGGTCGAGAGCACTCGGTTCACGGGCGCCATCCGAGTACCGGTGGATGTCGTACTCATCGGGCGAAACGAGGAGCTCGCCCGAAGGCCCCGTCTCCTCAACGACGCCCCGTACGGGGACGGATGGGTCGTCCGGGTCCGGGCCGTCCGTCCCGACGACCCGGGTCATCTACTCGAGACCGCGTCCTCGATCGCCCCGCGCCTTGAGGAACGCATCCGCATGCGACGGATCCGTTGTTGGCCCGCGACCCCGGACGTCGAGCTCTTCGAGATCGGGCTCGAGTGTTCCGCGGTCCTCACAAGGCTGAACGAAGAGCTGGCCACCCGCGCTGCCGGGGACGCGGTCCTGCTGGTGACGGACGACCCGACGAGCCCGATCGAGATGGTCCGCTGGTCCGACCAGACCGGTCACCCCGTGCTCGCTCACCGCCGGGAGGGCACCCTCCACCAGTTCCTCGTCCGTAAGGAGGCGCAGCCGAAACCCCGCCGCCGTCCGGGCTAGAGCGCCCGTTCCGACTACTTCTCGATCGGGGTCCGGACGAGGTTCCCCCACTCGGTCCAGGACCCGTCGTAGTTCCGGACGTCGGGGTAGCCGAGAAGATACTTCAGCACGAACCAGGTGTGGCTCGACCGCTCGCCGATGCGGCAGTACGTGATCACGGGGCGGTCCGCCAGGACGCCCTTCGACCGGTACAGCTCTTCGAGCTCCTCCCGGGACTTGAAGGTCCCGTCGTCCCGGACCGCTTGCGCCCACGGGACGTTCTTCGCGCCCGGGATGTGGCCGCCCCGCTGCGCGTGCTCGGTCGGGTACTCGGGGGGGGCAGTGATCTCGCCCGAGAATTCCTTCGGACCGCGGACGTCAACGAGCGAGAACTTCCCGCCCTTCACTTCGGGGAGGACCTTCCGGACGTCCTCCAAGTAGGCGCGGAGCTGCGCGTTCGGTGGGCGGGCCCGGAAGTGACCGGGCGCGGGCTTGGAGAGCTCCTCCGTGAGCGGGCGGTCCTCCTCGATCCATTTCTTGCGGCCGCCGTTCAAGAGCTTGACGTTCTTCACGCCGTAGTAGTCGAAGACCCAGAACGCGAACGCGGCGAACCAGTTGTTGAAGTCGCCGTAGAGGACGAGCGTCGTGTCGTCGTCGATCCCCGCGCGCGCGAAGAGGGCAGTGAGCGCGTCCCCCGAGAGGATGTCCCGAGCGATCGGGTCGTTGATGTCCTTGCGCCAGTCGAACAGGACCGAGCCGGGGATGTGGCTCATCAGATAGTTCGCCGCGGGGTCGTAGTCGACCTCGGCGACGCGGAGCTTCGGGTCGTTGCGGTGGGACTCGAGCCAGTCGGTCTCTACGAGCACTTCGGGGTGTGCGTACGCAACCATCGGGGGTCTGCCTCGGGCGGGGTTGTTACAGCCGGGGGATATACCTTCGCCGGTCGGTCCAATGCGATTCGGCCGCGCGACTTCCCGCGCCGCCGCCGGCACGAAGGGAGGGAACGAGGCCTATCCCCGACGACCGCGCTTCGGAAGTGCCGTGTCCGAGATCTCGATCGTCTCCGGGTCGAAGCCGAGCTTGGCGAGCTCCGCGCGGATCCGGCTCCGGTGGTCACCTTGAAGGTATACTTCCCCGTCGACGACGGACCCCCCGGTCGCGAGGCGGTTCTTGAGCGAACGGGTCGTCTCCGCGAGGTCGACCCCGGGCGGGAACCCGGAGATCACGGTCGCCGGTTTGTTGTACCGGCGGGGTTCCGCACGAACCCGGATGCGGGCGGTCTCTCGGTCGAGCGCGGATAGGATCTCGTCAAACTCGTCGTCACTCATTTCAGGTCTACCTGCCGCTCGCGACTCGGGGAAGCGAACGGTAGGAGCGGTTCGGAGGAATACCGAGCGGTGCGACCGATACGCACGATGAAGTGGGAGCGGCTCTCGGTGAAGGCACCGAACTGTACATGCCAGCACCCCGCATGAACGTTTCCTATCCGCCTACGCTTCGCCCCAGCGGTAGAGGCGCAGCATGATGACGAGGCCCACCGAGGCGCAGGTCACGAGCAGGACGGCGTAGAACACCATCTGGGCCGGCGAGGCGGGGGTGATGCCGAGCGCCCCCTGGATGAGGAGGGCAGCGTAGGTGGTGGGCAGGAACCTCGCCGCGTCCTGCCACAGCGGGGGGAGCGCGGAGAGCGGATAGTACAGTGGCGAGAGCATGCCCAGGATCGTGAACGTCAAGTTACCGATCGGCCAGATCTCCCGCTGCGTGCGGATCCGACTCGATATCCCGATCCCCACGGCCGAGAACAGGACCCAGAGGACCCCCAGACAGGCGAGGAGGACGAGGAAGGCGAATGGCGTGAGGGGGGTTCCCTCCCGCGCTCCGGCCCAGAGGAGGAGACCCATCAGAATGGCGAGCGCCGGAAGCATCGCGATCAAGTTCGAGATGGCGATCCCGAACAGGTAGCGGATCCGACTGAGCGGGCTCGCGACGAACATGTCCTGGAGGGAGCACTCGATCCGCCAGAACGCGCTGTCGCCCAGGACCCAGGAGCCGATGTTCTGCATCGTGAAGAGCATCGCCCCCACGACCTCGAGAGGGAGCAGCGAGGGGGGCGAGATGAGCGACAGGAAGTACAGGAAGATGAATGGCAGAAGCACCGGCGTGATCGCGACCGCGGGGTTGCGGCTGATCCACCGCCAGCCGACGATCAGGAACGCCGGGAGCGCCCGTCCGTTGGTCGGGACGTGCGGGAACTCGGACTGCATCGCGGCCATCGATCTAGTCCGCCCGCACCGTCCGACGGGCCCAGTAGATTGCGAAGAGGAAGACGAAGACCGTCTCGACGACGAGCCCTCCCACGGCGAGCGCAAGCTCTGCCGAGGTGAGGTGGGTGATGCCGAGGCTCATCTGGGCGATCGCCGCGGCGCCGCTCGGGGGCATCAGCAGGGCGATCGGGTGGAGCGGCGTCGGGAAGAGACCGAACGGGTAGAAGACCGGGGGCAGGACCCCGAAGACGTTGAAGAACAGGCTCGAATACGCCCAGATGGCCCGGTTGTCACGGAAGAACGTCGAGAAGACGTAGCCGACGGACGCCGAGAAGACCCAGACGATGGTCGCGAGCGCGAAGAGCAGGAGCCCCTGCGCTACCGTGAACTGCACGACCACGGTCGCCAGGACCCCGAGGGCGACGACCGGCGCGACGTAGACGACCAGGATCCCTGTCGCCATGCCGAGGAAGTACGCTTCCGGAGACATCGGACCGGCGAGGTACAGGTCGTTCGCCTTGTGGTCGATTCGGATGTAGGCCGCCTCGTTGAGGACCCGCTGGCCCATCGTGAACGTCGAGTAGATGATGGCCCCCACGAATGCGACACCGAGGAGCGACGGGGCCAGGATCCAGACGAAGATCAGGAGCACGCCCTGGACGAGCATCGAGGTCGCCATCGCGAGCCCCTCGTGCGCCTGGACGAGCACCTCCGTCCAGAAGAACGCCGGCAGCCCGCGGAACGCCCGGGTGTTCACGGAGAGTTCGCTAGTTCTCGTCGATCGACCTCCCGACGACCCGAAGGAACGCCTCCTCGAGGGTGACCGGACCGACGGTCGCCATCAGCTTCGAGCGGACGGCGAGCTCCATGAGCTCGCCCAAGCGCTCGGGCGTGACGATGATGGTGAGCGCATCGCCCTCGGTGACACAGGAACCGAACGTCCGGAACGACTCGACCAAGGGCGCGCCACCGGGAAGGAGCACCTTCACGGTGCCTCCGACGGACCGCTTGAGGTCCTCCGCGGTCCCCGCGACCAGCACCTGCCCCCGCTCGATGATGTAGAGCCGGTGACTGAGCGCCTCGGCCTCGTCGAGATAGTGGGTCGTCAGCAGGATCGTCGACCCTTGGCGCGTCAGCGTTCGCATCGACTCCCAGACGGCGCGACGCGCGAACGGGTCCATGCCGATCGTCGGCTCGTCCAGGAACAGGAGCGGGGCCTCGGTCGCGATTACCGTAGCGACCATCGCCCGCTGCCGCTGGCCCCCGGAGAGCGTGATCGAGAGGCGGTTCGCGCATTCGAGCAGGCCCATCTTCTCGAGCGCTTCCTCCGTCCGGGCCTTGGCGGTCTCACGCCCGATCCCCCGGGCCCGGAGGTACGTGTAGACCTGTTCGCGCGGAGTTAGGTGGAAGAACGGCTTCCCTTCCTGCGGCACGACCGCGATATACGGTCGGGCCTTTTCGGGCGTCTGGTCGACGTCGTAGCCGAACACCTGGATCCGGCCGGAGGTGGGCCGCAAGAGGGTCGAGGCGATCTTGAGGAAGGTCGTCTTGCCGGCGCCGTTGCGGCCGAGTAGCGCGACTCGCTCTCCCCGCCGGACCTCGAGCGAGACGCCCGCGAGGGCCTCGACGGGGGGCGCCCCTTTCACCTGATAGACCTTCCGGAGGTTCTCGCTCCAGAGCGCGACATCGGTCACAGACCCGCCCAATCCCACGAGGTCGCCTCCGCTCGGGTCGGGGAGAAAGGACGACCGTCACCGGTCGCACCTCGAATTGGAGCCCGCAGAGCTTCCTCACTCCGAGGACCCGAGTCGCAACCTTAAGCTCTGCGCCGCTCGCGCGTCCACGCCGGAGGTTGATCGGTTTCGTCGGGGCTTTCTCAACCGCCCGGAGGCGACGGGGGCGGTTCTTCCGGGAGCGGGGTCATCTCGGGGAGTTCGGTGTCGCCCACAAAGGTCTCCGGGAGCTCGGTCGGTCGCAGGCCCCGGGCCCGACGCAGGTCGACGGGGAGCAATCCCGCTGAGTTTTCCCGCCAGCAGAAGCGAGCGAGCGCGTTGTACAGCCAAGGAGGGAGTCCGACCGACGCGCCGATCTGGCGAACGTCCTGACGGGTCAGTTCCCCGATCGCGATCAGGAGGGCGAAGTACGCGACGAACCCCAGGACCACCCCCGCGGCCAGCTGGAAGTACCGGTTGTGCGGCAAGAAGTGATTGAACTGGGACATCACGAAGAACCCGCCGGCCGCGCTGAGGAGGATCCCGAGGATCGACCGAGGTTGGATGTGGACCCGAATGAGGGTCTCCATGAAGTACGTGTTGAGCGCGAGGGCCGCGATCGACGACGCCAGGACCGCGATCGAGCCGGCGACGAGACCGTTGGTCAGATAGAGCGGCGCCCACGAGGGCATGAGCAGGAAGACCGCCACGAAGAGGACGACCACTTGCGTCGACGTGATGTAGAGTTCCAAGCGCTGACGCCCGATCGCGTTGATGGACGCCTGCATGATCTGGCTCAACGCGAGGGGGATGGCACCGATCGCGAGGATCGCGAGGGGTATCGCGCCGGGGCCGGCGTAGCGGGCCCCTTGGAACACGTTCAGGAACACGGACCGGTACGTCACGAGCGCGACGACCCCCGGGACCAGCAGCATCGCCGAGTAGCGCAACGCCTGCCAGGTCCCGCGTCGGATCCGTTCGTACTCTTCCTGACGATGAAGGCCGGCGAGGTACGGGAACAACGGGGTCGCGACCGCGGCGGGGATCGAGAGGACCAGGATCCTCCAGCCATTCGCGGCCAGGAAGATCGAGAGCTGGCCCGCGGGGAGAAGCGCGTTGACGATCAGCGGGATCATGTTGGTGACGAGGTAGCTCAGGATCAGGCTGCCCATGAGCGGCCAGGAGAAGCGGAACATCCGGACGGCCTCGGACCAGCGGATCCGCCGGAGGAGCCGGGTGATCACGGGGAGGCAGTAGACGGTCGAGACGACCGCGCCGACCGCGTACGCCACCGTGATGCCGAGGATCGTGGGGAAGTAGAACGCCACGATGATGATCGCAGGCAATCGCGCGATCGACTCGACGAGGGACGGGTACTGCGCCTTGACCGAGTCGCCCAATCCGATGAAGAGGGAGTTGTAGACCGTCGAGAACGACCAGAGGAGAGGGAGCGTCAGGAAGATGCCCAGGGCCAACAGCTGGGTGTTCCCCGAAGCGATCCGGGAAGAGCCGAACGAGACCGGGGCGATCGCGAACAGGACCATACCGGCAGCGCCGACCATCATCATCCGGACCAGGAGGTAGGTCGCGGTGTTGTCCGTCGCCGGCTTTCCTCGGGCGAGGAAGTAGGTGTACGCGGTCCCGAGCCGGAGGTCGCCAACTCCGTTGATGGACGAACCGATCAACAGGAACAGCTGGGCGGTGCTGAGGAGGACAAGGCCCGCCGCCGAGACGTTTCCGATCTGACGGTAGAGGAAGATGCTCGCGATGAACCCGATCAGCTGCGTCGCGAGGCTCGCCCCAAAGACCGCCCCGGAGCTGAGCGTGAGGGAGTGCGCGGCCTTCGGGACGGCGGCCGCGACGGCCGGGGGCGCCGAGGACGAGGTCGTGCCTTCCACGGACAACCAGCGGGGAATGACGGGCCCCGCTTCTTATGCCCGTCGCTCGAGAGCCCCGGTCAGCTTCCCGGCCGGGAGGTGGGGGGCTCTTCGCCCGAACGACGCTCGTACAGCTCGACCCAGAGCCCGTCCGGGTCGGACAGGAAGACCAGGCGCATCTCGCCTTCCTCGAATGGAGGGATCTCCACTCGCGCCCCTATAGCGATCAACCGCTCCACCACGGCATCCAGGTCGGTGACGCGAAACCCGAGGTGGTCGAGCTCGTCCCCCAGGCGGTACGGCGGGTCGCCCGGGTAGTAATTGAGCTCGAGGATCGCCTTGGTCTCGGGGTCGTACAGCTCCTGCCAGAGCCCGCCCGCCGCCATGCGGCCGGACAAGCCCACCTTGAGACCCAACCCTTCCGTGAAGAACCGGACGGCTCGCGCGAGATCCCGCACCCTAACGCCCGTGTATTCGAGTGGCATGTTTCGCTGTCCGCAGACCGTTGCGTTCGGTCGGCTTCCTCCTTTCCTCCCGCTCGATCTCGAGGGGTACTCGACTCAGCTACCGGAGTACTTCGCTTTGTTCCTTAGGTCACCGGCGACGAAATGGTCGAGTAGGCCCTCTTCCACCTCGCTGGCCGCGGATAGAACCGTCGGGGCAGGATGTCATTCACGTTTCGGGGAAGGTGGGAGCACGGGTTTCCGCACCCCCCGGGGGGATGGAAGCACGAATTCCCGCTCCAAACAGCGGATGACCAATACCAACCGGCCGGGGTGAATCGACCCCGGAAAAACGCGTCGAGGATTCGAGTCGGAGAATCACTGGCGGTCCCCCGGATGACTCGCGAGAGGCGGACGAGCCCGCGGCCCCGTGCGCTCCTCGCGGTGGGTCATCGACCGCGCGTACTGTTCGGGAAGATTGCGGTCGTGCGACCGTCCCCCAGGTCGCGGAATTAATTCTCGCGTTCGGAACTGGGCAGGCATCTATCTCACGGCCATAGGGATGGCTTCGGCAGACCGACCGTTCACGCCTGGGAGAAGGGTTCTCCCACAATGGGAACCATTGGGACATCCGTTTCGGAGCGCAAGACACGGGTTAGTTCGAAGAGTCGTCTTGTTTGACCCAGCAGCCATGATATTGATGTGCGCCTTTACACGTTCTCGATAGAGATGAGCCCCGCCTCTCCATCAGCCGAACCCTTCGAGCCGCCAGAACTATTCGACTCGCCGGAGGCGATGCAACGTCGACGTCGGGCGAGGCGACCGCGCCAAAGGTTGGCGGTCGTCGTTGTTGCGATAGCCGTGATTGCGGTCATCATCGTTGCGACGGTGTACGAGGTGGCCCTTCAACCCCCAAGTACCCCCGTCCCTACCGGGACTTTCCACATTCTCTTTTCGTGCATCAATTCGGGAGTGAGTGCGAAGGCACACAACCTTTGCGAGAAATCCAACTCCACTCTAGTCACCCTAAACTCCACCGGATTCGATAGTTGCACTGCGTCGAGTTGCTCAGTGGCGATCGAGGGCGCAGCCTTTCCAGGCTACATCTTTTCGAACTGGTCGGCCAGCGGCGATGCTTTCTTCGGGACCAGCGGTTCGGGTTGCTCCGATTCCCAGATCAGCAGATTCTACTCGGTGACCTTGTGCATGACCGCACCCGGGTCGGCGACGCAGTACAACGGCTCCGTCAACGCGAACGTCGTTTGAGGCTTGGAACGAGCCGGTCGGTCACGAAGTGAGGGTCGTGCTAAACGCTGTTCCAGCCTCCGACTGGGGGGCCTTGGCTCCCACCCGTGAAGGGCGCTTTGCGGGTAGCCAGGATTGTCCAACGCCACACGGGACTCTTGTCTAAGTGGAGGGGTTCACTAAGGGTGCCTTCCAGTCGGCCCCCTTTGATCGGGATTCCCGACGTTGACGGAGAGGGACCCGCATCCTGGGAAAATGGGAGCACGGGGATTTGAACCCCGATATGCGGGTGTCTCCGCGCGCTCCAGTCACTCGTCATGGGGGCTCATCACCCCTCCGCAAGACCAAATCCCAGGACGACCCTCGGTCGCCCTGACTGGAGCCCGCTGGTCTACCAAATTAGCCTATGCTCCCTCCGAGAGTGCTGGGAACCTCGGGAGAGATAGCCTTTTTCGTCGAAATGTTCCCCGACCGCGGTAGCCCGTCCGCGGTCGTTCGCGCCGGCGAAATGTTTATCTGAAAGCACTTTTGTGCCAAATCCAATGCATTTGCACGACTCCTCGTCGGTGTCGGCGTCATCCCGAGGGACCGTCCCCCTCGCCTGGTTCGCCGTGGGATTGATCGTCGTCGCGGGCCTCTCCGTGGTCGGTATCGCCACCTACTACGCCCTCCGACCGGGTTCCCCGACCGGACCGCTCACCGTCACGGACGACCTCGGCCGTACCGTCACTGTGCCGGCCGACCCGAGCCGCGTCGTCGTCCTTGGGCCTTCGATCATGGACTCGATGTATCGGCTCGGGCTAAGGAGCCACGTCGTGGGGGTCGATTGCTACGCCCCGAGTCTGGGTGGGCTCTCCTCGGACTACTCTTCCGACCAGGTAGCGCTCTGGAATCTTTCCTCGTCTATGTGCGTTCAGACCGGCCCGACGTTCGAAGTGGAAGAGCTCCTCGCGCTCGGACCGCAACTCGTCCTTGCCGCGACGATCGTCTCGGTCGCGGCGGTCGAGCAGATCACCCAGACCTACCATATCCCGGTCGTGATGCTCCAACCCGCTACCCTGACCGGGGTCGTACTGGATGACCAGCTCCTGGGGGAAATCTTCGAGGTCCCCGGGGCGGCTTCTGCGCTCACGCAATCGCTCCAATCCGCCCTTTCTCGGGCGGCCTCACTCCAGAACAATCTGACCTTGAACGGCACCCCGTTCCCCACGGTCCTCGTGACCTACTCCGCTGACGCGAACGGGTTCTGGACCTTTGGTCCCGGCACTTTCGGCCAGTCGCTGATCGAACTGGCGAGCGGCGCGAGCATCTCGGCCAACGCCACGCTCCCCTATCCCGAACTCTCCGGCGAGCAGGTTCTCGCGAGCGACCCGGAGTTCCTCGTGTACGGGACCGGGTTCGGGATCAACGAATCGACCTACGCGGGGGGTCCGTTCTGGTCGCAGCTCACGGCAATCCAAGATGGTTTCGCGGTCGGAATGAATTCGAACTACTTCACCGAGCCCGACCCGACGATGATCCTGGTGGGACTTCCGCAGCTCGTCGCGGTCCTTCACCCGAGCCCGCCGGCGTAAGGGGAGCGGCCGCGTGGGAGCGACGTCGGCGGCTCCCCCCGGAATCCCGAGAGGGCTCGCCCGACGCTCATGGGTGCTCGGGCTCCTTCTCGCCCTCCTCGGACTAGGGGTCTTCTTCTCCCCGATCCTCGGAACCGTTTCGGTTTCTCCCGAGACCGTTCTGAGGATCCTTCTCCACCAGGTGTCGGGTGGGGCGCTCTTCTCCGACCCGTGCGCGGGGGCGAGCGTACCGGCCAGCGGGTGCGCTGGCCTGATCGAGATCGTCTGGGACGCCCGGCTCTCGGAGATCATGCTCGCGGTCGTGGTCGGCGCCGGCCTTGGGATTTCCGGCGGGACGCTCCAGGGAGTGTTCCGGAACCCGCTCGCGGACCCGTTCCTGCTCGGGATCTCGTCGGGCGGCACTTTGGGCGCTGCGGTGGTCGTGGTCTTTCGGATCGGGGTGAGCGAGCAGAACCTCCTCCTGCCGCTCTTCGCGTTCGTTGGGGCGATTGGGACCGGTGCGGTCATCCTAGTCGCCGCTCGCAGCCGCTTCGGCTCGGTCGAGACCCTCCTCCTCACAGGGGTGGCCCTTTCGAGCTTCCTGTCCGCCATTCTCTCACTACTGCTCCTCTACAGTCCGACCGGAAGCCTCCAGGTCGACTTCTGGCTCCTCGGGAACCTGGGCTCCCTGGATTGGACGCAGGACGGGATCGCGTTCGGAGTGGTCCTCGTGGCGGGAACGCTTCTCGCGACGTACGGTCGGGAACTGAACCTGCTCCAACTCGGCCCGGACGTGGCCCAGAGTCTCGGTGTCGACTCCCGAAAGGTCCGGGTCCGCCTCCTCCTGCTCGCCTCGGTCACGACTGCCGCGGCGGTCGCGTTCACCGGGATCATCGGGTTCGTCGGGTTGGTTTCTCCGCACGTGGTGCGTCGGATCGCCGGCAGCGACTACCGCATCGTCCTCCCCGGAGCCGCGCTGGTCGGGGCCGGGTTCCTGCTCGCCGCTCGGGATCTCTCGTTGGTCGCGTTCCCGGGGACCCTCCTACCGATCGGGATCTTCACGTCGTTCGCCGGAGCGCCGTTCTTCGCGTACCTCCTCTTCCGCCGGCGCGGGGCGTCGACCATGGGGGCCCCATGACCGGACCCGCGGACGCGGCCCTTCGGCTCCGGGGGGTCACCGTACGGTTCGGCGAGCGGACGGCGCTCCACGACGTCGACCTCGAGGTCCCTCGGGGACAGCTCGTCGCGCTCACCGGACCGAACGGGTCCGGCAAGACGACGCTCCTGCGGGCCGCCTTGGGGTTCCTGGCCCCGGAGGCGGGCTCTGTCGAGCTGTTCGGGAACGAGGTGCTCTCGCTCTCCGTTGCGGAGCGGGCGCGCCGTGTGGCGTGGGTCCCCCAAGAGGAGAATCCCCGGGAGGACGCGCCGCTCCTCGACTACGTCCTCTACGGGCGGTACGCCCATCTCGGGTGGCTCCAAGGAGAGACGGCCCGGGACCGGGACGCGGCGCTTCGTGCGTTGCGCGCGGTGGGCCTCGAGGAACGGGCCGGGGACGGGATCCTTTCGGTCAGCGGAGGGGAGAAGCAACGAGCGATCCTGGCCCGGGCCCTCGTCCAGGAGGCGCCCCTCGTCCTCCTCGACGAGCCGACGAGCCATCTCGACATCGCCCACCAGCTCGACTTCCTGACCCGGGTGCGCGAACTCTCCCGCGAGCGGGGGGTGACGGTCGTCTCGGCGCTCCACGACCTCAACCTGGCCGCGCGGTTCTCCGACCGGATCGTCGTGCTCTCGAGAGGCCGGCGGGTGGCCGACGGGGTGCCCGCGGACGTCCTCTCCGAGGAGCTCCTGGCCCGGGTCTGGGGGGTCGTCGCGGACCTTCGCCGCGACCCGCGGACCGGCGCGCCGTACCTCCTTCCACACCATCTCGTGCACCCCGCGCCGTCCGGTCCCGCCACATTCCTCGGCAAGGGGCCGGTGCATGTCGTCGGGGGCGGGGGGTCGGGAGCGCCGTACCTGAGGGCACTCTCCGAGGCGGGATACCGGGTCACCGCGGGAGCCCTCCACCTCCTCGATTCGGACCTCGAGACCGCGGAGAGCCTAGGCGCGCTCACCGCGGTCGAGGTGCCGTTCGCCCCGATCGGGGACGAGGTGCGGGAACGACTGCGCACGCTCCTCGAAGCGGCGAACGCCATCGTGGTGGCGCCGTTCCCTGTCGGACCGTCCAACCTGCCCAACCTCGAGGAGGTCCGACGGTTGCTCGCGAGGGTGCCGATCCTCCTCGTTCAGAGGGCGTCGGGTGAGGAGTGGGATTTCACTGGAGGACGGGCCCGCGCCCTCGAGGACGATCTCCGCGACGGCGGCGCTCGGACGGTGTCCGGGACGGCCGAGATGCTCGCGGTCCTCGCCGCCCGGCCGGTCGTCTCGGTCCCTCAGTGAGCCGACCGCCGCGGCCTTCCCCCGCGGGGAAGGGGAGCGACCTCGAGCGGAGGGGGAGAAGGGCCGGCGAACTGGGCGAGGAGATACGGAAGGTCGCTCTCGAGGACCAGGATGTAGCTCGGCACGCCGAGCCGGGAGGCCTCGAGGCAGGCCGTCCCGGCTGCGAAGCGGAGGACCGAACGCGAGCCCACGCTCGAGAGGGCGTGGAACGCCTCGAGGCCCTCGGCGGCGACGAGCGCAAGAGGGTCGGAGGGCAGGCTGTTTCGGACCCGGTTCGGTAGGCGAGGGTCGGCGAGGTCGCTCGAGGAGAGGGTGCGCACCGAGATCGGGGCCGGCGAGAGCGGGACGATCCCTTCGAGGTCCGAGACCTCGACGAGGGAGCCCCTCCGACCGCCCTTCTGCACGCGACCCCGGGAAGGTCCCCCGCCGCCCGGGCGAGCCGAGAGCAGGCCGTGGTGGAGCTCGAGAGAGACGGCGGCCCCTTCCGCAAGGTCGTCGAGCGCGAGCGCGCGGGTGGACCGGATGAC
The DNA here is from genome assembly GCA_052326485.1 of Thermoplasmata archaeon. Lineage (GTDB taxonomy): Archaea > Thermoplasmatota > Thermoplasmata > Lutacidiplasmatales > UBA184 > Lutacidiplasma. Next base: position 72,713 of record JBKQMS010000001.1, on the reverse strand, counting down.
GTGGACCCGCTCGATCCGCTCCCGAAGGTCGTCCCCCAGGCGACGGAGCGTCTCATGGAGCCAGGCGACCCCTTCGACCGTCGGCCGGTACCGACCGTCCCTCACGGACACGAGGCCGCGGCGCCGAAGCTGACGAAAGGAGTGCGAGACGGCCTGCACCGTGAGCCCGAGACGCTCCGCGATCGGCCGCAGCTGGGTCGGCTCGAGGGTGGCGCATTCGTAGAGGAAGAGGAGCTCGGTGACTGTGCCGCCCCGGCGAAGGGCGGCGAGCCCCGTCGCCTCGGGCGTGCGGACCCCGACCACGACGTGCGAACTCCTCCGGCACGTAATAAAACCGTCTTTACCCGGTCGTAAAGCGGTCTTGCCTAGGAGGGCGCCCCGTCTTTTCGCGCGGACGAGCGAGCCGTCGCGTTCGACCGTCGGATCTCCCGCAGGCGGTCGCGGATGCGCGCAGCCTCCTCGAAGTCGAGGCGCTCCGCCGCGAGGCGCATCTCCTCTTCGAGATTCGTGAGCAACAGTGGGAGCTTGTCCTTCCAGTACCGCCCAAGCCCGCTCGTGGAGAGCTCGCCGGACGGTGCCTCTTCCTCCGGGGCGAGCAGTGAGCGCACCTCTTTGCGGATGGACTCGGGCACGATGCCGTGGACGCGGTTGTACTCGACCTGGGTCTCACGACGGCGGGCCATCTCGGCCATCGCGCGCTTCATCGACCCCGTCACCCGGTCGGCGTACAGGACGACCTTCCCGTCGACGTTGCGGCTCGCACGGCCCGACGTCTGGACGATCGACGTCTCACTGCGGAGGTAGCCTTCCTTGTCAGCGTCCAGGATCGCGACGAAGCTGACCTCGGGGAGGTCGAGCCCCTCGCGCAGAAGGTTGATCCCTACCAGCACGTCGAACGCCCCGAGCCGAAGGTCGCGGAGGATCTCCACTCGCTTCATCGTCTCGACCTCGGAGTGGAGGTACCGGACCCGGAACCCCTGGTTCGCGAGGTAGTTCGCCAGCTCCTCGCTGGTCGCCTTCGTGAGGGTGGTGACGAGCGCCCGGTCCCCGCGTTCGACGCACGTCTTGAGCTCGGTCATGAGGTCGGCGATGTGGCCCTTCAGGGGCCGGACCTCGATCGGGGGGTCGACCAGCCCCGTGGGACGGATGATCTGCTCGACGAGCCCCTTCGAGGCCTTCCGCTCGAACGGACCGGGCGTGGCCGAGACGAACACCGTCTGGGGGACGTGCGCGAGGAACTCGGGGAACTTGAGGGGACGGTTGTCGCGGGCGGAGGGAAGACGCCAACCGAACTCGACCAGGTTGTCCTTGCGGCTCCGGTCGCCTTTGTACATCCCCTGGAGCTGCGGGATCGTGACGTGAGACTCGTCGATGAACGCTAGGAAGTCGTCCGGGAAGAAGTCGAGGAGGGTGTATGGAGGCTCGCCCGCGCGGCGCCCGGCGAAATAGCGGGCGTAGTTCTCGATCCCCGAGCAGTAGCCGGTCTCCCGGATCATCTCGAGGTCGTAGTCGACCCGTCCCCGGAGGCGCTGCGCCTCGACGATCTTCTCCTCCCACTGGAGCTCCTTCACCCGCTCGTCCCGCTCCTTCCCGATCTCGTTCAGGATCCCGCGGAGACGCTCGTCCACGGTGAGGAAATGGGTCGCGGGAAAGACCGCGAGCTCCGAGAGCGCCCGGCGCTCCTCCTGGGTCACGGGGTCGAGCTCCACGATCTCCCGGATCGTGCTCCCGTCGAGCACCACCCGGTGGACGGTCTCGCCGGCTCCCATCACGTCGATCGTCCCTCCGCGAACGCGGAAGCGACCGCGCTTCAGCTCGACGTCGTTGCGGTTATACTTCATCCGGACCAGCTGCGCGAGGAGCGTCTGCCGCGAGATCTCCTGGCCGACCGCGAGGTCGACGACGGAGGCCCGGTAGTCCTCGGGAGAGCCGAGGCCGTAGATGCAGCTCACCGAGGCCACGATGAGGACGTCCCGTCGGGTGAGTAGCGCCTGGGTCGCCCGGTGGCGGAGGCGGTCGATCTCCTCGTTGATGGAGGCGTCCTTCTCGATGTAGAGGTCGATCTGGGGGACGTACGCCTCGGGTTGGTAGTAGTCGTAGTAGCTGACGAAGTACTCCACCGCGTTCTTCGGGAAGAGCGCCCGGAACTCGCTCACGAGCTGCGCCGCGAGCGTCTTGTTGGGGCTGATGACCAGGGTCGGGCGCTGGAGGCGCGCGACCGCGTGCGCCATCGTGAACGTCTTGCCGCTGCCGGTCACGCCGAGCAGGGTGACGAACTTCTCTCCCCGCTCGACCCGCTGAACGATGCTGTCGATCGCCTCGGGCTGGTCGCCCTGGGGCACCATGTCCGTTTCGAGCTGGAACTGGCCGGGGAGCGGGTCCGAAGCCTTGCGGGCGTCGCGCTTCCGGGTCATGGTACGATGCGCAGACCCCGAAACGCGCCCGCGTAGCCTTGGGGATCGATCGTCACGTTCGTGAAGCCCAAGCGCGCGACCTCGTGAGTGACCTCGCTCGCGAGCGGCTCTGTCCGGAGGCGGGAGAGCTCGGAGGTGTCGACTTCGATGCGGGCCGATCCGTCGTGGACGCGCACCCGGACCCGCCGGAACCCGAGGCCGAGCAGGAAGGCTTCGGCCAACTCGATGCGGGCCAGGAGCTCTCTCGTAACGGGGTCGCCGTGCGTGATGCGGGAGGCGAGGCACGCATCCGACGGTTGGTCCCAGTTCGGGAGGCCCCGGCGGCGGGCCTCGGCCCGGACCTCGGCCTTCCCCCACCCCGCCCATAAGAGCGGATGAGAGAACCCGGCTTCGTCCATCGCACGGAGCCCGGGTCGGTCGTCGGTCAGGTCGTCCCGATGCACCCCGTCCAGGTACTGGACGGCCGACCGGGCCACCCCGAACTCACGAAGGACAGACGTCTCCACGGACCGGCAGAAGTAGCAGCGGTCCGGTCGGTTCTCCCGATACTCGGCGCGCGAGAGAGGGTCCACCGTCAAGAGGACGTGTTCCACGCCGATGGACGACGCGACGCGCTCCGCCCGAGAGGCCTCATTGCCGGAGACCGCCGGCCCGGTGAGGGTGACCGCGAGCGCTTCCGGGCCCAGGGCCGAGAAGGCGAGCGCCGCGACGAGAGAGGAATCCACGCCCCCGGAGAGAGCGACCACCGCCCGACCGCCGCTGCGGATACGCGCGACGACCTCGTCGGCCGAACGCAGCGGCGGAGGAGGAGGAAGGAAAGAGGACATTCCTCCGATCTACCGTCCTCGGGGCATTACCCTTTCCTTCGCCTAGACGTCGTGGGAGCGGATCTTCGTGTACGTCGCGAGGGACCGGGGAGCCGGTACTCGAACTTGTAGGAGTGCACGCCCCTCGCGATCCGCCCGGTCATGCGCCCCCTTAGGCCCTCGAGCTCGCCGGTGCCGGAATCCGGGACGACCTCGATCGTCTGACGTGGGACGCCGCGGTCGAGGATCCCGAAATGCTGCAAAAGAAAGCTCCCGACGCGTCCGTGCAGGCTCCCCTCGACCCGTTCGATGAGCACGTATCCCGCGGAGCCTTCCCTGCCGGTCCGTCCGGTCAGCATCCGCCCCCGGCTCGAGGCTTCGAGGTCTCCGTGGAACCGCTTCTTGACGGCCGCGGACCCGAGGACGGTGCCTTCGGCACGATCGGTATGCGGATCCAGCTTTATCGTCACATCGAAACCCCCACGAGCCTCTGCCATCGTTCCCTCCATCGGAGGACCCGGCAGCTTGGAGGGGGATTAGCGCTTCTGCTAGAGGTGATGGAACACCGTCTCGCCGAGATCGGTTCTCGCCGCGGCAAGCGGAGGGTCGAACGGAGGCCGACCGTTCACCTTCCGTCCGGCCCGGGGTTCGTCGCGTGCGCCTCGGCGGCGAGAACGTCGGCCTCGATGACCGGGTCCTCTTCGAGGTCTTCGGGCGTGAACATCCCTGCGGCGGACCATCCCGCCCGATGGTAGATCGCGAGGATGCCCCCGACCCATGCGAGCGTCGCTCCGGCGAGGAAGCCCCCGCCGGAGTAGAGGCTCAACAGGGCGAGCGTCAGGGAGCCGATCCCGACGACGGTATGAAACTCGGGTTGGGCGTAGGCCCAAAGCGCCAGAACGAGGATCGCAGCGCCTTCGAGGCAGGCCAAGTAACCCAAGGCCTGGGCGGACGGGATCAGCAAGCCGGTGGGGACAAAGTCGTTGAAGGGAGCGTTCACGTGAGACGAGACTAGGTAGACCCCTTCGAGGATGATCAAGAGCGCCCCTGCGAAGTTTAGCAAAACGGCGCCGAAGGGATAGGCGGGTCCCGAGCGAGCGGTCGGGGCGCTCGCCGCCGGCTTTGGGTCCACGTGGCTCGACTCCGACATGCTGACCCGGTCCCCGTTTCCCCCGGACGGGAAGGGGCCATTAATATTCGACGCCCCCCCACGTCGCGGGGAGGAATCCCTCCGCGGTGCGGACACGTCCGAAGGGGACCAAGTGAGCTCGCGGATCCGAATTTCCCGGCGTGGTGGGGGATGTTCGGGGCAGGTGCAATCTCCTTAGCGGCCTATTCCGTGGGGGAAGTCAATGCAAGCGGTCCGCGACGGGAGCCGGTGGATGCTGCGACTGGAGGACGGAGAGGACCTCTTCGAGGCGATCTCGGGTTTCGCGCAGCGAGAGAACGTTCGCGCCGGGACCGTGGTGTTCGGGGTCGGGATGCTGCGCCGGATTACGTTCGGCTACTGGGACGGAAGCCAGTACCGGACCCAGGAGCTGACGGTGCCGCACGAGGTCGTCTCGCTGCACGGGACGATCGCGCGCGCCGGCGGAGCGCCGTCCCTTCACCTCCATGTGGCCGTCGCCGGCCCGGACCATCAGGTCGTGGGGGGCCATCTCCTCAGGGCGACGGTGGGAACGATTCAGGAGGTCCTGGTCGAGACCTTCCCCGGGCGCACGTTCGGCCGCCCGCTGGTCGAAAGCTACGGATTGAAGATGCTGGACCTCGACCCCCCGAACGAGCCCTAGCCGCCCGTCATCCCTTTCCGCTCCGTCGGGCTCGTTCCGTCCGTCCATGGCCGGACCGCCCTCCGTCTTCACCACTCTTGACCCTCGGCTCGAGGCCGCCATCCGCGAGCAGGGGCTCATCGAGCCCACCGAGATCCAGCGGCTCGCATTCCCGCTCCTCGCGACGGAGGCGGACGCCCTCCTGCTCTCTCCGACCGGTACCGGGAAGACCGAGGCCGTGCTCCTGCCGCTGCTCTCGCGTCGTCTCGCCGACCCGACCCCGCCAATCTCCATCCTCTATGTCACACCGCTGCGCGCCCTGAACCGGGACCTCGAGCATCGCATCGTCGCGCTCGTGAAGCAGGTCGGCTTGAGCGCGGCGGTCCGACACGGGGACACGCCGACCGCGGCCCGGCTCGCCCAGTCCCGCCGGCCGCCGGACATGTTGCTCACGACGCCCGAGACCCTTCAGCTCCTGCTCACGGGGGTCCGCCTCCGGGAATCCCTCCGGAACGTTCGCACGATCGTGATCGACGAGGTCCACGAACTTGTCGGCTCGGACCGGGGGGCACAGCTATCGATCACGCTCGAGCGGCTCGACAAGCTCGCGGGACGAGCCGTCCGACGGATCGGTCTCTCGGCAACCGTGGGGAACCCGGACGAGGTGGCTCGCTTCCTCTCCCCGGCTCCCCGGGCCGTCGAGGTCCGTGTCGCTCAGGAGCGCCGGCCGCTCGAGCTCACCGCGCGTCGACCCGGTGGGGCGAGACCCCCGCTGGACGAATCCCTGGTCCGCGAGCTCAAGGCCGACGCGAAGCTGCTCGACGGTCTGCGGGCGGTCGAAGAGGAGATCCGAGAGCACCGTACCACCCTCGTCTTCGTCAACACCCGCCCGACGGCCGAGGGCCTCGCGGCGCGCCTCCAGAAGCTCGCGCCAGACCTTCCAATCGCGGTCCACCACGGTTCCCTCTCGCGAGAAGTCCGCGAGGAGGCGGAACGAGCGTTCCGGGACGGCCAGCTCCGGGCGCTGGTCGCGACCTCCTCCCTCGAGCTCGGGATCGATATCGGAGGGGTCGACCACGTCGTCCAGTTCGGCTCGCCACACCAGGTCGGCCGTCTGGTCCAACGGGTCGGCCGCTCGGGCCACCGGCTCGACCGCACGATCCACGGGACCGTCCTCTCGCTCGACGACGACGACCTCGAAGAGGCGGCCGTGCTCGCCCGGAGGGCCGACGCGGGGCTGATCGAGCCGGTCTCCTGGCGCACCCGTCACCGGCTCGCGGCGGCGCAGCAGGTGGTCGCCTCGCTGCGCGCGGAAGGGAGCCTCGAGCTCTCGGAGCTGCTCCGACCGTTGCGCCACGCGGCGGCCACGGCGGACCTCTCCGATCCGGAATGGAACGAGCTCATCGACTATCTGGTCGGACTCGGCCTCGCGAAGCGCCTCGGTGACCGCGTGGCTCCGGGTCGCGGGACGCTGCACCGGTTCTACGCCTCCCTCTCCCTCATCCCGGACGAGCGGACCTATCGCCTCCGGGACATCGGCACGCGCCGGCTCATCGGCACCCTGGACGAGCGCTTCGTCCTCACCCAGATCATGGCCCAACCGGAGGAGATCTTCCTACTCCACGGACGCACGTGGAAGGTCGTCGAGTACCGGGAGGGTGAGCTCCTGGTGGAGACCGTCCAGGAGATCGGGCGCGAGCCCCGATGGGCGGGGGAGGACATCCCCGTGCCGTTCGACGTCGCCCAAGAGATCGGAAAGCTCCGACGCGAGGGGTCGTTCGGAGAGTACCCCATCTCCCCGGAGGACAGGGCGCACCTCGACGAACGTCGCAAGGGCCCCGCCCTCGCGGGCACGATCCCTACCGACCGACGTATCACGGTCACCGCCCACGGCCGCGTGGTGGTCTACGGCGCCTGCTTCGGCACTCGGACGAACGAGACGCTCTCGCTCGCGACCGCCGGGCTCCTCACCGCCCGCCTCGGCGCCCGCGTCGACGTTGCTTCGGTCGAGCCGACCTGGTTCGTCCTCGAGCTCCCGGTCGCGGTCGACACCCCCACGCTCGTCGACGCCCTCTCGATCGAGCCGTCGACGCTCCGTCCGCTCGTCGAGCGCCTCATCCCCTCCGGCCTCGACTACCGCTGGGTCTTCCTCGCGGTGGCCCGCAAGCTCGGGGTGATCCCGGCATCGGCGGACCCCCGGGACCTTCGGACCCTGGACCCCCTGCTCTCGGCCAGCCGGACGAACCCCCTCGGAGAAGAGACCCTCGAGAAGACACTCCACGACCGCTACGACCTTGACCACGGGGTCGAGGTCCTCGAGCGGATCCGGGACAGAGCGATCGAAGTGGTCGCCACTCCGCCCTCAGCGTTCACGGACGCGCCGCTCGAACGGCTGGAGTGGCGCACCGTCCTCGACACGCCTCCGCCCACGCTCCTCAAGGCGGTCCAGGAACGCCTCGCGAAGGAGCCGCTCACCCTCGTCTGCCTTCGTTGCGGCTTCGTCCGCACGACGAGCCCCTCCCGCTACAAGGCCGAAGGAGGGAGTCGGTGCCTCCTCTGCCATGGGTCGCTCTCGGCGGTGCTCTCCCCCCGGCGGACCGAGGAGATCGACCGGTTGACCGCCTACGCGAAGCGGAAGCGGGCCCGGGAGAAACCTGCTCTCGGCCGTCGGGCTCGCCGGGAACGGACGCTCCCCGCCGGGACGGAAACCCTCGTGCGCGCCGGGTACACCTCGGCCGAGCTCGTCGCCCACTACGGCGAGCGAGCCCTCTACGCGCTCGCCGGTCGGGGGATCGGACCGGAGACCGCCCGCCGCCTCCTAATGCGCCTCTATCGGGACGACAACGCGTTCTTCACGGAGATCCTCCGGGCGGAACGGGCCTACGCCCGGACCCGGGTCTTCTGGGACTAGGCGGCTTCAGCGAGGCGCCGGACCAGCTCCTCAACGACCTGTCGGGAGGCGTCCGTCCGGAACCCTTCAGGGCGAGCATGCGTGCGCGCGACCCGGAACCCGAGCGACCGGAGCCCCTCCTGGACGGCCCGGAGGCTGGGTGGCTCCGCGAGCTCGAGCCGGGACGCGAGGACATTCGCTTCATAGTAGAACGGTCGGTCAACGGTGACCTCTTCCCGCAACCGGGAGAGGAACTGCTCCACCTCGCGGGCGCGGGCGGCGCCGTCGGGGACCTTTAGGTGCGCGACGAGCTCCGCGTCGAACAGCGGGCCGAGCCAGAGCGGGCCGTATGGTCCCTGCTCCCCGACCCACGGGCCGGGCCAATTCTCGGGGTCGATGAGGCCGACGGGGGCCACCGCGTCCGAGCGCCCGTTCACCTCGACGTAGGCACGCACGTAGTGGTCGCGCGCGTAGGCGAGCATCGGGCGGATCGAGCGGTCGAGCTCCTCCGCGACGCGCGCTAGGTAGGCGAGGAGGATCCGAAGCCCGCCCTCCGGTCCTAGGCGACCGCGCACCGGCCGGGCACCGTAACGCCGTCCGCAGGCCGAGGGCTGGGCTCCCGCGAGCACCATCATGTCGGTCGCCGTGACGGCGACGGTCCCCCCGAGGCGGACCGAGCCGAGGGCGACGTGAACGAACGGGACCGGGGTCCCGTAGGGATCGAGGTCGACGTAGTCGAACGGTCCTCCGGGGAGACCGAGGCGGGCGTCCCCTTCCACCGCGCTCGCGCCGGGAAAGCGTGCCGCGTTCTCGAGGAGGACCCGAAACGCCTCGGGGTTCGACTCCGAGAACGTGAACGCCTGGAACGCTCCGGATTCCCGGAGGAGACGAAGGCCCCGCACCCCGGTCGCGGCGGTCATCTCCCAACCGGTGCGGAGGCCGTGGGTCGGCGGAGGGAGGGCCTGCGCGAAGGCGACCGCGAGGTCCCGGTCGGCGGCCATCGCCGGATTGTAGAAGACCGGCGACCGCCGCCCCGGACCCCTTCCCGGCGTGGTGAGCGGGAGGAGGAGCTCGGTCCTCCCTTCGGAGGCGAGGACTAGTGGGCCCGGCCGGTGATGAGGTGCACGATCTTGAACGCGAGGAGGTTCTTGTTCACCGGGGTCACTTCGAGCAGGCGTAGTTCGTCCCTCCGACGGATGTCCTGAAGCAGCGGATTCCTTGACTTCTTGTGAAGGGTCATGACGATCGATTTGCGGGCATCGAGCGTGTCGATCACGCTCTTCGTGAACACCTCGCTCTCGACCTCCATCTTCCCCACTTCGTCGATCACGATCACGTCGGCGGACTCGCGCGCCTCGGCGAGCGCCCGTGCCCCGAGGCCCTCGAGCGCGGCGATGTTAACGCCGTAGCGGCCCGAGCGTATCCGGGACTTCAGCCCCTCATGGGCGAAGACCTCGGTTTCCTTCGTCGTCCAGTCGACGATCTGGAACCCCGCGCGCCGTTGCTTCTCAACGATCGGCTCCGTCACCATGCCGCCGACCTTCACACCCTCCTCCTCGAGGAGCTGGATGATGCGGAGCAGGGTCTGGGTCTTGCCCGAGCCCGGGAGACCCGTGATCCCGATCTTGACCGGAGGAGAAAGTCGACGAGGCATCACCAAGTATACCGCTGGGATGGATAGTACGCGTGGAGCCAATAAGAAGACGTCGAGCGGACCCACCATCGCCGAGGTCGGTCCCTGCCGCACCGGATCTTCCCGGGAAGGGCATCCCGGTCTACCCCCCGCGCGAGGACACGCTGCTGATCCTCCCCTTCGCGGAGGTCGCTCCGGGCGCCCTCTTCCTCGAGGTCGGATGCGGCGTCGGCCTCGCGGCCCTCACGGCCGCACGGCGGGGAGCTTGGGTCGTCGCGACCGACGTGAACCCTCACGCACTCCGCCACCTGCGCGCTCGGGCCCGAGCGGAGGGCCTTGACCTCACGCCCGTTCGGACCGACCTCGCCCGCGGTCTCGGTCGGTTCGACCGGCTCCTATCGAACCCGCCGTACCTGCCGACCCGACCTGAGGAGCGCGACCCCGACCGCTGGCACAACCTCGCGCTGGACGGGGGACCGGACGGTTGTCGAGTCACCGCCCGTTTGGTCGAGGAGCTCGACCAGCACCTGACCACCGACGGGACGGCGTTCGTCGTGGTCTCCTCGCGTCAGGACGCCGACGCTCTCGAACGGATCCGCCTCGGTTGGGTGGCGGCCGGTGGGAGCGTAGAGGTGGCCGCCTCCCGCGCCCTCGAAGGCGAGCGGCTCGACGTTTGGCGGCTCCGCCAAGGCTCGCCCTAGGTGTGGCGTTCCGCGTGGGCGAGGACCGCGCCCAAGAACCGTTGGCCGTCCCCGAATCCCTCGGCCGACCCCGCGCGCGTCCAATCCGGCGCCTGCGCACGGAAGAACGAACGCTCGGGATGCGGCATGAGGCCGAAGACGTTCCCTTCCGGGTTCGTGAGCCCCGCGATGTTCCCTTCCGAACCGTTGGGGTTCCAGGGGTACGTCGCGGACGAGCCGTCCGACGCGACCCACCGGAAGAGGACCTGGCCGTTCTCCTCGACCGAGCGACGGAGCTTCTCGCTCCCGAGGACCAGCTTTCCCTCGGCATGGGCCGACGGGAAGAGGAACCGCGTTCCCTTCGGGACGCCTTGGAGCGGAGGGAAGATCCCGCCTTCCCAGGCCACGAACGTGGGGCGGCACTCGAAGTGGCCGGAGTCGTTGGTCATGAGGGCGGCCTCGGGGGTCACGAGGTGTCCGCCGGGCCGACCGGGCAGGAGGCCGAGCTCGGTGAGGACCTGGAAGCCGTTGCAGATGCCGGCCACGATCCGACCGCTGCGCACGAACTCCTCGAGCTCAGTGCCGATCGAGGCCCGCACTCGAGCGGCGAAGATCGCTCCCGCGCGCACGTAGTCGCCCGCGGAGAACCCTCCGGGCACGAACAGGGCCTGGTAGTCGGAGAGCCGACGGCGCGCCTCGGGGAGCACGTCTCGTCCCTCGAGTTGTTTTAGGTGGACGATCTCGGGGCGCGCGCCGAGGGTCGCGAGCGCCTCCCGGAGCTCGTCATCGCAGTTCGTTCCTTCGATGGAAAGGATCGCGACCGCGAGGTTGCGACGCGTCACGGCCGACCGAGGCGACGGACCGCTTAACCGTTGTTCTCGGCGAGCGAAGGCGTGCGTCTCCGGGTCGGGGACGCTACCTCGTGCCCTCGATCCACCGAGCGGAGCTGCGGGTCCCGGCGGTGAGGCAGGCGTAGAGGGGCTGACCGGCAAACCAACCGGCGTAGAAGCCGCCCCGGAAGGCGTCTCCCGCACCGACCAACGTGCGAACCCGAGCGGGGCGGGTCGCGCCGACGTGGACCGTGCCGGCCCGGGAGAAGGCGGTGGCTCCGGCCCGGCCCTCGGTCCGGATGACGAGCGGCACGAATTCGAGCAGTCCCTCGGGTCGATGGGCCCCGACGAACTCGAGCGCGCGGGCGATCTCGGAGCGGTTTCCGAAGAGGAGCTCCGACCCCCGTAGGAGCGAGCGGAACGACCGACGGTCCCACCGGTAGTGGATCTCTTGGGCCGGGTCCGCCGCCACCCGAAGACCGCGCGCCCGCGCCGCCTTCTGCAGACGCAGCTGGAACGCCGGGTCGGCGGTCGTCAGGTGGACCCAGGAGTACTCCCCGAGCCAACGGGCCGGCGGAATCACTTCCTGCCTCCCCCCCATCACCCCCTGGTCGATCAGCGTCCGCTGGGCCCCCTCGCGGTCCTCGATGATGTAGCAGGTCGGGGTGGGCGCCCCGCGTATCCGTTGGAGACCCCGAACGTCGACCCCGGCTTTCCGGAATTCTCGGACGTACTCGTCGGGGAACCCGTCCCCCACGCGCGCCACGAGGCCCGTGGCCACCCCGAGCCTAGAGGCGGCCCGCACGATGTTGGTGGCGGGGCCCCCGAGCTCCGTTCGCATCTGGAGGACGGGGACGGTCCGGTCCGCGGCGGGGAACGAACCGACCGATAGGAACCGGTCGATGATGACGTGGCCCGAGACGAGGAGGTTCCGGGGCCGGTCGGCGACGGCTCCTGCCATGGTCCCCGGAGTTCGGTGAGCCCCCCGTTCCCTTATCGCTTGGGGGAACCCGGTACGCCGCTTAAGCCGCCGGAAGGTTCCCCGCAACGGCGGCATGCTCGTCATAGGTGCCATCCTGGACATCGAGGGGGCGCGGCCGGCCTACGTTCGCCTCCACCACGGGCGGGTCACCGAGGTCGGTGCACGAGGCACCGAAGGGCACCGCCGCGGCGAGCGGACGGTCCGAGGGATCGTCGTCCCCGCTCCGGTCAACGCCCACACCCATCTTGGCGACGCCGTGTCGGTACGCGAACCCCCTCCGGGCCCCGTCGCTCAGCTCATCCAGCCGCCGCACGGGTACAAGTTCCAGCTCCTGGCGAACGCCACTCTCCGTGAGAAGGTCACGGCGATCCGGGCTGCCCTCCGCCGCATGGAGCGGGACGGGGTCGCCGCGGCTGTCGACTTTCGGGAAGAGGGGCGGCCCGGCGTCGAGCTCCTCCGCGAGGCCGCCCGGGGGAGCTCGGTTCGCGTCCTCGCCTTGGGCCGTCCTCTCGCCCGGCCGGTCGACCGTACCGAGCTCGCCCGGCTCCTCTCGGTGGCGGACGGGGTCGGCCTCTCGAGCGCCCGGGACGAGACCGACGAGACGCGTCGCACCGTCGCCCGGGCCTGTCGGGCCGCGGGAAGACGGTTCGCCCTTCACGCGAGCGAAGCGGTCCGGGAGCGGCCCGAGCGGTACCTGGACCCGCGGCCGGACCTACTGGTCCACCTCGCGAAAGCGACCGTCGACGACCTCGCGATGGTGCGGGACGAGCGTGTCTCGGTCGCGGTCTGCCCTCGGTCGAACGCCCTGTTCGCCCGCCAGCCCGACCTCGGTTCGATGGAACGGCTCGGACTCTCCGTCCTGCTCGGAACCGACAACGCGATGTTCCACGCTCCCTCGCTCTGGAGGGAGATGGAGTTCGCCTACGTCGCCTCTCGGCTCCGCCGGCGACCGGTCTCGGCGGCGTTCCTCGCCCGGGCGGCGCTCGTCGAGCCGTGGAAGTGGCTCGGGGAGCCGGAGGCCGCCCTGGTCGCTCCGGGGATGCCCGGTACGCCGGTCGTCCTTCGATTGCCCCCGGACGACCCGGCCTACCAGGTCGTCACGCGGACCACCGAACACCTTATCGTCCGGGTCCGACCCGGGGCCCGACAGCGAGCCGCGGGACGATGAAGAGCGACGAGCTGTTCGCACTGCTGCGCCGTCGGGGCGTCCTCTGGCCGACCGCCGAGATCTACGGGGGCGCGCAGGGCCTCTACGACTACGGCCCGCTCGGCGCGGCGCTCAAGCGAAGGATCGAGGAGGCTTGGACGGCCTGGTTCGTCGGCCTTTCTCACGACTACTACGTCATCGACCCCGCGGAGATCCTTCCCGAGGCGGTCGTGCGGGCCTCCGGCCACCTCGAGAACTTCACCGACCCCGAGGTGACGTGCGAGACCTGCCACAACGTCTTCCGCGCGGACACGGTCCTCGAGAAGGTCCGGCCCGAGGGGGTGGACGGGCTCACGCCCGCGGAGATCGCGGAGGTCGTCCGGGCGCGGGGCGTGAAGTGTCCGAGCTGCGGGGCGACGACCCTGAGCGTCCCTCCGCCGTTCAACCTGATGTTCGGGCTCGACTTTGGGGTAACCGGGCGCGAACGGGCCTACCTGCGACCCGAGACGGCGCAGAGCAGCTACCTCTCCTTCCCCCGGATGTGGGACGTCGGTCGCCGCGCGCTACCGCTCGGGATCGCGATCTTCGGAAAGGCGTACCGGAACGAGATCGCGCCCCGCCAGGTCCTGTTCCGAATGCGGACGTTCACGCAGGGTGAGCTCCAGATCTTCTTCGACCCGGAGAACTTCCCGCTCCCGTTCGACCGGGTGCGGGACGAGAAACTCCCTGTCGTCCGAGCCGCCCGCCGCCTCGCCGGGTCGGAGAAGGTCGAGCTCGTCTCCGCGGGGGATCTCGTGAGCGCGGGAGGGTTGCCCGAGTTCTACGCGTACCATCTCGCCCACACCTTCCGGTTCTTCCGGGACGTGCTTGGCATGCCCGCCGAGCGGCTCCGGCTCTACGAGAAGTCCGACCAGGAGCGGGCGTTCTACAACCGGATCCAGTTCGACGTCGAGGCGAACCTCGAGAGCCTCGGCGGGTTCAAGGAGCTCGCCGCCGTGCATTACCGAGGCGACTACGACCTCGGTCGGCACGGACAGGGCTCGGGAAAGGACCTCTCCGTCACGCTGACCGGTGGCCGCTCGGTGCTCCCGCACGTCCTCGAGCTCACGTTCGGGCTCGACCGCAACCTCTGGGCGCTCGCCGACCTCCACCTCGCCAAGGACGGGGACCGGACCGTCTGGCGGCTCCCGACGTACCTGGCGCCCGTGCCGGTGGGGGTCTTCCCCCTGATCGCGAAGGAGCACGCCGCGTTCGCGCTCCGTCTCTCCGACGACCTCTCCGCCGCCGGGATCCCGAACCAGTACGACGATGCGGGGACGATTGGGAAGCGGTACGCGCGCATGGACGAGGCCGGAACGCCGTTCTGCGTGACCGTCGATGGGGAGACGCTCGCGGACGGCCCGAGGCAGGGGACCGTCACGGTTCGTGCACGGGACTCGAAGGCCCAGGAGCGGGTCCCGGCCCAAGAGCTCCCGAACCGCCTGGCCCCGTTCCTTCGGCCTCCGCGACCGTCGCGCGGGTAGCCGGCGGCCCGCCTTCGTCCGCAAGACAACGGCTATATCTCGCGGCCGAGTCACTCCGTTCCTATGGCGACCGGCGGAGGAGAACCCCCTCAACCGATCGGCGCCGCGACCCCCTTGGCGGCCCGGCGGTCCCGTTGGATCGGTCAACAGTACGCGGACATCACGAAGCTTCGGGAGATCGCGGCGCGCCACGACCGGGCGGCCGCGCGGGCGGCCCAACGGGTCGCCCGGCTCAACACCCGCATCGACAAGCTCCGGCACCAGGCCACCCTCCTCCGGGAGAGGGGCCAGAGGGCCCTCGCTCAGATCCCCGAGATCGAGCAGCAGATGAAGCAACAGGAGCGGGACATCGAGGCGGCGACCAAGAAGACCGGAGGCGCCCCCATCGGTTCCGACGTCACGAGCATGCACTACCGGGTCCGCAAGCTCCAGCAGAAGGTGGTCGACCGCCAGCAGAAGGCGCGGTCCCTCGAGCTGCGGGCGGCGACCAAGACGCAGAAGACCGCCGAGCTGAAGGTCAAGGTCGACCGGTACCAAGAGACCGCGCGTCTCGAGGAGCAGGAGGCGGTCGCCTACCGCCAGCGGGCCGACCGACTGCAGATGGTCTCGGAGCACGAGGTGGCGGACCACTTGAAGGCAACCGCGGACATCCCGAAGGAATCTCCGGACGAGCCCCCCTCCTCGCTATGAAACTCATCGTCACCGTAGGGATGCCGGGGTCCGGCAAGGACGAGCTCGTCGGGATCGCCCGCGCCATGGGCCTCGCGACCTTGAAGATGGGCGACCTCGTGCGTGACGAGACCCGACGCCGGGGCCTTCCGATCACGAACTCGAACGTCGCCCGGGTCGCGTCCGAGGAACGGGACAAGCACGGACCCGGGATCTGGGCGCAGCGCGCGATCCCGAAGCTGACCGAGACGCGGATGCTGGTCGACGGGTGCCGGTCCGACACCGAGGTGACCGTCTTCCGGCACAACT
Source organism: Thermoplasmata archaeon (assembly GCA_052326485.1). Lineage (GTDB taxonomy): Archaea > Thermoplasmatota > Thermoplasmata > Lutacidiplasmatales > UBA184 > Lutacidiplasma. The sequence continues at coordinate 57,061 of JBKQMS010000001.1, read as the reverse complement.
TCGGGGACCTGTTCGTCCTCGGGATCTACGCTTCTCCCGAGACCCGGCACGACCGCATGGCGAGCCGCAGCCGAGCGGACGACGCGGCCGACCTCCAGGAGTTCTTCGACCGAGACCGACGCGAGCTCAAGTGGGGGATCGGCAACGCGTTCGCCGTCGCCGATGGGATGCTGGTCAACGAGGGGACGCTCGACGAGTTCCGGAAAGCGGGACGGGCCGCGCTCGAGAAGATCCTCGCGCGCGAAGAGTGAGAGCGCGGTCGACCCTTGGCTACGCGGTCGGGAACGGCGGCCCCTGGGTGAGCAGGCCCCGGATCGAGTCGAATCGTTCTCGGTCGACCACGACCGCGAGCCGACTCCCGTCGGCCACGAGCGAGGGAAGCCGGCCCACGAGGTGCTGGTCGCGGGCCTCCGCGAAGTCGCGGGAGCCCCGACCCGAGGCGATCTCACGGTCCCACTGGAGAGCGAACTCGTCCGGGGTCGAGGGGGATGGAGGACTGCGCGAGATGCGACGTTCCCGGACCGTCCGGCGAACGAGCTCGATGTACCCGATGTGCTCGGCGAACAACGCCGCCGTGCGCTCGTCGTCCGGGTCGAGCGGCTCGGTGGGAACGCCGCGGGCCCACGCCCAGCGGAGGACCTCGACGAACGACGGGTTCGGGACGCGCACCTCGCCGAAGCGAACGAGGCCGCGAACCTCGCTCGTCTCGTTCGAGGTCAGGGGGACGACCGGCTCCGCGTCCGCGGCCACGAAGTAGTCGTGAACGCTGCGGAGCTCGTCGCTCGAGAGGCCGAGACCGACGCGCGCCGGGGCGAACGCCTCCAGCTCGGAGAGGACCCGAGGGACCTCGGACAGGAGGCCGCGGACCGGGGCGAGCAACAGTATCCTAGGTGGGTTTTCGAACTTCGCTGTGATCACGGGCTTTCCCGTTCGGTGATCTCCTCGATCAGTTCCTCCGGGTCGCGGTGGCGCCGAAGCTCGGTGATCGTGAGGATGGGGAGACCGTCGATTGCGGACCGTGTGACGGGGTCCCGGACGATGAAGACCGCGTGACCCTCCGCAACCCGGGCGAGCCCGGGGAGGACCTCGGCCCGATGGAGAGCGGTCCGTAGACTTCCGACGGCGGCGAGCAGGACCTCCGGTGTGCGGGCGAGCGCGTCGAACGGGGCTCGCACGGTCACGGTGACCTCGAGCCCCATCCCATCCAACTGCCGGACGACCCCGTCCCGCAGCGCGTCGCCGGTGCTCGGATGCGAGCGCTCGGCCGGCGGCTCGCCGCCGTCCCTCGGCTTCGCCGTCTCCGCTTCGCCCCGGGCCCGGGCCGACCACTCGAACAGGTCAATCGGCTTCACGACCGTCTCGCCGAGGAACGACTCGATCCGCTCGATGACGAGCGCCTCCGCCCCCGCGCTCTCCTCGTAAAGCTGAATCGCTCGGCGGGAGACCCCGGCGATGCCGGCAAGGGTCCCCAAGGAGAGGCCCCGCTCGTCGCGCAACTGGCGGAGTCGGGGGCCGTCGACCTGGGCGAACGTGCCTCCAGGGCTCGCGTACAGGAACGGGGGGAGCGCCTTCTCGAGGAACTCCTGGAGCGTCTCCTCGTTGATGATCGGGACCCCGTAACGGGTGTAGACGACTCCGGGGTCGAGCTCGGAGGCGCCTGACGTCTGACCGATCACGAGCGTGATCGCCGGGAAGATTCGGCCGAGCTCCCGAAGGCGCGTGGCCTCCTCGGAATCGAGGGCATCGATGTTCTTGAGGACCTTCACGAGGAGGAGCGTCGCGTCCCGACGGGCCGCGAGGTCGAAGCTGGTCGGTCGGATCGCGTGCGTGTCCGCGACGTAGAACCCCGCGCGCTCGAGCAGCTCGCGAATGTGCTCGATCGAATGCTCCCTCGCCGACGGCACCCGGCTTCCCCCAGAATAATCCATTTACTTCTTTTATATAAATGAGCACGGTCCGACCTCTCGGAGAGCGTGGGTTCCCGGCGACCGCGAACTGTCTTGGCCGCAGGGCCCTTGGGGGGTCGTGGAGAGTCCCCTTCGTCCGGTGTTGGGTGCTCCCGCGCTGGTCCTCGAACCGGTCGGACGGGCCGACGCTCGGACCCTCGTCGTCGCGGACGTCCACCTTGGCCTCGGCAGCACCGCCGAGCGGTCCCTCGGCCCGCCCGAGGGCTCGGCCGAACGCCTTGTCGAGAGGTTGCTCGCGATTGCTCGCTCTACCCGGGCGGAGGCGGTCATCGTCGCCGGGGACGCCAAACACCCGATCGTCGGGACGCCGCCCGCTCTTCGACCGGTGGTCTTCGACTTCTTCTCCGAGCTCCTGCGGGAAGGACTGACGGTCGAGCTAGTGCTCGGCAACCACGACGTGGGGATCGTACGTCACCTGCCGCGTGAGGTCGTCGTTCATCCGGCGACCGGGGTCGTCCGGGGGGAGGTCGGTATCTTCCACGGCCACCGCTGGCCGTCGAACCAGGTCCTGCGGGCCCCGCGGCTGGTGGCGGGACACCTGCACCCGGGGTTCCGGCTCGCCCCCACCGCGGATGACCCCGAGGGGAAGCGTCGCTGCTGGGTCCGCGTCGAGCGAGTTCCCCCCGGAACGAAGAGGGCACGACGCCGCCGACACATCGAACCGCGGGCCCGGGAGATCATCATCCTTCCTGCGTTCAACCCGATCGCCGGAACGCAGGCGCTGAACCGCGAACGGCCCACCCGTGGCCGCTCGTTCCTCTACCGGCGGTTCCTCGCCCAAGGGGTCGCTCGGGCCTTTCTGCTAGACGGGACGGACCTCGGGGTCCTCACGACCCGGGCCGAGGCCGGCCGCCGCTCGCGAGCAGCGGACCGAGCGCGCTCGGGTCGGTGACCGGCGGCGCGCACGCGGTCCCAAAGCAGACGAGAGCCCGGGCCTCCTGGGACGCGCCCTGGCCTTCCATCTCGCCGGGAAGGGAGAACGGCGGCGGCGGGTGCCCGGCGAAGACCCAGACGTTGGGATGCCATGCTCGACGAGCCGCCCGGAGGAGCGCTTCGGCGGCGGCCCCCTCTCCCTCGACGACGACCGTGGCCGGCGGCGTAGTGAGGAGGCCCGCGGCCAGCGCAGAGCCGCCGACGAAGAGTCCTGCACCCCCGACACGGCGCGCGATCGGCCCGAGGAGAGCACGGGCCTTCTCGGCCCATCGCTCGTCGTGCGTGAGCGAACCCGCCCGCAGGAACGAGATCGCGGCCGACGCGTTTGCGGAAAGGTGGGGCGTGTCCTCGAGCGGATAGGAGGGCTCGGTCACCCCACCGACCACCGGTCCGTCGTAGAGGCCGGGCGAAAGGTCGCGGAGGAGTCCGTCCTCGCCTCGGAACTCCCGGTCGACGAGCTCGAGGAGGGCGACCGCCGCCTCGAGGTACCTCGGTTCCGCGACCGCACCGGCGAGTTCGAGAAGGCCCGAGGCGACGGCGACCTGGTCCTCGAGCAGCCCGAACCCTCGTGCCCCTTCGGGGTCGACCCGGTGACCGACACCCTGCCCCGGACGGAATGCCTCCGTGAGAAGCCGGTCGGCGGCTTTCCGGGCGTCGGCGACGATCGAGCGGTCCCCCAGGAACGACCCGGCTCGCGCGAACGATGCGATGAAGCGGCCGTTGATGTCGGCGTAGACCGCGCGGTCCACTTGGGGCGCCGGGCGGTTCGACCGTGCGGCCCGAAGCTTCGCGAGGGCCCGGGCAAGCAGGGGAGCGGCCTCTCCCGGCGGGCAGACCCCTTCAGCGGCCTCCGAGAGCGGGAGGAGCCGAAAGAGGACGCTGCGGTCGGGGTCGTGGGGCATGCGCGCATCGGTGCCGACCCCGAAGAACCGGGTAATGAGCCGGAGCTCGTCAGGGTCGAGCGCCACCTTGAGCTCGGCCCGGGACCAGGTGAAGTATCCTCCGTCGTCCCCGGGCGCGTTGTCCGCGTCCTGGCTCGCCCCGAACCCACCTCGTGGGTCCGCCAGGACCTCCCGCACCCAGCCGACGGTCGACCGGACGACCTCCTCGAGTCGGGGGTCGGGGAAGCGAGCCGCTCCGTCCACGTACGCGGACAAGAGGGCAGCGTTGTCGACCCCCATCTTCTCGAAATGCGGGATGTGCCAGCCTTCGTCTACCGAGTACCGGTGGAACCCGCCCCCCACCTGGTCGAAGAGCCCTCCGTCGGCCATCCGGAGGAGCGTCTCCCGGGCCCTCTCGCTGCTCGCGGGTGTCCCGTGCTCGAACCCGTCCCAGAGGAGGAACGATACCGCCGTCGGGTGGGGGAACTTCGGCGCCATCCCGAAGCCGCCGTTGACCGGGTCATAGCTCGCCTGGATCTCTCCGCGGATGGTCTCGACGAACGCTTCGAGCGGTCGGTCCGCCGGCGAGCGCGCTTCCCGCATCCGCTCTAGCGCGCTCCGGATCGCTCCTGCGTTCTCTCGGATCCGCTCGGGCTCCTCGCGCCAGAGCCGGGCGACCTCACTGAGGACGCGGCGGAAGCCGGGCCGACCGTGCCCGTCCATCGGTGGGAAGTAGGTCCCGCCGAGAAACACCTCCCCGTCGGGGGTGAGGAACGCCGTGAGCGGCCAACCGCCTTCGCCCGTGAGCGCTCCCACCTGCCGCTGGTAGCGTCGGTCGATCTCGGGATGCTCATCGCGGTCGACCTTGACCGCGACGAAGTGCTGGAGCAGAAGGCGGGCGACCTCGGGGTCGGAGTAGGTACCCTCGTCCATGACGTGGCACCAGTGGCACCAGGAGGCTCCGATGTCGAGGAGTATCGGCCTCCCGGTGCGCCGGGCCAGCTCGAACGGCTCGGGACCCCAGGGGTACCACTCGATCGGCTGCTCGGCCGCGCTCCGAAGGTAGCTGGACGGCCGGTCCGCGAGACGCCAACCGCCCGCCCGTCCAGGAACCGGTTCGGCGGGAGGGCTCATGGAGGGGCGCTCCGTCCGCCCCTCTTACGGTTGTCGGGCGGCATCGTTCGCCGACGCGGCTCACGCTCGGGAGCGACGTAACCGGCTGACGGGAGCGTTACTCCCCGCGCGCTCGTTATAAAGGGGTCCTCAGTGCCCGGTCGAGGCGCTCACCATGGAGATGCAACCCGGCCAGATGGCCTACGACCGGGCGATCACGGTCTTCTCCCCCGACGGACGGCTCTTCCAGGTTGAGTACGCCCGCGAGGCCGTGCGGCGCGGAGCGACGACGGCCGGGGTCGTGTACGCGGACGGCGTGGTGCTCATTGCCGACCGGCGGATCCCGAACCCGAAGCTGGCGGAAGCCTCGAGCCTCGAGAAGATCCATCAGATCGACGAGAACATCGCCTGCGCGACCGCGGGCCTGGTCGCGGACGCCCGCGTGCTCGTCGACTACGCCCGGCTCTCGGCCCAGATCAACCGGGTCACCTACGCCGAGCCGATGTCGGTCGAGCTCCTCGTCCGGCGCATCTGCGACTACAAGCAACAGTACACCCAGTTCGGCGGCGTCCGCCCGTTCGGGACCGCGCTCTTGGTCGGCGGATACGACGACGGTGGGATCCACCTCTTCGAGACCGAACCTTCGGGCTCGCTCACGAGCTTCAAGGCCGCGAGCACCGGCGGCAACAAGGGACCGGTCATGGACCTCTTCGAACAGAAGTACCGCCCCGGCATGGACCGGGACGCGGCGATCCTCCTCGCGCTCGAGGGCCTTCGGGCCGGTCTCGAGGAGGGCGGCAACCTCGCCCAGGTCGAGGTCTGCTCGACTCAGGTCGGCGAGGGGATGACGCGCTTCCCCACGGACGAAGTACAGAAGTACGTCTCGCGCCTCCCACCGGCGGGCGGGGCCGGTCGACCCGGTCGCACCTAGACCGGCGCTCCCTCACGCTCCTTCCTATGGTGAAGGTCGAGGACGCGGTCATCGCGCGGTGGGAGACCCAGGGCTCTCGGTTCGAGGTGCTCGTCGACCCGCAGGCGGTCCAGGACCTCAAGGACGGCAAGAAGGTCGACCTCTCCGACAAGCTCGCGCTCGACCAGGTCTTCAAGGACGCGAAGAAGGGCGACAAGATCTCCGAGGAGCATCTCGAGAAGACGTTCCACACCCGCAACCTCGCCGAGATCGCCCGGGTGATCATCCAGAAGGGCGAGGTCCAGGTGACGACCGAGCAACGCCATCACCTGCAGGCCACGAAACGCCAGCAGGTCGTCGCGACGATCGCTCGGAACGCGATGAACCCCCAGACCGGCGCTCCGCATCCGCCGGCCCGGATCGAGGCGGCGATGACGGAGGCGAAGGTCCACATCGACCCGTTCCGCCCCGTCGACGAGCAGGTCCAGGAGGTCCTCGCGAAGCTCCGGCCGCTCATCCCGATACGGCTCGACGTGGTCAAGGTCCGGATCAAGATCCCCGCCCAGTTCTATCCCCACGTCATCGGTGAGGTGAAGGGGCTGGGCCGCCTCCTCGAAGAGAATTGGCTCTCCGGTGGGAGCTGGAGCGGGGTCGTCGAGATCCCCGCCGGAATGCAGACCGAGCTCTACGAGAAGCTCAGCGCGCGCACCAAGGGCGCCATCGAGACCGCTTTGGTTAAATAGGGCACGCCGGTCGAGCGGCCCGGTGCAGCACGAAAAATGTCCAGAGGTCATCGTCCGGGCCACCGTAGTCGTGGCCGCGAGGGTTCTCCCTCGTCTCCCTCCGGGGATCGGACACTAGTTCTTCCCGGTGAAGAGATTCGCGCCCAGGGACTGAAACCGGGGCCCGGAACTTACCGCACGGGCGGCAAGATGTACGCGAGCGTCCTCGGGTTGCTCTCCGAGCGGCCTCCGATCGTCCAGGTGATCCCGCTCTCGGGACGGTACATCCCGAAGCCGAACGACACCGTCATCGGCACGGTCACGGACGTCCAAGGGACGTTCTGGCTGCTCGACATCGGCGCCCCGCGCTGGGCTCCCCTCCACATGACCGGGACCCCGTGGCAGATCGACGTGGGGGAGACCGAACGGTTCCTCCGCGTGGGCGACGCGGTAGTGGTGCAGATCGAGAGCTTGGAGGCCACCGGCCGCATCGGCGTAACGATGAACGGCGAGGGTCTCGGGAAGCTCGAGGGAGGGACGATCGTCCAGGTTTCCCCCGCCCGCATTCCGCGGGTCGTGGGGCGGAACGGCTCCATGATCGATACCATTCGACGCCTTACGGGCGCAGAGGTCGTCGTGGGCCAGAACGGCCGTATTTGGATCGGGGGTACCCCCGACGGGATCCACCGCGTGAGCGAGGTGCTCCGGATCATCGAGGAGAACGCCCAACACTCGGGGTTGACGGAGCGGGTGGAGAGCTACCTCCGATCGACCACTCCGACCGGCCTCAAAGGACCGGAAGAACCCCCGCAAGAGCACGCGCATCGCGATGCTCCCCCACGGGTCCTCGGTTCGGCGGAGCCGGACGAGGACGCGGTCGACGCCGAGGACGACTCCCCCGAGCCGAGCGAAGCGAGCGAACACTGACGGATACTAACTCTAAGGAGAACGAAGATGGGAAGCGTAGGAGCGAAAGAGGTCCCCGTGCTGTTGAGCCCGGAAGGGCTCCGGATCGACGGGCGGAAGCTGGACGAATTGAGGCCGATCCGCATTCAGGTCGGAGCTCTGCACAACGCCGACGGCTCGGCGTTCGTGGAATGGGGTGCGAACAAGGTGATGGCCGCCGTCTACGGGCCGCGCGAGGTCCATCCCCGGCACCTTCAGCAGAACAACAAGGCCGTCATCCAATGCAAGTACAACATGGCGGCGTTCGCGGTCGACGAACGGAAGCGACCCGGCCTCGACCGCCGTTCGCAGGAGATCTCGAAGGTGATCGGTGAGGCGTTCGAGTCGGTCGTCTTCGCGGAGGAGTACCCCCGCACGAGCATCGACATCTACATCGAGGTCCTCCAGGCGAACGCCGGGACGCGCTGCGCGGGCCTCGTCGCCGCCTCCATGGCCCTCGCGGACGCGGGGATCCCGATGGTCGACCTCCTGCCGGCCGTCGCGGTCGGGAAGATCGCCGGGAAGATCGCCCTCGACCTCAAGAAAGAGGAGGACAACTTCGGGGACGCCGACCTCCCGATGGCGCTCGTGCCCCAGTCCGGCCGCCTCGTGCTGCTCCAGATGGAGGGGCACATGACCGAGGAGGAGCTCTCGCAGTCCCTCGAGCTGGGCGTGCAGGGCTGCCGGGCGATCTACGAGAAGATGAAGCAGGCGCTGCGCGATCGATACGCCACCGGGCCGATCGGAGGTTCCGCATGAGCGAAGAGGTCTCCGCGGAGATCCTGACGACCCACATCCTCGACCTCGCGGCCGAGGGAAAGCGCCTCGATGGACGCGGCCCCGACGACTACCGGCCGATCACCGTCGAGCCGGGGTTCGTCACGACGGCCGACGGCTCCGCCCTCGTGCGGATCGGCCACACCGCTGTTCTTTCCGGCATCAAGCTCGAGCCGGGAAAGCCGTTCGCCGACACGCCGAACGCGGGCGTTCTCACGACCAACGCCGAGCTGATCCCGCTCTCGAACGCGGTCTTCGAACCCGGACCGCCCCAGCCCGGGGCGATCGAGGTCTCCCGCGTGGTCGACCGCGCGATCCGCGCCGCCGAGACGATCGACCTGACCCGCCTCTGTGTCACTCCCGGCGAGAAGACCTGGGTCTGTTACGTCGACATCCATTGCCTCGACCATTCGGGGAACCTCATCGACGCCGCCCTCCTGGCAGCCGTGAGCGCGCTCAGCCACGCGACGGTCCCGGCGAAGCGGTTCGGGGTCGCCGAGGCGGACTACCCTCTCGAGGTCAATCACCTCCCGATCGAATGCACGTTCGTCCGGCTCGGTGACGCCATCGTCGTCGACCCGACGTTCGACGAGGAGCGTGCGGCCCAGGGACGGATCACGGTCGCGACCGACGAGATCGGCCGGGTCGTTGCGATGCAAAAGGGCCTCGTCGGGGCGTTCTCCCCGGACGACGTGAAGGACGTCGTGCGGAGGGCGTTCCGTCACGGCGAGCGCCACCGCATCCTGGCGAAGGGCGGGACCCCATGAGCAAGCGCACGAAGAAGGCCGGCCCCACCGGCTGGATGGGCCCCCGCTACGGGATCCGGATCCGCCGCCGCGTCGTCGAGATCGACCGCGCCCGCGGACCCGATGCCCCGTGCCCGCGGTGCTCGACCGTAACGCTCCACCGTGTAGCCAGCGGCGTCTTCGAATGTCGCCGCTGCGGGACGCGGTACTCCTCGAACGCCTACGTCTTCGCGGCACCGCCCCCGATCCAGCGGACCGAGCGAGAACCGACCCCGGGCAACGCTTAAGCCCTCACGGAACGTCGAACGGAGAGTCAGGCATGTTCCGTTGCATCCGTTGCGGGGAAGCCCTTCCGTCGGACGCGAACCTCTTCGGGGTCCGCTGCGACAACTGCGGTGGGAAGATCTTCACGAAAGAGCACCCGAACGTGAAGAAGGTCCTGAAGGCGCGCTAGCGCCCCTCCGACCGCACGCTACCCGACCGGATAGCCGGCTCGTCGGCAGGTCGCCAGCACGATCCGGCGCTTCTCGCCTCGCAGCGTCCCCAGGGTCGAGCGCGCGGTGAGGGAGTAGAGACGGAGCGCGGCCTCGCAGCTCGCTTTCCAGCTCGGCTGGTCCGTGCCCAGCGCGGTACGTTGCACGGACCGGAACCGCGCCCCGGAGGTCCTGCCGGCGGTCTCCCACAGGCCGTTCTCCGTCTCCCAAAGGCTCTCCTGCGAGAGCAACCAGAGGAACGCCATGCGGTTCGCGAGGAGGTTGCGCTGGACCGAGGCGGTCTCCTTCTCACCGGTCTCGAGGGCCCGCAGGAGCTTCGCGACCTCCTCGGCCAACCCCGTCAACAGGTCGGCGATGTAGGCGTCGCGGGCCTTGCGAAGGGGCTGCCAACGAAAGCGACGCGCCTCCGATCGCAGCCGTGTGGCGACGCCGTACGGGTCACGGAGGATCTTCGCGTTCCGCCAGCCGGGCACCGCGCCATCGAGCCGGCCGGGGTTACACATCTCTCGACGCTCGTCGGCGGCGGTGCTGAACTTCACGCAGACCATGTGCCCGCCCCGCTCGAGGATCCGGTCCCGACCTCGCTTTCCGACCACCCAGAGGTCGATGTCGGACGCCTGGTGCGCGTCGCCCCGGGCCCAACTTCCGGCGAGCAGGACCGCGGCTCGCCGGTGGGGGTCGACCTCGTCGACGATCCGAGCCGCGATCCGAAGGACCTGCCGATGTTCGGCGGGAGTCGCCCGAGGGTTCCGTCCTCTCCTCGAGCGACTCGGGCGAGGACGGGAGGCGTGGGGCGCGACCATCGCCCGGACCCCTACGGTTGGGGGCGAAAAACGTCTCCGACTTCCGACCGACAAACCGTTTCAGGGGGCGTCCCCCTTCGGTTCGCGTGAAAGGCCCAACCGTCCGGTTCCTCGGAGGGGTTCGCGAGATCGGGGGGAACAAGATTCTCATCGAGGACGGTCCGGACCGTATCCTGTTCGACTTCGGCCCGTCGTTCTCCCCCCGCGTGGAGCAGTTCTACGTCGAGTACCTCCAGCCCCGGTCGACGAGCCGGGCGAAGGACCTCCTCGAGTTCGACCTCATCCCCCGGATCTCGGGGCTCTACGCGAAGGAGGCGCTCGGGGACGGGGACCTGCCCTACGTTCCCCCGGAGGTTCACGGGATCTTCGTGAGCCACGCGCACGCCGATCACGCGGGATACCTAGAGCTGGTCGACCCGTCGATCCCGGTCCATGTCGGCGAGGGGACGCGCACCCTCCTGTCCGCTATCGAGACGTCCACGAGGATGAAGTACGGAGACCATCCGTGGCAGGTCTTCGCCGACCGGAAGCCGATCCGTGTCGGCGGGATCGAGGTCGTCCCGTACCCGGTCGACCATTCGATCCCGTTCGCCTACGGGTTCCTCGTGCGGACGAGCGAGGGGACCCTCGCCTACACGGGGGACTTCCGGCACCATGGCCCCCGCGCGGACGACACCCACGCGTTCTTCGACGCCGTCGCCGCCGAGAAGGTCGACGCCCTGCTTATCGAAGGGACCCGGGCAGGTCCCGACCCCCGTAGAAACCTCACCGAGGCCGGTGTCCGTAGCGGGGTCGACCGGGTACTGACGGAACGGCCCGGGCTCGCCCTCGCTTGCACCTACCCTCGGGACATCGACCGGCTCCGAACCCTGTACGCCGCCGCGGTCGCGGCCGACCGGGAGCTCGTGGTGTCGGTCCGCACCGCGCACCTCCTCACCCAGGTCGCCCCTCGATTCCCTTCCGGGGAGATCCCCGTGCCCGGGCAGGCGCCCGGGCTTCGAGTGTATGCCCGCAAGAAACGGGTCTCCTACCTGTGGGAACGGCCGTTCCTCACGGACGCGCTCCCGTCGGAGGAGGTCCGGAGCCGGGGGCGCCGGTATCTCCTCGCGCTCGACCTGGCACACTTCCCCGAGCTCATCGACCTGAGACCTCCGAAAGGGAGCCCGTTCATCCACTCGATGAGCGAACCGTTCAGCGAGGACGACGTGGACGACCAGGTGATGCACAACTGGCTCGACCACTTCGGTCTCCAGTTCCACCAGATGCACGCGAGCGGCCACGCCTCGGGCTCCGAGCTCCTCGACATCGTCCGAGCGGCCGGGGCCCGGACCGTATACCCGATCCACACCGAGCATCCCGAGGCGTTCGAGAAGGCGGGCCCGTCCGTCCGTCCCCCCGAGCTCGGGGTGTCGTACCCGCTCGTCCGGTAGGCGGCGCGCGGGCGACGATAGATTAACCTCCCGAGCGGTCTCGGAGCTCGGATGGACCCGGACCGCTGCCCCACGGGGATCGCCTCGGTCGACCGCCTCCTGGGCGGCGGGCTCGAGACCGATTGCGTCACCGAGCTCTACGGTGAAGGTGGGAGCGGGAAGACGCTCTTCTGCCTCCAAGTGGCGCATCGGGTGGCGCTCGAGAACCGCTGGGTCTTCTACGTCGACACCGAGGGAGTGAGCGTCGACCGCCTGCGCGCCATCGCGGGCGACGACCTCGACCGGGTGCTGAAGCGCTGGCTGCTCTCGACCCCGAAGGACCTCGCGGAGCAAGGGAAGGCCGTCGGGACCGCCTGCGCCCTCGCGCGGGAAGGCCAGCGGCCCGTCGGCCTCATCGTGGTCGATTCCGGGACGTTCTTCTACCGGCTTTCCCTCTCGGGACCGGACGAGGACGACGCGCGCCAGTCGCTATCGCTCGGGGTCGCCGACCTCGTCGCGACGGCGCTGCGCGCCCACCTTCCCGTGCTCTTCACGAACCAGGTCTGGCGGAACATGCGGGACGGCGGGCTCGAGCCGCTAGGAGGATCGTTCCTGAACCACGCGGCGAAGACGATCCTGCGGTTCGACCGGCTTTCCGGCCCGCTCCGCCGGGTCGTCCTCGTGAAACACCGCTCCCTCCCCGACGGGTCGGCGGACTTCCGGATCGGACCGACCGGGCTCGAGAGCGTGGGTCCGGGATAAACCGAGATAAGGAAGGACGCCTCTTCCCGGACGATGGCCGAACGGGTACAGTTCTCGGACCTCTCCTCTCCCATCGGGATGTTCCGCATCGCCTACCTCGGCTCGAGCGTGCAGGTGGTGGACCTCCTTGAGAACGGGGTCCCCCAAACCGGCCTCCCGAAGGGAGCCGTCCGACGGGGCCCCCCGTTCCCGGCCGCGAGCCCTCCGCGCCAGCTCCGGGAGTACTTCCGAGGGACCCGCAAGAACTTCGACCTCGAGGTCGAGCCGGACACCGCTTCGGTGTTCGACCGCGCGGTCTGGAAGGAGCTGCGCGAGGTTCCGTCAGGATACACCGTGACGTACGGGGAGCTCGCGAAGCGAGTGGGCTACCCGGGGGCGGCCCGGGCCGTTGGTGGGGCGATGCGACGCAACCCGATCCCGATCGTCATCCCGTGCCACCGCGTCGTTGGGGAGGGGGGAGCGATCACCGGCTTCGGCCTCGGGCTCTGGCGGAAGCGCTGGCTTCTCGACCACGAAGGGGCCTGGCCACTGCGTTCCCGGTCCGCGGAAGGACCGCGACCCCACGGACAACGCACGTTGGACGCCCTGACCGAGTCTCCCAAGGTCGCCCGCTCGCCCAAGACGACCGCGTAGGCCGTCCCGGCCCTACCCCCGCGGGTTACCCGGCGTAGTAGGACGCGTCGTACGGTTCCGGCTTGAGGCCTCGCCGCTGGCGGACCTCGGCGACCACCTGGGGCTGGAGCTCCGGTGGCATCGGCTCGAACCCGATCGACTCGGTCGCCCAGAGGACCTTGCCCGCGGTCGCGCTGCGGATGTCGCTCGCGAACCCGAACATCTCGGCCACCGGAACCTTCGCGATGACGGTCTGGAGGTCGCCGACGCTCGTCATGTCGAGAATCTCTCCCCGGCGGCGCTGGAGCTCCCGGGTGGCGCCCGCCAGGACCTCCTGGGGGACGTTGACGGTCGCCTTTTGGAACGGCTCGAGGAGCAGTCGGTCGCCGAGGCACATCGCCCCGTAGATCCCCGAACGGGCGGCCGGGATCGTCTGCGCAGGACCCCGGTGGATGGAGTCCTCGTGGAGCTTCGCGTCGACGAGGCGGACCTTGAGGCCGTAGACCTTCTCGTTCGCGAGCGGCCCACGGTTCACCGCTTCCTTGAACGCGTCGACGATCAGGTCCATCGTCTCGTTGAGGTACTGGATTCCCTTGGTCACGTCGAACAGGATGTTCGTCCCCTCGACGGCCACGATCCCCCGGCCCTCTTCGCGCGGGATGCCGAGCGCGTCGAGCTTGGTCACGAGGGTCTTGGTGTCCTTGAACGACTTCCCCTGCGGGATCTCGCCCTCCTTGAGGGCCTCGACCACGGCCGCCGGCAGGGCCTCGACCTCGAAGTAGAACTTGTTGTGCTTGTTGGGGGACTTCCCCTCGAACGGGCCGCCGGGGTGCTTCACGACCTCACGGTAGACCACGATCGGCTTCGACGCCTCGATCTCCACCTTGTAGTCGTTGACGATCCGGTACTGCGTGATCTCGAGGTGGAGCTCGCCCATCCCCGAGAGGAGATGCTCGCCCGTTTCCTGATTGATCTCGACCCGGAGGCTGGCGTCCTCCTTCGCGATCTTCCGCATGACCTCGATGAGCTTCGGGAGGTCGCCCATCCGCTTCGGCTCGATCGCGACCGTCACGACCGGCTCCGAAACGTGGCGGATCTCCTCGAACGGGACCATGTCCGGGATGTCGGACATCGTCGTTCCGGCGAACGCGTCCGTGAGGCCGATCACCGCGGCGATGTTGCCGGCCGTGACCTCCTCGACCATGAGGCGCTCGGGGCCCATGAAGAGGGAGACGTGCTGGACCCGGTTCTTCTGCTTCGCGCCGGCCACCTGGAGCTCCATCCCTTTCTGGATGCGGCCCGAGAAGACCCGGCCCGTGGCGATCTCGCCCGCGCTCGGGTCCATCGTGATGTCCGTGACCATGAACGAGGTGGGACCGGTGGCGTCGGTGTTCGACATCGCCGTGCCGATCGCGGACCCCGGGTCCCCCTTCCAGATGTTGGGGATCCGGTACTTCTGCGCGACGCGGGGGCTCGGGAGGTGGCGGACCACCATGTCGAAGATGACGTCGTTGATCTTCGCCTTCTGCGCGATCTCGCGCGACCGACCGGTCGAGACGTAGTCGATGATGTCCGGGAACTTCACGCCCGTCTTCTGCATGTAGGGGACGCTGATCGCCCAGTTCTCGTACCCCGAGCCGAACGCGACGGACCCGTCGCGAGGGTCGACGCTCCACTCGTCGACGAACTCTTCCGGGGCCATCTTGCGGATGAGCTCGTTGACCTCGGAGATGATGCTCAGGAACCGCTTCTGGAACGAATCCGCCGTCAGCTTGAGCTCCTTGATGGCCCGGTCTACCTTGTTGATGAAGAGGACCGGTTTCACCTTCTCTCGGAGCGCCTGGCGAAGGACCGTCTCGGTCTGGGCCATCACTCCTTCGACCGCGCAGACGACGACGATGGCGCCGTCGACCGCGCGCATGGCGCGCGTGACGTCTCCGCCGAAGTCGACGTGCCCGGGGGTGTCGATGAGGTTGATGAGGTGCTGCTCTCCCTGGAACTCGTGGACGATGGTGACGTCCGCGTTGTTGATCGTGAGAAGACGGGCCTGCTCCTGCTCGTCGAAATTGAGATAGAGCTGCTTTCCCGCGAGCTCGTTCGAGATCATCCCGGCCGCGGCGAGGAGGTTGTCGGAGAGCGTCGTCTTCCCGTGGTGGATGTGGGCGACGATCCCGATGTTGCGGATCCGGTCGATGTTGTGCATCATGTCGGGAATGGCCTTCGCCAGTTCCGCCCGGATGTGGGTCATCGAATACTCCCTCCCGTGCCTACCGCGCCGATTGGGCGACCCGTTCGACCTCTTCCTTCCGACCGACCGCGAACGAGGTCAGGTCCCCCTTCGCGGCGAGACGGATCTCGTCCGCGAGACAGGAGTGGATCGGTTTCGTGGACTTGTGCGACGCCTGGATCGCCCCGAGGGCGATGTTCCGGATCGCGACGTTGAGGCGTCGGGCGGGCGAAGCGTCGACCGCACGTGGGACGGAGATCCCCCCGAACTGGAGCCGGGTGACCTCCTCGCGGGGGGCCGCGTTCTCGACCGCATCGACGAGGAGCTGGAGGGGGTTCTTCTCCTCCTTCTTCGCCAGCTCATCGAACGCCTTGCGGATCGTCGCGAGCGCCTTCGACTTCTTGCCGGTGAACTTCCCACCCTTCATCAGGTGGTTCGCGAGCCGCTCCACGAGATGCATCCGGGTCTTGAGGAACGGCTTCCCGGTGAGCTTCCCCTCGGTGTGGGGAGCGTAGATCGGGTGGAGATAGATGTACGGCAGCAGCCCGGGATCGTGGACCTCGACCCCTTCGAACGGGTACTTCCCGAAGAGGGGCGGGAGGGGGAACGGAGGGGGCGGCGGCGGCTCGGGTCGGTGGACGACCGGCCCGGCATCCTCCTCGGTGGGCTCCGGTGGCCGCAGGGACTCAGGACCTCCGCTCATCGGGCCGGCTTCTCCTTGCGTCCGCGCACGAGCTCATCGAGGGAGACGCTGTTCACCTGGATCACCTTGTAGCGGACCCCGGGGATATCCCCATACGACCGACCCATCCGGCCGCCGATCCCTTCGACGAGGACCTCGTCATGCTCATCGATGAAGTTGATCGCGCCGTCGCCCACGGCGAAGGCCGTCACCTGGCGGCCGTTCTTGATGAGCTGGACCTTGATGCACTTGCGGATCGCCGAGTTGGGCTGTTTTGCCTCGACCCCTACCTTCTCGATCACGATCCCGCGGGCCTGGGGGGCCCCTTCGAGCGGGTCCGAACGTTCCTTGAGATGCAGGGTGCGCCGCTTGTAGTAGCGGTCCGACCAGCGCCGACGCTGGCGGAGCGTGGCCAGACGGCCTGCTGTGTTGAGCCCCGATGGCGGCGACATATCGGCGGAGGGGCCGAGCAGAAGGGTAGTGGTATTTAAGGTCCGTGCCGAGTCGGGCACGGCGGCAGGCCGAGGACGGCCCGGACGGGTGGAATGGAGGAGACACGACGACGTCCGACGGCTCCACGGACCGCTTCGAACGTGCGTCCCAAGGCGCGTCCTGACCGGCGTACGGAACCCGAGGTCCGTGAGGCCTGGGACCGACTGTCGACCGAGATCCGGGCCTGCCGAATGTGCCCGCTCGGCGCGGTCCGTACGAACGCGGTCGTCTACCGGGGCGGGCTGGCCCCCCGTGTGGTCTTCGTCGGCGAAGCCCCCGGGGCGGAGGAGGACCACACGGGAAGGCCGTTCGTGGGTCGTTCCGGCCGCGAGCTCGACCGGGCGGTGGCCGCCCTCGGGCTCGCGGACGAGGAGTTCGGGGTCCTTAACGTCCTGAAGTGCCGACCTCCGGCGAACCGGTTCGACCCTAGCGCGGCCCGGACCTGTCGGCCGTACCTCGACCGGCAGCTCGACCTCCTCCGTCCGGAACTAGTGGTGACGCTCGGGGCGCGGGCATTGACGGCGATCGACCCGAGCGCGCCTCCGATGCTCCGGGCGGCGGGACGCCCGCGGGACCACGGCGGGACCCCGCACTTCCCGCTCATCCACCCGGCGGCGGCGCTTCGATCCCGGCGTCTCCGCGAGCGCTGGGAGCGAGACGTCCGGGCGCTCGGACGATGGCTTGCCGGACGTCCCGCATAAACCGCTTTAACTTGGGTCGAGCTCCCTCGGCCGTGCGCACGGTCGAGCTGTTCCTCTTGGAAGGTTCGTACCAGGCCGTCGACGATGGGGTCATCGTCGAACTGTTCGGCCGAACCCGGGACGGGACGCCGATGGTCGCGCGCTACTACGGGTTTCGCCCCTACTTCATGATCACCGAGCCGACGGACGAGGTGCGGGCCCGGCTGCACGCCGACAAGGAGATCGTCGGGGTGGAGGACGTCACCACCTGGGTCGCGGGGAAGGACCATCCGGCCCTGCGGGTCACCCTTCACCGCCCCTGGCTCGTCCCCCAATACCGGGACCAGTACCGGCGGCGGGGCGACGAGACGAGCGTGCTGGCCTGCGACATACCGTTCGTCCACCGCTTCCTCTATGACAAGCACGTCGGTCTCGCGGTCGCCTTCGAGGCCGAGGAGGAGAGCGAGGAGGTCCGCGGCCGCTACACCGTAGCGGACGTGGTCCGCGTCGTGACCACCGACGGGCGCGACATCCGGCCCGCGGAGATGTTCCGTCCGTCGCTCCGGGTCCTGTCGTTCGACATCGAAAACGCGATCCGAGAACGGACGATCTTCACGATCTGCGGGGTCGCGGAAGGCGGGGGCCGAGCGCGCACCACGTTCCGGCTCCAAGGGCCGGAGCGGCAGATCCTCGAGGGGTTCGTGGACACGATCCTCCAAGAAGACCCGGACGTGATCACCGGGTACAACATCGGCGGGTACGACTTCCCTCTCCTGGTCGAGCGGGCGAAAGCGACCGGGCTCGGGCCGCTCAAGATGGGGCGGGAGCGCTCGGCCCCTCGCGAGATGGGGGAGCGCCTCTGGAAGGTGACCGGCCGGGTCGTGGCCGACGCCTGGTGGTCGGTCCGGCGCGACCTGAAGCCGAAACAGGAGACGCTGCAGTTCGTCGCGCGGACCCTTCTCGGCGACTCCAAGCTGGATGTCGACCGCCGGGAGATCGAGAGGGAGTGGGCCGCCGACCCCCAACGGGTCATGGAGTACTGTGAGCACGACGCGGACCTCGCGCTCCGGATCCTCCAGCGTTTACGCACCGTGGAGAAGGCGGCCGACCTCGCGACCATCGCTCATCTTCCCTTGGAGGAGGGGATGAACGGCCGGACCTCCCTCTACGTCGACTCGTTGCTCATCCCCCGGGCGGACGCCCAGCGGGTCGGCGTACCGATGAGCCACTTCGCGGGTCGCGAGAACCCGATCGAGGGCGGATACGTCCACCCGATCCGGCCCGGGATCTATCGGTGGGTCGTCGTGCTCGATTTCAAGTCGATGTACCCGTCGATCATCATCTCCCGCAACCTCTGTTTCACGACCCTCTCCCCCGACGGCGAGACGGTCGCCCCGTCGGGGGCGCGGTTCGTCACCGCCTCCGTCCATCGCGGGATCATCCCGGCGATCCTTTCCGACCTGCTCGCGGACCGCACCCGCTTCCGTCAGGCCGGCCAGTCCGCGACGAACCCCGAGATGAAGGAGTACTACGACGGCCTCCAGAACGCCGTCAAGGTCCTGATGAACTCGTTCTACGGGGTCCTCGCCTCGAGCTTCTACCGGTTCACGAACAAGGACATCGGCGCGGCGATCACGGCGTTCGGGCGGGAGGCGATCACCTCCATCATCCGGGACCTCGAGGCCGACGGGTTCGAGGTCGTCTACTCCGACACCGACTCCGTCTTCGTCCGCTCCCCGGTCGCGTCGCTCGAGGGAGCGCGAGAGTTCGGAGAACGGGTCGCGAAGCGGTTCACCCACGAGGGTGTGACCTTCGAGTTCCAGTCGGTCTTCGAGTCGTTCTTCTCCCATGGCGTGAAGAAGCGGTACGTCGGCCGGACCGCCTGGCCCAACGAGGACCTCGTCGTTCGGGGGTACGAGACGCGACGGACGGACGCGTTCGACTTCCAATCCGTGGCGCTCATGGAGATCTTCGACCTCGTCCTGAAGGGGGACACCGACGCGGCCCTGCGCCGGGCCCGGGAGCTCGTCCTGGCGGTCCGGAACCGCGAGGTGCCGGCCGAGCGGCTCGTGATCGCCCGCACGGTCCGGGCAGAGAGCGAGTACAACGAGTCGACGCGGGAGTCGCTGCCGTTCCTCCGGGTCTATAAACAGCTTCGGAGCGAGGGCTACGACGTGATCCCCGGCATGCGCGTCGCGTGGATCGTCACCGACTCCCGCAAGAGCCCCCAGGAGATCGAGCCGTGGGTCGAGGGCCGACCGTTCACCAAGGAGCCGGATTGGGAGTACTACGCGGACCGGGTCGCCCAGACCCTCGCCCGTGTGACCGAGGTCTTCGACTGGGACGCCGCCGCGCTGTTGCGCGGCAGCCACCAGCGGCGGCTCGCGTCACCGCCCGAGACGCCGCGGGCCCCGGAGACCAACGGCCCTCCGGCGACCCTCGACACCCCGCTCTCCGAGGTCGGCAAGCCGCCGAAGCGGCGGGGCTCGACGCGCAGCCTGAGCGATTGGCAGTGAGCTCCGCCGCTGGGGCTAACCAAGCGGTCGGTCGGCTTCGGGGACGCGATCGTCCTCGGGAGCGAGCGCGGATTCTCCCCACAGCGCGAGGACCCCTCCGGCGACCGCGACCGGGATGCCGAGCACTCCGATGAGGGGTAGCGCAATCCCGAGGACGCCCGCCGAGAGGAGCAGCGTGAAGACGGGGATCGCGGTCATGAGCATCGGGGGGATTACGAGCCCGACCTCGCTCAGCGCCCGGAAGTAGAGCGCGGGCGCAAGGAAGAAGCTCGTGATCCCGCAGAGCGCGAGCAGGAGGAGCGGGACCGGGGCGATCGAGACGAGCCCGCCCCACCCTCCGGGAAAGAGCGGGGCGGCGACCACGAACAGTCCGGCGGCCGCGACCATCGATTGGGCGACCACGGCGGACGGGGCGGTCGTGCGATTGGCCCGTGCGGTGAGGAGGAAGTAGCCGGCCACGAGGATCGGCACCCCCGGTACTACCAGCCACCCCCAGCCCTGTACGGCGGAAAGGCTCTGCCCGCCGACGATGGCCATGGTGCCCCCGGCGAGGCTGACGATGAGCCCGACGGCGAACAGTGGCGTCGCGATATGCGGCCGGTACGCCCCGATCGCGAGGGCGACGAGGACGGGCGTGAGCACGACGTCACCGATCAGGGACAGAAGGGAACAGTCAACGGGCCCGGTCAGGTACGTGGCGGCTAGGATCGCGACCTGCATGGCGAACAGCAGCCCGATGCGTACCCACGCCAGCGGGTCCGACCACAGGCGTGCGAAGGTGCGCCCGTGTCCGGTCGCGACCGCCCAGCCGGTGTAGGCGATTCCTCCGAACACGAACGGGTACACGAGGATCGCCGACGGAGCGGTTCCCGGGGTCACCCATAGCACGAAGAGGTACCATGTGGCCCAGGCGAACGCGGAGAGCACGGAGAGGACGATGGCCCAAACTACGGTGCGTCGTCCGACCGGCACGCGGAGTCGTTAGAAACAGGCCCCGATAATCGTTGCCGAATCCGGGTCACCGGCGGGGTCGGGGGGCGTGGGCGCTAGGAGTATCCCTCGAAGGAAAGGCCGTACGCCGGAACGCTGACGCCCGAGCCCCGCTCAACGTGACCGATCTCCACCGCATCGGGCGCTCCGGCCCGGGCGAGGCGGCGGCGGGTCTCGGCAAGCCGCGTCGGTCCGACCACGAGAACGAATCCGATCCCCATGTTGAACGTCTGGAACATCTCCTCGTCGGAGAGCCCGCCGAGCTGTTGGATCCATCGGAACAGCGCAGGCACCTCGGGCCACCGGCCGAGGACGAACGCGACCTTCGGGTGGAGGCGGACGAGGTTGCGGACGCCGCCACCGGAAAGGTGCGCGAGTCCGTGCGCCGCCGGGGCCTGCGCGAGGGCGTCGCCGACACCCGAGTAGATCCGCGTCGGCGTGAGGATCTCCTCCCCGACCGGCCGGTCGCCCCCGGCCCGGGGGCGGAGCAGGTCCACCAACCGCTCCTTCAGAAGGCGGCGGACCAGGGTCAATCCGTTAGCGTGCACGCCGGAAGAGGGAACCCCAATCACACGGTCCCCCGGACGGATGGTGGCTCCCAGTACCGGCCGACGACCGCGCGGGAAGAACCCGAACGCGGTCGCGCCAAGGTCGATCCCGTCGACGATCTCCGGGACGACCGCGGTCTCCCCGCCCAAGAGGGAGCAACGCGCCAGCCGGAGGCCTCGGTTCAACCCCTTCCCGATCCCTCGGAACGCCTCGAGGTCCGGACGGGGACAGAGGATGGTGTCCACGAGCCCGGCGGTCCGGGCCCCGACCGAGGCGAGGTCGTTGACGTTGACGCCGACAATGTCCTCGCCGACCTCCTCCCAGCGACCGAGCTCAGCGGCCAGCTTCGTCTTCGTCCCGACCGTGTCGGTCGTGACCGCGATCGTCTCCCGACCGATGCGCAGGAGCCCTGCGTAGTGCCCCGGTGCGTCCACTGGCCGGCCGGCGGAGGGAGGCGGGCGGTAGGTGACCTCGTTCAACAGCACACCGAGCGCGGAGGACACCTCGGAACGGTCCACGCCGCTGCGCGCGTAGGTCCACGGCCGGTCCGTTCGAGGGGAGGGCGCCATGACCGGTCGAGGGACGCGGGAAGAAATACCCTCGCCCCTGGGCGGGGGTTGAGCTATTTACGCCCACCGAGCGTCCGCCGGAGGCATGCCCGGGCCCGCTCGCCGACGCAAGGCGGAGGCGGCACCCCGTTCCTCCGCATCGACCGCCCTCGTGTTGGCGGGACGCGCGTTCGTTCGCGGACGACTCCAGCCGGTGGAGATCGCCATCGACGAGACCGGACGGATCCAGTCGGTCGGCAAGGTTCGCGGGGGGGCTCCGCACCGCGATGTAGGGGACGCGGTCATCCTTCCGGCCGCCATCGACATGCACGTTCACTTCCGGGAACCGGGGGGCCCGGCCGAAGCTGAGACCATCCCGACCGGCACGGTCGGCGCGGCGCTGGGCGGGGTCTCCCTGGTCGGCGATATGCCGAACACTCGTCCGCCGCTAACGGACGTCGAGGGCTGCCGGGACAAGGCACGCCTCGTGGAAGGACGGGCGGCCGTCGACGTCCTTCTGTTCGCTGCCCCCACCACCCCGCGGGCGCTCACATCCCTTTCCCGCCGGGCGGGGGGGTTCAAGGTCTACCTCGCCCCGACCACCGGTATCGAGGACTCCCCAGCCTCCACCGAGCTTCCCGCCCTCTGGCAGCGGCTTGCGGAGCTGCGGCTCCCCGTCTCCGTGCACGCGGAGGACCCGACCCGGTTCGTGCCGAACCTACGACCCGGCTCCCCCGCGCAGTGGAACGGCCACCGACCGGTCATCGCTGAGCAGGCCGCGCTTGACGCGTTGGCCCGGGCCCCGAAACTCCTCCGTCTTCATGCCGCTCACGTTACCACCGTCGCTGGGGTTCGAGCCCTGAACGCGGCCGGCCTCTCCTTCGAAGCCACGGCGCATCACCTTCTCCTCTCCGACCGCTCGGGGACGGATGCCCGGTTCAAGGTGAATCCCCCTCTGAGGGCCGAGGCCGAGCGGGCGCAGCTCTGGGAAGCATTCCGTCGAGGGGAGATCCCGATCATCGCGAGTGACCACGCGCCTCACCCGCGGGATGCGAAGGAGCTCCCGTTCGACCGCGCTCCCAGCGGTGTGCCCGGGGTCGAGACGGAGCTGCCCCTGCTGCTCGCCAAGGTGAGGGCAGGTGAACTCGACCTGGGCGTCCTAATGGCGGCGGCGTGTGACCGCCCGGCTCGCTGGCTCGGCCAGCCGCTCGGTCGCTTGGCCCCCGGTCACCGGGCCAACCTGCTCGTCGTCGACTTCACGAAGCGCTCCCGGGTCGAGGGTCGAGGCCTGCGGTCCCCCTGCGGCTGGTCCCCGTTCGAGGGCTGGGAGGTCATCCGGCCCTTGGAACACTACCGGGATGGTGAGCGGATCGTCGAGGCGGGAGAGTACGTGGGCCGTCCGGTGGGTCAGGTCGTCCGCCCCGAGTACGCGCCCGGGGAGCCGGGGGATTCCCTCTCGTCCGGCAGCTGATCGGTCAGGGGGACGGGGGAGACGAGGGCGGTGCGCCTCCGGAGCGGGCCGCCGACACGGCAGAGCGGGCCCGGCGAGGAGGCCATCCGGGTTCCAGGACCCCCACGACCTGCAGCACGAGATAGACCACGACCACCAGCACGAACGCGAGCACTGGCACGTCGAACAACTGGAGGAACGTGGAGAGCTGAACCCAGTTCGACCCGAGGAGCATGCCGGCGTAGATCAGCCCCACTGTGTAGGGGATAGCGCCGGCCAGCGTGTAGACCCCGAAGCGGACCGGCTCCATCCGGGCGGTTCCGGCCGGGTAGCTGATGTAGGTCCGGATGACGGGAACGAGCCGCAGGAAGGCGACCGTGAGCTCGCCTCGTCGCGCGAAGAACTGGTCCATTCGCTCTAGGTAGCGAGGCTCTAACCGCAACCGCCCAAGGCCGATACCCGTGATGCGGTCCCGCCACCAGAGGCCCACCGCGTAGGCCGCGTACGCGCCGATCATGGTGCCCGCGAGGGCGGCGGTCACCGCCCACCCGAAGGAGAACGTCCCGTCGGCCACCAAGAAGCCACCGAAGGGCAGGATGACTTCCGCCGGGATCGGCGCCACGCCGATCATCGAGACCACCATCAGGGCGAGGAGGCCCGGAAGCCCGATGGCGGTCATCACGGTCGTGATGATATCCACGACCGACCCGATCAGCGAGAACGTCACGTTCGAGCGACCCCCGGCTCCGACAAGCGCTCGGAGCTCACGTCCCGGACGGCGGTCCGAAGAGGAGGCGGAACGGATCTCGCAACTGGCTGTTGGTCCGGGCGGGGATGCCGTCGAACTCGAGGGGATTCTGGCACCCGCCGCAGGAGACGACGGGGCGTTGCCGCCCGAGGGCGATGGAGAGGGCGATACCGACCTCGATCTCTCGCGGCCGCTCGGGCGCTTGCTCGACCGCCCGACGAAGCTCCGCGAGGAGCCGGTCGCCGCTCGTCGAAGGTTCCCCCTCGGTCATCGGGAACGAAACACCGGGCGGCCTTTTAACGGGCGCCGTTCGGCCCGGGTCGGCTCCGGCGGAGGGCTCAGGGCGCAGGAGGCCGAAGCGCGTGCCGTCCGAGGCGACGTAGGAGGGGAAGGGGTCGGCCGACCAACCGCTCGACCGACTCGAGGAGGAGGCGGTCCCCCTCGTCGATCGAACGCGTGGCGATCACGAGGACCACGAACAGGAGGGCGATCCCGAACCCGAGGGGGGGCAGGGACCAGAACGGTAGGTTCGGGTGGAAGTACCAGAGCACGGCACCGACCGGAAGCCCCGTGGCCAAAACGGGTACGACGAAGTGCCGGTGGAACGGGTGGACCCCGGTGAGCAGGGCGAGCTCGACCAGGGAGAGCACCGCGTACGTCGCCGTGGCGACCCCCCAGGCTATCGCCGCGCCGACGTACCCGTACGTCGGGACGAGGGTGAACGCAACGACCACGTCCGCGACCCCCGACACGATCGCGTTGGCCGCGAGGAGCCGCGTCTGTCCGAAAGCCACCTGGGCCGTCGAGGCGGGACCGAGGAGCGTCGTGACGAACGCCCCCGTCACCACGACCTGG
This sequence comes from Thermoplasmata archaeon, assembly GCA_052326485.1. Lineage (GTDB taxonomy): Archaea > Thermoplasmatota > Thermoplasmata > Lutacidiplasmatales > UBA184 > Lutacidiplasma. The sequence continues at coordinate 32,250 of JBKQMS010000001.1, read as the reverse complement.
AGCGGGACGATGATGGCCGTGTAGTCGGGCCCGTAGACGAACCCGAGGGAAGAGCTCGGGAGGAAGAAGAACAGTAGGAAGAGCGGGAGCGAGACGAGGGTCATCCACTTCGTGACCGTCGCGTAGGTGATCCCGATCGACCGCGGCTCGCCCAGCCGCAGGAACCGACTCGCTACCGGTAGGAAGATGTACGCCGCCGCGGCAATCCCGACCGGGAGCAGCCGGGCGAGGGTGAGCGACGCCGTGTAGGTGCCTACCTCGAGGGGGTGGAAGACGCCGAGGATGAGCGTGTCCGCGGAGCTCGTGACCGTCCCCATCACCCCCACGACGAAGAGCGGCGCGGCGAAACGTAGGAACTTCGGCAGCGCGCTCGGCGCCCGAGGCCCGGGTGGGAGGTGGCGCGGCAGTCGGCGGACGAGGTAGAGGACGAGCAACGCGAGGGTAGCGACGTTCGCGAGCGCGTACGCGAGCAGGGCATCCTGGTAGCTGAGCCACGTCGGCGGCAGCACGATCGCCAGGCCGAGGAATGCGACGAACAGCGCCGGGTTCACGATCTGGAGGAACAGTGCGTTCGGTGTGACGTCCTCGTACCCTTGGAAGATCGAGGCGATCAGGGTCGCGACGATGAGCGAGCCGACCGCGATGGGGAAGTACTGGAGGCCCAGCGTGATCCCCGGCGAGCCGAGCGACTGCCCGATGGGCTGGGCGAACACGAAGAGGAGGACCGAGCTCCCGAGCGCGGCCACGCTGCCGATCCCCAAGGTGCCGCGAACGATCGTCCGCCGCTCGTCGTCCGTGGCCACATAGGGCAGGCTCCGGGCGACCGCGCTCGGTAGACCGAGGCAACCGATCGCGACCAGCACCCCGGAGACCGTGAGGCCGAAGGAGAACGTGCTCCAGTCGTTCTGCGAGATGCTCCGGACGATAACGACCCGCGAGACGAAGTTGAGGAGGACGAGGAGGAGGGTAGCGACCAACAGGAAGAGGGTGCCCTTGGTGACGCTGGAGAGTCCCTCCCGGACCATCGCGTCAGGATCGGTGGCCACGCGCCTCGCCTGCGGGCCGGTCTCGCCTTGCCACGGTAAAAGTGTAGCGTTCCCAAGGCAGCGTCGGAGTTCGGGGTGCCGACCCCTTCGGCCCGGCGGCGGAGGTCCCCGGTCGGGGAGGGGCGAACCGGCCCGGCTCGGGTCGTCGGAGCAGATGCCGCGCGGATGGCAGGGGTCGCTACACGAACTCGTCGAGGAGCTTCTCGCGTCCCTTGAGCCCCGAGGTTTGGTAGGCCAGCGGTCCTGCGGCGAGCACTTCCTCGAGGTCCTCGTACGTGGGCTTGTCCACGGAGTAGAACAGCCCGATCGGGATCTTGTCGCCCCACTCGAGCGAGCGTTGGAACGCCGCACCGAGGTCGCTCGGGTCGTGGCCCGCGCTCTCGAGCTTGTAGACCCGCTGCCGGAAGAAGTCGAACGTGTTGACCTTGTTGTACGTCACGCAGGGCGAGAACACGTCCACGAACGCGAACCCCTTGTGCGCGATGCCGTTCGCGACGAGGTCCGTCAGGTGCTTCACGTCCCCCGAGAAACCGCGGGCGACGTACGTCGCTCCGCTCGCCAGCGCGAGGGAGACCGGGTCGAGCGGATTCTCGATGACCCCGGTCGGAGTGGACTTGGTCTTTTGACCCATCCTCGACGTGGGGCTCGCCTGGCCGGTCGTGAGGCCGTAGACCTGGTTGTCCATGGTGACGTAGGTCAGTTTGACGTTCCGCCGCATCGCGTGGATGAGGTGGCCGACCCCGATCCCGAAACCGTCCCCGTCGCCCCCGGTCCCGATGACCGTGAGGCTGTGGTTCCCCCACCGGACCCCCTCGGCAACCGGGATGGTCCGGCCGTGGAGCCCGTGGAACCCGTACGACGACAGGAAGTGCGGGAGGTTGGACGAGCAGCCGATCCCTGAGACGATGACCACGTCCTTGCTCGGGATCTTGAGGCGCTTCAGGGCCATCTCGATGGACGCGACCACGCTGAAATCGCCGCATCCGGGGCACCACGTGGGCCTGACCTCGGACTTCCCGACGATCGGGAGCTGGGTCGCAGATGGGGAGACGACCGGCGCCGCAACGCTCTCCGCCATGGTCAGAGCACCTCCTGCGCGCGCGCGACGATCTGGTGCGGGTAGAAAGGCTCTCCGTCGTACTTGAGGAACTTGTGCGGGAGCTCGATGCCCGTCTCCGCCCGGAGGAGGTGGGCGAACTGCCCGGAGAAGTTTCCCTCGACGAGAAGGGTCTTCCGAGTCCGGGCGAACATCGATCGTACGACCTCGGGGTCGAGCGGGTAGAGGGTGGGGAACCGTAGCAGGTTCGTCACCTTCCCCTTCTCGTGAAGGATCGTCATCGCGTCGCGCACGGCGCCCACGGGGGAGCCCCAGGCCACGAACGTGAGCGGTGCGTCGGCCGGGCCCTCCAGCACGGGCGGAGGCGCCTCCTTCGCGAGTCCCTTCAGCTTGCGCATCCGCTTTTCCATCATCTTCTTCCGCACGGCAATCGCTGCCGGGATCCCCGCGCGGATGTCGGAAACGTCGCCGCCGTACTCGTCGTGTTCGTCCGACAGGGCGATGTGGTTGAGGCCGGGCTGCCCGGGGAACGCCCGGGGCGACACGCCGGACTCGGTGTCCAGGTACCGTCGGTACCGATGCGAGTGCGGCTCGACCGTGAAGAGAGACGGGATCGGGATGTTGAGGTCGATCTCCTTCCGGTCCACCCCCTCCATCGCTTCCGCGAGATGGAAGTCGGTCAGGACGAGCACGGGAGTCTGAAAGCGCTCAGCGAGGTCGAATGCCGCGACCGTGAGGCGGTACGCTTCGACCGGGTTCGACGGAGCGAGCACCGCGCGGGGCCACTCTCCCTGACCCGCACCGAGCATGAGGTTGAGGTCGCCCTGCTCGGTCTTGGTCGGAAGCCCGGTCGACGGCCCGGCTCGGGCCGCATCGACGACCACGACAGGGACCTCCGCCATGCCGGCCATTCCGAGGCCCTCGGTCATCAGAGCAAATCCTCCCCCACTGCTGGCGGTCATCGTCCGCACGCCGGCGTACGACGCCCCGATCGCCATGTTGATGGAGGCGAGTTCGTCCTCCGACTGCTTCACCACGATCCCGAGCGCGCGCGAGTGGGCAGCCAACCAGTGCATGATCGATGTCGCCGGCGTCATCGGGTACTGGACGAGGAACTTGCAGCCCGCCGCGGCCGCGCCGAGGGCGATGGCCTGGTTCCCCGTCATCAGGAGCTTGGGCGGATCCTTCCTGGGGATGGCCTTCGGGTGGATCGGTCCCTTCGTTTCGGCAAAGCGGTACCCGTCCGTGCTCGCGCCGACGTTCCAGGTCACTACGTCACCGGCCTTCCGGCCGAACGAGTCGGTCAGGACCTGGTGGATGACGTCGAGCGGAATGCCCGCGAGGAACGCCGTCGCCCCGATTCCCGCTGCGTTCTGGAGGATCGACTGGCTCGTGTACTTGCGCGCGATCTCGAGCGTGGGCACGGGGAGCAGATGGATCTCCGAGGAAACGTCGGTCGGCGCGAGCGGGAACTTCTCCGGGTCGAAGATGACCGTGCCGCCCGGCCGTAGGAGGGAGGCGTGGACGTCCACCGTCTGGCGGTCCAAGGCGTAGAGGATGTCGGCGGTGTCGCCCTGGCAATGGAGTTTCTCCTCCGACGCCCGTGCGTGGTACCAGACGTGGCCTCCGCGGATGACCGACTGGTAGGCGTTCAGTCCGAAGACATGCAGTCCCATTCGGGAGAAACTTCGGGCGATCGACTCGCCGATCGAGGCGATTCCGTCGCCGGCTTGACCCCCGACGCGGACGGCAAGCTCCTTCATGGTCAGTTCGAGGGTCCCTCCGTATTAATCGGTTCTGTCAAGCCGAATGCTCCTAACCCTCAGGGGCGGGCCGGTCGAGGCCTTCTGGGCCCTCCCGGGGGAGGGGCCGCGCCCACCGACGGCCGCGGTCTTGGCGCCGACGCGGACGCCGTGCGAAGCCGCCTGCCACGTCTCGGCTTCCCATCGACGCGCGAAAGGCGAAGGTGCCTACCTGAGCGGCGGTCCGATCACGACCCGCGCGTCAGCGGCGATCACACCCCCATGGTCCGGAAGGACCAGGAGCGGGTTGATGTCGAGCTCCAGGACGTCGGGGATCTCCATCGCGAGCTGAGAGATCCGCTCGATCACCTCGGTCAATGCCTCGATGTCGCTGGGCGGCTCGCCGCGGACCCCTTTGAGGAGCGGAAACGCCTTCACGGACTGGACCATGCGGAGCGCCGAGAGCGGTCGGAGTGGGGCGAGACGGAACGTGACGTCCCGCAGCACCTCGACGTAGATCCCGCCTAGGCCGAAGGCGAGGATGGGACCAAAATGCGGGTCCCGTTGGACGCCCACGAGGACCTCCTTGCCTTCCTGGATCTCGGACTCGACATCGAACCCTTCGACCCGAGCGTTGTGGGCCTTCGCCTGAAGGGACTGTTGCATCGCCTCCCACGCCGTCCGGAGCATGGACGCGTCGTGGATACCCAGGGCTACGCCGCCCACGTCGGTCTTGTGGGAGAGGTCGGGGGAGACGACCTTGAGCACCACCGGGTACCCGATCCCGGCGGCCGCTTCGACCGCCTGGTCCAGCGTGTGGACGAGCTTGACCGCGGGGAACCGGATCCCGTACGCCTCGAGCAGGGCCCGTGCGTCATAATCGGAAAGAATCGTCACCCCCGCGCGTCGGGCGCGATCGATCGTGGCCCGGGCGGCGGCGTGGTCGACCGAGAACGTCCGCTCGGGCGCGCTGGGTCGGGTCCACCAGGCGTGATAGCGCGCGAGAGAGGCGAGGCCCTGGGTCGCTTCCTCCGGGAACGTGAACGTCGGGACCCCGGCCTCCTCCAGGATCGACACTTCCCGAGAGAGGTCGTTGACGCCGAAAAGGCAGGCCGCGATCGGCTTCTGGGTCGTGGCCTTCGCCTCGAGGATCGCTCGCGCCACCGACTCGCCGGTCATCGTCGACGTCGGGGTCGTGATGACGAGCGCCCCGTTCATGTCGGGGCCCTCGAGCAGGATCTTCAGGATGTCCCGGTAGTGGTCGGCCCCGGCGTCCGCCGTCATGTCGAGAGGGTTCGCAATCGACGCTGAGGGGGAGAGGCGCGGCACGAGAGCGTCGTGCATCTCGTGCGAGAGAGGGGGGAGCTCGAGGCCGTGCCGGATCGCGGAATCCGCGGCGACGATCCCCGGACCTCCCGAGTTCGTGAGGATCATGAGGCGCGGCCCTTCGATCTTGAGGCCGGAGGCGAAGATCTTCGCGGTCCGGAACAGTTCGCCCAGGGTCTCGGCCCGCTCGACCCCCGCCTGGCTGAAGAGGGAATCGTACAGCTGGTCGCGCCCGGACTGGGCCAGGGAACCGGTGTGGCTCTTCGCCGCCCGTTCCCCGGCGGGCGTTCGTCCGCTCTTGATCACGAGGACGGGTTTGTGCTCCGTCACCTCCCGTGCGGTCTCAAGGAACTTCCGACCGTTCACGAGGCTCTCGACGTAGAGGAGGATGACCTTAGTGGCCTCGTCCTTGCCGAGCGAGTAGAGAAGGTCGTTCTCGTCGATCCCGGCGCGGTTCCCCACGGAAACGAAGCGAGAGAAGCCGATCCGCTCGCTGATCCCGTAGGCCAGAATCCCCGCGCATAGGGCCCCGCTCTGAGAGACGAACGCGATGTTCCCGCGCGGCGGAAGGCTCGCGCTGAACGTGGCGTTCAGGTTCACGTCCGGGGCCGTGTTGATGACCCCGAAGCAGTTCGGGCCGATGATCGACATCTGGTACTTCGCGGCCCGTCGGACCACGTCGTCCTCGAGGATCGCGCCGGCTTCCCCGAGCTCGCGAAACCCGCTGGAGATGATGATCACACCGCGGGATCCCGCCTTCCCGAGTCGCTCGACGGTGTCCGCGACGGTCGGTGCCGGCACGATCACGACGCCTAGGTCCGGGGTCTCGGGAAGGTCCTCGATGGAAGGATAGCACCGAACCCCCGAGACGCTCTTCGAGGACGGATTCACCGGGTAGACGACCCCTCCGAATCCGGCCTCGATGATATTCCGGAAGAGATACGTCCCGACCTTCCCGGGCTTGTTCGAGGCGCCGATGACCGCTACTGACGAGGGCTGAAAGACTTCCTCCAATTCCGCCGACCGGCCGCTCGTCATAACCACCTTGCAGGGTTCCGGTCTTCGGACGGGTAGTCCGTTATATATGGACGCCCGGTCCGCGCCGCGTGACCCCCGACGGAGAGGCGGAGAACTCCTCCGGCGCGCCGTCGCCGACGCCGACCGCACGTCCGCCCGCGCGCGGCCTCCTCCAGCGCATGGACAAGGGGGAGATCCGGCACGTTGTGGCGGTCGGGAGCGGGAAGGGTGGTGTCGGGAAGTCGTCCGTCGCCGCGCTCCTCGCGATCGAGCTCGCCCGTCGAGGCCAGCGAGTCGGGATCCTGGACGCGGACATCACCGGGCCTTCGATTCCGAAGATCCTCGGACTCACTGGTCCTCTCCTCGACCGGGGCGAAGGGATCGAACCGGCCGAGACCCCGACCGGCATCGCGGTGATCTCCTCGCAGTTCATGGTCGAGGACGAGCAGACCCCCGTCATCTGGCGGGGTCCGCTCGTCACGCGTCTCATCACCCAGTTCTTCGGGAGCGTCCACTGGGGGAGTCTCGACTTCCTGCTCATCGACATGCCACCGGGGACGAGCGACGTTCCCCTCACGGTGTTTCAGACGATCCCGATCGACGGGATGGTGTTCGTGCTTACCCCGCAGGACCTCGCGGCGCTCATCGTGAAGAAGGCGATGAACATGGCCCGCGACCTCCACGTTCCCCTGCTCGGGGTCGTCGAGAACATGGCCTGGATGACCTGCCCGCACTGCCACGAGCGGACCGAACTCTTCGGCGCGAGCCGGGTCGCCCGCGTCGCGCAGGAGTACGGGATCCCGGTCCTCGGGAGCCTTCCCGTCCTGCCTCCGGTCTCGGAGCTCTCGGACGGCGGTCGCCTAGGGGAGCTCGCCTCTCCCGAGGTCTCGACGCTCGCCGATGCGTTCGTCCGAGCCGTAGACGACGCTACGAAGAACCGAGTGACGGTGCTGTAGTCGCCCGTAGCTCGGAGAACCGGACGACCTCGCTCGGAAGCCCGCGTCGGGCGAGCGCGGCCCGGAGCCCTTCGAGGTGGGCGTCGCCGACGACGGCCGCCATCCGTCCGTACCCCTGGTGTCGGAGCGCGGTGAGACGGTCGGCCATGTGCTCGTTCCGATCGTCGAGCAGGACGCGGGCCAGGGTGGGACTAGCGCGTCGTAGTTCGTCGGTGTACTCCCCCGGCGACTCGCTGTAGCGGTCCATCTCCCGCGTGACGATACGGGATGGGAGGAACAGGCCCACGAGGCCGCTCGCGAGGAGGGTGACCCGCTCTTTGAACGACAACGACCGCACGAGGTTCGCGAGCGTCGCCCGGATCGGGTCGTCGATGAGGAAGACCGGAAGGCTCCGCTCTCGGGCCACGGCGATCGCGACCTTCATCTCCGCGCCCGGGACCCCGGCCCCGATCTCCGAACCGAGTCGGCGTTGCAGGATCCCCCAGAGCCGAGCGAAGAGGGGGGAGCCGGTGGATCGATGCCCGCTCCCCTCCGGGGACATGAGGGACTCGGCCCGCTCGGGATCGAGCTCCACAGCGATCGCGTCGAGGACCCGGTCGGACAGGACCCGACGCAACGGGCCGCTCAGGTCCACCACGTGGGCCGAGCCGAGCAAGAGGACCGGGGCATCCAGGGTCGAGGAGTACACGCGTGAGGGAGGTCGGAGGCGCTCATCTCGCTGGCTGTCGGCCCGAAAACGCCCATATAGGCGAGTCGGGTCGGCCGAACGCATGACGTGGACCCTGTTCTCCGTCCCGAACACGAAGCGGGCGGAACTGGATGCTGCCCTCAAGGACGACCGGGTCTCGCGACAGAGTCAGAAGGTCCGCGATGCGGCGGTGGTGGGCGGGCCTGTCGGTGCCACGTACGTGCTCATCGAGGGGGCTGCGGACGCCGTCCACCGGGCCGAGGAGCTCCTCGCGCCCATCGGGACGCGACTGCCCGCGGCGGACGCAGAATCGCTCTACCGCCGGTTCAAGGACGAGGACGAATCGGCCTCCGCCGGGATGGGCCTCTTCTTCACCGAAGAGTAGGCGTTCACTCGTTGGACGGGGCGTGCGAGGGCTCGAGGTCCTCGCCGCCCGCGAAGACGCGTTGGAAGGACTGGTAGAGGTTCTCGAGGCCCGTGGCCTCCTTCGCGGACGTGGGGATCAGTCCGACCAACGGAGCCATCGTCTCGATGGCCCGGAACAGCTCGGTCGACAATTGGACGTCCGGGGTCGGCGTGTCGCGGCCGATCGCGTCGTAGAGCACGCCGGGGTCGTCCGACCAACTCATCACCTCGGCGAGCTGCTCGGGACGGAGCACGTCCGACTTGGCGAGGATGTTGACCGTCGGTAGCCGGAAGCGGAACTCCACGGTCGCCCCCAGCATGAGGAGCGAGACGAACCCGCCCGGGGTCCGGGCGAGCACCGGGTCGTAGAGGAACGCGATAACCGAACGGTCCCCGCTAAGGGCGTCCACAATCGCCTTCGAAGCCTCGCGGAACGCGAACAGCTCGATCTGCCCGGGTGTGTCGATGAGGATGTAGTCGGCCTTCTGCTCCTCAACCGCCTGCTTCACCTCGAAGACCTTGAGGGCGATCATGTCGGCCGCGACCACCTGGGCGCCGTTCGGGCCTAGACCGTACTCCTCCTGCAGGTCGGCGAGCCGCACCCACTCGCGGATGTCGACGTCCGCGGCGTCCTCCGAGGCCTCGCTTCCTGGGTCGAGGTTCACGACCGCCGCATCGTACCCGGCCGCCTTCGTCCAGTCGGCAAAGGCACGGACCAGCGAGGTCTTGCCGGCACCGGCCGTACCCGTGAAGTAGATCGTCCCCGGCTCTTCCACGGTAGATCACTTACGTCCCGCAGCGGCTCGCTGCTTCTGGAGCTCCGCGGCCAGGGCCTTGAGGAATCGGGCCTTCGTCATGGGGCCTTTCTTCGCCACCTTGACCCGGCCCGAGTAGTCGAAGAAGCGTCGGGGGTACTGCTTGTCGGCCTCGACCTCCGCGCGGAAGCCGAGCCGCTTCGCCGCCGCGACGATCTCCTCGGCCGTGAGTTCCGTCAGGCTCTCGGGTTCGGGGACCCGCCGTCCCGCCGCGCGCGAGAGACCGCGAGCGAGGTACGCGGGATAGACGTAGAAGTGGTCGGGCATTAATCCGGTTGGATGCCGCGTCAGGCCGGGGCCGGGCTCGAGACCCGTACCCCGTTCAGGACGCCGTCCTGGCCCGGGCGAGAACGAACGCGGACGAGGCCGACGTCGGTCTCGAGGATCGCGCCTTTCGTGATGATGTTCCGCTGGACGTAGTTCGGGTTCGCCGGGTTCTCGCGGACGGTGATGACCTTCGCCGGCTGCATCTTCTTGGTCGCCGGGTCGAAGACATTGATCGTCTGGGTCGTGAGGATCCTAAGCTTGCGGTTCGCGCCCCGGACCCGGTAAACCTTCACCGTGCCGCCGCCGAGGGTCGCGTGCTGCTGCTCCCGCCCGATCTCGAAGCGGCGCTTCTTGCGAATGGGGCGAAGGCGACCGCCCGTCCGCTTGCGACGCGACCGACCTTGCCAGATGCCCACGATTCCTCCGAGAGGGGTGGTCCGACCGGGGTTGCGTATATGACCTTTTCAGCGAGACGCGCGGCCCGGTCTGACGGCGGCGATGGTCACTTGCCCAGGAACGGAGCGAGAAGCGGGCGGAGCGGCTCGAGCCGAGCGAGAACGGCGGTCTGCTCGGCCGACGTGAGCGGCTCGTACGGAGCACGGTACCCGACCTCCGCCCCCCGCAGCTGCTGCGCGAGGAACTTGATGATGGATGGATTCGGACCGCCCTTCGTCACCTCGACTAGCCGGTCGACCAGCGGTTGGAGCTCCTGCGCCCGGGCGCGATCCCCTCGCCGCGCGGCGGACACTAGCTCGAGGCAGAGGCGCGGTACGACGTTCGCCACGGCCATGACGGCGCCCTTCGCCCCTCGCTCGATCGCGGCCGAGGCGAACGGGGGATCCCCCGGGAAGACCGCGAACCCCTCCGGCGCCCCCTCTAGGAACGCCGTGACACTTTCGAGGGAACCTCCGGTGTCCTTGATCCCCGTCAAGACCCCGTCTCGGGCCAGAGCGTGGACGAGCGACGGAGGCAAGGCGTACCCGACGCGGGAGGGAATGTTGTACGCGAGCAGCGGTACCTTCACCGCCTTCCGCAGCGCCCGGTAGTAGTGGTCGATCGCGGCGATCGTAGGTTGGAGATAGTATGGAGGACCGGCCACGATAGCGGCCGCGCCGAGCCGTTCCGCCTCCTCCGCGAACGCGACCGCCTGAGCGGTGGAGGGAGCCCCGCAGCCCACCCAGACGTCGGCCTTGCCCGTCACGTTCTCGACCACGACCTCGATCAGCGGTCCGCGCTCGGGAGGAGTGATTGACGGGAACTCGCCGGTGGTCCCGAGCACGAAGAGGTGGTCCATCCGGTCGTGGCAGAGGTCCCGGGCGAAGCGGGCGTTCCGGCCCGGATCTACGGCTCCGCCCGAGGTGAACAGCGTCAGAACGGGCACCGAGAGCCCCTCGAGCGGCATCGCTCGCGCCAGCCGCGCGCCGACTTAATGGCTTTACGCCGCTCTATGCCGGTTGGGAGCAGAGCTACGGTCGCGGAGCGGGTCCTGGGGGTCGACGAGGCCGGGCGCGGCAGCCTCGTGGGGCCGCTGGTCGTGGGGGGGTTCTGTCTTCCCACCGACCGGCTCGATGCCCTCGTCTCCCTGGGGGCAAAGGATTCAAAGGCGCTCACCCCCGGCGCCCGGGAGCGCGTCTTCGCCGGGCTGGGCTCGCTCGGAACGCTGGGCGCGGTCGTCCTGTCGCCCCGGACCGTGGACCGAGCGGTCTCACGGGGACGCCTCAACGACCTCGAGGCCGAGGCGTTCGCCCGGCTGATCCGCGAGCTCGCGCCGGACGTTACGATCGTCGACGCCTGCGACCCGAACGAACGTCGGTTCGGCCTACGGGTAGCGCGCCTCGCGGGCGGAGCCTCGCGTGTGATCGCTCGTCACCACGCCGACCGGGACTATCCCGTCGTGGGCGCCGCGTCCATCGTGGCCAAGATCCGACGCGACCGGGCGCTCGCCCGGCTCCGCGAGGAGCTCGGGGACGAGCTCGGCAGCGGCTACCCTTCCGACCGGCGAACGATCCGGTTCGTCCGCTCCGTGCTCGCCGACGGGCGGGCGGTCCCACCGTGGGTGCGCGGTTCCTGGGCCACGATGCAAAGGGTTAAACCTCGCCGACCGGCTCGCACGCTGGACGGCTTCCTCCCATGACGGTCGAAGAGACGCTCGCCACCCTGGTCGACCGGTTCAACCGGCATGCGGAGCGGTCCCCGGGGATGACCGAGGAGCTGGACGGGCTCTCCCGAACGATCCAGATCCGACTCACGGACGGCGGCACCTACGCGGTCGACCTCTCGAAGGGGCGTCTACGGAACCTGAGGTCGGGTCCGGCGACCGGTGCCGACGTGCGGATCACGACGGACGTCCGGACGTTCGACGCTCTCGTCAAGAAGGACCTCGGGCCGATGAAGGCGCTCGTCACGCGCAAGCTCTCGATCGAGGGAAGCCTCGAGGACAAGCTCCTTTTCCGCAAGCTCCTGTAGCGAGCCCGCGCAGCGGCCGCCCGCTACGGCAGGAAGACGCACGCCGCGATGCAAACGCCGTAGTGGTCCATCGGGATCGAGAGCTCCTCCGTGCGGTACCGGATCCGGCGGAGCTCGACCCCTCGGAAGTGGGCGATCTCGGTCATCCGCCACTTGAGGAACTCCTTGAGGGATTTCTGGGTCCCGTGCAGATGCCCCTCCGCGACGTACCCCCCTTGTCCGTCGGTGCGGAACCCGTAGGCGATGCCGGCGCTGATGACCTCGCCTTCCCCGCCCCCGTGGCGAGCCAGGACGCAGTGCGTGATCGCCCCCCGGGCGATCGGGACCCGGTCGGTCTGCCGGACACCGATTGGCAGCACGGAGGAGACGCTGACGAGGTTCTGTTCCCCGATCCCGGCCTGGAGGAGCGCTAGGTCGAAGGCGTTCAGCTCACTGGTCTTGTTGATCCCCTTCCCGCTCGTGACGAAGAACCGGGAGGGGACGGGGACCAGGGTCTGCGAAATCGGTTCGGCGCGTCGCGGCACGTCGGGCGCTGAGGTCGACGGGTCCTTAAGGTTTCGGCCGTCGCAGCTCGACTAGACCATGATCGCGTGGCGACGGCGCATGGACGCCTCGGTCTCCCCGCGCACCCGCAGGAGCTCCGCGACGAGGCCGTCGGTGAGCCGCAGGCTCGCCTCCTCGAAGAGGGTCCCGAGGGGAGCGTAGCGCGGTCGGTCCGGGTCGTCATCGAACTCGACGAGCAGGAGGTGGCTCGACGTGTGGGCGATCTTGGAGCCGGACTTCGACGTGAGAACGATCAGCTCAGCTCCCTCCCGTCGGACGATGTTCGCGGTCTGGATGGAGGAGTAGCTCTCGCCCTGGGCGGAGAGGATGAAGACGGCGTCCCCCTGGCGCACGATCGGCGTCACGCTTTCCCCGATCACGTACGCCCGCAGGCCGGCCTGAACGAGCCGCATGGCGAAGGCGCGCCCGATGATCCCGCTGCGGCCGGCCCCGTAGACGAAGATCTGGGGCGCCTTGAGGAGGATCTCGACCGCGCGGGCGATGGCCGTCGGGTCGATCCGCTCGAGCGCGAGCGTGACGCGCTCGCCGATGTACCGCTGCGAGCGGACGAACGTGGTCCCGTTATCGACGTCGATGACCACCACGGCGCACCTCCGTGCGTCGCTGGCGCGGCGCGGTACGGGACGGCTTCGGTCGGTGACCGGCCGGACGGCGAGGCTTGGGTCGGGCCTTCACCGGGGGTCGCGGCTTCGGCAGCAACCGGGGCGGCGGCGTCGGGGGAGGCTTCGGCACCGCGCGCGGGACGGGCGGGGCGTGCAGTTTCGACCAGCGGCGGGTGAGCGCCCGCTCGTAGAGGAGCTTCATGTACATCGCGTCGTGCTCGAGCAGGGGAGAGCTCGAGATCACCGTCACGTCGTAATCCCGTTCGGCGAGGATCTCCGCGAGCGGGTCGAACCGGACGAGCCCCCGCTTGATCGGAGTGAGCCGGAACTCCCCTGGCCCGTAGAACTCGACCCCGGAGAAGTTGAGATAGACCGGGCCGTCGGTCGCGCGAACGAACTCCTTCACGACCGGGTCGAGCTGCTCCGCCTCCTCGAAGCTCGTGCGCTCGCGCGCTGCGATGTGGGGAAGGTTGAGGACGGGAACGGTCCCCTTCACCCGACGCACGAGCTCGAGGACCTCCTCGCGCGAACCGAAGACGTCCGGATGTCCGCTCGGCTCGATCGCCAGCCGTACGGTCCCCTTCGAGAACTTCCCGAGCCAGTCGGAGAGGTCCGAGACGATCTCGGTGAGCTGCTGGATGGAGTCGCCGCGGTCGCCCGGACCGTAGAAGCCGAGGTGCGTGACCGCGAGGCGCGCGCCGAGCCCTTGGGCCAGCACGCCCGCCCACTGGATCTGCCGGGTCGACTGCTCGCGGGCATCGGCGGATCCGAAGAAGTCGACGTAGTAGGGGGCATGGAGCGTGAGGTCGGTGTCAAGCGCCTTCGCGAGGGCGCGCGTTTGCTGAAGGTCCGCGTAATCCTTCGCGAGGCTCCAGGTGAGCGTGGTGACCGAGTCCCTCCGTTTGAGGGGCGTGGTCACTGCGGCCAGGTTCGGGGCCCCTCCCTGGTGGTCGGAGGGCCCGGCGCTGACCACCAGCTGCTGGACGAGCTCGCGAGCGTACTTCCCGATCTCCTCGTCGAGGACGGCCCGCGTCAGGTGATTCACTTTGATGAACTGGACCTCCATCGCGGTGAGGCCTAGGTGGTGCACGTCGGCGATCCCATCCCGGAGCGTGCGCCCTTTGCAGGAGAGAGGGATTCCCGCGGGTCCAAACCGGATCACGAGTAACCAAACCTCAAAAGGGGGAGACGGCGTTAATCAATGGGTCTATATATCAGAATCCGGGCGAGCCGCCTCCGGGGGGACCGGCCGCTCCCGGTGCGGGGCGTGGGGACGGAATCCGCGAGCGACCACGTACAGTTCGGAGGAGGGCGCGCGGGACGCGGGGGGTTTCGTGCGGGTGACCTCCGCGAAATCAGGGCGGACCTCAAGCACGAGCTCGTCGACTAGGTCGCCCGCGAACACCTTCGCGACGAACGCGCCCCGGGGGGTCAGCACGCGTACTGCGAGTGCGAGCGCGGACCGGACCAGGTCCACGGAGCGAGCGTGGTCGGTGGCGTACGCTCCGCTGATCGATGGGGACATGTCGGAGAGCACGACGTCGAACGGCCGGGACCCGAGCCGCTCCTGGAGTGCTGGGTCGCCGACCCGCCCGCGGACGACCCGAAGCCCTTCGGCCGGGGCGATCGGTCGGGGGTCCACCGCCACGACCGTTCCGGTCGGCGCGACCCGGTCGAGAGCGATCACGGACCAGCCCCCCGGCGCCGCCCCGAGGTCGAGCACTCGGGCGCCGGGTCGAAACAGGTGAAAGCGGTCGTCAAGGTACGCCAGCTTGAACGCGGCGCGGGAACGAAGTCCCTCACGCTGAGCGGCCCGGTAGTACGGGTCCGCTCGCCGTTGGTCCACGAACCGTCGACCCATGGGGAGGAGCGGAGCGGACGCGCGTACATGAAGGCCCCGCCTTCCGAGAGGGTGGCGGCGCGACCTCGAGTTCCGGCGGCCGCGCCGCGGCCGGGCGTTACCGGGCTTCTGGGTCACATCTCCCGCACGCGGGGTCGGTCTTCGGAGGTTGTGCCTTCAACCCCGCGACCCGGGACCGGGACGCCCCGGGGCCGGCGCAGGACGATGGGGCCGTCCGAATTTGAATCGGAGTCTCTTGCACCCCAAGCAAGAAGGATGGTCCAAGCTACCCCACGGCCCCACGACACGCCGGTAGCGCATCGACCCGACCGACTTAGATAATGGTTTGCCCGGGGGGAACGGGCGGGATTCCTGGGCCCACGGCAAGAGCAGGATGGTCGCGGCCGCGGTGCCGGTCGTGTCGAGCTTACGCGGCGAACCAGGGCAGGCGGGCCGCCGGTCCGGTCGGCTTCAGGACCAGCATGTGGAGGTTCGCGCCCGAGTCACCCGGCGCGTACGAGTCCCGGGACGCGAGCTGGTAGAGGATGTAGAGCGCGTCCTCGTCGGAATGGACGCCGAGCGAACGTTGGACGTCGATCCCGAAACGGGTGGTGAGCAGGGTGAGAAGCTCCTCGAAGTCGATCGGGTTGCCCCCCTCGCCTGCCGCGGCGCGATGGAACAGCCCAGCCACGACCCCCGTGGAGATCGCGAGGACCTCTTTGGGTTCCGCGACCCGCAGGTGGAAGTGCGGGACGTCCTCCGACCCTTCGGGAGAGGGGACGACCAGGATCGAGACCTCGTGGTCGATAGCCGACCCTCCCGCGGTTCGGAAGAACCGTCGCCACGCCTCCTCGGCCGTCTCGTCCGTCGGGACGACAAAGATCGCGCGTCGTTGGGCGGGGCGGGCGCTGCGGACGCCGGTGACCCATCGTTCGATCCCCGCCTCGACCGCGGCCGGCTCGCCCGTCGGGACGTAGACCGGGAACGTGCGACGGGGGACCCCGGCCTCCTGGACCCAGAACGACGGTTCGACCACCGGCCCGTGCCGGGGGTTCGAGACCCGGGAGTAGCCGAGCCTCTTCAGGACCTCCTCGGCATCGCGCTGACGCTCGGGGGTCGACGCGGCTCGGGGCGACTCGGACATCTTCGGAGACCAGTCGGGTGGGCGAGATAAGGTCAGCGCGCGCCGGGAAGCGAGGGTAAGCTCAGAACCCGAACGGAACTCCGAGCCGCCCGACGTCGATCCGACCGCGGTCGGAATCGGTCGAGGAGCCGACCGCAGGGTCGGCCCCGAATCCTCAGGGGATAGTAGAGGCGTCCGACGAGCTTCCGCCCTCGAAACGACGAATGAGCTGGGTCGTGACCTCGATCAAGGGGTGATGGCTCGAGTGGTCGATCTCGATGTCCGCGACCGTCGTCAAGTGGTGATCGCGGGCGATCCGTTCGAAGCCGGTCTCCTTCGTGGCGAACTCCTCGGGGCGGTCGCACGTGAGGATGAACGCCTGGAGCTGCGTGAGGCCCATCTCGCGCGCCGCGAGCGCCCGGTGGTGGCCGTCGACCAGGATCCAGACGGCCCCCTTCTGGACGACGAGGACCGGCTCGGCGAACCCGCGCTCGAGCTCGTAGCGGCGGCCTTCGAGCTCGTCCTCGAAGACCTTCCACTGCGTGGGCGTGAGCTCGGAGATCGGGACGAGACCCCGGCGGGACGAGAACGGCAGTCCGTACCGTTGCGCGAGGAGGCGCTTCAGCGTGTCCGCCTTCATCGGCGACGCGCGCTCGAAGTGGGAGCGCACGACGTCCAGGTTCGAGAGGACCCCGCAGAGCCGACCATGCTCGTCGATGATCGGAAGGTCGCGCAGGCCGAAGCGGAACATGATCCGGGCCGCGTCGTCGAGACCGGTCTCGGGGTAGGCGGTGTACGTGCCGGGACGGATGATCGTCGAGATCTGAGCATCGCGCTCGGTCGCGTGCCGCAGGAGCTCCTTCGCGCTCACGAACCCGATCAGCAGGCCGGATGCGTCGGTCACGGGGAGGCCGTGATGTCGGCTCTTCATCAGCCGCTGGGTCGCTTCCCCGATCGTCTCGGTCGAGCGGATGTGCTCGACCTCCAGGATCATGTAGTCCCGGACGCGGACGATCATCAATCCCGAACGGGCTGCTCGTCGCGCAGGTACGCGGTCAGGAGGTGGAGCGTGATGAGGTGGGTGTCCTCGGTGTGCTGCATGCTGTTCGACGGGACGACCAGCGCCACGTCAACGAGGTCCTTCAGCTTCCCTCCGCCCATGCCCGTGAGGCCGATCGTGGAGAGGCCCATCGTCCGCGCGGTGCGCACGGCCTCGAGGACGTTCGGGGAGTTCCCGCTCCCCGAGATCGCCACCACGACGTCGCCCTTCTCCGCGAGCGCCTTCAAGGGCCCCGAGAAGACCTCGGCATAGCCGACGTCGTTCGCCCACGCCGTGAGGCCCGGGATGTTGTCGTTGAGACTCACGCAACGGAACCGCTTGCCCGGGCCGCGCCCCTGGGTCCCGCCGGCGACCTTCGCGATGTCGGTCACGAAGTGGGACGCGGTGGACGCGCTCCCTCCGTTCCCGAAGAAGAAGATCGTGCGGTCCTCGGCCCGCGCCCGGAGAAGGATCGGCACGATCCTCTCGACCGCCGCCAAGAGGTACGGCGCGTCCAGGGCCGCGTGCGCTTCCTGGACGTAGTTCTGGACGTACTTCGATAGGGTCGGGAACTCGGTCATCGTCCCACGAACAGGATGCGCGAACCCTCGGGCGTGATCCGAACGGGCAACCGCGTCATCGGCGACAGGGCGGCCGCTATTTGATGGCTGCGTTCGGGCGGATGGAGAAGGAGGAGGAAGCCGCCCCCTCCGGCCCCGGTGATCTTGCCGCCGTACGCACCGACCGCCTTCGCCGCGGCGTACTGGCGGTCGATGACCTCGTTCGATATCCCGCTCGTGAGCCCGCGCTTGAGCCGCCACCCCTCGTCCAGGACCTCGCCGAGTCCGGGCCAGTCCCGGTGGACGAGCGCGTCGCGCGCCGTGAGGGCGAGCTCGCGCAGACGGACGAGCGATTCCTTGTTCTCGTCGGTCCGCGAGTTCTGCTGCACCAGGATCCCCTCGGCCTTCCGGGTAATCCCCGTGTAGAACAGGGAGAGGTGGTCGCTGAGCTCGACGCGGTCCTGGGTCGATAGCGGTATCGGGGACGCGCGGACCGAATCGTCCGCCCGGAACTCGAAGTGCTCGACCCCGCCGAACGCCGCGATGTACTGGTCCTGCTTCCCGAGAGTCCCCCCCAAGCGGTCGATCTCGATCCGGCAGGCTTCCTCCGCTAGCTCGGCCGGGTCCTTGAGGATCCCGCGGTACGCGTAGAGCGCGTTCAAGAGGCCGACGGTGAGGCTCGACGAGGAGCCGAGCCCCGTCCCCTCGGAGGGGATGTCGGCGATCGTGTGGATCTCGAGCGCTTCGTGCACTCCGGTCAAGCGCATCGCTTCACGGAAGATGGGGTGCTGGAGGTCGTCGAGCCGGTCGACGTTCTCCGTGCGGGAGTAGGCCACTCGGATCGAGCGGTCGAACTTCTCGTTCACGAGGACGTGGACGTACCGGTCGATGGCCGCGCTCGTCACGGCCCCGCCACCGTAGGCTCGGTAGAATCCGGGCAGGTCGGTCCCTCCGCCCGCGAAGCTGATGCGCAGGGGGGTCCGGGTGATGATCACGGGTTCCGTAGCCGCAGACCGGCCACTTATGGGTTTTGGGGGTCGCCTTCGCCTTCCGGGGGAGGGCGAACCGCGCCCGGGGCGGGCGTCGCGTTCCGTGACCACCTCGCGCGCCGACCGTAGAACGCATGGGTCGTCGCGGCGAGGTCCCCGATGGGGGCGAGACCCGGGAGCACCTTCGAGAACGTGGGGGCCCGACGGTCGAGCACGATGGCGATTCCCCGGTCGTTCTCCGAGCGGATCATCCGTCCGCACGCTTGGAGGATCGCTCGCTGGGCGGGGGCTTCCATGGTGTATTCCCAACCCTTGCCGGTGCTCGCGTTGAGGTACGCGCGCAACGCGTCCCGCCTCGCGGTCGGTCGGGGGTAGGGGATGCCGACGATCACGACCGCTTCGAGCTCTTCGTCCGGGTAATCAATCCCCTCAGAGAGCCGTCCCCCCGCGACGCCCAGAAGGACCGTGCCCTCGGGGTCTTTCTTCCAGCCCTCGATCGACCGCCAGAGGTCCCCCATCGGGACCCGGCTGTACTCGATGAACACGTTGCCCGGAAGCTGGGACTGGAGACCCGCCTCGAGGACCTTATGCAGGAGGGCGAAACTCGGGAAGAACACCGCGGTCTTGACCGGGAGCGTCTCGAGGACCTCGACCAGGCGGTCGGCGAGCCGGGCAATCGCGCGCGGGTCGTTTCGGATCTCCTCGAACCGGGTGGTGACGCTCGGGTCGTAGAGGAACTTTCGGTTCTCTGGCGGGAAGAACGAGGGCACGTCGAGAAGACGCGCCTTCTCCCCGAGGCCGAGGGAGTCGCGGTACTCGAGCAGCGGAGCGAGGGTGCCCGAGAGGTGCACGGAGAGGTGGCACTCGAGAATCGGCTGTGCCGGCGCGCTCGCATCGAGGGCGAACGCCTCGAGCGCGGGCCGCGGAGCGCGCGTGGCCACCTTGACGTACGAGGGAGAGTCGAGCTGGGGCCATGACAGGAGCGTCAGCGCGACCGTGTGGACCCACGAGCGCGGAAGATGTCGCTCCCGTCGACGCTCGTCCCGAAGGTTCTCGCCCCACGTCGCGAGCGCGCCGAGCCAGGTGTCGAGGCGGTGCGAGGTGCCTCCGAGCGCCGTCAAAAGGGCGTCCTCGAAGATCGTGGGCGGAAGGAGCGCGTCCTCCTCCCGGACGAGGGATTCGATCAGCTCCTCCACGGCGGCAACCACGATGTCGAAGAACCGGCTCGCGCTCGGCCCATCGGGGAGCTGGAAGTCCCCCCGCTCGGCGACCTCGGCCCGCGCCCGCCGTACGGACTCGAGGGGCAGCGCGACCGTCGTGAGCTCCCGGAGGTGGTTCGGCAGGTTGTGGGCCTCGTCGACGACTAGGTCGACCCGCTCGGGCCCGACCCCCATCCAGCTGAGCAGGGCCCGACGGATGTGCGGATGGAAGAAGAACGCGTACGGCGCGGTGACGAGACGCGCGTGCGGGACGAGCTTCTTGGCGAGCTCGTACGGGCAGAGGTTCTCCTCCCGGCTGTAGGTCTCAAACTCGTGCGGAAGGGGGAGCTTCGTCCGGAACCGCTCGATGAGTCCGTCGAGGTCCGACTGCAAGACCCGGGCATAGTACGGGCAGCCGTCGAGGTCGGTGAGGTCGATCTCCCCGCCCTCGGGGAGCTCGGGAGGGGGGGCGAGCGGGGCTTCCCCTTGGAGCATCCGCTCGGTCGCTCGCTTGCGGTCGGCGCAGAGCTTGCCGTGCTCCTCGGCGGTCGCGCCTTTCACCTCGGCGACGTTCTCGAGGAGGAAGCAGCGGCGCGCGCGACCCTGGAGGCCGACCGCGAGGAGCGGTTGGTCGAGGCGCAGCGCGATGGCGCGGGTCTCGTGAAGGACCTGGACTTCCTGGGAATGGGTCCGTACGAGGTAGAGGACCTTGTGGTCGGCCCTCATGGCGTGCTCGAGCAGTGGCGCGAGGGTGGCGACGGTCTTCCCGCTGCCCGTCGGAGCGTTCACGAGCAGCGCTCCCCCGCGCTGCCCGACCTCCGCGACCTCGCGGAGAATCGATTCCTGACCCGGCCGTGGACGATAGGGGAATAGGAGAGGCGCTTCGGGCGCGGTCGCGGCGGTGGACGTGGTCGGGCCCTCCTGGAGCGCCGAGCGGGCGACTGGGGTTTTAAGATGCTCCTTGACTCGCACGGGAGGGGGTCGGTGAGGACCCTCCGTGCGGCCGGTCCGGGGTCTATGGGTGACCGGCTCGCAGCCCCGACGGGTCAGCCGTAGGAGTAGCGGACCCCGTACGGGCCGCGGGGCATCGTCCAGGTGACGGAGCCTTGGTCGCAGGCGATATCGCACGCCCCGCACTCGACGCAGTCCTCGTACCGGAACACGAGACGCCCCTCGATCCGCTCGTAGCAGGCGGCGGGGCAGACGAACGTGCAGAGCGAGTGCGGGCATCGAGCGCAGACCTCGGGCTTGACGGTGATGTGGGCGTGGTCGGCGGAATCGGTGGTCGTCCTCAGGGTGCCGAGCCGTCGCTTGACGTCCACGAACTCGACCGTTCCGGTCGCGGGCAACGGCTCCGCCATCGCCATCGTCGTCCCCTGCTCACCGCGGCAGCTTCGCGAGGATCGCGAGGTCGGCTCGGACCGCGGCGACGCTCGCCCGGAACGCCTCCCGCTCGGCCGGAAGCAGGTCCACCTCGACGACCCGTTCCACGCCCTGCCGCCCCAGCACGACCGGCACACCGACGCAGACGTCCTTCTCGCCGAACTCTCCTGCGAGGTGCGCCGCGACCGGTAGGAGCCGGTGCTCGTCGTGGGCGATCGCCCGGACGATCTCGGCCTGGCTCGCCGTCGGGGCGTAGTAGGCGCTCCCGGTCTTGAGCAGGTTCACGATCTCCGCGCCCCCCTGCTTCGTCCGGGCCACGATGGCCGCCAGTTGCTCGGCGGGAAGGAGCTTCGTGAGGGGCACTCCGGAGACGCTCGTCAGGGAGAGGAGAGGCACCATCGTGTCCCCGTGCGTGCCGAGGACAAATCCCGTGACGTCCCGGGGCGCGACGTGCAGGGCTTCGGCGACGAAGGAGCGGAAACGGGCGGTGTCGAGCGTCCCCGACTCCCCGAACACGCGGGCCGGGGGAAGACCGCTGACCTCTCGGAAGTAGTAGGTCATTACGTCGACCGGATTGGTCACGACCACCGAGACCGCGTTCGGGGCGTGTAGCTGGACGGCCTCCGCGTGCGCCTTCACGATCCCGGCGTTCTTCTCGAGGAGGTCCGATCGGCTCATCCCGGGCTTCCGTGCGAGGCCGGCCGTCTCGACCACGACGTCCGACCCGCTCAGCGCGTTCAGCGACGTCGTGCCGGTGACCTTCGTCGAGAACCCGAGGATCGGGCCCGACTGTTGGATGTCGAGTGCCTTCCCCTGCGGGAGGCCGTCGACGATGTCGATCAGGACGACCTCGCGCGCGACGTCCATCTCCGCGAGCCGCTGGGCGAGCGAGCCCCCGATGTTCCCGGCCCCAAGCACCACGATCTTGCCGAGCGCGCTCATTTGGGTCCCCTTCCGCCCCCACCCAACCGCCGCCGGGCTTAAACATGAGCGCTCCGGGGAGACCCCCCTCCCGCCGAAAGGTTGATTCAGGAGCCCCCCCGTCCGCCCCCGATGGTCGACGTGGACTCGATCCTGCTCGGCGTGCAGGAACGGGACAAATGGCGGAACCGAACGGAGGTCCTCGAAAGCTCCCTTCGGGACGTGCGCGACCGGCGGCGTCGGCTCGAGGCCCGACTGCGGCGCGTCAAGAAGGAGCTCAACTACCTCCGGATCACCGTCGATGCCGTGCTGGACCGTTCCCGAATGGACGTGACCCATCATGCCCCGACCACTCCCCCCTACCGATAGACAGGAGTCGCTCGCCGCGGCCCAGCGCCAGCTGGTGGCCGAGATCGGGCAGCTCCGGCGGGAGGAGGAGTACCTCCTCCTCAAGGTCCGGCAGGCGCGCGAGCAGGTTCGTTATTATGAGGGCCTGCTGAGCCTGCTCCGGCGCGACCTCGGGAACGCTCCGGGACTTACGGACCTGGTGCGACGACTCGGGTGACGCTCGGGCGACCGTGAGGATCCTCATCGTAGGTGCCGGGGCCGTCGGCAGTCTCCTCGGGGCCATGCTCCAGGAGGGGGGCCATTCGGTCCTCCTCGTCGGGCGCCCCGACCACATCGCCGCGCTCCAGGCTCGAGGTCTCATCGTCTCGGGATCCCGGCCCCGGGTCGTGCGGGTCGAGTCCGCGGTCACGATCCCCCCCGCGAGCGAGGCCGACGTGGCGCTCGTGACGACCAAGACGTTCGGCCTCGCGACCGCCGCGACCGAGCTCGCCCGTGCCCTCCCGCCGCGCCCGGTCCTCTTCCTGCAGAACGGCCTCGGCGTGCTCTCCTCCGCCCGCACCGCCCTGAGGGCGGGGGGATGGGACGACCCGGCCGCCTACGCGGTGCACGGCGTGAACTCGATCCCCGCGACCTGGGTCGGCCCCGGCGAGGTCCGGGAGACCGGACTCGGCGAGGTCCTCCTCCCCGTCCCCGGCGAGGCGGGTCCCGCGGCGGGGGCGGCGCGTCTCTTCCGGATGCTGTTCGACGGGGCCAGGGTCCCGGTAGAGGCGGTCCCCGAGTTCGAGCGCGAAGTCTGGAGGAAAGCCCTCGTGAACGCCGCGATCAATCCGGTCACCGCCGCCCACGGGGTCACGAACGGGGAGCTCCTCCAGGAACCGCGACGGACGGAGGCCCTCCAGCTCCTCGGAGAGGCGCTGGCCGTCGCGCGGGCCGCCGGCTTCGGTTTCACGAGCGAGGAGGTGACGCGCGATTTCGAGCGGATCGTCCGCGCGACCGCCTCGAACCGGTCGAGCATGCTCCAGGACCTCGACCGAGGCCGCCCGACGGAGATCGAGGCGATCTCCGGGGAAATCCTGCGCGAGGCCGAGCGGCAGGGCCTCGACCTCCCGGCGACCCGGGCGATCGTCGCGGAGATCACCGCACGCACCTCCCGTGCCCCTCCCGGGCCACAACCCTCATAGTGGTCGGACCCTGGCTCCGGGCGAATGGCCGAGAAACGCGGTATCGCCTCGGCGCCGGTCCACGGTCGACGGGTCCTCGTTCGGGTCGACTTCAACGTCCCTTTGGACGAGAACGGTCGGATCGCCGACGACCGTCGGATGCAAGAAGCCCTGCCGACCCTCAACCACCTTCGGGCGGCCGGGGCTCGGACGATCCTGCTCTCGCACCTAGGTCGCCCCGACGGCCATCGGGACCCCCGCTTCTCGCTCCGGCCGGTTGCGCACCACCTGAGCGCCCTGCTCGGCCAGCCGGTCTCCTTCGCCGAGGACATCGTGGGAGCGAGGCCGCTCGAGCTGGCGACCCGGCTCGAGAACGGGCAGTTCCTCATGCTCGAGAACCTGCGCTTCCATCCGGGAGAGGAGGCCAACGACCCGGGGTTCGCTTCGCAGCTCGCGAACCTCGGCCAGGTCTTCATCGAGGACGCGTTCGGGACGGTCCACCGGGCGCACGCGTCGACCGTCGGGGTGCCGAAACGCCTCCCGTCGTTCGCAGGGCTCCTGGTCGAGCGTGAGGTCCGGGAGCTCTCGAAGCTCATCGAGGCCCCGTCGCGCCCGTACGTGGTGGTCGTCGGCGGGGCGAAGGTCGCGGACAAGCTCCCGCTGCTGACGAGCTTCCTCGGACGCGCGGATTCGCTCCTCATCGGGGGCGCCCTGGCCTTCCCGTTCCTTCATGCCCAGAACGTGGCGCTGGGGGCGACGAAGGTCGAGGCAGGGCTCAAGGAGGCGGTCGACGGCTTCTTCCAGCAAGCGAAATCGACCGGTACGGAGGTGCTCCTGCCCTCAGACCTCGTCGTCGAGCGACCCGGATCCCCGGAGGCGACGGCCCGTGCCGTCGGGCACATCCCTCCGGGCGGCGTCGCCAAGGACATCGGACCCGAGACCCGGGCCCGGTTCGCCGAGGTGCTTTCCCGCTCCCACACGGTCTTCTGGAACGGGCCTCTCGGCCTCGCGGAGGACCCGCGGTTCGCGGCCGGGACGCGGGAGGTTCTGGCCCGGCTGGGAGAGACCCCTGGCTACCACGTAGCGGCCGGCGGCGACTCCGCGCGGATCGCGAACGACCTCGGGGTCGCGGGAGGCTTCCAGTTCATCTCGACCGGCGGCGGTGCGGCGCTTGAGTTCGTGCAGGGGATCGAGCTCCCCGGGCTCGCTGTCCTCCCCGACGCGTAACGCGAACGGCCCCCGGAGGGGCCGATGATCCCGGGTCGAGTGTCGCGAGGAGGTACCGGAGGTAGGCGTTCCCGACCCGGGGCACGTCGACCTCGGCGATCTCGGGGACCTCGTACGGGTGGGTCGTCTCGAGGTGCCGGAAGAGCGCGCCAACCTGCTTCGGGGCCGTCTTGAACAGGACGAGCGCCTCGTCCGCGGACTCGAGCTGGCCTTTCCACCAGTACCGGGAGTACGCGGGCAGGACGTTCGCGCACGCCGCGAGCCCCGCCCGCAGCGCGGAGTCGACCGCGCGGAGCGCCGCCTCGCGGGACGGGTACGTGGTGAGCACGAGGCGCATCGGACCGTCGGCCGGGGGCGGGTCGAGGGGGTAGGGGCTCATGGCTCGGGTCCTACCACGGTGGGGCGCCCGGCCGAGAAGTCGAGCGTGGCGAGCGCGAGGGTCGCGAGGTCGACCACCGCGGCACGGGCCGGTACCGGAGAGATGTTGCGCATCCGCTGGTACTCGGTCTCCGACTGCCAGGTCGAGGCGTTGAGCAGGAGCACGCCTCGGTATCGGTCGACTCCGTACGTGTGGGCGTGGCCGGTGACGAGGATATCCGGCGCGGGGTCGATGACGAGGCCGTCCCGGGGGAGCGGCGCGAGCGGGGTGCGATCCCCGTAGATCGGCGCGAGGTGGCGCATCAGGAGCATCCGCTTCATCACCTCGGTAGGACGGGCGTACGAGGCCCCTGGGATTGCGGGGATCAGGTCGTCGAAGCTCCTCCCATGGTAGGCCTCGACCACGACGCCCGAGAGCGCGAACGTGGACGGGTTCGCGAGGGTCCGGACGTTCGGCGGCAGCAGGAAGGCGAGGTTCGCGGGAAGCGCCGGCTGCGGCTCCGCCGGGGAGACCGCGTCGTGGTTCCCCGGGATGACGACGATCGTGAGACGGTCCGGGAGCTCGGAGAGCCGACGGCCGACCTCGGCGTACTGCTCGACCACGTCCGAGATCGCGAGGTCCCGCTCCTGGCGGGGATAGACGCCAATCCCGTCCACGAGGTCGCCCGCGATGACGACAAAGTCGATCGACCCGGCGAGTTCGGCGTGCGGGCCGCGCCCGCGCAGGAACTCGACCAGGTAGGCCCAGCTCTCGCTGAGGAATGACCGGCTGCCCACGTGGAGGTCCGAGAGGAACATCACCCGTCGGGAGGAGGTCGACCGGCCCATGGAACGGGTCGAGGGGATGTCGGGACGCTCGACGTGAGCCACCCGGGGGATCCGACCCGGCTCCTTCCCGAACGAAAGCGTGAGGCCGACCACCTCGTCGGAGAGGAACGTGACCCGAGACCCGGGCGAGTCCTTGGGGACGAGCGCCTCGAGGGAACCGCTCTCGTCGTCGACGGTGAGGATCAAGTGGTGGCGCTGCGGGGTCTCCCGGACCCCGCTCACCATCCCGATGACCGACGAGGTTCCCTCGGACGCCCGCAACTCCCGGATCGGCCGGAGGTTCGGAAGGTCCGGTCGGCCTCGAAGCATCCGGGCGAGGGCGCGGTACCGGGACTGGAAGAGCGCCCCGTAGGCCGCAATCGGGGGACTCGCCACCGGAGGCCCGGTAAACCCCTCATTGAGCAGCTCGAACGGCACCGCCGGTCGACGGGCGTTGGCGCTCGAGGCGAGCCCGGCGACCGCCGCCTCCGCACGCGGAGGCGGGGCCTGGCGGCGAGCCAGGACGGCCTCCACCATCTCCCGAGTGACGAACGGGGAATCCTCCTCGGTCCGGGCCAGGAGCTCGCGCGAGAGCGCGAGCGGCTGTCGGTCGGAGAGCAGGAGCTGAAGGGCCCCCGCTTCGAGGAGCTTGTGGTGCTCTTCGAAATAGGCGACCAAGTGCTCGCGTAACGCGCCCGCCACGTACTGCCCTGGCACACCCCGCTCGGTCCGGGCGGGACCACGCGTGGGATGAGCTCGTTCGCGGAGCAGCCCCGGCTTATTTCAAGACTGGGGCGTTCGCCCGGGTTCCGGGCGGTGCTCTGCCGTCGGGACGGCGCCTACCGGTACGATTCCTTCGCGTAGGAGGCCCCTTTCGGGTACTTCTCCTTGAGATGGGCCACGAGCGACTCGGGAGTGCGCGCGAGGTGGGCGGAGTACCACTGCACCACGACGTCCTTCAGGACGCGGTGGAGCTCTCCGACGTGGACCTCGTCCTCGGCGCTGTCGTAGAGCACCGCCTGGCTCATCATCCGCATCCACCCGGAGTAGCGGTGGTAGCTCTCGCCGTCGCACCACTCGAAGATGCCGCGCAGGTGCGTCTTTCCCTCGGGGGTACGGTAGTACCAGAAGCGGAGCGTGAAGCCGACCCACCCGCTCGCGCGGTCCCCGAGCTCGATCGTCTTGACCGCTCCGAAGTCGAAGTTCTCCTTGAACGTCCAGGTCGTGGGGTACTCGGTGAACGTCGCGAAAAGCGTCTGGGAAGGGTCGATGGTGAGATGGACCGAGACCTCCTCGAACTGATTGTGGACCTCCCAGAGGTCCTGGAGCAGGCGGCGGTTGATCTCCGCCCGGTGCGATAGGTCCTCCCCGGTCTGGGCGCTCGCCGCCTCTTGGGTCTTCGATAGCTCGGTCTTGAGGGACGACACGAAGTCATCTTCCGCGAGCGGAGGTTCCGGCGCGGGAGTCCCGGGTTCCGGGACGTCGGTCACTTTTCGCGCAGATTTACGGGGCATGAGTGTGGCTCCGAGGTCGCGTAGAGGGGGCGGATATAAAGACTGTTAGCATCCTTCGGCAGTAGGGCTCGCCGGTGGAAGCCGGCGGCGTGCGACCCGGGACGGGGAACCGCCCGCTTAAATACCGCCCCCGGCTCAACAGCGTTGGAAAGCACCCCTCCGGGGACGAAAGGAGGAATCCTCCCGACGTCGCCAGGAGATCCGGAATCACGACTCATGTTCCGCCCACGGTCCTGTCGTAATATCCGCGCATCGTCCGGCGACTTGGGTCCCGCCTAGATCGTCCCTTGGGGAGGCACCCGCCATGAGCGGGCCGCTTTCCGCCATGAGGAGAATCGAACATGACCAACGACCCTAACGCCGCGAAATACCAGATCCGAGCCCGCATTGCCGCCGAAGGCGTCATCGACAAGCCCGACGTCGTCGGCGCGGTCTTCGGACAGACCGAGGGCCTGCTCGGCGACGAGCTCGACCTCCGCGACCTCCAGAAGTCCGGGCGGATCGGACGGATCGAGGTCGAGATCGACAGCCGCAAAGGAAAGAGCGAAGGCGAGATCCTGATCCCGTCGTCCCTCGACCAGGTCGAGACCGCGATCCTGGCCTCGGGGCTCGAGACCGTCGACCGCATCGGCCCGTGCCGGGCCAAGATCGAGGTCATCAGCGTCGAGGATATCCGCATCTCGAAGCGCCAGAAGGTCGTCGAGCGCGCGAAGGAGATCCTCGCCCACCTCCAGGAGGAATCGAAAGGGGTCGGACTCGACCTCACCGAGGCCGTCCGCAAGGCGGTCCAGGTCGAGGAGATCACGACCTACGGCCCCGAACACCTGCCGAGCGGGCCGAACATCGACCAAGCGGACGCGCTCATCGTCGTCGAGGGCCGCTCGGACGTGCTGAACCTCTTGCGCTGCGGGATCAAGAACACCATCGCGGTCGAGGGAACGAGCGTTCCCCAGACCGTGAAGGACCTCTCGCGCGGGAAGACCGTCACTGTCTTCACGGACGGCGACCGCGCCGGGGAACTGATCCTTCGGGAGATGCTCCAGACGATGGATATCGATTTTGTCGCTCGCGCCCCGCGCGGGAGCGAGGTCGAGGAACTGACCCAGAAACAGCTCCTCAAGTGCCTACGGAACAAGATTCCCCTCAACCAGTACCTCGAGATGAGCGGGTTCGAGTCCACGGGCGCGACCCGGGAGCCGAGGGAGGAGCGCGGCGAGGAAGGCGGAGGCCGCGGAGAACGACGCGAGGAGCGGCGCGACGAGCGTCGGGACGAGCGAGGCGGGGGAGGGCGTCGGGAGGAGCGCGAACGAGCTCCGCCCGCGCGCCTTCCGCTGCCGCCCCCGCCCCCCCCGCCGCCGCCTCCGCCCCCCGCCGTCCCACTGACCCCTGAGCTCCAGCACTACTTCGACCTCCTCGTGAGCGTCGAGAACGCGTCGAAGAGCTTGTTCGTTGGCGAAGGCGACACGGTCGTGGGAGAGGCCCCCGTGAAGGACATGATCGAGGCGCTCGCGAACTTGGCGACCCCCGCGAAGGCGGTCGTCTTCGACGGGATCGTGAGCCAGCGGCTCCTCGACGTCGCCCAAGAGAAGGGGATCCTGACGATCGTAGCGACCCGCATGGGGCCGGTCGGGAAGATGCCCGAGAACGTCCGGGTCTTCACGAAGGCCGACCTCGGAGCCTCGTCCGCCAGCCGCTAGGAACCTACCCTACGTCGCGGGGCCTTTTCCGGAAAGCCCCGCGACGAACCTATTACCCTCCCGAGCGCTTTCCCGGACGACCGTGACGACTCCGGCGAGCGACGGTGCCCATCGCGCCCCGGCGGCCCTGGACGAGGTGGCGACCACCGAGGACATCCACATCCCGACCGACCCGCTCGAGCGAGTCATCGGCCAGGAGAAGGCGGTCGAGATCGCCCGCATCGCGGCCTACCAGCGGCGCCACCTGCTCCTGGTCGGCCCCCCCGGCATCGGCAAATCCATGACCGCGCAGGCCCTCGCGCTCCACCTCGAGCGCCCCCGGACCGAGCTGAGGGTCGTCCACAACCCCGAGAATCCCGAGCGCCCCAGCATCGAGGTGGTGTCCCGGGAGGAGGTCTACCGGGAGCGCGAAGCGGCCCGGTCCGTCGAGGGGGAGCTGATCCTCCCGACGGAGGCCCCGTCCGCGGTCGCGGAGCGGCTCGGCTACCGATGCCCGCGGTGCAGCTTCTACTCCACGCCGACCGAACGGTACTGCCCCAGCTGCGGGAACGTGAAGCAGATGTCCCCGGGCGTCTCGGGCAGCGGCAACCCGTTCCGCGACCTCGTGGGAGGGATCCTCGAGCTCACCGTGAGCCCAGGGGGGAACCCGCAGGAATCGGTCCGCACGACACGGCTTCGCTCCGGAGTCGAGGAGGTCGTCGCCTACGAGCGGGCGGGCGACCACATCAAGGTCCTCGACCAGCGGGCGCTCGAGCGCCGACGCACGCTCCAGCACCAGAGCCCGCGCAAGGTCCTCATCCGGCTCGACCGCAACACGTTCCTGATGGCGACCGGTGCGACCGAGACGGAGCTCCTCGGGGACGTCCGACACGACCCATACGGGGGCCATCCGCAGCTGGGGACCCTTCCCTACGAGCGGGTCATTCCCGGTGTGATCCACGAGTCCCACGAGGGAGTGCTATTCATCGACGAGCTCCCCCACCTCGGCTTCCTCCAGCGGCACATCCTGACCGCGATGCAGGAGAAGCGCTTCCCGATCACCGGCCGCAACCCCCAGTCCGGGGGGGCGGCGGTGCGCGTGGACGGCGTTCCGTGCGACTTCATCCTCGTCGCCGCCGCGAACATCCAGGACATCCACCGGATCCTCTCGCCGCTCCGCTCGCGGATCGCCGGCTCCGGCTACGAGGTGCTCCTCGAGACCGCCATGCCGGACAACGAGGCGAACCGCTTGCGCATCGCCCAGTTCTGTGCCCAGGAGATCGCGGTCGACGGGCGGATCCGTCCCGCGACCCGCGCGGCAATCCTCGAGCTGATCCAGGAAGCACGCCGGCGGGCCGAGGTCCTCGACGGGCGGCGGAACGCGCTGACGTTGCGCCTGCGTGAGCTCGGCGGTCTCATCCGTACCGCGGGCGATCTCGCCGCGGTCTCGGGAAGCGAGTTCCTTGACGCGAGCCACGTCCGGGAGGCCCTCCTTCGGGCCCGCTCGATCGAGGAGCAAGTACGGGAGGTCTACGGCTCGTTCCAGGGGGGGTTGCGCCAGGAGTCGACCGAGTCGCAGCGGCAGTCGATGGGCTACTACAACTGGACCGACCACCCCGACTCGAGCCAGTTTCCCGGGGGCTACGGCTGACCCGTCTTCCGACAGAGATAAGTGCCGGACGTCGGTGGCCGCCCGCGCGGGCGCGTAGTCTAGTGGTTATGACGTCACCCTGACACGGTGAAGGTCGCCAGTTCGAATCTGGCCGCGCCCACTGCGCCCAGCAGTACGAATACTCATTAGGCCCCTCAACCATACCCCTGGGGCGATGCCACGGACAACGGAACGGGCACTCGTCCAGACCTCCCGTAGAACTCCGGGGAAACGGAAGCGCCTGCTCGCCAACCCGAGCGTTCGGGAGTGGTATGAGGAGCGTTGCCTGCGAAGTGCCCTCTCCGCGGATGTCGACCTGCGCAAGCTTGATCTGTTACTCGAACGGACTGAGCTCGACCCCGAACAAGTGGTGGCCTACGCGCGCGGCGAGCCCGACGAGTTGAGGAAGCGGCTGACGAGGTACGCTGCGAACCTGAAGCGCCAGGGACGGCTCGACACCTACATCGAGAAGACTTTCTCGGGTCTGCGAAACTACCTCGGGTACCGGCACGTTAGCTTCGACGGCTACCCCAAACTAGAACCAATTCAGGGCGCGAGTCTCGAGAAGGAACGCGTCCCAACGCCCGAGGAACTCGGCTTGGTCCTCGAGCGGCTGACCCTTCGGGGCCGAGTGATCGCACTCTTGATCGCACATGCGGGCCTGCGCCCCCAGGTTGTCGGTTCGTATCGGGGAGAAAGAGGGCTCACCCTGGGGGATCTTCCCGAGCTGAAGCTTGGGCGAGACCCTGTCTTTGAGGAGGTTCCGTTCGTCATCCGAGTCCCTGCCGCATTGTCGAAAACACGGCGGGCGTACGTGACCTTCGGAACCCAGCAGCTCTCGACAACGCTTCTGGCATACCTCAAGGAAAGGACGAGACAGGGAGAGAGCCTGGGTCCTGACTCGCCAGTGGTGACGGCGAAAACCGTCCTCAAAGGGGCGGCTTCGCGCCATGCTCAGGAAGCTCGCTTTCGGCACGGTTTCCTCGCCACCACAAATGTGGTGGTCGAAATCGCTCGGGCTCTGCATGCAGCTGCCCCTGACGGTGTGACTTGGCGAAGCTACGTCCTGCGAAGCTACTGCTCTACGCGACTCATGCTCGCCGAGGGAAACGGTCGGATCAGTCGCGATCTCCGTGAGGCAATCCTCGGACACGATACAGGGGTCGCAGGTCGCTATCACGTCGGGAAACGGTGGGGTGAAGAGCTTCTGGCCGAGGCGCGTCGCGAGTACGCGAACGCAGCGGAATTCCTCGAGACGAACGCCCAGACGAGGATGAACGTAGCCGCAGAGTTCCGACACGCGGCGCTCGCCCTCGCGGGTCTCTCGGAGGAGGAGGCGGCCACACACATGACTGACTCGAACGACCAGATCCTGGCTATTCTTCGAGACAAGCTCATCGGACGAGAAGCGGCCATCGCTGAGCCCGTGAACGGGAATGGCCACCGGGTTCAGAAGCCGGTCGCGCTCGCCGAGGCCGAGCAAA